>CAZRCT010000025.1:0-41052 GCA_964598655.1 uncultured Gemmatimonadaceae bacterium
GTGATGAAAGGCGTGACACCGCAGACCGTGCGGAACTGGATTCGCCGCGGCGAGCTGCGCGCGCTCCGCGCGGGGCTGGGCTTCCGCATTCGGCGAGCGGAAGAGCGCCGGCGCCTTCGCGCCGCGACACCGGCGGGGGTCGCGTGAGCGAGGCCGAGGCTTGGCAGGAGACGGTGGGCGAGGGGCCGTGGAAGGTCACCGCCATCGAGCGCCACTGGAAGGGCGGCGCGCTCTACCTTCGCTGGCGGGAGCGGCGCGATGACGGCCGCACCGACTGGCGCTATCGCTCGCTGGGCCGGACGCTCCGCACTCAAAGCGGGCGCATCATCGCCGAGGCCGCGCGGTTCGCGCTCGCCGAGGCGCTCAAGCTTTCCGAGGCCCTGAAGACCGGGACGGTCGCCGCGAGGCCCGTCATCGACGACCGACCGCTCACGATCGCCGAGGGCGTCGCTGCGGCGATCGACCCCGAACGGGGGAAGTACCCGGTGGACACGATGCACCGGCGCGAGACCCTTCGAGAGCTGGAGTTCGCCAAGCGCGTGTGGCGGGCAGACACGCCGTGGGAACGCATCCGGCGCGCGGAGCTGCGCCAGCTCTGGCGGAAGCGGATCCTGGCGCTTCGCGCCGATGGACACGAGGGCCTCCGTGGCGCCGAGATCGCGGTGCAGCGCGTCCTCGCCGTGGCCCAGTGGCTCCGGGACGAGGAGCGGATTCCGGCGCACGCGTGCGTCGCGCCCCGTCGCTGGCGTGACGAGCTCAGGGCCGACTGGCGCGTGCTCGCCGGCGAGGCCACGGATGCGGAACCGCACCGGCCGCGGCACACGCTGGAGGAGATGCGGAAGATCCTCGACGTCGCCGACCAGGTGGACCCGCGCTTCGGGCTCCTGATCGCGCTGGGCGCCGAACTCCGGCTCGGTCAGGTGCGGCGCGCGCGACGGCGGGATCTCGACCTCGAGCGGGGGACGTTCGTCGTGCGCTCCGCGGGGAAGAAGCGCGGCGTGGTCGTCCACCTCACGGCGGGACAGCGCGCCGCGCTCGATGCCGCGCTTGCCGGGTATCTCCGGACGCTCGAGGAGGCGCTCCGTGCGGGCACGCTCGCCGACTACCCGCTCTTCCCCGCGGGCCAGATGCCGGGCGGCAGGAAGGGCCGGCCGGTGGCCACCCTCGAGCGCCACAGCAACGGCAAGGTGGTGAACCCTCGCTGGGTGCTCGACTCCTTTAAGGAAGCGGAGCGCCTCGCGGAGGTGCCGCACATCGAGGGTCGCGCGGCGTACGGGCTTCGGCGCGCGGCGGTGGATGCGGCGAAGGAAGCGGGCATCAGCCGCGAAGGACTCCAGGCGCACGGCGGCTGGACCGACAGCCAGATCCCCGACCGCGTGTACGCCGATCAGCAGGCCGGGTACGCGCGCGATGAAGCGCGCCGCGTGCGGGCCAAGATTCGGGGAGAGGAGTGACCGGAATGACCCGCGAAAATCCCGCGATGCGGAACCTCATGCGGAACCCAACGCAAAACCGGCGGGACTCGGGGTCCCGCCGGTTCGCGGTAACTGCTTGCGGTACTATGGAGTTGGAAAAGTGGGCCTGGGTAGAGTTGAACTACCGACCTCACGCTTATCAGGCGTGCGCTCTAACCACCTGAGCTACAGGCCCTTCCACTGCGCTCCCGCAGGTGCCCGCGGGGAGCATCAAAAAACCCACGCGGGGCCGCCCTGTCAACCGCCAACACCCGATTCCCGGCCTATATTGGAGCACGTTCACCATCTGGACCCCCATGCCGATGCCCCGTCGCCCGCTGGCACTCACCATCGCCACGCTGGGCCTGCTGTCCCCGCTTGCCGCCCAGTCGGGGCCGGTCCGGCAGGGGGCCCACGTGCGGGTGGTGGCCCCGGTCTTCGGTGCGGCCGCCCTCCCCGGCCGCTTTGCCATGGCCCGGGTCCGCGGGCGGACCTGCCTGGGCGTGGCGCTCGAGAAGCGCGACCAGGCCGGCAACCCGCTGTTCGTCCTGCTCAAGGGCATCACTCGGCTCGACGTGGACCGCCGGACCAACCAGGACTACGCCGTCCTCGGTCTCCCGGAAGCGGCCGACAGCGACTGGGTCCCCATCCCGACGGCCGACCTCGTGGCGGCCGACTCCGCCTGCCAGCGACCCGCCTCCTGACCCCACGCTCCCGCTGAGCACCCGGCCCCGGACCTCCCGTCCGGGGCCGGTCTCGTTCTCGGCATCCCCCCCGGGGGGGGCTTCCGGTTACGGGATTCCCGTGCGACGTTCCCGGGAATCGCCACCCACGTTCATGAACGCCGAAAATCGCGTGGATCCTGGGCCGGAATCGACCGGGGAGGCGCGGGGCGGACGGGGGTGACCATGACCAGTCACCGACTAATAAATGAACATCGCACTTCCCTCTTGAAAACGAAGCTATCGACCGAAAACGGTACAGAGAAACCACTCCGCTCGGAGGCTGGTATGCCCGCCGTTCGTCGGTCGTGCTCATGGTTGTCTCTGGGACTCGTCCTCGGGCCTCTCGGCCTGTGCGCCCAGCAGGTCGCCGTCGCTGGTGCGGCCGAGCTGCCGGAGCCGGTGGTGTTGGATCAGGCCAGTGGCACCGTGGTGCCGGACGTCTCGGCCTCGATCGGCGCGCTGACGCTGCCGCGGGCCTGGTTCGGCAGCGCCCCCTGGGGGCGCTGGGACCGGGCCACGGGGGACTGGGCCGGGACCCGGAGCCTGCTCGAGGGACACGGCATCACGGTCGAGGGCAGCTGGATCTACGACGTCTCGAGCAACGTGCGGGGCGGTGTGGCCCGGGGGACGCGGGGCCGAGGGCTCTTCACGGCCGCCGCCACGGTGGACCTGGGGACCGTTGCCGGGCTCGCGGGCGGGACCTTCGCCATCAGCTACATGACCATGAGCGGCCCGGCGGGCGGCGAGCTCACCGGCGATGCCCAGACCTTCTCCAACATCGACATCGAACCCACCAGCCGGCGCTACGACCTCTGGTACGAGCAGCGCCTCCTCGGGGACCGGGTGCGGGCCAAGGTCGGGTACGTGGATGCCAACAGCGAGTTCGCGGTGGTCACCGCGGCGGGCGAGTTCCTCAACTCCTCCGCCGGGTTCAGCCCCACCCTGTACGGGCTGCCGACCTACCCTGACCCCGCCCTGAGCGCCAACCTCTTCGTCTCGCCGGCCGGCTGGCTCACGCTGGGCGGGGCGGTCTACCGGGGCACCCTGCCGGCCAGTCGCGCCGCCGACGCCGCGGCCGATGCCCCCTTCGGGATCGTGGAACTGGTGGCCAGCCCTGCCGCGCTCGGGCGGGCGGGGGTGGGCGTGTGGCACCACGCCGGCTATGCGCCGCGGCTCGACGGCGGGCTGCAGCAGGGCCCCACCGGCTGGTACGCCTTCCTGGAGCGCCGCCTGAGCGGCACCGAGGGTGACGACTCCACCGCCGCGCGCGGCCTCTCCGGCTTCGTCCGCTACGGCTGGGCCGATGCGCGGGTCAACGACTTTGCGCGGCACTACATGGCCGGGGTGGTGCTCGATGCGCCGCTCGGCTGGGCGGGCAACGCGCTCGGCGCCGGGGTCAGCCACGTGGACCTGAGCGACCGCGCCGGCTACGCGCACGACGAGACGGCCATCGAGGGCTTCCTGCGGGTGCAGGTCCTGGGCTTCCTGACCCTGCGCCCGGACCTGCAGTACATCGTGCACCCGGGCGGCGCCGCAGGCGTGGACGCGGCGCTGGTCAGCACGCTCCGGGTCGAGACGGCGTTCTAGCCCGCCGGCCACCGGGGAAAACACGGACGGGCGACCCCGCGGGGTCGCCCGTCCTGTATCCGGCCGCCTCAGGGGGCGAGGCGGCTATTCGTCCTCGTCGTCGATGGGCTCGATGTCCACGTCGTCGAGCTCGTCATCGAGATCGTCGTCGAAATCGTCCTCCTCGTCGAGGTCCTCTCCCTCGGCGTCCTCGTCGTCCTCGTCGTCATCGAACGAGAACGCCTCCTCGTCATCAGTGAAATCGTCGTCGTCCCGGCGGCGACGGAGCTGGACGAGTGCGTCGACCGACGCTTCCCACGGCAACATGACAGCCTCCGCTGGAGGGGGGGTTAGGATGCGTCCGCTGCGCGCGCGGCGGCGCGTGCGATCTTCTTCCGGTCGGTGGCGAGCAGCGCCCGCTTGCGGAGCCGGATGGACTTCGGCGTCACCTCGATCAGCTCGTCCTCCTCGATGTACTCGAGGGCGTACTCCAGCGTGATCTGGCGCGGCGGCTCGAGCTGGATGTTCTCGTCCGACGCGGTGGTGCGCATGTTGGTCAGCTTCTTTTCCTTGGCGACGTTGACGTCCATGTCGTCGGGGCGGGAGTTCTCCCCGCAGATCATCCCCTCGTACACCTCGTCGCCCGGGGAGATGAACATCTGGGCGCGCTCCTGCAGGTTGAAGAGCGCGAAGCCCACGGCGGTGCCCACCCGGTCGGCCACCAGGACGCCGTTCTTCCGCCCGGCGAGCGGGCCCGCCCACGGCCCGTACTCGAGGAAGCGGTGGTGCAGGGTCCCGGTGCCGCGGGTGTCGGTCAGGAACTCGGAGCGGTAGCCGAAGAGGCCGCGGGCGGGGATGCGGAAGTTCATCCGCACCATGCCCTGCCCCGGGTTCTTCATCTCGATGAGCTCGGCGCGCCGTGGGCCCAGCTTCTCGATCACGGTGCCGATGTAGCCCTCGGGGACGTCGGCCATGAGCTCCTCGTAGGGCTCCTGCCGCTCGCCGTCCTTGCCCACCTTGGTGATGACCCGCGGCCGCGAGACCTGGAACTCGAAGCCCTCGCGGCGCATGGTCTCCATGAGGATGCCGAGGTGGAGCTCGCCGCGGCCGCTGACGGCCCAGGTGTCGGGGCTCTCGGTGTCCTCGACCCGCAGGGCCACGTTCCGCTCCAGCTCCTTGAGGAGCCGGTCCCGGACCTGGCGGCTGGTGACGAACTTGCCCTCGCGCCCGGCAAAGGGGCTGTTGTTCACGATGAAGTCCACCGACAGCGTGGGCTCCTCCACCGCAATGCCCTCGAGCCGCTCGGGGCACTCCACGGCCGTGACCGTCCGCCCGATCTCGATGCCCTCGACCCCGGCGATGACCACGATGTCCCCGGCCTGCGCCTCGTCGGTCTCCACCTTGGTGAGGCCGTCGAAGGTCATGAGCTTGGTGATACGGCCGCGGGTGATCCCCTCGGTGACCATGCCCGGCTCGCCGATGGGCAGGAGGGCCACTTCCTGGCCCAGCTTCACCCGGCCCCGCTCGATGCGCCCGATGCCCATGCGCCCCACGAAGGTGCTGAAGTCCAGCGTGGAGATGAGCATCTGGAACGGCCCCTCGGCGTCCCCGGTGGGGGGCGGGACGTGCTTGAGGATGGCCTCGAACAGCGGCTTGAGGTCGGTGCCGGGGTGGTCGAGCTCCGGGGTGGCGGTGCCGGCCCGGCTCGAGGTGTACAGGAACGGCGCGTCGAGCTGCTCGTGGCTGGCCTCGAGGTCGATGAAGAGGCCCAGCACCTCATCGTGCACCCGCAGCGGCTCGGCGTCCTGCCGGTCGATCTTGTTGATGGCCACGATGGGCTGGTGGCCGAGCGCCAGCGCCTTCCGGGTGACGAAGCGGGTCTGGGGCATCGGCCCCTCGGCCGCGTCCACCAGGATCAGCACGCCGTCCACCATGCGGAGGATGCGCTCCACCTCACCGCCGAAGTCGGCGTGGCCGGGGGTGTCCACGATGTTGATCTTGGTCTCGCCCCAGCGGACCGCCGTGTTCTTGGCCAGGATGGTGATGCCCCGCTCGCGCTCGAGCGGGTTCGAGTCCATGACGCGCTCTTCCACGTGCTGGTTGGCCCGGAACGCGCCAGCCTGCCGCAGCATCTGGTCCACGAGCGTCGTCTTGCCGTGGTCCACGTGCGCGATGATCGCGATGTTGCGGATGTTCCTGTTCTGGGACTCGGACACAACCACCTTCTGTGTTCAGGCGCTGGAGGCCCCTGGCGGGGGCCGCCACGGCGCGGTACCCCACCCGGGCACCGCGCGGCATATATAGACAGGGCAGGAGGGGGGAGCAAGGGCCGGACCGGGGCGGTTTCCGGGGGCCGGAAACGGGCGGGGCGGCGGGGGCCGTGGCCCCCGCCGCCCCGCCTGCCTCCCCGCCGGCGTCGGGGGGTGAAACGCTATTCCTGGAGCCGGATCCGGACCGCCTCCGCATGCCCGTGGAGTCCTTCGGCCTCCGCGAGCGTGATGATCCGCGCGGCGTCGATGTTGAGGCGATCGCGGGTGTACTGGATGATGCTGGAACGGCGCACGAAGTCGTGGACGCCGAGCGGCGAGGCATGGCGGGCCGTGCCGCTGGTGGGCAGCACGTGGCTCGGGCCGGCGATGTAGTCGCCCACGGGCTCGGGGGTGGTGTCGCCGAGGAAGAGGGCGCCGGCGTGCCGGATGCCCTCGGCCACGGCCTCGGGGTCGCGGGTGACGATCTCCAGGTGCTCCGGCGCGCGCAGGTTGGCCACCTTCACCGCGTCGCCCACGGTGGGGACCCAGACGATGAGGCCGTTCCGCTCGAGGGAGGCGCGGGCCACCTTGGCGCGCGGGTTCTTCGCCAGGAGCTGCTCCAGGGCGGCCGGCACCTTGTCGGCCAGCTCGAGGTCGGTGGTCACCAGCCAGCTGGTGGCGTCCTCGTCGTGCTCGGCCTGGGCGATGAGGTCGGCGGCGATGCGGTCGGGGCGGGCGGTGGAGTCGGCGATGATCACCACCTCGGTGGGCCCGGCGATCATGTCGATCCCCACCGGCCCCGCCACCTGCCGCTTGGCCTCGGCCACCCACTTGTTGCCCGGGCCCACGATCTTGTCCACCCGCGGGATGGTGGCGGTCCCGAAGGCCAGCGCCCCGACCGCCTGCGCCCCGCCGATCCGGTACATCCGCGTGACCCCCGCGAAGAGGCACGCCGCCAGCACCGCGTCGGTGACGCCCGCCGGGGGGGTGACCGCGATGATCTCCTCCACGCCGGCCACCACGGCCGGGACCGCGTTCATGATGACGCTCGACGGGTAGGCGGCCTTCCCGCCGGGCACGTACAGCCCCACCCGCTCCAGCGGGAGGACGCGCATGCCGAGGATGCTGCCGTCCTCCTCGAGGACGGTGAAGCCGGGATCGAGCTGGCGGCGATGGTAGGCGGTGACCCGCTGGACGGCGGTCTCCAGCGCCTCGCGGAGCTCGGGGTGGATCCGCTCGGCCGCGTTCTCCCACTCCGCCTTGGGCAGCTCCCAGTCGGCGGGGGCCAGGTCCACGCCGTCGAGGGTTTTCGTCCAGTGCCTGACGGCGGCATCGCCGCGCCGGGCGATGTCGTCCAGGATGGCGGCCACGCCGCCGCGGGTCGCGGCGTCGGTCACGGACGGCTTGGGCAGGAAGGGGTCCAGCCGTTCGAATGGCGGGACCGCAATCTGGCGGATCATGGGGGAACCCTCGCGGGGGTGGGCGGCAACGCCTAAACTTCACACCATATGGACCCCTCTGGTAGTACTTCGGTCGTGGTGGGCCTCCTGACGCTGGTGGCCCTGGTGGGTCTGAACGCCTTCTTCGTGGCCGCCGAGTTCGCCCTGGTCGGGTCCCGGCGGACCCGCATCGAGGAGCAGGCGCAGCGGGGCGACCGGCGTGCCACCCTCGCCCTCCGGGTCCTGGACGCCCTCCCCCGGTACATCTCCGCCACCCAGGTCGGGATCACCTTCTGCAGCCTGGGCCTCGGCTGGGCCGGCGAGCCGGCGCTGGCCGGCCTGATCGAGCGGGCCTTCGTGGGGCTGCCGGCACGGCTCGGCCCCATCTCCACGGCCACGCTGGCCTCGGTCGTGGCCTTCGTGATCATCACCTATCTCCTGATCATCCTGGGCGAGCTGCTGCCCAAGGCCTTTACCCTGCTCTATCCCGAACGGGTCGCCACGGCGGTGGCCGGCCCGGTCATCGCCTTTGGGTGGGTCATGGCCTGGCCGATCGCCCTCCTGAACGGCTCCGCCAACCGGCTGCTCAAGCTGATGGGCATCAACCCGCTCACCGAGAAGGAGCGGGTGCACAGCCCGGAGGAGATCCGGATGCTGGTGGAGCAGAGCGAGGAGGGCGGCACGCTCGGCAAGGAGGACGCGCGGCTGCTCGAGGGCGTGTTCGAGTTCAGCGAGAAGGTGGCGCAGGAGGTGATGACGCCGCGCACCCAGATGGTGGCGCTCGAGCGCGAGCTCAAGGTGGAGGACGCCGCCGACGTGGTGGCGCAGGCCAAGCGGTCCCGCTACCCGGTGTACGGGGAGTCGCTCGACGACATCGTGGGCGTGGTGCACGCCAAGGACATCCTCACCGCCGTGCGGCAGCAGCCTGGGGCCGAGGTGGGCGCCATCATGCGGCCGCCGCTCTTCGTGCCGGGCACCCGGGAGGTGGAGGACGTGCTGGCCGACATGAAGCGGCTCAAGGTGCACCTCGCCGTGGTGCTGGACGAGTACGGCGGCACCGCGGGCCTCGTCACCATGGAGGACCTGCTCGAGGAGATCGTGGGGGACATCTTCGACGAATACGACCGGCTGGAGCGCCCCCGGCCCGCCGCCGAAGGGGCGCCGCTCCTCGACGGCAGCGTGACGATCTCGGACTTCAACGCCGAGCACGAGCTGCAGCTCGACGACACGGACTACACCACCATCGGCGGCTACCTCTTCGGCCAGCTGGGCCGCCTGCCGCGCACCGGCGACCGGGTGCCGGTGGGCCCGGACCTCTTCGAGATCGTGGAGATGGACGGGCGGCGGGTGAAGACGGTGCGCTTCATCCTCGGCGGGGGCGCGCCGGCCAAGGCGCCGGGCTGAGGCCCGGCGCGCGGGGGCACCGCCGAGGCGCCGAGACGCGGACGGCCTCGGCGGTGAGACCGAAGGACGCGCCACGCCAGCCCTGCCTCCACACCCTTTCCCAGCCCCCGGGCGCGTTAGATTGACGCCCAGCCATGACCAGACCCATTGCTTCGATCCCGCCGGGCGCGGTGGACCTCACGGGGCCGGCGGCGCTGAGCCGGCGGCGGCTGCAGCGCGCGGCCACCGACCTGCTCGAGAAGGCGGGCTACCAGGAACTCCTGCCCCCGACCTTCGAGTATGAGGAGGTCTTCCTGCGCGCCGGCGGCCCCGAGGTGGCCGACCGGCTGATCCGCTTCACCGACCGCGACGGCCGGATCCTGGCCCTCCGCTACGACTTCACCGCCAGCCTGGCGCGGGTGGCCGCCACCACCTTCCGCGCCGCCGCCCTGCCGCTCCGCCTCTGCTACACGGGCAAGGTGTTCCGCCAGGAGCCCGACCGCGGCGGCCGCCCGCGGGAGACGCTGCAGGCCGGCGCCGAGCTGCTCGGCACGGCCGGGCTGGCTGCGGACGTGGAGATCGTGCGCCTGACACTGGAGCTGGCCCGCACCATGGGACTCCAGGACTTCCAGCTCAACCTGGGCCACGTGGGCGTGCTGGCCCCGGGGCTGGCCGCGCTGCCGGAGGCGGAGCGGGCCGAGGTGCGGCGCTGGATCGACCGCAAGGACCGCGGCAACCTCACCCGCGCCCTGGCCGGCCTCGGCGAGGCGGCCCAGGAACTCGGCACGCTGGCGTTCGTGATCGGGCGGCGGGATGCGCTCGAGGCGGCGCACCAGCGCGCCTCCACCAACGCGCGCCCGGGGCTGGCGCAGCTGCTGGCGCTCGACGACGCGATGGCCCCCGCGGACCGCCGGCACCTGGTCTACGATCTCGGCGAGGTGCGCGGGCTCGACTACTACACCGGGATCCAGTTCGAGCTCTTCACGGCGGGCGCGGGCCGCGCCGCCGGTGCCGGGGGCCGCTACGACGGGCTCATGGGCCGCTTCGGGGCCCCGATGCCGGCGGTGGGTGTGTCGCTCGACCTCGATGCCATCGCCGAGGTGACGGCTGGGGGGACGCGATGATCCGGGTGGCGCTGGCCAAGGGACGGCTGTACGAGCCGGCGGTGGCGCGCTTTGCCGAGGCCGGCATCGCCATCGATCCGGCGCCGGGACGCCGCCTGCTCATCCCGTCGAGCGACGCGGGGATCGAGTTCCTGGTGGTGAAGCCGGCGGACGTGGCGGTGTACGTGGAGTCGGGGGCGGCGGACGTGGGCGTGACCGGCACCGACGTGCTGCGGGAGAGCGATGCCGACGTGCTCGAGCCGCTCGAGCTGGGCTTCGGGGGGTGCCGCCTGGTGGTCGCCTCGCCGGCGAGCGCGCAGTATCCGGACCTGCCGGGCGGGAAGACGGCGCGGATCGCCACCAAGTACCCGCGGCTGGCCTGGCGGCACTTTGCGCTGGAGGGCCGGCCGGTGGAGATCATCGAGGTGCACGGCTCGGTCGAGGTGGCCCCGCTCCTCGGCCTCGCGGACTGGATCGTGGACCTCGTGGACACCGGCAACACGCTCCGGGCCAACGGGCTGGTGGAGCGCGAGCTCCTGCTGCCGGTGGGGGCGGTGCTCGTGGCTAACCGCGCCAGCCAGAAGCTCAAGCTCGAGGAGCACCTGGCGCTGATGCGCCGCCTCGGCGCCTAACGCACGCCGGGGAAGCGCCAGCGACTCACCTCGGCGCCCGGCGCCACGTGCCGGGCCGCCAGCACCCCGCCCCGGCGCACCAGCGCGCTGTCGAGGAGCGCCGGCAGCCCGGCGCGGTACGACGACAGCACCAGCCACGCCTCGGGCCCGCCGGCCGCCTGGATCCGGCGGGCCTCGTTGTCCGCCCAGCCCGCGTCCTCCACGGCCCCGTTCACGCCGAGGCTGTCCGGCCCGGTGCCGCTCGGGATCCCCACCAGCTCGGTCCACGCCCCGAACCGGTACGCCAGGCTGTCGCCCTCCTCGCGCACGGGGTGCCCCCGGGGCCCGGCATGGCGGAAGGCGGCCCCCGTGGAGCTGACGAGCGCGACGTGGTGGCGCACCCGCGCGGTGTCGGGGGCGTGCCAGTCGGTGGTGTAGAACACCCAGGCCGGCACGGCGCGGCCGAAGACGTAGACGGTGGCCCCGGGCCTCGCCTCCCGCTGGAGGAGCCGCACCAGCGGCGCCAGCGCCTCGCGCTCCGGCGGGGCCGCGAGGCCGCGCGCAGCATCGAGCGCCGGCAGCCCGAGCAGCGCCGCGGCGCCGAGCCCGAGCCACGGCGCGGGCCGCCAGCGGGCGAGGAGGCCAGCCACGACCGCCGCGCCCTCGGCCAGCAGCAGCGCCACCAGCGGGGCCGCGAAGAGCAGCAGGCGCGGCGCCACCGGATAGAGCCGCGCGGCGGACGCGAGCAGCGCCACGCCCAGCGGCACGAGGGCGATCAGCAGCAGCCAGCCGCGCCCGCGCCGCGCCAGCCCCACCGCCCCGGCGGCGACCGGCAGGCACAGTGCCGCCCCGGCCAGGATCCGGACCGGTGTGGCCTCCCCGAGGAACCATTCGCGCAGGAGAGCCGCGGGCAAGGTCACCAGCTTGTCGCCGAGATCAGGCAGGCCCGGGCTCAGGAAGTTCGGGATCCAGAACCGCTGCATGTAGGCGCTGCCCGAGGTCTCCCGGTAGACGAGCAGGTAGAGCACGCCCCAGCAGGCACTCCACGCCGCCGCCCAGCCCGCCACCGCGGCACGCGGCCGCCAGGTGGTGGCCGTGGCCGGCAGCAGGAGGGCGGACCCCACGCCCGCGAGGATGAGCGGGGCCGCCGTGCTCGCCAGCGCGGTGACGAGGCCCAGCAGGCCCACGGTCCACCACCGGCCGGGCCGCTCCGGCGCCTCGCGCAGCCGGGCCACCGCCAGGGCGAGCAGCGCGGCGGCCAGCGCGTCGGTCACGTAGGGCTTGAGCTCGTTGCTGTACCAGCCGAGGAGCGGGGAGAGCGCCACGAGCCAGGCGGCCAGGGCCGCCGGGGCGGGGTCGAGGGTCCGGCGTGCCAGCGCGGCCACCGCCGCGAGGAGCCCCAGCCCGGCCAGGAGCGCCACGAGGCGGAGCACCCGCTCATCGGCGCCACCCACCAGCGCCGCGAGCCGCACCGCCCACAGGAACGGGACGGGGGCGAGCTGGTCGCTGTCGAGGGGGCGGAGCAGGCCGGCGAAGTCGCGGGTGAGGATGTTCACCGCGAGCATGGCCTCGTCGATCCAGAGCGGCCGGCCGTGCGCAAACTGCCGCAACCGGAGCAGCGCCCCCACCAGGACGGCGACGGGCACGAGCCACCCGGCGAGCCGGGAGGTCGCCGGGCCGGGCGGGGCGGACGGGGTCACGCGGGACGGGAGCCGGCGATGCGCTTGCGGGCCAGCTCCACCGCCAGCTCCACGGCGGTACGCATGCTGGCCGGGTCGGCGGTGCCGGTGCCGGCGATGTCGAAGGCGGTGCCGTGGTCCGGCGAGGTCCGGGGGAAGGGGAGGCCCAGGGTGACGTTCACCCCGCGGCCGAAGGCGGCCACCTTGATGGCCGTCATGCCCACGTCGTGGTAGGGCGCCAGCACCGCGTCGAACTCCCCCCGCATGGCGCGGACGAAAACGGTATCCGCGGGATGCGGGCCGCTGGCGCCCAGGACCTCCACCGCCGGGCGGAGCACGCGCTCCTCCTCGTCGCCGAACAGCCCGGACTCGCCGGCGTGCGGGTTGAGCGCGCACACCGCCAGCCGCGGCTCGGCGATGCCCCACCACTCCCGCAGGGCGCGCTGGGTGGTGCGGCCGGTGGTGATGAGCTTCTCGGTGGTGAGGAGCTGCGGCACGCTCCTGAGCGGCACGTGCGTGGTGACCAGCACCACGCGGAGCTCCGCCGCCGCGAGCATCATGGCCACGTCCACGTCCCCGGCCAGGTGCGCCAGCCACTCGGTGTGGCCCGGCCAGCGGAAGCCCGCCAGGTTCAGGGCATGCTTGTGGGCCGGCGCCGTGACGATCGCATCGACCTCCCCGCTCAACGCGAGGCGCGCCGCCGTCTCCACCCCGATCCCCGTGATCCGCCCGGCCCGCGCCGCCCGCGTGGGCCCCGGCCGCTCGGGGCCGTGTTCCCCGAACCCCTCACCCCAGGTGCCCACGACGATGCGGCGCGCGGCCGGCAGGCCGGCCACCTGGTCCTCCGCCCCGATGAGCGTGACCTCCGCCGCGAGCGGCGTGGCCAGGGCGGCGCGCGTGATCTCGGGCCCGATCCCTCGCGGGTCCCCGAGCGTGATGGCGAGGCGTGGCACTCGTGACGACATGCCACAAAGCTAACGGGCGGCCCAATGGGCCGCCCGTGTCCCGCGGGAACGCGCGACCCCGGGGCCGCGCTCCCGGGGCGCCTAGAGCCGGATGTCCACGTAGGTCGAGCGCCGCAGCCGGTCGAGGTAGCGCCGCGTGGCCAGCTCATCCGACAGCCGCCGCCGGATCTGGTCCTTCACGTCCTCGTACCGGATAGGGCCCGCCGCATGGCGCGCCATGACCTGGAGCACGACGTACTTCCGCCGGGTCCCGCTGTCCTTCCGCAGCTCGAACGGCGCCACCACCTGGCCGCTGTCCGCCTCGCCGATCCCCGCCTTGTACTCGTCGGGAAGCTGCGCGAGCGAGATCTCGGGTGCTTCCTTCTCCTCGCCCTCGTCGTGGTAGAGCCGGGCCAGCGAGTCGAACGACGCCCCGGCCCGCAGCGCATCGGCCAGCCGCAGCGCCAGGGCGTGCGCGCTGTCGGCATCCTCCTGGTCCACCTCGGGCATGAGCAGGACGTGCCGCGCCTGCACCTCGGCCGGCTGGGTGCGGGTGACCTGGATGATGTGGAACCCGAACGGCGTTTCCACCGGGTCCGAGATCACGCCGGGCCGGAGCGAGAACGCCACCCGCTCGAACGCCTGCACCATCTGCCCCCGCCGGAACCAGCCCAGGTCGCCGCCCTGCTGCGCGCTGCCGGGGTCCTGCGAAAAGCGCCGCGCCGCCGTCGCGAAGTCGGCGCCCTTCCGCAGCTCGGTCACGAGGCTGTCGGCCTGTGCGCGGGCCCGGGCCACCGCCGCGGGCTTGGGCCGCGGGGCGAGGACCAGGTTCCGGAACGCCACGGTGGCGGGCCGCGCCGGCAGGTCCTTCTGGTAGCGGTCGAAGTACTCCCGCATCTCCCGCTCGGTGGGCTGCACCGGCTTGAGCTTCCCCTCCTGCCGGAGCTTGCCCAGCAGGTTGTTGCGGAGGGCCGCGCGCCGCTGGTTCTCGGCCAGCCAGCGGCGGAACTCCTCCGGTGTCTGGAAGCCGGACCGCGCCAGCTCGTTGCGGAAGTCCACTTCCGAGGTGAAGCGTTGCCGGACGTTGCGGAACTGCTGCTCGGTGCCCTCGGAGATCTCCTGGTCGGTCACCTTGATGGCCGTGTCGCGGAGCGCCACCTGGACCAGGAGCTCGGCATCGATGAGGTCGGAGATCACCTCGCGGCACAGGGAGCGGAAGCCCACCTCCGTGGTGGGCAACGGCCCGGCCTGGGCCCGCTGGGTGAAGATCTCCTCCTCAACCTGCGAGGCGAGGATCGGCGACTCCCCGGCGACGGCCACCACCCGGTCCACCGCCGAGGCGATGGTGTCGCACCGGAACTGGGGCTGCTGCGCCGCTGCAGGTCGCGCGGCGAGGCCGAGCAGCACCGCGAGGAGCAGGGGCGCGCGCCTCACGGGCGGCCCCCGGTGGAATCGATCCTCGGCAGCGCGCGCGTGCTGTCGCGCCGCGGGCCGGCGGCCTCGGCGGAATCGGCGGCCTGCTTCTGTTCCTGGGCCACGGAGACGGCGCGGTCGAGCCCGGCGGGGAAGTAGCGGTACGTACCGCGGGTGCGGAGCGCGAGCGCCATGGGTCCCGGGATGGGCAGCGGCCGCCCTTCGCCCTTGGAGACGCGCTCCCAGTACTGGTCGATGGCGAGCGCGGCCACCTGCTCGCGCTCGGCGGGCGTGGCCGTGCTGTCGAGCTTGTCGGGCCCGAGCCCGAGGGTGCTGATCAGGCTGTCCACCCGCGCGCGGTGGCGCTCCATCAGCACCCCCCAGTCCTCGCGCGAGAGCCCCACGCCGTGTTCCTGCGCCTCCTGGATGAGGAGCGCATTCTGGCCCACCGCCCGCGCCAGCAGGACCAGCCCCGTGTCGGGCCGGCTGGCGGCGTCGTTGATGAACGAGGGCCCGAGCGCGTTGAGCCAGCGGGCAAACTCGCCAAGGGTCAGGCGGCCCCCATCCCAGGTGGCGATGGTCTCCCGGGACTTGAGGGCGCCGTCGAAGTCGGCCACCGCGGCGCGGATCGTGGCCGGGGCGGACCCCGCCACCGCGAGGCGCTTGCGGGTGCCCAGGCTGTCCATGTAGAGCGAGTCGAGCTCCATGCCGAGGCGCAGCTTCACGTCGTCGAGGATCATCCCGCGCACCTCCGTGAGGGGCGGGAAGCGGATCACGTGGAACCCGAAGGGGGTCTCGATGATCGGGCTCATCTGGCCCGGCTTGAGGGTCCAGGCCGCGCTGTCGAACGAGGTCACCCAGCGGCCCCGCGGCGCGAGGGTGAGGTAGCCGCCGTTCTCCCGGCTCCCCGCATCCTCGCTGCCGCCCTGGGCCACCTCGGCGAACGACATGCCGCCCTGCACCTTCCGCAGCAGCTGCTCCGCGCGCAGGTGCGCCACGGTCCGCAGGTGCTGTGGCTGCTGGGGCGAGGACTTCACCAGGAAGTGCTGGAAGATCCGCTCGTCGTCCGCGGCGTAGATGCTGTCCGCGATGGCGCCGGCCACCGCGGCGCGGCCGGCCATCAGCGTGTCGTGCCAGCGCGCCGCCTGCAGTTCCATGATGTCGGCCCACAGGGCGTCGGCCGCGAAGGCGGAGTCGGCGAGGTCGTTCCGCCGGGCCAGCGCCTGGGCAAAGAGCATGTGGTCCACCCAGAGCCCCGCGATGCCGCGCGCCGCCTCGGCGTTGAGCGGCAGGCCCTTCAGGCCGTTCATGGCCGTGGCAAGTCGGTCCACCTTGAGCGCCACGCCCTCCACCTCGGCCGCCGCCGGCGGGGCGGTGGAGAACGCTTCCCGCACCTTGTCGCACCCGGTCACCAGCACCAGCGCGCCCAGCACAGCCAGTCGACGCATGCCTGCTCCAGAAATGATCATCGATGGGTCAGCGCGGTCGGGCCGCGCCCGTGGTCGGTTCGCCGCGCGGCGGCGCCTCGGCGGGGGCCGGGCTCGCCACGCGGTCCAGCGCCCGCACCAGCGCGGGCACGATCGCCTCGCCCCCGAGCCGCGTGAGCCGGAGCGACAGCGGCACCATCCGCCGCACCTCCACCGCCAGCTGCACGTGGTCGAGCGCGGCGGAGAGGCCCGCAAAGCGGGGAGCCGCGCCCTCGCGGAAGGTGAGCCGGGCTTCGTCCCCGCGGACCAGCACGTGCTGCAGGCCGAGGGCGGCGCCCACCGCCCGGAGCCGCGCCATGTGGAGCAGCATCTCGGCCGGTTCCGGGAGGGGGCCGAACCGCTCGCGCAGCTCCTCCCGGAGGGCCTGAATGTCGCTGGAGGTCGCCGCCCGCGCCAGTCGGCGGTAGAAATCCAGCTTGACGTCGTCCTCGGCCACGTAGCTGTCCGGCAGGTGCGCCGGCCGGTCGAGCACCACCTCGGGCGGGGCGGGCTGCTCCCCGGGCGTCTGGCCCCGGAGGGCCCGCACCGTTTCCTCCAGCCAGCGCAGGTAGAGGTCGAAGCCCACCGCGTGCGCGTGCCCCGACTGCTCGGCCCCGAGCAGGTTGCCGGCGCCGCGGAGCTCCATGTCCTTGAGGGCGATGCGGTAGCCCGCCCCGAGTTCCGTATGATGCTCGAGGACCCGCAACCGTTCCTCGGCGTCCTTGTCGATGAGGTCGGGGACCACCAGGTAGCAGTAGGCCCGCCGGTGGCTCCGGCCCACCCGGCCCCGCAGCTGGTAGAGCTGCGCCAGGCCCAGCCGGTGGGCGTCGTGGACGATCATGGTGTTGGCGTTCGGCACGTCGAGCCCCGACTCCACGATCAGGGTGGAGACCAGGATGTCGGCCTCGCCGCCCACGAACTTCCGCATCACCTCCTCGAGGTCGTCGGCCGCCATCTGGCCGTGGCCCACCACCACCCGCGCCCGCGGCGCGAGCGCGCGCACCCGCGCGGCGATGGTCTCGATGGTCTCGATGCGGTTGTGCACCACGAACACCTGCCCGCCCCGGTCCAGCTCGCGCGCGAAGGCCTCCTCGAGAAGCGCGTCGTCCCACGGCTCCACGAAGGTGAGGATGGGCGAGCGGTCGCGCGGCGGCGTCTCGATGAGCACCAGGTCGCGGAGTCCCGCGAGCGACAGGTGGAGTGTCCGCGGGATCGGCGTGGCGGTGAGCGTCAGCACGTCCACCGTCAGGCGGAGCGTCTTGAGCCGCTCCTTGTGCCGCACCCCGAAGCGGTGCTCCTCGTCCACCACCAGCAGCCCGAGCTCCTTGAAGGTGACGTCCGGCGAGAGCAGCCGGTGGGTGCCGATGATGATGTCGATCTCCCCCGCCGCCAGCCGCGCCAGGGCCTGCTTCTGCTCCTTCGCGGTCCGGAAGCGGGAGAGGACCTCGATCTTCACCGGGAAGTCGGCCAGGCGCTCGCTGAAGGTGCGGGCGTGCTGGTCGGCGAGGATCGTCGTCGGCACCAGCACGGCCACCTGCTTGCCGCCCTGCACCGCCTTGAAGGCGGCGCGCACCGCCACCTCGGTCTTGCCGTATCCCACGTCGCCCACCAGGAGCAGGTCCATGGGGAGCGCCTGCTCCATGGCGTGCTTCACCGCGGTGGTGGCCTTCCGCTGGTCCGGGGTGTCCTCGTAAAGGAAGGCCGACTCCAGCTCGCGCTGCCAGCGGGTGTCGGGCGGGAAGGGGAAGCCGGCGCTGGCCTGGCGGCGGGCGTAGAGGTCGAGCAGCTCCGCCGCCATCTCCTTGATGGCCTGGCGGGTCTTCTCGCGGGTGCGCTGCCAGCTGGTGCCGCCGAGCTTGTGGAGGCGGGGGGGCGGCTGGTCGCCGTCGTCGCCGGCACCGCGGTAGCGCTCCAGCTGGTCCAGGCGGTAGAGCGGGACGTTGAGCCGGTCGCCCCCCTCGTACTCGACGATGGCCACCTCGAGGGTGGACTCGCCCACGGTGATGGTCTCGATGCCGCGGTACACGCCGATGCCGTGGTCCAGGTGCACCACGTAGTCGCCGGCGGCGAGCTGGCCGGTGGTGCCCGTCGGCGCCGCCTGACGATAGCGCCGCGCGCGCCGCAGCCGCCGGGCGCGGCGGAAGATCTCGTGGTCGGTGAGGACCCGGAGGCTCCGCATCACGAAGCCGCCGTCGAGCGCCCCGATGGCCAGCGTGGCGTTGAGCCGGCGGTCGCCCTCGTGCAGCAGCTCGTCGAGGCGCTCGAGCTGGCCCTCGTTGTCGCAGAGGATGAGGGTCGGCACCTCGCCGGCGAGCAGCGAGCGCAGCCGCCGGATGTCCCGTTCCACCGGCTCCGGCGGCAGGAACCCCGCCAGCACCTCGGGCGACTCGGCGTGGAGCACCAGGCGGCCGAACGCCTCGAGGTGCCGGACCCAGGTCTCGGGCGGCTCGAACAGCGCCTCACGGGTCGGGACTTCCTCGCCCAGCCGGCGCGCCACCTCGATGTGATGCGCGGCCTCGCGCCACGCGCGGGCCACCTCCTCCCGGTTGGCCGTGGACGAGTCCTCGACGAGCAGCACGCCCGACGGCAGCAGCTCGAGCAGCGACTGCCGCGCGGCCGCGGGCTCCGCCGCCTGGGGCGCCGCCGAGCCGCCGAGGGGCAGGATGGTGATGTCGCCGAGGGACTCGCCGGAGCGCTGGCTGGTCAGGTCGAAGCTCCGGACCGACTCAAGATCGTCGCCCCACCACTCGAGCCGGGCCGGCGCGGCCATGCCGAAGCCGTAGACGTCGATGATGCCGCCGCGCACGCTGAACTGCGCCACCTCGGTGACGGTGGGCACCCGCGCGTAGCCCATGGCCTCGAGCGCGGCCACCACCTCGCCAAGCCGCCGCGGGGCGGACGGCCCGAGGCGCAGCGTCCGCAGCGCCAGCTCGGCCGGCACCCGGGTCCGCTCCTGACTGGCGCGCGCGGTGGTCACGAGCAGGCGGAGGCGCCCCGCGAGGAGCGCCGCGAGCGTCTCCGCCCGCTCGCCCGCGATCTCGTAATGCGGCTCCTCCTCGCCCAGCGCCTCGCGCTGGGGGTAGAGCGCCACCGGGAGGTCGGTGAGGTGCTGCAGGTCGGTGAGCCAACGCTCGGCGTCCGCCGGCGTGGTGGCCACCACCGTGATGAGCCGCTCGGGGTAGGTGCGCGCCAGCCACGCCACCAGCACCGCCGTGCTCGAGCCGACGAGCCCGCCCAGGCGGAGCTCGCTTCCCTGCGTGGGCAGCCGCCCCCTGAGGTCGAACGCGACCGAGGTGCGCTCGAAGGCGTCGAGCAGCGTGGGGAGGCTCATGCGCCCTGCTTCCGCCCGCTGGCCAGGGCCACTTCCGTGAGCCCGAGCAGCAGCGCCAGCCAGAGCAGCGGGGCCTGCAGGCTCGCCTGCCCCGCCCCCGCGAACGCGGCCCCGGGCGCCGCGGCGAGGGACACCACCCGCGCCCCCGGCCACAACGCCCGGAGCGCGGCGCGCTCGGCCGGGGCGAGTGCCGTCTCGCGCGGGTCGAGGTTCACGCTGATGCCCCCGATCGTGTCATCGCCCGCCAGGATGAAGTACGCCCCCCGCGCCGGCGGCCGAAACGTCGCCCCGCCCTCCACGGGCCAGCGTTCCGTGCCCTGCACCACCTGCGTGGCCAGGTCGGGCATGGGGACGGGATCGCCCGGCGCGGCCGCGGCCAGCGCGAGCTCGCCGCGCGCGACCCGGTTCACCAGCGCATCCACGAGCGGCACGAACGCCGCCGTGAGCGGAAGGTCGGTCCAGGCCGCCTCGAAGCGCGAGCCCACCAGCACCACCGCCCCGTCGCGCACGATCCACGGCTGCCCGCCCGCCCGGGCCACGACGCCGGCGTCCTGCCCGGCGCGGACCGGCTCCAGCAGGTAGCGCCGCTTCACCGCCACCCGCGGGAGCAGGGCGCCGCTGTCCGTCATCACCGCGCTCGGCGCGGGCGCGCCGAAGCGCCAGGCCACCCCGCGGCGCTCGAGCGCGCGATTGAGCGCGCCCAGCTGCGCCGGATCTTCCGGCGGCAGCACCACCGACGCACCGGGGCCGAGCGTGCCGAGCGCCAGCTCGGTCCCGCGACGGAGCCGCCCGGCGGCCACGAGCACCTCCGCCGCCGCGGCGAGGTAGCGGTCGGCGGGGTCCCAGCGCGCGCTCGCCACCGGTGCCACCCGCACCAAGGCCACGCGATCGTCGTCGGCGCGAAGCTCGTCGGGCGACTTGCTGGCCACCAGCTCGTGCCAGCCGGGCACGAGCGGCCCGAGCGTGAAGCTGCCGGTGCCGCCCGCCGGCACCAGCGCCTGGCGGGCGGGGCGGTTCCCCACCAGCATCGACACGGGCGCGGGCGCGGTCGCGTCGCCGGCGATGCTCGCGCTGGCGCGGCCCCCCTCCGGCGTCCACGGCTGCGCGCCGGGGTCCACCGCCACGACGCCCTGGTTGGGGGGCGGCTCGTCGGTGGGCCCGGCCACGAGCAGCGGCGCCGACGGCGTCGCGGCCGAGAGCGCGGTGGCCTGCAGGTCGCTCACCAGCACGATGCCGCCCGGGCGCTCGTCGGTCCGGAGCACTTCCCCGCCCAGCGCGATGGCCTGCCCCAGGTCCAGCCGCCGGCTCGACCCCTCCAGACTGTCCACCAGTCGCATCAGCTCAGCGGCGGTCCCCCGGCGCGCCACGCCGTCGGCGGCCACGAGCCAGAGCGCGTCGGCCGGGGTGGCCCGCTCCAGGATCCGGCGCGCGGCAGCCTTGAGCTCCACCAGCCGTGTGGTCCCCGCGGCCACGGCCGTGCTGCTCGGCGAGTTGTCCACGATGAGCACCAGCGCGCTCGGCCCGTGCGAGGGCGCCTCGGCCAGCGGGGCCGACGGCCGCGCGGCCGCGAGCACCAGCGCCAGGACCAGGAGCGTCCGGACCATGAGGAGCAGCCAGTGGCGCAGCTTGAGTCGGCGGTTGTGCTCCTGGGTCACCTGCACCAGGTAGCGGACGGCAGGGAAGGCGACGGTGGGTGGGTCGCGGCGCTGCAGCAGGTGGAGGAGCAGCGGCAAGCCCGTCAACGGAAGCGCCAGCAGCGCCCAGGGCGCCAGGAAGCCCATCACGCCACTCCCGCCGGCCGGGCCAGCACCTTCCGGAGCGCCAGCCCGAAGGGCAGGTCCGTCGTCAGGTGATGGTAATGGATGCCGCTCGTCCGGCAGGCCCGGCGCCAGGCGCTCACCACGCCGGTGACCGTCTCCTTATAGGCCGCGGCCCAGTCCTTGGGCCGCAGCACCACGCCCTGACCGGTCTCGGGGTCCTCGAACCGTGCCTCCGCCGGCCCGCCGAGTTCGAGCTCCGCGGGATCCATGACGTGGAGCACCACCACCTGATGGCCACGGTGGCGCAGGAACTTGAGCGCCCGGAGCGCCAGCTCGCGCTCGAGCAGGAGATCGGAGATGAACACCACCATCCCCCGCCGCCGAAGCAGGCCCACCACCCGGCGAAGCGCCGGCTCGGCCGCCGTGCCGAGCCCCGGCTCGAGCCCGCCCAGCGTGGCCACCAGCTGCTGCCAGTGAGAGGTCCGCACGCGCGCGGGCAGGGTGGCCCGCACCTCGTCGTCGAAGGCGATGAGCCCCGTGGCATCCCGCTGGCGGAGAAGAATCAGGGCCAGCGCGGCCGCGAGCCGCTGCACGTAGGCGAGCTTGGAGAGGGTCTGGTCGGGCGCCCCGCTCCAGGCCATGGAGCGGCTCACGTCCACCACCAGCATGGCCCGGAGGTTGGTCTCTTCCTCATACTGCTTGACGTACAGCCGGTCCTTGCGCCCCATGAGCTTCCAGTCGATGTAGCGCAACTCATCGCCCGGCTGGTACATCCGGTGCTCGGCGAACTCCACCGAGAACCCGCGCCGGGGCGAGCGGTGAAGTCCGGTGAGGAAGCCCTCGACGATCCCCTCCGTCAACACCTCGAGCCCCGCGAGGCGGGCGGCCTCGCGGGGGTCGAGCAGGTCGAGCCGGGATCGGGGAGCAGCAGGGGCCGTCATGGGGGCAGCAACGTATCGAGGCTCAAGTCGGGAAGTCAACGAAATTCCCTCGGCTCATCCGACGGATCGAGAAAGTGATCTTCCGCGCAAAATCGACTTTTGCCTAAGCGGTTGCAGTGAAAGCACTTGAGCGAAAATCGCGGGTTGGCACGCCAGATGCTCCATCATGTTGTTGTCCAATCCGCCGTTTCAGGAGGCACCATGTCCACGCTGCTGACCCTCGGGCTCACGCTGCTCACGGCCACGACCGCCCCGGTTGTGGGGACCCCGGAGCACGGGCCACCCGCCCCGACCTCCATCATTGCCGCGTGGGTTCGCGGCGGTACGGCGGCCCAGGCGGCTCCGCGCATCAATCTCTGGCTCAATCGGGACGACGTGTACCGCCGGGGCGACCGGGCACGGGTCTATTTCCGGTCGGACGAGGATGCCTACGTGACGGTGGTCCGCATCGATACGGACGGCCGGGTGCGCGTCCTGTTTCCGATCGACCCCTGGGAGGACAACTTCGCCCGCGGCGGGCGGACCTTCGAGGTGATCGGGCGGGACCGGGACGAGGCCTTCCGGGTGGACGACTATCCCGGCCTGGGCTACGTCTTTGCCATCGCCTCCGATGAGCCGTTCAGCTACGACGACGTGGTCCGCGGCGATCATTGGGACTACCGCCAGATCTCCGAGGGCCGGGTGCGCGGCGACCCGTACGTGGCCGTGAGCGACCTCGCCGAGCGGATCGCCCCCGAGGGCGGGTACGATTACGACGTGGCGAGCTACAGCGTGGAGAACCACTACGACTATCCGCGCTTTGTCTGCTACGACTGCCACACCTACGCCGCCTGGCGCTACTGGGACCCGTACCACTCGAGCTGCTCGCGC
Organism: uncultured Gemmatimonadaceae bacterium; assembly: GCA_964598655.1. Taxonomy (GTDB): domain Bacteria; phylum Gemmatimonadota; class Gemmatimonadetes; order Gemmatimonadales; family GWC2-71-9; genus JADJOM01. The sequence goes on from CAZRCT010000025.1 coordinate 22,935, forward strand.
TTCCGCATCGTGATCTACGATGACTGGTACTACTACCCGTACCGGCAGTACCGCGGCGGCGTGGTGGTGGTCCGGCCCTATCGCCCGGGCCCGCGATACGTCTTCAAGGATTACGACGGCCGGAACGATTACGTGACGCGCGTGGCCAACCGGAACCGGGGCGACGATGGCCGCACCGTGGACCGCGGCCGGACCAGCGCCGACTTCGGCGGCCGGGGCAGCATCCCGGCGCCGGTCTCCCCCCGGCGCCGCGCTCCCGAGACCGGGGCCCAGCCCAGCCGGCGCACCACGCCGGGCGCTGAGCCCAATCGCGCCCCGGAGACGCGGAACAGCCCCAACCGGCGGACGACCCCCGAGGCCGAGCCGAACCGGTCGCCGGAGACGCGCCAGCCGTCAGACCAGCCGCGGGATCGCGCCGAGCCGCCCCGTGACCAGGGTCCCTCGCGCAACGGCCGCCCCGACCAGGGTTCGCCGCGCCGGCGCCCGTCCAACGACGGCAGCCCGGGCGGGCTGAGGGACACCGAGACGGCGCCGCCGGAGCGCGGCACGGCCGGCTCCCCCAACCGACGGGGGAGCGACGCCCCCTCGGCGCAGCCCGAGCGCAGCCGGCCGCGGGAGCAGGGTGGATCCCGCGAGGCACCGCGGAGTGAGCCCCGGCCGGCCCCGGAACGACGGGGCGGGAACGACCCCCAGCCCCGGGTGCAGCAGTCGCCGCCGGAGCGCTCGGCCCCGCGTGCCGAACCGCAACGCAGCCAGCCGCCCCGCAGCACCGGGAGTCCGGAGCTCCGCCGGCGCCGGCCCAATACCTGAGCCCCTGGGAAACCAGACCGGCGCCCGTCCGTACCTCCGTGCGGACGGGCGCTATCTTTCCGGCCGCCCAACTTCCTTACCCTTCACCCTGGACTCCTGATGCATCGGACTTCCCCGGCCGTCCTCGCGCTCGCGGCCCTGGCGGCCCTGCCGCTCGCGGCGCAGACCCGAGACGACCGTGCGGCGCGCACCGCCGCCGCCACCATCACGCAGGCGGACGTGGCCCGCCGGATCAACATCATTGCGCATGACTCCATGCAGGGCCGGGACACGCCGAGCCGTGGCCTGGACCTGACCGCACAATACGTGGCCGACGAGTTCAAGCGCTTCGGGCTGCGGCCGGCCGGCGAGAACGGCACCTGGTTCCAGCGCTACGCGATCAGCAAGCGGCGGATCAACGTGGCCGAGTCGCACGTCGGGTTCATGGGCAACGGGGTGCACGCCCACGCCGGGCTCGACAAGGATGCGCGCTTCATGTTCGGCGCGGTGCCGGCCGAGGAGGTCCATGCGCCCGCCTTCCTCCTGGGGGGACCGCTCACGGCGGAGGCGCTCGCGGGCCTGGACCTGCACGGCAAGGTGGCGCTGGTGGTGATGGACTATTCCAAGCCCGTCCCGCCGGCCTTCAACCAGCTGCTCGGCCAGTTCCGCGACCTCGGAGCCGAGGGCGTGCTGGTGCTCTCCAACCGTGACTCGGCGCAGTTTGCCCAGCGCCTGCGGATGCAGACCCAGGTGCGGGTCGCGGTGGGCACCAGCGACGGCATCCCGATGGTGGAGGCGCACGAGCGGGCGTTCGCCGAGGCGCTGCCCAAGTTCGGGCTGAACCTGGCGGAGATCCGGGCCAGCGCCACGCCGGTGGCGCGCGAGGTGCCGGGCCTGACGATCGGCATCGGGCTCAAGGAGGAGGTGCTCGAGTCCACCACCGCGCCGAACACGATCGGCATGATCGAGGGCAGCGATCCCAAGCTCAAGAACGAGTACCTGATCTTCACCGCCCACATGGACCACGTGGGCGTGGCGGGCCCCAACGGCACCGGCGGCTGCCGGGCGGTGGGCGCCGACTCCATCTGCAACGGCGCCGATGACGACGGCTCCGGCACGGTGGGCATCATCGAGCTGGCCGAGGCATACAGCAAGCTGCGCGTGAAGCCGAAGCGCTCGGTGCTGTTCATGACGGTGAGCGGCGAGGAGAAGGGGCTCTGGGGCAGCAACTACTTCAGCAACCACCCCACCGTCCCGCTGGCCCAGATCGTGGCCGACATCAACATGGACATGATCGGCCGCAACTGGCCGGACACGATCGTGGTGATCGGCAAGGAGCAGTCGGACCTGGGCGCCACGCTGGAGCGGGTGAACGCCGCGCACCCGGAGCTCGGCATGGCGGCCATCGACGACCGCTGGCCCGAGGAGCGGTTCTACTTCCGCTCGGACCACTTCAACTTTGCCCGCAAGGGTGTGCCGATCCTGTTCTTCTTCAACGGCGTGCACCCGGACTACCACCAGGTGAGCGACTCGCCGGACAAGCTGAACGCGGAGAAGGAGGCGCGGATCATCCAGCTGGTGTTCTACCTCGGGCTCGAGGTGGCCAACGCGCCCAACCGGCCGCAGTGGAAGCCGGAGAGCTACAAGACGATCGTGGAGCCGGCCACCTGATGAGCACGCTGGCGGAGTTCCAGGACTTCCGGAGCCGGATGAACGACCTCATCCTCGGCGCCGGGAACCTGACGATCAACCGGTTCTTTGCCCTGGACCACCGCTGCTACGAGCCGGGGGCGCTCGGGACCAAGACCAAGGAGATGCTGGGCCTGGTCTCGAGCCTGGTGCTCCGCTGCGACGACTGCGTCACCTACCACGTGGTGCGGTGCCACGAGGAGGGGGTCACCAAGGAGGAGTTCCTGGAGATCTTCTCGGTGGGACTCGTGGTGGGGGGCAGCATCGTGATCCCCCACCTCCGCCGGGCGATGGCGCGGCTCGAGGAGCTCGAGGCGCCGGCACCGTCGGAAGGCTGATCTCTGCGTTCCTGCTCTCCACAGTTACGCAGGGGGGCGGCAACAGCAAAACCACAGAGACACAGAGTGCACAGAGGTCACGGAGCAATCGAGCCCGGGTCGGCGCATCGCCGATCCGGGCTCGGCTGTTCGGGGGGCTCGAGGAGGCGGGGGCATCGGCGGCCCCGCCCCCGCAATGCAACCCCCGCCGGCTCACCCTGCGACGAGCCCGCCAATCGCTGGCCGTTCTCTGTGGCCTCCGTGTCCTCTGTGCCTCTGTGCCTCTGTGGTTCCCCGTACGCAAGCCGGCCCAGGCACCCAGTTCCGCGCTTCGCCCCCCGTGGTGAAGCAGCGCCGCGAGTTCAGCCCTCCGGCGCTGGAGCCACCTGGCGCGGCCACTGGCCGAGGAGGACGCCGCCGAGGATCAGGGTGCCGCCGAGGAGGTGGATGGCGGTGGGGCGCTCGTGGAGGATCCGCATGGCGATGACCGTGGCCACGAGCGGGGTGAGGCAGGAGTAGAGCGAGCTGCGCGAGGGGCCGAGCTGCTGGATGCCTCGGTTCCAGAGGATATAGGCTGCCGTGAGGGAGAACAGGGTGGAATAGGCGAGGCCGCCCCAGGCCACGAGGGTCACCTCGCTCCACCGGACCGCCAGGAGGTCGGGGATGCCCGCGAGGATCAGGCCCGGCGTCCCGGCGACCAGCGTCCACATGGTGACGCTGAGCGCGGAGAGCCCGCGCAGCCGCCGCAGGCCCAGCGTGTAGGCAGTCCAGCAGGCCACGGCGCCGAGGATGAGGAGGTCCCCGACCCAGTCGCCGTGGGCCGGGGCGCGCCCCTTGGCCGCGACGACGACGATGACCCCGAGGGTGGCGAGGCCCAGCGCCCAGCGCTGGCGGTGCGTCACCTGCTCCAGGCCGAGGAGGCCGGCGGACACGGTCACGACCGTGGGCATGGCCGTGAGGATGAGGGAGGTATTGACCGCGGTGGTGCGCGCCAGGCCGGTGATGAAGCACAGCTGGTAGAGGGTATTGCCCACCACGCCGAGGATGATCACCGGCCAGACCGCCTCGGACGGGAGGTCCCGGCCCCCCGGGCGCCGGCTGACCAGCAGCCAGAGGAGCCCCGAGCCGATGGTGAAGCGGACGGCGGTGAAGGCCAGCGGCGGCAGGTGGGCAAAGGCCAGCTTGGAGGCCGTGAAGTTGCCGCCCCAGAAGAGGATAGCGAGCAGGAGCCCGACGTGCGGGGAGCGGAGCCTGGACACGGCGGGGGAAGCTAACGGGACGTGCCCCGCGCGGCACTCGGCGGGGGTGGGGGGGCGTGTATATTCCCGCCCTATGCGCCAGGCCCGAATCCGGAACTTCTGCATCGTCGCCCATATCGACCACGGGAAGAGCACGCTCGCCGACCGGCTGATCGAGGTCACCGGGGCCGTGGAGAAGCGGCTCATGCGGGAGCAGCTGCTCGACACGATGGACCTCGAGCGCGAGCGCGGGATCACCATCAAGCTCAACGCCGTCCGGATGCGCTACGTGGCGAAGGACGGGCAGGAGTACGAGCTCAACCTGATCGACACCCCCGGCCACGTGGACTTCACCTACGAGGTCTCGCGGTCGCTGGCGGCCTGCGAGGGCGCCATCCTGGTGGTGGACGCCTCGCAGGGCATCCAGGCGCAGACGCTCAGCAACCTCTTCCTGGCGCTCGACGCCGGGCTCGAGATCATCCCGGTCCTCAACAAGATCGACCTCCCCGGCGCCGAGCCCGAGCGGCGGGCCAAGGAGATCATGGACCTGATCGGGGCCAAGCGCGAGGAAATCCTGTCGGTCTCGGCCAAGGAGGGGACGGGGGTGCCGGAGCTGCTCGAGGCGGTGGTGGCGCGGGTGCCGGCGCCGCAGGGCACGCCCGACGGGCCGCTCCGCGCCCTCATCTTCGACTCCTACTTCGACCGCTACCGCGGCGCCATCCCGAGCATCCGGGTGGTGGACGGGAGCATCCGGAAGGGGATGGAGATCGCCTTCGGGAGCCATCCGGACGACGTGTACGTGGTGGACGAGGTGGGCTACCTGCAGCTCGGCCAGCGGCCGACGGAGTTCCTGGAGGCGGGCGAGGTGGGGTACGTGGTGGCCAACACCCGGAGCGTGGGGGACACCCGGGCCGGCGACACGATCCTCGACGCCACCAACCGCGCGCCGGAGCTCCTGCCCGGCTACCGGGACGTGAAGCCGATGGTGTTCGCGGGCCTCTACCCCACGGACAGCGAGCAGTACGAGCCGCTGCGCGACTCGCTGGCCAAGCTCAAGCTCAACGACGCCTCGCTCCAGTACGAGCCGGAGACCTCGACGGCGCTCGGCTTCGGGTTCCGGTGCGGCTTCCTCGGGCTCCTGCACATGGAGATCATCGGGGAGCGGCTGGAGCGCGAGCACAACCTGGACCTGATCACCACGGTCCCGACGGTGGAGTACCACGTGTACCTCACCGACGGCACCATGCTGCTGCTCGAGAACCCGACCAACCTCCCCGACCCGGCCACGATCAGCCGGATCGAGGAGCCGTACGTCAAGGCCCGGATCATGGCGCCGACCGAGTACATCGGCGGCATCATGAAGCTCGGCACCGAGCGGCGGGGCGTGTACCACGGGATGAAGTACCTCGACACCGCGCGCGTCGAGTTCGACTTCGACTTCCCGCTGGGCGAGATCGTGCTGGACTTCTACGACAAGCTCAAGGGCATCAGCCGCGGCTACGCCTCGATGGACTACGAGATGGCGGGCTACCGGGAGAGCGACCTGGTGCGGCTCGACATGCTGATCAACGGCGAGGCGGTGGACGCCTTCAGCGTGATCATCCACAAGGAGAAGGCCTACGAGTACGGGCGGAAGATCGCGGAGAAGCTCAAGGAACTGATCCCGCGGCAGCTCTTCGTGGTGGCCATCCAGGCGGCGATCGGCAACAAGATCATCGCGCGCGAGACGATCTCGGCCATGCGGAAGGACGTGCTCGCCAAGTGCTACGGCGGCGACATCACCCGCAAGCGCAAGCTCCTCGAGAAGCAGAAAGAGGGCAAGAAGCGGATGAAGCAGCTGGGCCAGGTGGAGATCCCGCAGGAGGCCTTCCTGGCGGTGCTGCAGGTCGAGTAGCGGGACGCCCGGCCGGCCGCCGGGCGCGGCACGTCCGCCCACCATCACCGCACGAGGTCCGCGCGTGACCCAGGGAGCCCAGGCGCCGGGGGCCGAGCGACGGGTCGTCGTCATCCAGACGGCGCACCTGGGCGACGTGGTGCTCACGACGCCGCTGCTGGCCCGGCTCGCGGACCAGTACGGGCCGGTGGACGTGGTCACCACGCCGGCCGCCGCCCCGCTCCTCAACACGCACCCGGCCGTGCGCCGGGTGATCCCCTACGACAAGGCGGGCCGCGACGCGGGACTCGGCGGCTTCTTCCGCCTGGTGGGGATGCTGCGGCGCGCGGGGTACCAGAAGGCGCTGGTGCCGCACGAGTCGGTGCGGAGCGCGCTGCTCACCTGGCTGGCGCGGGTGCCGGCGCGGATCGGGTTCAGCGGGGCGCCGGGGCGGTTCTGGTACACGGAGCGGGTGAGCGTGCCGGCCGGCACGCACGCCTCGCGGCGGATGGCAATGCTGGCCGGGGTGGGCCAGGTGCCCCGGGTGGAGCTCGGCCTCACCGCGCAGGACCTGCAGGTGGCGGACGACTGGCTCCGCGACCAGCAGGTGCCGGCCGACTTCCTGGCGCTGGCGCCGGGCGCCCGCTGGGGCAGCAAGCGCTGGCCGCACTTCCCGGGGCTGGCGGCGCGGCTCCGCCGGCCGGTGGTGGTGGTGGGCGGCCCCGAGGACCGGGCCGCGGCGGACGCGATCGCGGCGGCGCTCCCGGGGCAGGTGTGGGTTGCGGCCGGGCGCTTCACGCTGCGGGAGTCGGCGGCGCTGCTCCGGCATGCGCGGGGGCTGGTCTGCAACGACTCGCTGCCGCTCCACCTGGCGGCGGCGGTGGCCTGCCCCACGGTGGCGATCTTTGGACCCACGACCCCGAAGTTCGGGTTCGGGCCGACGGGCCCCGGGGACCGGGTGATGGAGCATCCGTCGCTCCCCTGCCGGCCCTGCTCCAAGCACGGCCCGATGACCTGTCCCCTCACGCATCACCTGTGCATGCGCGACATCTCGATCGAGGCGGTCGCGCGGGCGGTGGAAGGGATCAAGCCATGAGCGCACGCTACATCGTCGGCATCGACCTGGGCGGCACCAACATCGTCACCGGCTGCGTCCGGGAGGACGGCGGGGACCTCCGCGGCGAGCGGAGCATCCCCACCTCGGCCGAGGGGGGGCCGGACGTGGTGGTGCAGCGGATCATCGCGTGCGCGGAGGAGTCGATCGCCGCGCTCCGCGCCGAGGCGCCGGGGGCGGAGGTGATCGGGGTGGGCTGCGGCTCGCCCGGGCCGCTCGACACGCGGACGGGCGTGGTGCTGCTCACGCCCAACCTGGGGTGGGTGAACATGCCGCTCCGCGACCGGCTCCAGGCCGGCCTCGGCATCCGCACCGCGCTCGACAACGACGCCAACTGCGCGGTGCTGGGCGAGTGGTGGATGGGCGCGGCGCGCGGCACCCGGAACACGATCGGCCTGACGATCGGGACGGGGATCGGCGGCGGCATCATCATCGACGGCCGGCTCTACCATGGCTCCACCGACCTGGCCGGCGAGATCGGCCACATGACGATCGAGGCCAACGGCCGCAAGTGCAAGTGCGGCAACTACGGGTGCGTCGAGGCGTACGCGAGCGGGCCCAACATCGCGCTCCGCGCCATCGAGGCCATCCAGACGGGAGCCAGCTCCTCGCTGCCGTCGTACGTGGCCGGCGACCTGAGCCAGATCACGGCCCAGAAGGTCTACCAGGCCGCGCAGGCGGGCGATGCGCTGGCGCACGACGTGGTGCGCGACACGGCGCACTTCCTCGGCGCCGCGGTGGCGAGCCTGATCAACATCTTCAACCCCGAGGCCGTGGTCATCGTGGGCGGCGTGACGCTCGCGGGGGACCGGCTGTTCGAGCCGCTCCGCCGGGAGGTGTCGCGCCGGGCGTTCAAGCCGGCGGTGCAGGTGTGCCGGATCGTGCCGGGGGAGCTGACGGGCGTCGCCGGGGTGTACGGCGCGGTGCGCGCCTTCCAGGAGCAGGTGGAAGCCGGCATCGTGTGACGCCGTGAAGCTCGGGGTGGTGGGGTCCCTCGTGTGGGACGTGATCCACGGGCGGGACCCCGCGGCGCCGCCGGTGGAGGAATGGGGCGGCATCGCGTACGCGCTCGGCGCCTTCGAGGCGGCGCTCCCGGACGGCTGGGAGCTGGTGCCGCTCATCAAGGTGGGGCGCGACCTGCGCGACGAGGCCGCCCGGCTGCTGCGCGGGATGACGCGGGTAGCGCCCGGCGCCCGCTTCCTGGAGGTGCCGGCGCCCAACAACCGGGTGGTGCTCCGCTACAGCTCGCTGGACCGGCGCACCGAGCGGATGAGCGGCGGGGTGCCGGGCTGGACGTGGGCCGAACTGGGCCCCATGGTCCGCGACCTCGACGCGCTCTACGTGAACTTCATCTCGGGCTTCGAGATGGAGCTCGGCACCGCGCAGGCCCTGCGGCAGGGGTTCCCCGGGCTGCTGTACGCGGACCTGCACAGCCTGCTCTTCGGGATGCCGCCCGACGGGGTCCGCGTGCTCCGCCCGCTCGCCGACCCGGCGGCGTGGCTCCGCTGCTTCGACGTGATCCAGATGAACGAGGACGAGATGGCGCAATTCGCCCCCGACCCGCTGGCGACGGCCGCGATGGCCATGGCCGCCGGGGTGGGCCTCCTGGTGGTGACGGTGGGGCCGAAAGGCGCCATCTACTTCCGGAACCCCGGCGCCCCGCGGCTGGGGGGCGCCGGCAGCGGGCCGGTGGAGACGGCCCTGGTGGAGGCGCCGCGGGTGGACGCCGTGGACCCCACCGGCTGCGGCGACGTGTTCGGCGCCACGCTGGTGAGCGGGCTCGTGGGCGGGCGCCCGCCGGCCGTCGCGATCGCGGCGGCCAACCAGGCGGCTGCGCGGAACGCCACGCTCCGGGGGGCGAGCGCGCTCGGGACGCTGCTCCGGGGCGGGCTGGTGCTCCCGGCGGAGGGCCCGGCATGAGCCGCGTGGTGGAGATCCCGACCCTCCTCGACGACCGGAGCTTCGAGCAGTTCGCCACGTCGTTCGCGGCCGGGCCGATCACCGACCGGATGGTGTTTGACGCCCGGCCGGCGCAGTGGGCCTCGCCCTTCGGGCTGATCGGGATGCTGACGGCGGCGCAGGCGGTGAAGGAGGCGGGGGGCCCCCTGCCCCAGTTCACGGTGCCACAGGCGGAGGACGTGCGGCGCTACTGGGCGCGCGCCGGGTTCTTCCAGCACGCGGCGGAGCTGTTCGAGCTCCACGGCAAGGTTCCCCGCCAGAAGCCGGACGACCAGAGCGAGGTGCTGCTGGCCGTGACCCCGGTGCGGGCGTCGGAGGACGTGCACGCGGTGGTGGGCAAGATCCAGGCGGGGGCCTCCCGGATCCTCCACGGGGAGCTCGGGCTCGAGGCCACCTCCACCATGGGCTTCGCGATGGCGCTTTCGGAGGCGTGCCAGAATATTGTGGAGCACGCCGGGACGGGGGGCTGGGTGGCCGTCCATGCGTACCGCTTCCGGCGGAAGCTGGGCCGGAAGGTGGCGGTGATCGCGGTGAGCGACGGCGGGATCGGCTTCCGGCGCTCGCTCGAGGCCACGCAGGCGCGCCGCTTCGGCGACCGCTGGGGGGACGCGGTGGCGCTCGAGGCGGCGGTGATCCAGCACACCAGCCGCTTCCGCGATCCCGGCCGCGGGCAGGGCATGCCGGGGATCAAGCGCTATCTTACGCGCTGGTCCGGCAAGCTGACCATCCGCAGCGGCACCGCGCGGATCGCCATCATCCCCGCGTGGGACGACGACGTGCCGATGACCGAGGGCCTGGCGCCGTTCCCCGGCGCCCAGCTCCAGATCCTCATCCCGGGGGCGGAGGGGACGGCGTGATCTCGATCCGGGTGGAGCAGGTCCTCCGCGAGGCGGTGCAGACCGCCTACAGCAACCTGGTCACGCGTCCCACCGGCCGCGCGGTGCGGACCAGCATCCAGGACCGCCTCTCCACCGGCGAGTGGGCCATCGCCACCCTCGACTTCACCAACATCCAGCTCGTGGACCTGAGCTGTGCCGACGAGGTGGTGGCCAAGCTCATGGCCGACCCGCCCGCCGGCACGTACCTGATCCTGCACGGGCTGCACGACGACCAGCTGGAGGCCATCCATCACGTGCTGGAGCACCACCAGCTGGCCGCCGTGGCCCGGGACCCGGTGCGGGGGACGCTCCGCCTGGTGGGCGCCGCCACCGCGGACGAGGTGCAGGCCTTCGACGCGCTGGCCGGCCACCCCACCCTCACGCCGGCCGCCCTCGCGGCGCTGACCGCGTGGGAGGAGGACCGCGCCCGCGCCACCCTCGCCACCCTGGCCCGCCGCCGCCTGGCCCGGGCCTTCGAGGACGGCTACGCCGTCCCCTTCGAGCGATGAAGCGGAAGCTCGGCCCCTCCACCGTGGCCATCCACGGCCAGCCGGCGCGGCGCACCGACTGGACCCCGGTGGTGGCGCCGCTCTACCAGAGCAGCACCTTCACCAACCCGGTGGGCTCCGGCGAGGAAGTGATGTACAGCCGGTACGGGAACAACCCGAACCAGCTGACGCTCGCGGCGCGCTACGCCGAGCTCGAGGGGGCCGAGGCCGCGATCTTCGTGGCGAGCGGCATGGCGGCCACGGCGCTGGCGCACCTGGCCGTCCTCCGGCCCGGCGACCACCTGCTGGCGAGCAGCTGGATCTACGGCGGGACGCGGCGGCTGTTCGAGGAGGAGTTCGGGCGCTTCGGGATCGAGGTGAGCTACGTGCCGCCAGACCAGCCACGGCAGTGGCGCCGGATGGTCCGGAAGAGCACGCGGGCGATCTTCGTGGAGACCCCCACCAACCCGACGATGCGGATCCTGGACCTGACGCCGATGGCCCAGATCGCCCGCGACGGGGGGTTTGCGCTGCTGGTGGACGCCACGTTCGCGAGCCCGGTCAACTTCCGCCCGCTCGAGCACGGCGCCGACATCGTCATCACCAGCGCCACCAAGTACCTGAACGGCCACAGCGACGTGATCGCCGGCGCCGTGGCTGGCTCCGCCTCGCTCGTGGAGGAGGTGACGCGGCTGATGCAGCTGTGGGGCCAGGCCATCGACCCGCACGCGGCGTGGCTGGTGGAGCGGGGGATGCGCACCCTCGGCATCCGCATGGAGCGGCACAACGTCAACGGCATGGCCGTGGCGCGCTGGGCCGAGGGGCGGGATGAGTTCACCAAGGTCCACTACCCCGGGCTGCCGAGCCACCCGGAGCACGCCCTGGCCGCGCAGCTCATGGACGGGTTCGGGGGGATGGTGGGGCTCGAGCTCCGAGGCGGGGCCAAGGCGGCGGAGCGGTTCCTGCGGCGCCTCAAGCTGGTGACCCACGCGCCGAGCTTGGCGGGGGTGGAGAGCCTCATCTCCGAGCCCCGGCTCACCAGCCACCGGCGGCTCAGCGAGGAGCAGCGGGCCAAGGCGGGGATCCCCGACGGCTTCCTGCGGCTCTCGTGCGGGATCGAGGACGCCGAGGACATCATCGCGGACCTCGAGCAGGCACTGGGCTGAGGCGCGGGCCCGGGGCCGTGCCTTGTCCGGCCCGCGCGAGGGGCCCTAGATTGGGGCCGTGATCCGCTTCGCGCACGTCTCCAAGGACTATCCCAAGGGCGCGGCCCTCAAGAACGTCTCCCTTCACGTCGCGAAGGGCGAGTTCGTGTTCCTCACCGGCCATAGCGGCGCCGGGAAATCCACCATCCTCAAGATGATGTACGGCGAGCTCCGGCCCACGGCCGGGGACGTGCGCGTGTCCGGGTACAGCATCGGGGACCTCTCGGCCTCCGACGTGCCGAGGCTCCGGCGCCGGCTCGGGGTGGTGTTCCAGGACTTCCGGCTGCTCGAGGACCGGACGGCCGAGGAGAACGTGGCCTTCGCGCTGGAGGTGACGGGCGCGCGGCGGGACGGGATCCCGGCGCGGGTGATGCGCGTGCTCACCCAGGTGGGCCTCGCCGCCAAGGCCCACGCGTATCCGCAGGAGCTCTCCGGCGGGGAGCAGCAGCGGGTGGCCATCGCGCGGGCGCTGGTCAACGACCCGGCCATCCTGATCGCCGACGAGCCCACCGGCAACCTCGACGAGCGGGCCACCCGCGGCGTCTTCCAGCTGATCCGCGAGATCAACGCCGCCGGCACCTGCGTCGTCATGGCCACGCACGACCTCGACCTCGTCAAGCAGACCACCTACCGCACCATCGAGCTGCGCGAGGGGCAGATCGTCTACGACAGCGGCGCCGAGGCCGGCGCCCTGGCTGCGGAGGACGACCTGTGAGGCTCCTGCTCCGCGAGGCCTTCGCCGCCTTCCGCCGCGCCCCGCTGCTGTCGGCGCTCTCCATCACCACCATCGGCTTCTCGCTCTACGCGGTGGGGCTGTTTGCGCTGGTGGCGGTGAACATGAAGGAGGCGCTCCGGCTGGTGGAGCAGCGGGTGGAGGTGGTGGCCTACCTGCTGCACGGGACGCCGCCCGAGTCCATCGCGCTGGCGTCCCAGGACATCGCGGCATTCCCCGAGGTGGAGCGCGTCACCTTCGTGAGCGAGGACGAGGCGCTCAAGCGGGCGCGGGCCGAGCTGGTGGAATTCCGCGACGCCTACCGGGACCTGGCCGTGAACCCGCTCCCCGCCTCGCTCGAGATCGCGCTCAAGGAAGGCTACCGCGACGCCGACCACACCGCGGCGGTGGCGGGGCGGCTCAAGGGGTACGGCTTCATTGACGACGTGCGCTACGGGCGGGAGTGGATCGAGAAGCTGGACCGGCTCCGGAACATCGCGGGGCTCGTCGGGCTCATGATCGGGCTGGCCTTTGCCGCGGTGGCGGTGGTGATCATCGGCGTCACCATCCGGCTCACTGTGCTGCAGCGCGCCCGGGAGATCCAGGTGATGCGGCTGGTGGGCGCCACCCACGGCTTCATCCGCGGCCCCTTCCTCCTCGAGGGCGCCCTCAAGGGCCTCCTCGGCGGCCTGGTGGCCATCGCGCTCTCCTACGGGACCTACACGCTGCTCCGCGGCCAGATCCAGCTGGCCACGAGCGACATCGTCTTCCTGCGCTCCTCGCAGGTGGCGCTCGGCGTCTGCTTCGGGGTGGCCATCGGCTTCCTCGGGAGCCTCATGAGCGTGGAGCGGCACCTCCGGAATGTCTGACACGGCGGCTCGGCGGCCCGGGGGCCGGGCCGTGCGGTGGGCGCTCGTGGTGCTCGCCGGGCTGGCGCTCGGCGCCCCGGCCCTGCGGGCGCAGGCCAACCTCGAGGAATCGCGCCGGCGGCTGGAGGAGATCCGGCGCGAGCGCCAGCGGCTCGAGGAGGAACGGCAGCGACTGCAGGGCCAGGTGCACGACCTCAACGAGGAGCTCGACAACCTCGAGCGCCAGCGCCGCAGCACCAACGCCATCGTCAACGAGCTCGACACCCAGATCGGCGGGCTCAACTCCAACCTGGACCGCGCCAGCAGTGACCTGGCCCTGGCCCAGGACAACCTGGCCGAGAAGCGCGCCGTGACCGCGCGCCGGCTGGTGGAGATCTACAAGCGCGGCCAGCTGTACACCTTCGAGGTGCTGGTCGCGGCGCAGTCCTTCGGCGACCTGCTCTCCCGCTACAAGTACCTCTACCTCCAGAGCCGCCAGGACCAGGCCCTGGTGGCCGACATCGAGAAGCTCACCCGGCAGGTGGAGCGGCGCCGCCGGGAGATCCTCGACGTCCGCAGCCAGCTCGACAGCCGCCGCTCCGAGCGGGAGGCGGAGCTGCAGCGCTACGGGCAGCTGGTGCAGGAGGGCAACCAGCGCCTCCGGGAAACCCGCCGCTCCGCCCGCACCACCGAGCAGCGCCTCTCCGACCTCGACCGCGACGAGTCCCGCCTCAACACCCTGCTGGCCGACCTCGAGGCGCGCGCGCGGCGCGCGGCCCCGCGGGCGGCCCCCGGCGCGGCCCCCGCCGCCGGCACCCTCACCACCGCCGACATCGGCAAGCTCGACTGGCCGGTGGAGGGCCCCATCCTCAAGCGCTACGGGCCGGAGCGGCTCGAGTCGGGTGCCACCATCCGGCACAACGGGATGTACATCGGCGCCACCGTGGGGACGCCGGTGAAGGCGGTGGAGGCCGGCACGGTGGAGCTGGTGCAGACGCTCGGCACCTACGGCCTGGCCGTGATCGTGGCGCACGGCAACGGCTACCGCTCGCTCTACATGCGGCTCAACGAGGCGAGCGTCACGGTGGGCCAGGCCATCACGCGCGGGCAGGTGATCGGCACCGTCGGCGGCGAGAACACCGACGAGGGGCCGCACCTCTACTTCGAGATTCGCGGGGAGAACGGGATCGCGCTGGACCCGGCGGACTGGCTCAAGCGGCGGCGCTAGGCGCCGCCCCGGTCACGCGGCGACGGTCTCGGCCGTGCCGATGCGCCCGTCGGTCTGCGCCTTGCCGCGCAGCAGCGCGGCCTCGACCAGGGCGAGGAGGTCCGGGGTGTCGTTGGCCGCGGGGTGCGGGAAGGTGACGATGCCGGCCGAGAGGGTGGGCCGGTCCTCGGGGGCGAAGTCGGGGAAGTCGTGCGCCTCGATGCGGGCGCGGACCCGGCCGATGGAGGCGCGGGCGCCCACGATGTCGGTCTCGGGGAGCACCAGGGCAAACTCGTCCCCGCCGTAGCGGCCCACGAAGTCGGGGGCCCGGATCTCCCGCTGCAGGATCCCGCCCAGCTCGGCCATCACCCGATCCCCCACGACGGTGCCGAAGCGCTCGTTGTAGGCGCGCAGCTTGTCCACGTCGAGGAGCACCACGCTGAAGGTGAGCGCGTAGCGCCGCGCCCGCTGGAACTCCTCCTGGATGCGGCGGTCGAGCGCGTCGAGGTTGGCCACCCCGGTGAGCATGTCGGTGGCCAGCGCGCTGGCCTGCCGCCGCGCGATGCCGGCGCGGCGCTCCTCGTTCTCGAGCAGCCGGGCGCTGGCCTTGAGCAGCCGCTCGGCGAAGTGGAGCTGGTCGGCGGTGAGGGCGGGATCGTCGCGGCGGGTGCGGAGCAGGAACACGCCGGCGGGGCGGCCGTGCAGGTTCACCGGGATCACCGCCACGCTGCGCACGTCGGCCGAGACGCCGAGGTCCTGCCAGAGCGGGCGGATCTCCTCGAAGAACGGGTGCAGCTCGAGCTCCGGGATGAACACCGTGCGCTCGGTGCGGAGCGCCTCGCGGATCTCGGGATAGCGGTAGAGGTCCACGCGCAGGTCCCGCGCTTCGGGCCGCTCGGCCACGGCCACCACGCGGCCGAAGCGCTCCCACGGCGAGGCCAGCAGGAAGGAGCAGCGCGGCAGCTCGAGCGCCAGCCCCACCCGGCGCACCAGCGTCTCCACGATGCTGTCGGAGCGGATGGAGGCGGAGAGCTCCTCGAGGATGTCGAACATGAGCTCCTGCCGCCACAGCGACGCGCGCTCCTGGCCGGGCGCGGGCTGGGTGCGGAGCCGGGCGCCGAGGCGCGCCACCAGCTCGGGCAAGTGGATGGGTGCCGCCAGCGCGTCGTCGGCCCCGAGGAGCAGCGCGCGCGTGACGCCCTCGGGATCGGGGTCGGCGAGGAGTACCACCCGCGGGATGGCCCGCCAGGCCTCGCCCGCGAGCGTGGTCAGGGCGGCTTCCAGGCGCTGGTCGGCCCGGCGGGAGGTGAGCAACAGCAGGTCAGGGATGGCGGCCGGCGGCGGGTCCTGCTCGGCGTCGTCCCGCTCCACCACCGCGTAGCCGCCCCGCGCCAGGGCGCGCTCGAGCCCCTCGGGGCGCGAGAGGGCGTCCCCGAGGAGCAGGATCCGGCGGAGCGGGTGCGGGTCGGTCACGAGGTCCGAAGTCAACTCGAAGCAGCGGCCGGGAACGTACCCGGGCCACCCCCAGAGTCAAGGAAAGTGCGTCGTATGGCCCAGCCCAATCCCGACCCGGCCCGGCTGCTCGGGGCCCACGTCTCCACCCAGGGCGGCGTGACCACCGCCCCGGAGCGCGCCCGGGCCATCGGGGCCACGGCGCTCCAGCTGTTCACCAAGACGCCCAACCAATGGCGGGAGCCCGTGCTCGACGAGGCCACCGGCAGGGCCTTCCGGGAGGAGATGGCGCGGGCCGCAATCCAGGTGGCCGTGTCGCACGATTCGTACCTCATCAACCTGGCCTCCCCCGATCCGGAGCTAAGTGCGCGCTCCGTCGCGTCTTTCATCGCCGAACTGAGAAGGTGCGAGACCCTGGGACTCCCCTATGTGGTGTCGCATCCAGGCAACTATATCGATGACCGGGCGCCGGGGCTGGTGCGCAACGCCGCCAACTACGCCCGCTGCCTCGAGGAGGTGCCGGGCCGGGTGATGGTCCTGCTCGAGACGACCGCCGGCACCGGCACCGCGCTCGGGGCCACCTTCGAGGAGCTCGCCGAGTTGCGGGCGCGGATGCCCAGGGAGATCCAGCGCCGAGTGGGGGTGTGCGCCGACACCTGCCACCTGTATGCCGCGGGCTACGACCTGGTCAACGACTACGACGCCGTGTGGGACCGCTTCGACGCGATCATCGGTCTGGAGCACCTGCGCTGCCTGCACCTCAACGATTCCAAGACGCCGTTCAATTCTCACCGGGATCGTCACGAACTGATCGCCGAGGGAAGCCTCGGCGCCAGGCCGTTCAAGCGCATCATGACCGACCCCCGCCTGGCCCACACCATCAAGATCATCGAGACCCCGAAGGGCGACGACATGGTCACGCTCGACACCAAGATGCTCAAGCGGCTCCGCACGTACGCGCGTTCCAGCGCGAACCGGCATTGACCGGCCCAGCCGCCGGGGTATCCTTTCCGGGCATGTCCCGCCGCGCCGTGCCCCTGCTCCTCGCCGCCTTCGCCGTCACCGCCGCCTGCGGCGGGGACTCGAGCGGCCCGCCGAGCCCCGAGCCGTACTCCTTCGAGCTGATCCAGGCGTACGACAGCGCGGGCTTCCGCGTGGACACCCTGCCCTTCCACTGGCCCCGGGGCATGGTGCCGCTCCAGGTCTGGGCGGAGAACGCCGCCGGCCTACCCACCCACGTGGCCAACGCGATCACCCGGTGGCGGGGCGCCTTCCGCAACGGCGAGTGGAACGCGGTCCTCACCGCCGATTCCACCACCGCGGACATCATCGTCCGCCACCTGCCCATCGCCGCGCCGATGGGGCGGCCGGCCATCCGGCTTCGGGCGCAGGGCCTCTTCTGCGAGGGCGTCACGCTGATCGACACGGTGGGCACCCGCTTCGAGCTCCGGGTGCCGGTGCAGGTGCGGGTGTACGACCTTCCCGCGGCGCCCGACCCCACCGCGTGCCTGGCGCAGGTCACCGCCCACGAGCTGGGCCACGCCCTGGGCATCCTGCAGCACTCGCCGTTCGATGAGGACCTGATGTACGCGGTCCCCACCGCCACGGTCCCGAGCGACCGTGACCTGGCCACGGCCCGCCACGCCTATCGCGTCACCCCGGAACTGGTGCCCGTGCGGCCCTGAGGCAGCCGCGCGCGCTGCATGGATTCTCAGGGTTCGCGCATATCTACTCCAATTCGTCATCTCCCGTTGCCCCACGCGGGGCCGCTGCCGACATTTCCCGGTCCTGGCGGCCCCGTTCATGGTGAGCGCGGGCCGCGCCCCACCTCCATGGGAGCCTGCCCCGGATGACGGCCACCGCCGCGCCCACGCCCCCCGCCCTGAATTGCCCCGCCTGGGTCACCAACGAGCCGCTCAAGCGGTGGGTGGCCGAGATCGCGGCGCTCACGCAGCCGGACGCCATCCACTGGTGCGACGGCTCCGAGGCGGAGAACGAGACCCTGCTGGCCCAGATGGTGGCGTCGGGCACGCTCAAGCGCCTCAATCCCGCCAAGCGCCCCAACAGCTACCTGGCCCTCTCCGACCCGGGCGACGTGGCGCGCGTCGAGGACCGGACCTTCATCTGCTCCCAGCGCCGCCAGGACGCCGGCCCCACCAACAACTGGGTGGACCCCAAGGAGATGCGCGGCACCCTGCGCCGCCTCTTCACCGGCAGCATGCGCGGGCGCACCATGTACGTGGTGCCCTTCAGCATGGGCCCGCTCGGCTCGCCGCTCGCCTACATCGGCGTGGAGCTGACCGACTCGCCCTACGTGGTGGTGAACATGCGGATCATGACCCGCATGGG
>CAZRCT010000026.1:0-40541 GCA_964598655.1 uncultured Gemmatimonadaceae bacterium
CGAGCCTCCGGGTGGCCAATGGGCTGTTCAAGCGGGGCTTCCACCGGATCGAGGTGGAGATCCGTCCGGACGCCTCCGGGAATTCCGCGTATACCACCACCCTCCAGAGCTTCCGGGAGTACGTGTCCAGCCAGGGGACCTCGCTCGAGGAGACCAAGGTCCCGGCCTCCGCGGTGAGCGACCAGCGCAAGCTGATCGAGGCCTGCGCACCGAAGCCGCAGTAAGTCACTCTCGGGCAAGGTGTTCCGCCAACGGCGCGGCCCCCAGGGTCGCGCCGTTCGAGCTTTCGGCCCACGGCGCGTCCTCAACCATGTGGTTGAAATTGCTGGCTTTCCCCGTAGCCAGTTCTTCATCACCTCCTTAGCTTGGGGGCCGTTCCTCTCCTCTCCCCGGAGTCGGCGATGGCGGCACCGCTGGTCCAGCTCACCCGAGGCACCCCTCCGGCTCCCGAGGCGCCGGCGCCGCAGGCGGCGCTGGTCCGCAAGCCCAGCTGGCTCAAGGTGAAGGCCCCCGGCGGCGGCACCTACCTGGAAGTGAAGCGGCTGATGCGGGACCTGGGCCTCCATACGGTGTGCGAGGAGGCCCGCTGCCCTAACATCGGGGAGTGCTGGGAGCACCGGGCGGCCACCTTCATGATCCTGGGCGACACCTGCACCCGGAACTGCGCCTACTGCGCGGTGGCCCACGGGACGCCGGCCCCCTACGACCCCGTGGAACCCGTCCGGCTGGCCGAGGCGGTAGCGGCCATGGGGCTCCGGCACGTGGTGATCACCTCGGTGGACCGGGATGACCTCCCCAATGGCGGCGCCGAGGCGTTTGCCGGGTGCGTCACCGAGATCCGGGCGCGGCTGCCGGAGAGCACGGTCGAGGTGCTGATCCCCGACTTCAAGGGCTCGGAGGCGGCGCTCGAGATCGTCCTCGCGGCCCGGCCGGCCATCCTGAATCACAACCTCGAGACCTGCGAGCGCCTCTACCGCCTGGCCCGGCCGGGCGGGCGGTATGACCGCGCGCTCCGCCTGCTGGCCAACGCGCGGCGGATCCGGCCCGACGGGCTCACCAAGTCGGGGATCATCCTCGGGCTCGGCGAGGAATGGGACGAAGTCCTGACCTGCATGCGGGACCTGCGGGCCAGCGACGTGAACATCCTGACCCTGGGCCAGTACCTGCGGCCCTCCGACGCCCACCTGCCGATCGCGCGGTACTACACCCCGGACGAGTTCCGGGAGCTGGGCGAGATCGGGATGCGCATGGGCTTCACCCACGTGCAGGCGAGCCCGCTCACGCGCTCGTCCTACCATGCCTGGGAGCAGGCCTCGGCGGCTGGGGCGTCGGCGGTGGGGGGCCCGGCGGCTGGGGAAGTTCGGTGAGGTAACCACAGAGACACAGAGGACACAGAGGACACGGAGGGCCGTGAGAAGCCGCACGCCACCTCGGCGACGCCTCCCGCCCCCGTCGTGGGCGACCTCCGTGCCCTCTGTGTCCTCTGTGTCTCTGTGGTTTTGCAGTTGCAGGACTCCAACGGAGCAAGGAGCCCAGATGGCGACGGCAAAGGCGGGACGGAAGGCGGACACCAAGACGGCGGAGAAGTACCGCCACTACCTGCGGCAGATGCTGCTGATCCGGCGCTTCGAGGAGAAGGCCGGGGAGGCGTACAGCCTGGGGAAGATCGGCGGCTTCTGCCACCTCTACATCGGGC
This sequence comes from uncultured Gemmatimonadaceae bacterium, assembly GCA_964598655.1. Lineage (GTDB taxonomy): Bacteria > Gemmatimonadota > Gemmatimonadetes > Gemmatimonadales > GWC2-71-9 > JADJOM01. Next base: position 1,697 of record CAZRCT010000026.1, read on the forward strand.
AGGAGGCGGTGGCGGTGGGGACCATCTCCCAGCTCCGCCCCGACGACTACATCACGGCCACCTACCGCGAGCATGGCCACGCGCTGGCGCGCGGGATCTCGGCGCGGGCGGTGATGGCGGAGCTGTTCGGGAAGGCGACGGGCTGCAGCAAGGGGAAGGGCGGCTCGATGCACCTCTTCGACGCCTCGCTCGGCTTCCTTGGCGGGCACGGCATCGTGGGTGGGCACATCCCCCTCACCACGGGGATGGGCTTTGCCATCAAGTACCGGAACGCCGACCAGGTGGCGGTGTGCTACTTCGGCGAGGCGGCCATCAACAACGGCGCCTTCCACGAGGCGGCCAACATGGCCGGCATCTGGAAGCTGCCCTGCATCTTCATCTGCGAGAACAACCGCTACGGGATGGGCACCGCGCTGGACCGCGCCACGGCCACCTGGAACATCTCGGAGCGGGCCAGCTCCTACGACATGGCGCGCGAGGTGGTGGACGGCCAGGACCTGGGCGAGGTGATGGCGGCCATGGACCGCGCGGTGGTGCGCGCCCGCCGGCCCGCCTCCCCCACCCTGCTCGAGATCCGCACCTACCGCTTCGTGGGCCACTCCATGAGCGACCCGATCCACGGCCACTACCGCACCAAGGAAGAGGTGGAGGCGCACCGCAAGCGCGACCCCATCTCCCTCTGGGCCGACAAGCTCCGCGCGGAGAACATCATCGACGACACCACCCTGGAAAAGATGGACGCGGAGGTGAAGGCCGAGGTGCAGGACGCCTACGACTTCGCCGACGCGAGCCCCGACCCGGAGCCGGCGGAGCTCTACACCGACGTGTACGCCCCCCAGGCGAGCGAGTGAGCGACCGATGCCGACACTGACCTATCGCGACGCGCTCAACCAGGCCCTCCGCGAGGAGATGGCCCGGGACAAGGACGTCTTCCTCATGGGCGAGGAGGTGGGCGTGTACCAGGGCGCCTACAAGGTGAGCCGCGGGCTGCTGGAGGAGTTCGGGCCCAACCGCGTGGTGGACACGCCGATCACCGAGCTGGGCTTCGCCGGCGTGGGCGTCGGGGCGGCGATGGTGGGACTCAAGCCCGTCATCGAGTTCATGACGTGGAACTTCGCGCTGCTGGCCCTCGACCAGATCGTCAACAGCGCGGCCAAGCTCCGCTACATGTCGGGCGGGCAGGTGCCGATGCAGATCGTCTTCCGCGGCCCGTGCGGCGCGGCGCTGCAGCTGGCGGCCCAGCACTCCCAGAACTTCGAGAGCATGTACGCCAACATCCCGGGCCTCAAGGTGGTGATCCCGGCCACCCCGGCGGACGCCAAGGGCCTGCTCAAGGCCGCGATCCGCGACCCGGACCCGGTGGTGTTCATGGAAGGCGAGATGCTCTACAACACCAAGGGCGAGGTGCCCGAGGGGGAGCACGTGGTCCCGATCGGCGTGGCGGAGGTGAAGCGCGCCGGGGAGCATGTCACGATCGTCTGCTGGGGCAAGACGGTGGCGCTGGCGCTCAAGGCGGCCGACCAGCTCGCCGCCGAGGAGATCAGCGCCGAGGTGGTGGACCTCCGGACCATCCGGCCGCTCGACGTGGCGACGGTGCTGGCCTCGGTGCGGAAGACCCACCGCGCGGTGGTGGCCGAGGAGGGCTGGTACTTCGCGGGCGTCGGGGCGCAGGTGGTGGATGAGATCCAGTCGCAGGCATTCGACGACCTGGACGCGCCGGTGGTGCGGGTGACGAGCGCGGACGTGCCCATGCCCTACAACAAGCACCTCGAGAAGGCGGCGAAGGTGTCGGTGGAGCGGATCTCGGCGGCGGTCAAGAAGGTTCTCTACCTCGAATAGCGGGCGCGGCCCCCGGGCCGCCCCGACGCAAAGGACATTTCATGGCCACGAAGGTCCTGATGGAGGCGCTCTCCCCCACCATGGAAGAGGGGCGCCTCGTGGAGTGGAAGAAGCAGGAAGGCGACCCGGTGTCCCCGGGGGAGATCCTCGCCGAGGTGGAGACGGACAAGGCGGTGATGGACCTCCAGGCGCGGGCCGGCGGGGTGCTGCTCAAGCAACTCATTGCGCCGGGCACCACGGTGCCGGTGGGGAACGTGGTGGGGGTGATCGGCGAGGCGGGCGAGGACGTGAGCGCCATCGCCGGCGCCGCGCCCGCGGCCACGCCGGCGACCGCGCCGAAGGCCGCGGCAGCCGTCCCGGCCCCGAAGGCGGCTCCGGCCGCCGCGACGACGGCGCCTGCCAAGGCGGCCGCTCCTGCGCTCACGCCCCTCCCGGCCGCAGCGCCCGCCCGGAGCCCGGACACCCGCGTGAAGGCCTCGCCGCTGGCGAAGAAGGTGGCGGCCGAGCGGGGCCTCGACCTCGGGATGCTGCAGGGCACCGGGCCGGACGGCCGCATCGTGCTGCGCGACCTCGAGCATGCCCCCGCGGCGGCCCCCGCCGCGAGCGCTGCCCCGCGCCCCCGCGTGGCGGACGGCGCGAGCTTCGAGGACGTGCCGCTCACCCAGATCCGGAAGACCATCGCCAAGCGGCTCACCCAGTCCCTCGGGCCGGTCCCGACGTTCTACCTCACCACCGAGGTGGACATGGACCGGGCGTGGGAGGCGCGCGAGGCGCTGAATGCCCTGGCCAGGCAGCAGGGGGGCGAGGCGGCGACCAAGGTGTCGTTCAACGACATGATCATCAAGGCCACCGCGCTGGCGCTCCGCCAGCACCGCGCCTGCAACGCCTGGTGGCAGGACGACCGCATCCGCTACTGGAACGACGTCCACATCAGCATGGCCGTGGCGATCGAGGACGGGCTCATCACGCCGGTGATCCGCCACGCCGACCAGAAGACGCTGCGCGAGATCGGCGCCGAGGCGAAGGACCTGGCCAAGCGGGCGCGCGACCGGCGGCTGGCGCCGGAGGAGTACACCGGCGGCACGTTCTCCATCTCCAACCTCGGCATGTTCGACATCGACCAGTTCACCGCCATCATCAACCCGCCCGAGGCGGGGATCCTGGCGGTGGGGAGCATCACCGAGCAGCCCGTGGTGAAGGGCGGCCAGGTGGTGCCGGGCCGGCGGATGCGGCTCACCATGAGCTGCGACCACCGCGTCATCGATGGCGCCACCGGGGCCGCGTTCCTGCGGACCCTCAAGGGGATGCTCGAGAACCCGCTCGCCATGGTGTGGTGAGCATGCGCTCCCTCATGCGCGCGCTCGGCGCGGCGGCGTTGCTCCTGCTGCCCGCCATGGCGCAGGCCCAGGGCAGGTTCCAGAGCGGGGTGGAGGCCGGCGTCCTGCTGGCCAAGTTTGGCGGGGACGACGCGGGCGGGGCCAAGACCCGCGTCGGCGTGGCCGGCGGCGGCTTCCTCCGCCTACCCCTGGGCCGCATCTTTGCGTTGGAGCCGGCACTGCTCTACGCCAGCCAGGGCACCAAGGTGGAAGGCGGCGGCACCACCAACACCTACAAGATGGAGTACTGGCAGGTGCCGCTCCGGCTCCGGGTGTCGGTGCCGACGGGCGGCCTGCTCCGGCCCTGGTTCTACGTGGCGCCGGCCATCGCGCTGCGGGACCGCTGCCGGCTCGAGATCAAGCAGGGCAACCAGAGCCTCGAGGCCGACTGCAACGACCGCGGCGCGCTCGGCACGCGGTTCGACACCAAGGCGCTCGAGACCTCGGTGCACCTTGGCGCCGGCCTCGAGTACGGGCGCATCCAGCTCGGCGTCCGCTACCAGTACGGCCTGTCGACGATCGACAACTCGGATCCCAGCGCCGACCTCAAGCATCGCGTGCTCGCGATCGTGGGCGGCTATCGCTTCGGCGGCCCGCGCTGAGCGCGGGTCCTTCCCTTCCCTCCCGGAGACCCTGACGTGGCGACCTTCGACGTGATCATCCTGGGCGGCGGGCCCGCAGGCTACGTGGCCGCCATCCGTTCCGCGCAGCTGGGGCTGGCCACCGCGGTGGTGGAGAAGGACAAACTCGGCGGCGTGTGCGTCAACATCGGCTGCATCCCCACCAAGGCGCTGCTCCACAGCGCGCGGGTGTCGGGGATGATCGCCCACGAGGCCAAGGACCTGGGCATCGAGGTGGGCACGGTGAAGACCGACTACGGCGTGGCGATGAAGCGCTCGCGCAAGGTGTCGGAGCAGAACGCGAAGGGCGTCGAGTTCCTGATGAAGAAGCACAAGGTGACGGTCATCAAGGGCGCCGGCACCCTGATGGCGGGGAAGAAGGTCAAGGTGGGCGCCGACGTCCACGAGGCGAAGAAGGCCGTGGTCATCGCCACCGGGTCGCGGGTGAAGGGGATCCCGGCGCTGGGCCTCGAGATCAACAAGACGACGGTGATCAGCTCCGACGAGGCGCTGTTCCTGGAGAAGGCGCCGGCCTCCATCGCGGTGATCGGCGCGGGGGCGGTGGGCTGCGAGTTCGCCGACATCTTCAACAGCTTTGGCAGCAAGGTGACGCTCATCGAGGCGCTGCCCCGCATCCTCCCCATCGAGGACGCGGAGTGCTCCGACACGCTGGCCAAGAGCTACAAGAAGCGCGGCATCGACGTGATCGCCGGGGCCAAGGTGGTGAAGGCGGACGTGAAGGCCGACGGGGTGACGCTCACCCTCGAGGCGGGCGGCAAGCAGCAGACGGTGACCGCGGAGAAGGTGCTGATGGCGGCGGGCCGGGCGGTGAACACGGAGGGGATGGGGCTCAAGGAAGCCGGCGTGGAGCTGACCGACCGCGGCTTCGTGAAGGTGAACCTCGCCACCCTCGAGACCACGGCCAAGGGCGTCTACTGCATCGGCGACGTGGCCGGGCCCCCGATGCTGGCGCACAAGGGGAGCCGGGAGGGCACGTTCGTAGCGGAGCTCATCGCGGGGCACACGCCGCACCCGATCCGCTACGACAACATCCCCTCGGTGACCTACTGCCACCCCGAGGTGGCGAGCGTCGGGCTCTCCGAGGATGCGTGCAAGGAGAAGAAGCTCGACTACCAGGTGGGCCGCTTCCCCTTCAGCGCCAACGGGCGCGCCCGCGCGTCCAACGAGACCGAGGGCTTCGTCAAGATCATCCGCGACAAGAAGTACGGCGAGATCCTGGGCGCCCACATCGTGGGCGGGCACGCCTCGGAGATGATCCACGAGCTGGCGGTGGCGCGCGAGAACGAGTACACGGTCGAGGAGATCGACCTGGCCGTGCACGCGCACCCCACGCTGTCGGAAGCCGTGGCGGAGGCGGCGCTCGACTCGATGGGACGGGTGATGCACATCTGAGGCGTGGCGCGGGGAGCCGGGGAGTTGCGATGATGAGCGAAGCGCAGGTGGCGTCGGCCACGGGCGAAGTGGCCCAGCCCGATCACGTGGGGATCGCCCTTCGGGGGATCCTGGCGGGGGCGGTGGCGGGGCTCGGGCTGGTGTCGCTGGTGATGTGGCTGGTGCGGACGCTCCAGGTGTCGGGGGCGGCGCCGCTCGCGCCCAAGCCCTCGGACAGCATCGCCACGGTGATCCTGGCGGGGTGGATGGGCAGCGCCATCGCCGGCGGGTTCGTGTCGTGGACGCTCCTCAAGCCCATCCGCTCGGCCTATCGCCGGGGCGGGCTGGCCATGGTGGGCGGGTTCGCGGGGCTGCTCTTCGCCTTCGTCACGGCGCCCGTGGATGGCGTGCTCGGGCGGTGGGGCCTGCTCGGGCTGGCCGGTGTGGCGGGGCTCTGGTTCCTGCTGCTGGCGCGGAAGATCGCGCGGCGGGCCCGGGAGCTCGAGGCGGAGGCCCGGCGCGTGGACGCCCCCGCGACGCCCCCGCTCGCGGACGCGCCGCCGAGCCCGTGAGCGCGCCCCTCGGCGTCCTCACCCTGGGCCAGGTCGGCTACCGCGAGGCGCATGCGCTGCAGCGGCAGCTCGCCGAGCGCCGGATCAGCGGGGCCCTGCCCCACGACCTGCTGCTGCTCCTCGAACACGAGCGCACCATCACCCTGGGCCGCGGCACCAGGGCGGCGAGCCTGCCGCTCCCGGCGGAGGAGATCGCGCGGCGCGGGCTCACCGTGGTGGAGGTGGAGCGCGGCGGCGACGTGACCTGGCACGGCCCGGGGCAGCTGGTGGGCTATCCCATCCTGGACCTCAACCGGCACAAGCCCGACCTGCACTGGTACCTGCGCCAGGTGGAGGAGGCCCTCATCGTGGCGCTCGCCCAGCTCGGCATCCCGGCCGAGCGGAACCCGGGCTACACGGGCGTGTGGACGGGCGGGCGGAAGATCGCCAGCATCGGCATCCACGTGCGGCAGTGGGTCACCACGCATGGCTTTGCGCTCAACGTGCGCAACCGGCTGGAGGACTTCGGGCTCATCGTCCCCTGTGGCATCAGCGGGGTGCAGATGACGAGCGTGGCGCTGGAGGCGGAACGCCTGGGCCTCGGCGCCACCCTCGGCGAGGGCCTGGCACTCTGGAGCGCCACGCTCGAGGCGGTGACGGCCGCGTTCGGCGCCACCTTCGGCCTGGCGCCCGAAGCCCGTGACCTCCGGGCGCTGCTCCCCGAGGGAACCGAGGCCACACTGGGGGCGTAGAAGCAGCATGCCCGAACCCCTCGACGTCCGCCCCACCGATCGCCCGCGGCTCCCGCCGGGCCAGATCCTGACGCAAAAATGGCCGGTGCTGCACTACGGCACCGTCCCCCACGTGGACCCCGCCGCCTGGACGCTCCAGGTGACGGGCCTCGTGGACGTGCCGTTCACCCTGGGCTGGGACGAGCTGCAGGCGCTGCCGCAGGCGGAGACGCTGTGCGACATCCACTGCGTCACCCGCTGGAGCCGGTACGACAACGTGTTCGCGGGGGTCCCGGTACGCGCCCTCGTGGAGCGCGCCAAGCCCCGGCCCGAGGTGAGCCATGTGCTGGTCCACGCGGAGCACGGCTTCACCACGAACCTGCCGCTGGAGGACTTCCTGGCGCCCGGCAACCTGCTGGCGCTCCGGCACAACGGGCGCGAGCTCGATCCCGAGCACGGGGGTCCCGTCCGGCTGGTGGTGCCGCACCTCTACTTCTGGAAGAGCGCCAAGTGGGTGCGCGGCTTCGAGTTCATGGCCGAGGATTACCCCGGCTTCTGGGAGCAGAACGGCTACCACATGCGGGGCGAGCCCTGGGCCGAGGAGCGCTACGGGCGCCCGGACCCGGCCCGGATGCGGCGGGGTCCGCGGAGCTAGCGGGTCAGTTCCACTGCCCGCGGCCCGGGGGGTTGTCAAGACCCCATCCCCCGGGCCGCGGGTTCCATTTCGGGGGCCTGCGCCGGGGAGTACTCCGGCTTGTCTTTCCCCCGCCGCCGGGCCATTCTAGTGATCCTATGAACGGACCGACGGAACGGCGCTCCCCGGAGGCGCAGGCGGAGCAGCTGGTGCGCGACATCCTCAAGGCGGCGCAGGGCTGGGCACGGGAAGTCTCGCCGGCGTTGCAGCCGGCGGTGCGGGCGGTCTGCATCCGGCTCGGTGAGATGGTGGCGGACCAGCGCAACTATTTCACCCCCGTATCGGGCCAGCAGGCCGCCGAGCGGACGCAGGTCATGGCCATGGTGGCCAAGGAACTGGCCTCGCGGGCGGTCACGGAGGGGCTGGAGAAGCAGCTGGCGGCGCTGACCGAGCTGGAACTCAAGTCCACCAGCTCGTGGGCGCTGGTCCCCTCGGCGCAGGGCGAGTGGGTGAACACGGCGGTCCAGTTCCTGGAGCAGCAGGGCAAGGCGCTTCCCAAGGACCAGCAGCCCGACCCCTACTGGGCCGACGACGTGGTGGCCGGCGTGATCGCCTCGGTGCGGGCGGTGCTGGGGGTGGACGAGCTCACGGCGCGCACCGAGTCCCAGTACCCGGGCGGCAGGAAGAGCGGCGAAGCCCCTCCCGACGAGGCCGAGTAACAGCTCCAGGAACGACGGACGCCCCGCCGGCACAGTGCCGGCGGGGCGTCGTGGCGTTGGGGACCCTGGCTCAGGCCGGCCGGGTGGCGGCGAAGAGCTCCAGGAAGCGGCCGAAGACCTGGATACCGTCCCAGAGCTGCTGGAGGTCCAGCTTCTCGTTGGGCGAGTGGAGCCCGTCATCGGGGAGGCCGATGCCGGTGAGGAGCACCGGGGCGCCCATGGTACCGAGGCGCGGGATGATGGGAATGGAGCCACCGGCGCGCACCCGCACCGCCGGCTTCCCCACCACTTCCTTGAACGCCGCGTCGAGCGGGCCGAAGGCGGGGTGGTTGACGTCCACCTGCACCGGGTCACCGCCGTGGAGGATCTTCACCTCGGTGGTGGCGTACTTGGGGGTGCGCTGCTTCACGGCGCGCGCGAGCCACGCCGCCACCTGCTTGAACGGCAGGCCGGGCACCAGGCGCAGGGACACCTTGGCGGTGGCCGCGGCCGGGATCACCGTCTTGGCGCCCTCGCCGACGAAGCCGCCCTTGATGCCGTGGATCTCGAAGGTGGGGAGCGCCCAGGTGCGCTCGAAGGTGGAGTACTTCTTGAGGCCGGTGAGCGCCTTGGCCGTCACCTCGTCGCGCAGGTACTCCTTCTTCTTGAACGGGAGGCGGTTCCAGTCGCGGAGCTCGGCCTTGCTCGGCTTGATGACCGACTTGTAGAGCTTGGGGATGGCGATCTTGCCGCTGGCGTCCTTGAGGTCGGCGAGGAGGCGCACCAGTTCCTCGATGGCGTTGGGCGCCACGCCCCCGTAGGTGCCGGAGTGGAGGTCCCGCTCCAGCGTGCGCATGGAGATCTCGGCGTAGCACATGCCGCGGAGCGCGGTGTACACGGCCGGGAGGCCGGGCGCGTAGTAGTTCATGTCGCAGACCAGCGCGGCGTCCGCCCGGGTGCGCTCCGGCTCCCTCTCGAGCAGGTCATCAATGGCGTGGCCGCCGCACTCTTCCTCGCCCTCGAAGATGAAGTGCACGTTGAGGGGCGGGCGCTTCTGGCCGTCGAGGACGGCCTCGTAGGCGCGGAGCAGGCAGAAGACCTGCCCCTTGTCGTCGGCGCTGCCGCGGGCGTAGAGCTTGCCGTTGCGCACCGTGGCCTCGAAGGGTGGCGAATGCCACTCGTCGAGCGGGTCCACCGGCTGCACGTCGTAGTGGCCGTAGATGAGGAGCGTCGGGGCGCCCTCCACCTTGGGGCTCTCGGCCCAGACCACCGGGTGACCGTTGCCCTCGATGAGCTCCACCTTGGCGCAGCCGAGGCGCTGCAGGTCGGCGATGAGCCACTCGGCGGCGCGGCGGCAATCGGCGGCGTGGCTGGGGAGGGCGCTGATGCTCGGGATGGCGAGGAACTCGGTGAGCTCGCGCAGGAGGCGCGCGCGCTCGCGGGCGACGAATTGGGTATCCATGCCGCAAAAGATGTGGGGGAATTCCGCGTTGGGCTAGAGGGCCGGCGCGGGATGCGGGACGCCATCGCTCCCCTAGCGGAACCCGTCATGGACGGTACATTCGCGCCCATGTACTCCACCGACCAGTTCCGCGTCTTCACGGGCGAGGCTCCGGACCGCATCCTGTCGCGGCCCCGGCGGCTCACCCAGGAAGGCCGGATGCCGGAGGCGGAGGCGGCGTACCGGGAGCTGCTCCTCACCCATCCCGACCTGCCGCAGGCGTGGATGGAGCTCTTCACCCTGCTCCGTGAAGCCGGCCGCCACGCCGACGCGCTCACCCTGGCGGAGCGGTCCGCCGCCGAGCTTCCCGGGGAGGCGCTGCCCAGCATCCTGAAGGGTGCCGCCCTGGTGGAGCTGGGCCGGTTCCGCGAGGGACTCTCCGCGCTCGATGATGCGTCGCAGGTGGCACCCGACTCGGGGCTGGTCTGGCACGAGGCGGGTTACGCGGCGTACCGGCTCGGCGAGTTGTCGCGCGCGCTCATGGCGCTGGACCGGGCGTTCGCCCTGGAGCCGCATGGCGCCACGCTGCTGCTCCGGGGCCGGGTGCTGCGGCAGGCGGGGCGGTACCTGGCGGCGGAGGTGGCGTTCGAGGGGGCGGCGCAGGCGGCGGAGTTCGCGGCGCAGCGCGAGGTGGCCGAGCGCGAGATCCGGGCCACGCGGCGCTATGGCGCCTTCCCCGGCTCCAAGCCGGACGCGCTGCCCCCCGCCCGCCGCTGGTTCGCCGACCAGGGCGCCGTGCCGCTCACCGGCATGCCGGGCACGCCGGCCGACGACGAGGCGCTGGCGCGCGGCGTCCTGCAGCTGGCCCGCGACCTCGGCTGGTCCTTCACGCTGCTCGTGGCCCTCGATGCCTGGCCCGGCTGGTACGACCTGGCCACCGGGCTCGGCATCCCCGTCGCGGCGGAGTATCCCGCGGACCCGGCGGCGGTGCCGCTGCTGGCCGCGCGGCACCCGGCGCAGGCCGCGGCGTGGATGGAGCTGGCGGACGAGCCGCTGCGCCGCGGCCGGGGCCTCTCGCTGGCCCTGCACCAGCCCCTCGCCGGCCCGGTGGCGGATGTGGCCGGGCAGCTCGAGGGCACGCCGCGCGCGCTGGACCTGGCGCTCGCGCACGAGGCGGGCCAGCATCCGGAGAGCCGCCTCCGCGACCGCATCCTCGCCCCGCGCTGAGGCTGGTCAGCCGGCCCCACCCCCGAGCATCACCAGCAGCATGGCCGCCAGCACCACCGGCATCGCCACCTCGGCCAGGCGGCCGGCCCGGCGCGCCTGACGGACGGCCCCGCGCCGCGGCGCCAGGGTCCGGAGCCAGCGGCCCAGGTCGTCCTCCCGCCGGCGGTGCCGTGCCGCCCGCCGGTGCCAGCCCCATTCCGAGCGTCGCATCCTGCCTCCTCGCGTCCGCGCCTGGCGCGCCGGTGTGGCGCACGGGCCCAACACTCGCCGCCGCCGGTCACGCGATGATGACCAAACGACGACGCGCCGGTCCCAGCCGGGACCGGCGCGTCGTGACGTGGTGGCGCGCGGGGCGCCTCAGGCCTTGTAGATCCGGTCCACCCACTGCACCGCATTGCGATAGATGAACGGGAGCCGGCCGGGCGAGAGGTCGGTCGCGCGCGCGAGGTCCTTCACCTGGGGCCAGTCGGCCCGCTCGTAGGCCAGCACCAGCTGCCACACGGTGGAGAGCCGGGTGCGCTTGCCGAGGAGGGTGTTCCGCACCTCCACCGACAGGGGCATCTGGGACAGCGCCTCCTCCATGGGACGGCCGAGCAGTACGTCGATGGTGGAGAGCATGCCGGTGAGGAAGAGGTCGAGCGAGAGGCCCGCCAGCCCCGCCTCCATCCCCACCTGCTCGGCGAGCGCGGCGCGGAGCATCGAGACCTGCACCACCTGCGCCGGCCGGTCGCCGCCCATCACCGTCAGCGCGACGAGCGAGCACCACTTCCGGGTGGCGTCCTCGCCGAGGATCCGGAGCGCCTGCTTGATGGAGGTGACCTCGTGCCGCCAGCCGAAGCCGGCGGAGTTGAGGTAGCGGAGCAGCTTCACGGTGAGGGCCACTTCCTGGCGGATGAGCTCGTCGAGCCGGTCGAAGTCGAGCTCGGGGCGGTGCAGCTCGGTCATGAAGCGCAGGCAGTTGCGCTTGTACGCCGGCACGTCCGGCGTGGACAGCAGCTCGGGCTCGGCGAAGAAGCCGCCCTGGAAGTGGGTGAAGCCCTCGCGCGCGGCGTCGGCGAACTGGAGCCGGCTGTCCACGTTGGCGGCCAGCAGGCGCACCTTGCGCGGCAGGAACTCGCGCACGATGGCCCGGCGCTCCGGCTCCGGGGTTCCGGTGTAGTCCACCCGCACCACGTCGGCGAGGGTGGCGAGGGGCAGCAGGTCAGGCCGCCGGCGGAAGTCGTCGATGGCGAGCAGGTAGCCGCGCTCCCGCAGGGCGCGGCAGGCGGCGATCACCTCGTCGTCGGGCGTAACGCCGTCGGCGACCTGGAGCACGGTGCGCTCCCGCGGCAGGATCAGGTAGAACTCCTGCAGCAACACCTCGCGCGACGCGGGCAGGTACCCCGCCCGGTCCCCGAGCAGGCTGTCGAGCCCGAACCCGAGGAGGGCGGTGTGCAGCATCTCGAAGGAGGCGCGGTCGGCGGTGTCCGGGCGCGCGCCCCCGTCGAGCCCGCTCCGGAAGCGCAGCTCGTAGCCGTGGGGTTCCTGGCGCCGGTCGAGGACCGCCTGCCGGACCACGAAGATCTCGGTGGCGCCGGTGGCGGCGGCGCCCCGGGCGTCCAGCGGCGTGCTGGTCATGCGGTTCGGCCATCCCTGTTGCCGGGTGAATCCGTCCGGCTCCAGTATCGGCGGGGGGTGGCCGGATCTTGACCACCGGACGGGGAAGCGGGCTAGGGGCAGGCAACCACGAGGTTGAGCTGGAGGCTACCCCCGCTGACCAGCCCGGCGTACGGGAGGGGGCCGGGATCCTGGCAGGTCGCCGGCAGGGCTGCCAGCGTGACCGCGCCAGTGCCGTCGCTCACGGGCAGGCCGGTGACCAGGTAGGTCCCGGTGCCCCCGGTCACCACTGGAGAAGCCGCCACCCCACCGGTGGGCGTGAACGTGACGGTGACGCCAGGTAGCGGAGTCCCGCTCCCGTCAGTGACGAGCCCCGCGACGTTGCCGAAGAGCGGCAACGACCCGCACGTGAGGCTGAGGGGCAGGCTGGTGACGCCGCCCGCCTGGATCAGGACACTGTAGGAGGCCTGCGCCGTGCAGAGGGCGGGAAGGCCGCCGAGGACCACGCTCACGGTCCCCACTGGCACGCCCGCGAACGTGAAGCCGCCGAAGGGGTCCGTCACGGTCGAGGCCCCGGTGGTGGGCAGGGTCACGGTGACGCCGGCGAGCGGGCCGAGGGCCGGGGAGGTGACGCTTCCCTGGATTCCGCCGGTGGCGGGCGGGGCCAGGTCGGTGACGTCGGCCGCGAGAATGAGCCGGGCGGTGAACTGCCCGACGGTCGGATCGATGTCGAAGCCAACCCGGCGTGCCGCGGTGGTGGCGCCAGGGAGGAGCGGGGGAAACTCCTCGTAGCGGAAGCAGTCGTTGTCGGCGAGGCAGGTGGAGTCGTTGAAGAAATTCCATGGCGCGCCATCCCAGTCCGGGCTGGGCGCGACGAGGCCCCCGCCGGGCAGGACCACGACCACGTCGCTGCCGCCGCCAAGCCCCCCGTTCGTCGTGGCCACCGCGATGTCGTATGGGAAGAGCAGCGGGCCCGTAGTCCCCGGGGGGGCCAGCGGAAAGACCGAGGGCGCCTCGAGGGCGGCTCCAGCCAGCAGGCTGGTGATGACGACATCGAACGACACCCGCACCTTGCCGGGCTGGAACGCGCCCGCAGTGGAGGCGCTGAAGTTCGCGGTGGTGAGCAGCACCGCATCGCCACCCACAAGCGAGAAGGCGACCCCGGCGCCCCGGTCCACGCCCTGCCCCGCCGACGGCGCCGCCACGACGACCCGGCGCTGCGCCAGGTCCACGCTGAAGAGAAATGCCGCGCGCGCCGGCCCGGGGGCGGGCACGCCGGGAGGCCCGGAGGGGCCCAGGGAGCGAAGTTCCGCCGTGCACGCGCCCGCCACCACGGCGACCGCCGCGAGGCCCGCGCGGGCGCGCCGCCAGGGAAGCAGGAGCACCGTTGGCCGTCCTTCAGAGGAAGCGCATCCTACCAGGCCCGCGTCACGACGACGCCACGACGCGGCCACGGCGCGCCAGACCGTGTCAGGGCGTGGGGCCTGACCAGCCGCGCGTCCAGCCCGCATACCAGGGCACGCGCACGGTGCCGGCCACCTCCGGCTCGACGGCGCCCACGAAGGTCACCGTGCGGTCGAAGAACTGGTTGGACGGCGGCAGGGTGGCGCCGGTCGCGGCGGCACTGCCCGGCAACGGCCGGGTGTCCGGCGTCAGGGTGTTGGTCGCGGCCGGCAGGCCGGGATCCACGAAGCGATTCTGCAGCAGTGGGGCGGTGCCGTATGCCACCTCGTCGAGGCAGTCGGCGTCGGTGGCGAGGTCCGGGGCGTTGCCGAAGAGGATGGCGTGATCGAGGAACGCCATGCCGCCGCTCACCAGGTTGCAGGCGTCCTGCCCCTCGACGTCAAACCCGGCCCCCGCCGTGGCCGTCACGATGACGTTTCGGAAGACGCCCGCACTGCCGTCCTGCAGCACGATGCCCCGCCCTGTCCCCGAGGCCCCACCGACCAGCGTGACGTTGTAGAGGTCGGGCTCCGAACGCGGCAGGGTGTTCGGGGCCCCGACCAGCGTGGAGCCAAGGAGGGCATCCGCGCCACCGGCGGGCACCTGCACCTGGAGGAACTGCACGGCCCCCCCGATGCCGTTGCCGCCCCAGCCGTGATCCCAGTGCAGCGCGCTGCCGATGTTCCCGGTGAGGACCACCTGGCGAAGGTTGGCATTGCCCCCGGACACGTAGATCCCGTCCCCCAAGGAGCCGTGCACCTGGACATGGTCGAGGACGGTGCCGCTCCCCACGCCGAGGAGTGCGAGCCCGCCCACGGGCCCGCTGCCGGCGCTCATCCCCGCGTACTCGATGCGCACGAACTGCATCACGCCCGACGTGTCCTCGACGAGGCACCCGCCGTAGAGGAGCGTGGTCCCGATGCTGACCTTTTCGGGACAGACCCCGAGGGTGCCGGGATCCCGGTGATTGACCAGCGCCAGCCCGTTCAGGACCACACCGCCCCAGCAGCCCGGGGCCGGGCTGGCGCCGGCGCAGGTGAAGACGATGGGCTCGAGCCGTGTGCCGCGGGCGATGAGGTTCCCGGCCCGCGCCACCACGAGAGCGCCCCGACTCGCCCCCTCCGCCTCGATGCGGGTGCCGGCCTCGATGGTGAGGGTGACCCCGGCGTCCACGATGACGTTCCCCTGCAGCCGGTACACCGTGTCTCGGTGGAGGGTGCGGTCGGCCGCGAGCACAGCCGTCAGGTTCACGCTGCCCGGGCGCGGCGCCCGGCCGGGGATCGGCTGGCCAGGCACCGGCCGGTCGATGCCCACCGACTCGTTGGCGATCTCGGCCGCGTCGAGGATGGTGATCGTATGGGTGCCGTCGCTGTTCCGCCCGGGCGGGATGGGATCCGTCGCCTCACCGAGGCCGGGCAGGTTGGCCGGGCTCACGTCGGCGGCGATGGCGTAGTCGCGGGTGGCCTCGGTGAGCAGGGGCCGGTTCCCCACCGCGACGTTGGCCGTGAAGGCCGCGTCGAGGATGTCCACCGCCCCGTTGAGCGTCGGGTCGCCGTACAGGAAGCCGTCGCCGGCGACGTGGGGCCGCCGGCGCTCAACCAGCCGGAGGTGGCCCGCCCAGTCCTCGAGGGTCCGGGGCGCGATGTCGGCGACGGGCGGGAGGGCGACTTCCCGGAGCGGCAGCGCCGCGGCGCGGTGCAGCGCGCGGCCGTCGGGGCTGGCTGCCTCCTCGAGCTCGTAGCGGAGCGAGGACGGGCCCGCGGCCCCGAGGACCAGGAAGCGGAGGTCGCCCGTGGCCTCGGCGAGGCCGCCCGGGCGCAGGCTGGCCACGCGGAGCTCGCCCTCGGCGGCGCGCGCGTGGTTCACCAGCACGAAGGCGTCCCCGGCCAGCGGCTGGCCGAGATAACGCAGGGTCCGCGGATCGAACCAGAGGCGGCCCTGGACGCCGGTGAGGCGCGTGTCTCCGCCGGGGCGCACCAGCACCTGCACCGCGAGGGTCTCGCCGGGCTGGGGATCGAGGTGGCTGACCGCGAGGCCGGCCGCCAGCGCCGCCTCGGCGGGACCGGCGCCGAGCGGGGCCTGATCCCGCGCGCACGCGGCCGCGAGGACGACGCCGAGGATGGCCACGCACCACCTGCGGCGGCCGGTGCGGCGGCGCTCAGTTGAAGAGGTCATCGTCCTCCACGCGCGTGAAGTTCCCCGAACGATCGAAGAGGTACAGGATCACCGCGTAGTAGTCGTAGTACTCGGGCCGGCCGCTGCCGAGGGGGATCGTCGGCACCAGCACGTCTCCCTCGTAGCCGAAGGCATTGAGGACGCCGATGTCCGGCAGGCCGTCGGGGGGCCCGAGGAGCCCGTCGCGCAGGCGGGCCGCGCCGAAGAAGCCGGCGTAGTCGGGGTCGCTCACCTGGAGCACCGTGGTAAGGGCCGAGGTGGTGAGGAGCCGGGCATTGAAGGCGATCGGCACCGGCCCGGGCCCCGCTTCATTGCCGATCGGCTCCTCGACGACCGCGGTGGTGTTGCCGTTCCAGTCCTGCACCCGCAGGCTGGTGCACCGGCCCTGCAGGTCGGCGTCCGGCAGCCCGAGCTCGATGGCGCCGAAGATGGTGGCGGTGTCGGGACCCACCGGCGCGCCCACGAGGAGGCCGCGGCGCTGGCGGCCCCCCGCCGGGAGCACACTCTTCCCGGCGCAGTCGGTGATGTCCCAGTAATACCGTTCGGCATCTCCATCCGGGTCGGCCACGCGGAACATGAAGCCGCTCACCCCGTCGTGGTACGAGGTGGCCACCTGCAGGAACTCCGGCCGCAGGGCCGGGTCGGAGCAGACGATCCGGAAGTCGGCGCGCGCGCCGCCGGGCCCGGTGACGGTGAAGCGCTGACGCCGCCCGCCATCGTTGATCGGGGTACAGTTGCCGGCCACGTGCGCGAGGTCCACGCTGTACGTGCCGACGGGCAGGCCATCGAAGTACACGGTGTCGTTGCCCGCGGCCACGCCGCTCCGCACGATGCCGGTGCCGTTGGAGAGCGTCCACACGTAGGAGGCGTCGTTCTGGTAGCCGTCGGTGGCGGTGGTCATGCGGATCTGCGACTCGCAGCTGATCTGGAACCGCCACACGGCCGTGTTCGCCCCCTCGGGGACGAGGAGGTAGATCTCCGTGCCCTGCTGCACCTGGCACTGGCTGGGCACCCCGCTCAGGGTGATCCGGTAGGTGGCCGGCTTGACCGGCACGATGACGGTGTCGGTGGGGGCGACGTGCCGGACCTCATCGATGTTCAGGGTCCCGCTGATCTCGGTGACCTGGTAGGTGTACTGCCGGCCGATGTCGGTGCCGTCCTCCGCCGTGATCACGGGGATCAGGGCGATGTAGGGCGGCTCGGCCTTCGGGCCCGTCCCGCCGGCACAGGCGGCCAGGAGGGCGGCGAACGCGGCGGCGCACCGCCGCCGGGAACGAGCGCGGCCACCACTGCCGGCGCCGAGGGGGTGCCACATGGACGTCACCTCCACGTCAGCGGGAGTGGGCGGCCGGCCCCGACTGCGAGCCGACCGCCCGTGGTGCTGCACTGCATCAACTCAGGAGCAACTCCCGCTCACGGGGTGGTGGCGGTGGTCCAGGTCCGGGTCCAGCCGGCGTACCACGGGATCGACCCGCTGGCGCCCGGGGCGACGGCGCCGCGGTAGTTCGCGGTGGCGTCGAAGAATCCGTCGTTGGGCGGCGTGGTGCTGCTGCCCTGGGAGACGGCGGCCGCGCTCACCGGACGGAAGTCCGGGGTGAGGACGTTGAACGGCGCGGTGAGTGGCTGGCTCGCCGCGGCGATGTTGCCGAACTGCGCATCCTGGATGACCAGCGCCTCGAGGTTGGTCTCGGTGCCGAGCGTCGTGTAGGGCTGGCAGATCGGGTCGGCGTCGGTGTTGTCGAGCCGGCTGTTGTTGAAGTACGTCACCGACTGCAGCTTCACCTCGGTGCTCAGGTCCGCGCCGGTGGGGCAGGTCGCGGCGTCGTCGAGGTCCATGATGATCGGGTAGCCGGTGATGATCATGTTGAAGAACGACGGCCGCGCCCCGCGGCGGAGGTGGATCGCATCCTCGACGTTGTTGGTGGCGAGCGCCCCGCCGGTGCCGGCCGGGTCGGCCTTGCCGACGAGCGTGTAGTTGTAGATCTGCGCCGTGACGCGCGGGGTGCTGTTGTAGGTGGCCGAGACCTCGGTGTTGTCGATCTCCATGGTCTTGTCGCCGTCCAGCGAGTCCTTCTGGCTGATCAGGAACTGCGCCTTGCCCGTCCAGCCGGAGGCGAAGTCGAAGTCGTCGTCCGAGTTGGCGGTCATGACGATGTAGCGGGTGTTGAAGGTCCCGCCCCAGATCTCGAAGCCGTCGTCGAGGCCGGCGTGCACCTGCACGTACTCGATGACCGTCTTGCTGCCGAGGCCGCCCACCGTGAGGTTGTTGAGCTCGGTGTTGGCCGCGAAGGCGTACCCGCCGTACTCGACGATGGCGTACTTGAGGACACCGCTCGAGTCGGCGTCGTTGCAGCCGCCAAAGTCGGTCTGCGACGGGGTGCCGGTGGTGCCCTCGAAGCGGGTGGAGAAGCAGCCGCCGGTGGCGGCGCGGCCCGGGATGACCGGGCTGGTGAGCGTGGCGCTCTGGGCGGCGTTCACCGAGGCGTTGCCCATGATCGCCAGCCCGCCCCAGCAGCCCTTGAACTTGGGCGTCTGGTCGCAGGTGAAGACGATCGGCTGGAGCTGGGTGCCGACGGCGTTGATGCGGCCGTCGCGCTCGATGAGGAGCTCGCTGATCTGGAAGGTGCCGGCGCCGAGGTACTTGCCCTCGATGCGCGTGCCAGGCTGGATGGTCAGCGTGGCGCCGTTGTTCACCTTCACCACGCCGTTCAGCTGGTAGACCGTGTCGCTGTAGAAGGTGCGGTCGGCGGTGATGTTGCCCGTCACCTGGACCACGTTGCCCGTGACGGGGGCGCGGCCCGGGATCGGGTCGCAGACGATGGTCTGGTCATTGCCCACCGCCTCGTTGGCCACGGCCGCGGCGTCGAGGATGTCGATGCTCCGGGCGCCACTGGCATTCACGCCGGGGTGCGCGCCGCCCGTGGCGGGCCGCACGTTGCCGGCCACGACCGGGTCCCGGGTCGGGAAGTCAACGGCCAGCACCGAGTTGTTGCCCACGGCGATGTTGGCGATGTACGCCGCATCGAGGATGTTCACCGAGGTGCAGCTCGAGGGGCTCTCGGCGCTCAGGTTGGCATTGCCGTACCGCAGGTTGGCGAGGTACTGGCCCGCCACGTTGGCCTTCGGGAGCCGGCGCTCGGCGGCGGTGAGTTCCGGGTACAGGGTCGCGGTGAGGCTGGCGTAGTCATACTGCCGGGCCTCGGCCGGCACGGCCAGGTCGGCCGCGGCGATGGTCGGGGCCTGGCGGGCGCGGGTGATCTCGCGGTTGGTGGAGCGGTCCGTTGCCATCTCGAGCTCGTAGCGCAGCGAGGCGGCGTAGTCCCCGCCCTTCACGCGGAAGACGAGGCGGCCGGCGTGGGCCGGCAGGACGGTGCCCGGGAGGTAGCTGATGGTGCGCAGCTCACCGAGCGCGGCCCGGCTCGGGTTCACGACCGTGACGAGGGCGCCCTCGGTCCCCTGCCCCACGTACTCGAGGGCGCGCGGGTCGTACCGCAGGTAGCCCTGCACGCCGGCCAGCTCCTCACCCTCGGTGGCCACAGCCACGGCGATCTCGTCGCCGGGCCGGGCGTTGGCGTCCGACACCAGGACGCCGACGGCCAGGGCACCGCCCGACGGGCCGCCCAGCGGGGCAGTCTCGTCGCCGGCGCAGGCCGCAAACAGCGCCACCGCACCGAGCACGGCGGCAGCCGGCCGGAAGGGACGCAGCGGATTGGTCCGAATCATGTGGTCAGTCTCCAGGAAGCGGGGTTGGCGGATCCCCCGGAGGGGACCCGCCTCCCGGTCAGGTTACGGGACGTCGTTGATCTGGATGTTCGGCAGCAGGTTGGTGCCGTTCTGGCTCTCGGCCACGGTCAGCGTGGTGGCCGTGGTGAGGGCGCCGCTCCCCGCGTCCGTGAAGGTGCAGGTGATGAGGCCTTGGGTGCCGGTCTGCACTGCCGGGTTGGTCGAGAAGTTGCCGAAGGAGACCACGCCGGCCGTCGCGGTGTTGGCCACGGCGTTGAGCAGGCCCGAGCCCGAGACGTTGCCGCAGCTCGGGGCACTGAGGCGCGCCGTGTTGTAGGTGAACGAGCCCTGGATCGCGAAGATGTCGTCGGCGCCCGGGATGGCCGGGTCGTCGCGGGTGGCCATGTTGATGGCGAAGGTGATGGTCACCGTCGCCCCGTTGTCCACCGCGGTGCCGGTGTAGGTGTACACCGAGGGCGGCGCCACGCAGGACACCGTGAAGTTCACCACCTGGGTGCCGCCGTTGGTCAGGCCGCTGTAGCTGCCCGCGCCGGGGTTGGTGCAGCCGGCCGGCAGGTTGGCGAGCGCCACGCTGCCGCTGGCGGAGAGGTTGATCGGCACGGCGCTGATGCTGATGGCGCCGGTGCTGCTGACGCTGCCCGCCACCGCGGTGCCGCCGGTCGGCGTGGCCGAGGCGGTGATGGCGTCGATCGCCGTGCCGGCCGGGGTGAAGCCGGTGAAGGTGATCTGGCCCGCGATGCTGCCGGTCGGGACCGGGCAGGTCACGGTGAAGTTCACCGTGGCGGTGCCGCCGTTGGTGACGGTGGCGGCCTGCGAGCCGGGGTTGGTGCAGCCCGCCGGGAGGCCGGCGGTGATGGCCACGCTGGCCGGGCCGGTCGGGACGGAGGCAATGGAGTACGCGCCCGCGCCCGCCGTGGTGCCCGGCAGGCTGGTGATGCCCGAGGTGGCGGTGACCGTGACGCCGTTCAGGGTGCCGAGCTGCGGCGAAGTCACCGTGCCGGCGATGGTGCCCGTCGGGGCCGGACCGCTGTTCTGGAGGTCCGCCGCCACGAGGAGCCGGGCGGTGAACTGGCCGACCGTCGGGTCGATGTCGAAGCCGACGTTCGAGGCCGAGGTGGTGGAGCCCGGGAAGATCGGGCCGAGGAACTCCTCCCAGCGGAAGCAGTCGGAGCCGTTGTTGGTGCCGAAGCCGCCGTTGCCGCCCTGGTTGCCGGTGCCGCCGCCGTTGTTGTTGGTGGGGCAGCCGGTGTCGTTGAAGAAGTTGTGCGGCGCGCCGTTCCAGTCCGTGCTCGGCGCCACGAGGCCGTAGCTCGGCAGGGTCACGATGATGTCGTTGCCCTGGCCGCCCGTCGCGGTGCCGCCCGTGGTGACCGCCACGGCCACGTCGAACGGGAAGAGGATGGGGCCGGTGGTGCCCGCCGGCGGCGCCGGGAAGACCGTGGGGCCCACGAGCTGGACGCCCGACAGCTTGTTGGTGATGCTGACGTCGAACGTGACCCGCACCTTGCCGGGCGCGAACGCGCCCACCGCGGACGCCACGAAGTTCGACGAGGTGAGCTGGACCACGTCACCGCCCACGAGCGAGAGGTCCACCCCCTCGAGGCTCGCGTCCAAGGCGCTGCCCGCAGGCAGCCCGTTCTGCGTGCCCGTCAGCTGCGGGGCGCGGATCTTGACCTCGCCGGTCCGCACATTCACGTCCGCAAGGAAGGCCGCGCGGGTGATGGTCGGGTTCGGCGTCGGGGTACCCGGGATGACCGGACCAGCCCCGGTGCTGTCGGACGAGCAGGCGGCGGCGAAGATCGCGGTCGCGACGAGCGCGCTGACCGCGAAGGGCCGCTTGGCCGGCCCGCCGAAACGGCGGACGAACTGCATGGAACCTCCAGGGGAGACGAGTGGATGGGCAGTCGCCGGGCTAGCCACGCTGACGACCGGGCTCTTCAGCCGCGACCAAAGTCGGCCGGGAATCCCATCCCCTCATCGCGCCGGGGTACCGACTCTCCCCTCGGGCGGTAACGACGGACGGCGCATTTGCGCGTTGATAACTGCCAGACTCGTGATGTGGGCAAGTGACACCGAAGGTCACGAACAGGCCCGCCCCACCCACCGCGCCGGGCGCGGTGACGTGGGGCGGGCCTGAACGACGGCGCCGGTCTCTCTTCGGCCATGGCCCCGGTCAGGGCACCGTGAGGGTGCCCTCGACGATCGTGATCAGGCTCTTGTAGTTGAAGGCTCCGAGCTGGTTGGTGCTGAGCACGGGGCCGAGGTAGGTCGACGTGGACGTCACGGTGCCGGCGACGGCCTTCGGCTTGAAGCGTACCGTCGCGACGGTGACGAGGCCGGCGTTCAGCGGCGCCGTGGGCAGCCCGCTGAAGGAAAGCTTGCACTTGCAGCCGCCGACAGCGTCCGTCGTGTTGAACGCCCCCCCGCCACTGCCGTAGGTCAGCGAGTGGTACTCGAGCACCGCCGGGTCCCACTTGAGCGAGTCGACGAAGTACTGGCCCAGCGCCTCGGGCCCGCTCGTCTGCGGGATGTCCTGGGCCAGGTTGAGGGTGATCACGAGCGGGATCGTGCCCGGCACGGGCTCGAGCGCGCCGAAGCTCCCGGCCCAGGTGAACGGCGTGCCGCCGCCGCTCGTCACGGTGACGCTCGCCTGGTCCACCGCGGTGGCGCCCTGGTTGTCCGTCACGGTCAGGGTGGCGATGTAACTCCCCGCGCTGGTGAAGCTCTTTGCCGGGTTGGCCTGCGTGCTCGTGGTGCCGTCGCTGAAGCTCCAGCTGTAGCTCGCAATGCTGCCATCCGGATCGGAGGACCCGGCCGAGCTCAGGCTGATGGGGCTGCCGGCGGTCCCGCTGTACGGCCCGTTGGCCTCCGCCACCGGCGGCAGGTTCCCGCCGCCGCCCCCGCCGATGGTGATGCTGGCCTGGTCGGTGGCCGTCGCGCCCTGGTTGTCGGTGACGGTCAGGGTGACGGTGTAGTTCCCGGCGGTGGCGAAGCTCCGGGACGGGCTGGCCTGCGTGCTCGTGACCCCATCGCTGAAGGCCCAGCGATAGCTGGCGATGCTGCCGTCGGGATCCCGCGAGCCGCTCGCGCTGAAGGCGATGGCCCCGCCCACGGCGCCGCTGTACGGCCCGTTGGCCTCGGCGATGGGGGCCTGGTTGGCACCCCCACCCCCTGAGCCCACCTGGAAGGTGTCCTCCACCACGCGTAAGAGGGTGTCCGCGATCTCCGCGAAGTCGGCGTCCGCGGCGAGGATGTTCGCGGTGCGGGTTGCGCTCTGCCCGCTCGCCGCGTTGACCGTGAAGGTGAAGCGGGCCACCGCCACGAGCCCGGTCGGCGCCGTCGCGGAGGTGGTGAAGTTGCCCCAGCTGATGACCCCGGGAGTGCCCGCATTGACCGTCAGGTTGTTCATCTGCGCCGGGGCCGGCGAACTGCTGCCGGCGAAGGTCAGCACCGCACTGTTGTACTGCAGCTCCGCCTGGATGGCGCCGAGCGGTGCCCCCGGCACGGCGGTCATGTCCACCGCCACGTCGAGGGCCACGGTCTGGCCGGAGCCCGCCTGCGGGGGCGACCAGGTGTTGCGCACCACGAAGGGGGCGTTGGTATTGCCGCCGCCCTGCTTGTTGGGGCAGGTCACCTGGAACCGCACGGTATCCACGGCCAGGGCTGCGACCTGTGCGCCCTGGCTCGCGGCGCCGCTCACGAGGCAGGGCACCTCCACGTCGCTCAGCGAGACCTCGTAATCGCCCGGCCGGAGGCCCGCGAACACCTGCGCGCCGCCCGTGCCCGCGACCGTGCCGCCACCGACCGCCGGCACCGAGTCGCCGGGAATGATCCCGGCGTAGTCGAGGCGATAGCCGTCGGCGTCCACGCTGTCGCCGACCACCGTCACCACCGCCACAAGCCCGCCGCGGCTCGGGTCGGTGCAGGACGCCGTGAACGCGACAGGGGTCCGCGTGACCACGCCCGTGTCCCGCACCTCCGCGACGCGGACCGAATCCCCGACCAGCGTGCAGGTGGGAGCCAGGTCGCTCAGGGTGACCGAGTAGCTGCCGGCAGGCAGCGGCGCGAGCACGCGCTGCTCCGAGGGCCCGACGGCCAGGGTGGTGTCGCGGGGTCCGTGGATCGTCAGGCGATACCCGTTGGGGTCGGCGAGCGCCTCCGGCGTGCCCTGCAGCGACGTCTGCAGCAGGAGCCCCGGCGGCGGCGGCGTGAGCGCCCCGGCCACCACCGAGGGACGCGAGGTCTCGCCGAGGCGGTTGACCACCACGATGCGATAGCCGTAGAAGGTGCCGGCGGTGAGGCCGGCATCGAAGTACGTGGTCGACGCCGCGTCGACCTCGGCGATGGTTTCGAAGCGCCCCTTGAGGTTGGTGCGGCGCTGGATCCGGACCGTCTGCAGGTCCGCACCCGCCACGCTGGCCCAGTCGAGGCGGACGGTCGCGAGGTTGATGGCCGTGGCGGACACCGTCGCCGGCGGCACGAGGCCCGGGGCGTCGAGACTCTCCCCCGAGCGGCACGCGGCGCCGAGGACCAGCGCGAGGCAGAGGCGGCGGAGGCCGCGCAGCGGCTTAGAAGACATCGTACGTGACCCCGAACGACCAGGAGGTCCCGAGCCGGGCCCGCCGCGTGAGCAGCCGTTCACCCGTGCCCTCGACCACCCAGCGAACTTCCTGGCCGGTGAGGTTGGTGCCGGAGAGCGACAGCCTGAGGGAGCCCCACACCTGCTGGATCTTCGCGTCCAGGCTGTGGCGGCCCTGCTCCAGCACGTTGGGCGGCCGCACGTCGGGCAGTGAGGGTTGCGCCCCGCCATACCGGGCGATGCGGCTGGCGAAGTAGTTGAACAGCACCGAGACCGACGTCCCCGCGGAGGGGCTCGACCAGGAGAGCGAGCCATTCAGCAGGAATGGTGACTGCCCCTGCAACCCGAGCCCATCCGAGGACCCGAAGCGGATCGGGTCCAGCTCCACCTCGGAATGGAGCAGGGTGGCGTTGACGCCGAGCGAGAGGCCGCCGAGGAAGCCCGGCAGGAAGTCGAGCGCACGCCGGGCCTCGAGTTCCATGCCGTAGTTGCGGGCACCCTCCCCGTTGGCGGTGTAGGTGAAGCAGGTGTTGGCGGTTTCCTGGATCACCTCGACCAGCGGGTTGGTGAACTTCTTGTAGAACCCGCTCACCGCGAATAGCTCCGCCGAGCGCGGATAGAACTCCCAGCGGGCGTCGAGGTTGAGGATCCGCGCGGGCCGGAGTGACGGGTCGCCGGTGAGCTCGCACTCGGTGCCGACGGGGAGGTAGCGGTCGTTGATCAGCTCGCGCGGGTCGGGCCGGGTCAGCGAGCGGAAGCCCGCCAGGCGGATGTTCATCCGGTCGGTGAGGGACCAGGTGAGGTTGGCCGACCAGAGAAAGTCGTAGGGCCGGAGGAACGTGACGGAGTCCGGCTGGGCCCGCCCGCCTTCGAAGACGTTGAGCCGCCAGTGCTCCATGCGCACGCCCCCGACCAGGCGCACCCGCGGCAGCACGGGCAGGTCCAGCATGCCGTAGGCCGCGGTGAGGTCGTCGTCGGAGTCGTACGAGCCGCCGAAGTCGAAGGGCTGGCCGGTGAGCGCCGTGCCCATGTTCTCGGGCGCGAAGAGCTGCTCCGGGGGCAGCGAGAGGATCGCCACGTCCGTCGTCTGCGCACGCACGGCGGTGTAGCTCGAGGTGAAGGTGCGCGGCTTGTCCCGCAGGACGCCGCCCATCTTGAAGGCCGCGTCCGCCTCACGCCGCAGGCTGAGCGGGATGGTCAGGTCCAGCTGGCCGGTGCGGATCCGGTCGTCGAGGTCGCGGGTCTGGAAGGTGTTGAACTGCGTGAGCACCGCGAGGCCGCCGGACCGGACGTAGTTGGCGCGGCGCTGGTCCGGCTCGCGGCGGCGCGCCCGGGCCAGCGTGCCCTTCCATTCCAGGCGGGACCCAAAGAAGAACGGCAGGAGGTGCTCACCGGCGAGCTGGGTCTGGAGCAGCTCGCGTTCCACGTACTGCACACCATATGTGTCGAACACCGTGTTGTTCTCGGTGTTGTAGCCCTCGCCGCTGGCCAGCGTCTCCTCGGCGTTCCGCGTGTAGAGGTTCTTCCAGCTCACCTTGGTCCCGCTGCCCAGCCGCACCGAGAGGTTGGCCAGGGCCCCCCACTCCACCTCGACGGTGCTCTCGTCGAGCAGCCGGCCGTTCCCCCCTTCTCCGTTCTGGTTGGGGACGTAGGCCAGCAGCCGGCCCGGGGTGAAGGCACGCTTGTTCCCGTAGGTGAGCGCCCCGGAGAAGCCAATGGGCGTCGTCTCTCCGACCTGGCCGCCAAAGTTGACGCTGAGGCCGAGGTTCGGCGCGGCCGTGACTGACCGCCCCGTCCAGACGTTCCGGTACGACTCGAGCGCCCGCTCGTCGATCCGCCCGGCGATGGCATCCGCGTTGGGCCGCCGGCGCGCGTCGCCGAAGCCAAAGAAGTCGGCCGCGGTCCGGGGCGCCATCCGCATCCGCTCGAACGTGGTCTGGGAGTTGAACCCCTGGGAGACGCCGACCTGGAGCACCGGGTTCTCGGGGAAGTCCTTGGTGCGGACCTCCACCGCGCCCCCCGCGAAGTCGCCCGGCTTGTCGGGCGTCGCGGTCTTGGCCGTGACGATGGACTCGAGCAGGCTGGCCGGGAAGATGTCGAGCGGCGCCACCTTCTTGAGCGGCTCGGGGCTCGGCAGGTCGGCACCGTTCAGGGTGGTGGTGCTGTAGCGCTCGTTGAGGCCGCGGACCACCACGAACTTCCGGTCGAAGACCGCGACTCCCGTGACCCGCCGGATCACGTCCCCCCCGTCCCCATCGGGGCTTCGGCTGATCGCCTCGGCGCTGATCCCGTCGCTCACGCTCGGGGCGGCCTGCTGGGCGGCGAGGAGCCCGGCGTCGGTCTTCGGGGCCACCGGGATCGCGGCCTCCACGGCCAGTTCGTCCAGCTCCACGGCGCGCACCGTCAGCGCGAAGTCCACCGTCACCGTCTGGCCGCCCACCACGCGGATGCTGTCCCGCTGCACGGGGTTGTAGCCGATGTACATGGCGCGCACTCCGTAGAGCCCGGCCGCGACCGGCGGGGTGCGGTAGCGGCCATCCAGGTCGGTTTCCACCACGCCCGCCTGGCCCACCAGCATCACGCGGACGCCCTGCACCGGGCGCCCGGTCTCGCGGTCCACCACGCGCCCGGTGATCCGGCCCGTCGGCGCAGGCGCGGCGGGCGGCGGGGTCGGTTGCTGCGCCGCGAGCGGCGCCAGCCCGAAGCCGGTGAGCAGCAGGCACAAGCGGAGAAGGCGCATGGACGAGGTCCAGGGAGGAGGTGTGGCCCGGGGACGGCGCGACGACGGCCGGCAAGTGTGGCCAGCAGTCGATGATCGAGCGCAATGCCCGCGATGGCGGCGCAGGGCCGTCACGGGCGGGTCACGGGTTGGTCGTGGTGTCAGGCGGGGCGGCCACCGGGACGGCGGCCGGCGGCCAGGTCCCGGCGACAAACTCCCGGAGGGCGGCCACGACCCCGGGTCCGTCTTCCACCCACGGGAAGAGGGGCGTGGTCCCGGCCACGAGGAGGCGGCCGTCCGGCAGCCGGCCGGCCCACGCCCGTGCCCCCGCCAGCAGCGCGGGACTCCCGGCCCCGACCACCACTAGCACCGGCATGGTCAGGCGTGGGATGGAGTCGCTCCAGTCCCACGTCCCGAAGGTGGCGAACAGCCGTCGCTGTATCCCCTCACGCGCCAGCAGGGCGCCGGGCGCGGCGTCGCACATGGCGGGGGCCAGGCGCCGGATGACGGCCGGGTCCGTCACCTCGATCGGCGAGAGTGCCATGCCCCAGAACTGCCGGCAGTACCCGCGGGGGTCGGTGGTGTCCGCGCGCGCCTCCCGCGCCCGCAGGTGCGCGGCGAGGGCGGCCGTGTCGTGGGGCTGCCGGATCAGCTCGAACATGTACTGGCCCTTGTGCGGGAAGGGCGCGAGCACCGCCGCGCGCGCCACCCGCCCGGGGTACCGCAGGGCGTACTTGAGCACCACCCCGGTCCCCCAGTGGTGGCCCACCAGGCTCAGGTGCGAAAGGCCGAGCGACTCCCGCAGCGCCTCGAGATCGGTGACGTCCACGTCGAGGCGGAGGCTGTCCGGGGTGGCGGCGGCCGGGGAGCGACCACGGCCCCTGAGGTCGTAGAAGACGACCGCGTGCTGGTCGCCGAGACCGCTGAAGGCCTCCTCCAGATACCGCGCCCCGAACGCCGGCCCCCCGTGGACGAACACGACCGTATCCGGCCCGCCACCCACCACGCGGTAGGCGAGCGAATCCCCGCCCGGCCGGGCCAGCCAGCCCGCCCGCACGGGCTGCGGGTGCCGGTTGCCACAGCCCCCGAGGAGGGCCGACACGAGCAGGGGTACGCCGGGGAGGGCGCAGGCGAGGCGACGCAGGATGGCGTGTGACATGCCCGTAGCCTACGACCCCGGATCACGGCACGGTCACGCGCGCGTGGGCCGCGCGGTAACACCTCGGGAATCAGGGCACGGGCGGGAACGGGCGGCGGACGACCGGTGGGAACACGCTCAACCCGATGAAGGGACGGACGCTGGCGCGGCTGCGCGCGAGGCCGGCCTGCAGGACCAGCGGACCGGCGCGCACCACCCACCGCAGACCGCCTGACACAGATGGGGCGCCCACGCCGGCACGTGCCGGCCCAGGGCGGGCTGGACCCGCCGCGGTCCCCGGCCCGAGCATGGCGTGGAGCCGCATGGCCGTGAGGTACCGCGGCAGGCGAACACGCTCCGCCGCCGGGGCTTGCGCCAGGAGCGCGCCTGGACAGGACAGGAGGAGCAGCAGCAGGACGAGGGTTCGAAAGTTCCGCATGCCTGCAGGGTGCGCCCGCGCCGTCACGGGTGCGTCACCCCGGGACGTCGGCTCGGTCGCTAGCCGCTCTGGATCGCGGTCACCCACTCCACCGCCCGCCGGTAGGCGTCGGGGATGCGGGGCTCGGGGATGGCGGCCCGGTTGGCGAGGTGGGTGACCCGGTGCCAGTCGGCCCGGTCGTAGGAGGACGCGAGCTGGAGGACGTCGCCGAGCAGGGAGTCGCTGCCGAGCAGCGCCGAGCGCATCTCCTCCGAGAGCGACATGGCGCTCACGATCTCCGGGAGCGGACGGTCGAGCAGGGCGTCGAGCAGCGACAGCAGGCCGAGGAGGAAGAGGTCGGCGGGGCGGTCCGGCAGGGCCATCTCGTTGCCGAGTTCCTCGCAGAACTGCGCCCGGACCAGCGACGTGGTCACCAGCTCGGGGGGCTTGTCGTCGCCGATGAGGGTGAGCGCCACCAGCGAAGCCCACTTCCGCGTGGGCCGCTCGCCCAGCACGCGCAGGGCCTGGCTGATGGTGCTGATGTCGTGGCGCCAGCCGAAGCCGGCGGAGTGGAGGTAGCGAAGCAGGCGCACCGAGAGGGCCATCTCGCCCTTCACGATGTCCTCCAGCCGCTCGAAGCTCACCTCGGGCCGGTTCACCTCCTGCAGCAGCCGCAGCAGGCTGGCCTTGAACGCCGGGATGTCCTTGCCGAGGACCATCTCCGGCTTGCAGAAGAAGTACCCCTGGAACAGCGTGTACCCCGCCGCGAGGCCCGCCTCGAACTCCTCGTGGGTCTCCACCTTCTCGGCCAGCATCTGGACGCCGCGGCTGCCGTAGGCCTCGGCGAGCCGCTGCCGCTCGGCGCCCCGGGTGGCGAGGAAGTCCACCTTGATGATGTCCGCCAGCTCCAGCAGCGGCTCGTAGTCCGGCCGGAAGACGAAGTCGTCGAGCGCCAGCCGGTAGCCGGCCTGCTTGAGGTTGCGGCAGGCGCCCACCACCTCGGCGTCCGGCTCCACGGTCTCGAGCACCTCGATGACGGTCTTGGCCGGTGGCAGCACGGCCCAGTGCTCGCGGACCAGCACCTCGCGGGTGGCGTTGAAGAAGGCGGGCTGGGCCCCCACGAGCGCGTCCAGGCCGAAGCCCAGCAGCGTCGTGTCCATCATCTTGAGCGAGGCCTTGTTGGGGTCGTTCTTGCCGAAGATGTTCTCGCGGGATGACCGGAAGAGGAGTTCGTAGCCCACCACGTGCCGGTGCCGGTCGAAGATCGGCTGCCGGGCCACGAAGAGCTCCACCGGGACCTCAGGCCCGCGCCAGGGCGGGGAGCGCGGCGGCCATGGCCTCGGCCGTGGGCCAGCGCTGGTCGCGGTCCTTGGCGAGCGCGCGCCGGATGGCCTCCGCGAGCGCGGGCGGCGTGTCGGCGCGGGCGTCGCGCACGTCGGGGATGGGGGCCACCTGGTGCTTGGTGAGGATCAGGTCCTCGAAGGGGTCATCGAAGGGCGGCTTGCCGGCCAGGCATTCGTGCAGCACGCAGCCGAGCGAGTAGAGGTCGGAGCGCGGGTCGATGGTCTCGATGCCGCCGATCTGCTCCGGACTCATGTAGGCGGAGGTCCCCACGGCGAAGCCCGAGCGGGTGAGCCGGTCGGAGCTGGCCTCGGCCACGGCCTTGGCGATGCCGAAGTCCACCAGCGTGGCCCCCTCGGCGCACAGGACGATGTTGTCGGGCTTCACGTCGCGGTGGACGATGCTGACGGCGTGGGCGGCGGCGAGGGCGGCGAGCAGGTCGTGCGCGATGTGCAGCGTGTCCGACACCGAGCAGCGCCGCACCCGGTCGAGGTGCTGGCGCAGCGTGGGCCCCTGCACGAACTCCATGACGTACCAGAGCACCCAGTCACTCTCGCCGTAATCGAGGAGGCGCGCCACCCGCGGGTGCTTGAGCTTGCTGATGAACTGGATCTCGCGCAGGAACCGGTCCGCGGCCACGCTCGCGGCGAGCTGCGGGTGGAGCACCTTGAGGGCCACCGCCTCCCCCGCCGGATTGCGTGCCAGGAACACCCGCGCCGCCCCGCCCCGTCCGAGCTCGCGCTCGACCGCATAGCGGCCTTCGAGCGCGGCGCGCACCAGGGGAAGGATGTCACGAGCCATGCTACCTCGGCGTGAATTGCCTAGAGGGGGTTCGGAAAGGTTCGAGGTGCCGCGAATCTACGCAAGAGGGGGGGATGGAATCCGTCCCATCTTCGTGAAAGGTCCCCCACGTGGCCCTCGCCAAACCCTCAACATCCCCGGTCAGCGCAGGGCAGCCTCCAGTCGCGCGTAGGCCGAGTCGCCCGGGACCCCCTGCATGAGGGAGTCGAGCGCGGCCACCGCCACCTTGATGTCCCGGCCGTGCTGCTCGTACCAGCGCTCGAAAAGCTCGAGCCGCGTCCGGTAGATGCGCGCCGCGATGAGCCGGGCGTTGTTCACCGGCCGCTCGGCCATGGGGCCGATGGTGTAGGTGCGCAGCTGCTGGCCCACCGGCCCCTGCAGCTCTGCCCGCGCCCAGCGGCCCAGCTCGGCCCGGCCGCTGTCCACCGCGGCCGGGCCGGCCGCCTGCTTGTACAGGGTGTCGAGCCGGCTGGTGAGCTCCGCGTAGTAGCCGCTCAGCACCACCTCGTCGCGCCAGCGCGCGGCGGCGCGGTCGGCCGCCTCCGGCGAGCCGCGCCGCCGGAAGAACACCTCGGCCGCGCGGTAGCCGGCCAGCTGGGCAAAGCTCTCGTTGAAGGGCGTGGCGCTCTTCACGTACAGGGTGTTGTGGGCGATCTCGTGGAAGACCGTGGCCGCCAGCTCCACGCTGTCGTGACTGAGCGCCGTGGAGTAGAGCGGGTCATTGAACCAGCCCAGCGTGGAGTAGGCGCCGGCCGGGCGGAGGTAGATGTCGTAGCCCTTCCGCTCCAGCCGCGCCGCCTCCTTCCGCGCCATGGCCGGGTCGAAGAAGCCCTTGTAGGGGATGTGCCCCACGATGGGGTACTGCCAGGTGTGGGGGCAGAGGCAGTCCTTCGGGCTCGCCGAGAGCACCAGGAGGAGCGTGTCGCGGCCGACCTCGGCGTAGGTGGTGTAGGTCTCGCCCGCGGCGTAGCCGAGCCCGGCGGCGAAGTCCCGCGCGTCGAGCACCACCTGGAGCAGGGCGCGCGTCTCCGCGTCGGTCCGCGGGTCGGCGATCATGGCGCGGATGGGCCGGCGCGCCTCGAGGATCTTGGTCTGCTCAAAGCCCGCGCGCGTCAGGTAGCGGATGTCCTCGCTCGCCACGTACGCGGTACCGTAGCCGGCCATGAGCACGCCGACGAGTGCCAGGAAGAACATGCAACCCCGCCGCTTGGTCATCAGATGGTGAAGCGCAGGCCGAACCGGTGGATGTGGCTGCCGAGCTTGGTGCGGCGCTGCCAGGCATAATCGACGTTGAACCGGCCCAGCACCACCCCGGCGCCGAGCGACACTTCCTTCTGCCCCGCCCCCTCCGGCGGCGCGCCCCACCCGAACCGCCCCACCACCCCCACCTTGCCCAGCACCGCCCCCGCCTCGGCCCCGACGATGGTCCGCCGCCGGGCGTGCTCGGTCCACACCACTTCCACGGTGCCGAGCACCCGCGCGGTCTCCTGGGGGTCGGTGAAGTTGAAGGAGAACCCGGCGTGCTTGCTGGTGGGCAGGGTGAGAGGGCCGCCGGTCACCTTCCAGGCGCCGACGTTCCGCACCGCGAACGCGACCGTCATGAGGTCGAAGACGTGGATGCCGGCGCCCACGTCCATGGTGCCGGCCCGACGGACCTGGTCCAGCGAGTCCTCGAGCGAGACGTACTTGAGGGTGGACCCGAGGGAGATGAACCCGAACCGGTAGGTGGCGGAGCCGGTCCAGACCAGGTTGTCCTTGGTGGCGGAGGTGTCGCTGAAGCGCAGGTAGTGGTAGCCGCCGCCGAAGTCGAACTGCAGCAGGCGGAACGCGGCCGCCCCCATGGTCTCGATGGTGCCGTCAGGGTACCGCTGCAGCGAGCCCTCCACGGCGGCGTGCCGGATGGTGGCCAGGGCCGCCGGGTTCACGAAGGTGGCCCCCGCATCGCCCGCGATGGCCACCCCCGCCCCGCCGAGGCCGGCGAGGCGGACGGAAACCGGCAGGGTGAGGATGAGGGGTGTCGGACCAGACTGGGCCTGCAGCAGGGAGGGCAGGAGCCCACCGAGGAGCCAGAGGGCGAAGCGCCCCGCCCTCAGCGAAGCCGGGCCACCGCGAGACGCGGAAGCAGCTGCGCGGGATTCCGGGTATCGAGCACGAACGCCACGGCCCCGGCCGACGCCGGCTGCACCACCCGCAGGTAGGATGCGGAGCCACCGAGCAGCGTGCCCGCGCCCGAGTAGGCCGCGCCCGAGGTCGAGTCGGGCCGGAGTGGATAGGGGCCCGGAAAGAGCTGGTCGAAAACCAGCGGCAGGTCCCAGCTGCGGTAACGCAGCCAGCCGCTCGGCTCGCGGAAGCCGGGGATCCGTTCGGTCCAGTTGCTCAGGTGCCATCGCCCCGCCAGCGTGGGGAAAGTGATGCCGGCCTCGACCGGCTGCAGCGCCGCGGCCACATTGGCGCCGCCCGTGAGCGTGAGCCCGCCGGGCTGGTCCGCCCCGAGGAGGCGCCGCGTGACATCGGTGGCCAGGAGGGTATCCACCGGCGACCGGTCCGCCAGCCAGCGCACGAACAGCCAAGCCGCGCCCCGCTCCCCCAGCGAGCCCGTGGTGCCCCGCGGATAGACGAGGTAGTAGGAGGCGGGACTGGAAAGATAGGCGAATGCGTTCCGGATGTTGCCTGCGGCAAACTGGTTCAGGCAGTTGCCCGAAGGGCACAGCGCCGGCGGGACGGTCCGCCCGGCCAGTTCCTCGGCGAAGTGGGACAGCCCCTCGTTCAGCCAGCCGGCCTCGGGCTGCCCCCCACCGAGGAGGACGTGCCGGTTATAGGAGATGAGGTGCTGCAGTTCGTGCACCACGGTCGGCGCGATGTTGGCGCGCACGAGCACCTTGCCAAAGCAGAGGGCCTGGGCGGGGTCGGGTACGAAACCATAGACGATCTCGCCCCGGTTGGACCCCGCCTGCTGCGTCAGGTCCCGGCTCGAGAAGTACCCGCGCACGATCCCGTTCGAGAGGCCGCAGGTCGAGAGCGCGTTGACCTGGTCGGTGAGCAGGACGATCACCACCCCGTTGCCGTCGAGGTCCGAGGGGGCGCCGAAGGCGGTGGTGTCGAGCGGGAACAGGTGGCTGTCAGCGAGGACGCCGAGTGAGTCGAGCTCGGCGAGGCTGAAGCCGCCGGCCGGGACGGTGTCGTCCACGAACAGGGCCACCCGGGCACCAACGAATCGCGCGGTGGCCTTCACCGGCACGAAGCCGGTGCAGGCGATCGACGCACAAACCGAGAAGGTCCGGGTCTCGCCGAGTGACGGGGGCCGCCGCACCGCCGGCCGGGCGCCGGCGTGGGTCGCCCGCGCCTCCGAGGCCAGCCCCGCCTCCTCCGCGCGCAGCCGCGCCTCGAAGGCCAACCCGACGTCCTCGCCCCTCGCCTCGCGGGTGGCAGCGCGGGGCACGGGGAGGGCCGCGCCGTTCAGGGCGAAGGCCCCGCTCACGCCACCATCCGTCGCCTGCCCGTTGGCGGAGTAGACAGCCACGAGATACTCCGCGCCCTGGGCCCCGCTGCCGGGCAGGGTCAGGCAGCCGTTGCTGGTGACCGGATCGATCAGGGCGGCGTCCCCGGGGGCGAGCGTCGTGGGGGACGCCGTCCCGCAGTCGGAGGGGGCCGGCGGCCCGTGGCCCTCCCCTCCGCCACAGGCCAGCAGAATCGCGGCCGCGAGCAACCCAGCCGGGCCCCTCAACCTGAGCCAAGCTGATGCGCCACAAGGGTTTTTGACAATCATGGGAAGGCCCGGTAGCTTGTGGCGTGACTCACGATCCATGGCTCGAGCAGGTGCGCTTCGGCGCGGATGGGCTGGTGCCCGTCATCGCGCAGGAACGCCGCTCGGGGGATGTCCTGATGCTCGCCTGGGCCACCCGCGAGGCGCTGGCCCGCACCCGGGAAACCGGCCTGGCCCACTACTGGAGCCGGAGCCGGCAGGCGCTCTGGCGGAAGGGCGAGAGCAGCGGCCACGAGCAGCGGGTGGCCGAGATCCGCCTGGACTGCGACGCCGACGCCGTCCTCTACCGCGTGGACCAGCAGGGGCCGGCGTGCCACACCGGGACCCCCACCTGCTTCGCCACCCGGGTGACCACCGGGGGCGGGACGGTCCCGGAGCCCGATCCGGGGGCCCATCTCCTCACCCGCCTCGCCACGACCATCGCGCGACGGGCCGAGGAGCGGACCCCGGGCTCCTATACCGTCACCCTGCTGGATCACGGTCTGGCGAAGGTTTCGCAAAAGGTCGGCGAGGAGGCCGTGGAGACGGTCGTGGCGGCCCACGCCGAAAGCGACGATCGGCTCGCCAATGAGGCGGCCGACCTGCTCTTCCACCTGCTGGTCTTGCTGCGCGCGCGCGGGGTGTCGCTGGACACCGTGCTGCGCACGCTCGAAGCCCGGGAGAAATAGGCCGGGCGCCCCGCGCCCGGTGGTCCGATGGCCTTCGTCCACCTCCATACCCACTCCGAGTACTCCCTCCTCGACGGCGCCAACCGGATCCCCGAGCTGGTGGCGCACGTCCAGAAGCTCGGCATGGACAGCCTGGCCGTCACCGACCACGGCAACATGCACTGCGCCTGGTCGTTCTATGAGGAGGCCAAGGCGAAGAAGCTGCGGCCCATCCTGGGCTTCGAGGCGTACCTCGCCTTCGGGCCGCGCACGGTGCAGCAGAAGCCGCAGTGGGCGCCCTCCGCGTACAGCCACCTCGTGCTGCTGGCCAGGAACCGGGCGGGCTACAAGAACCTCGTCCGGCTCTCCTCCATCGGGTACCTGGAGGGGTTCTACCGCCGGCCCCGCATCGACAAGGAAGTGCTGGCGCAGTACAGCGAGGGCGTGGTGTGCCTCGCCGCCTGCCTCTCGGGAGAGGTGGCGCTCTGGCTCCGCCAGCAGAACTACGAGGAGGCGAAGAAGTCGGCGAGCTGGTTTGCGCAGACCTTCGGCGAGGGCAACTTCTGGCTCGAGGTGCAGAGCCACGGGATCCCCGAGGAGGCCATCGTCACCGAGGGGATGTTCCAGCTCTCGAAGGACCTGGGGCTCGGCGTGGTGGCCACCAACGACGCGCACTACCTCACGCGCGAGGACGCGGAGGCGCACGACGTGCTCCTGGCCATCGGTACCGGCTCGGAGCTGGACGACCCCAAGCGGTTCCGCTTCGAAGGCAGCGAGTCCTACGTCAAGAGCGAGGCCGAGATGGCCAAGCTCTTCAAGGGGCATCCCGAGGTGCTGGCGAACACGCAGGTGGTGGCCGACACCTGCGAGTTCAGCTTCGAGAAGAAATACTTCGTGCCGAGCTTCCCGCGACCCGAGGGCTACGACACCGAGGAGGCGCTGCTCCTCGACCTAGCCACCCGGGGCATCGAGAAGCGCTACGGCGCGCCGATCCCCGCGCACGTGCAGGAGCGGCTCGACTACGAGCTCGGCGTCATCAACAAGGCCGGCTACGCGGGCTACTTCCTCATTGTCCAGGACTTCATCGCCGCGGCGCGCGAACGCGGCATCCCGGTGGGCCCGGGCCGCGGTTCGGCCGCCGGCTCCATCGTGGCGTACGGGCTCGGCATCACCAACGTCGACCCGCTCAAGTTCGACCTGCTGTTCGAGCGGTTCCTGAACCCCGAGCGCGTGTCGATGCCCGACATCGACGTGGACTTCTGCTTCGAGCGCCGGGGCGAGGTGATCGAGTACGTGCGCCAGCGCTACGGGCGTGCCAGCGTGGGGCAGATCATCACCTTCGGGACGCTCAAGGCGCGCGCGGCCATGAAGGACGTGGCGCGCCTCCTGCGCATCCCGCCCGGCGACGCCGACAAGCTCACCAAGCTCATCCCCTCCGGCCCCGCCTTCGCCCTCACGGTGGACGAGGCGATGAAGCAGGTGACCGAGTTCCGCGACCTGGTCAAGGGCAACGCGCTCTACGAGCGCTGCGTCCAGTTCGCGAGCCGGATCGAGGGGATCAGCCGGCACGCGTCGGTGCACGCCGCCGGCGTGGTCATCGCGCCGGGGCCGCTCAGCGAGTACGTCCCCGTCTGCTCCGCCCCGACGAAGGGCTCGGGCGCGGCGGCGGACGGCGAGGAGTCCATCATCACGCAGTTCGAGATGGGACCCCTCGAGAAGGTCGGCATGCTCAAGATGGACATGCTCGGCCTCAAGACGCTCACCGTGATCCACGACGCCGTGCAGATGATCGCCGAGCGCCACGGGCGGCAGGTGGACGTGGACGCGCTCGACTTCGAGGACCCCAAGGTCTACGAGGTGCTCCGCAAGGGCCGCACGGCCGGCATCTTCCAGTTCGAGTCGCCGCTGGCCACCGAGACGCTCCGGAACATGAAGTGCGACCGGTTCGACGACCTCGTGGCCTCGAACGCGCTGCTCCGCCCCGGCCCGCTCGACGCGGGGATGCACCTCGTCTTCATCCGCCGCAAGCTCGGGCAGGAGAAGGTCAGCTACCCGCACCCCTCCCTGGAGGAGGTGCTCGAGCCCACGTACGGCGTCATCACCTACCAGGAGCAGGTGATGCGGATCGCCAACGTGCTGGCGGGCTACTCGCTCGCCGAAGCCGACGTGCTCCGCAAGGCGGTGGGCAAGAAGGACCAGGAGCTGATCGACAAGGAAGTGGGCCGGTTCATCGAGCGCGCCGTGGCCAAGGGCATCAGCCAGAAGCTGGCCGAGGACCTGGGCGGGCAGATCAAGACCTTCGGGCGGTACGGCTTCAACAAGTCGCACTCGGTGGCGTACTCGGTGCTGAGCTACCAGACGGCGTGGCTCAAGACCTACTACCCGGCCGAGTTCATGGCGGCGCTGCTCTCGTCGGAAATCGGGAGCACCGACAAGGTGGTGCAGTACATCAACGAGGCCCGCGAGCTCGGCATCGAGGTGCTGCCGCCGGACGTGAACGAGTCGGGGTTCAAGTTCACCGTCACCGGCGAGAAGCGGATGCGCTTTGGCCTCGGCGCGGTGCGGAACGTGGGGCGCGGGGCCATCGAGTCGATGATCGCGGCGCGCACCCAGGAGCCGTTCACGAGCCTCCGGGACTTCGCGCAGCGGGTGGACCTCCGGCTCTGCAACAAGCGCGTGCTCGAGTCGCTCGTGGCGGCCGGGGCCATGGACGGCCTGGGCGGCCACCGGCACCAGCTGGTGCAGGCCCTCGACGACGCGCTGCGCGAGGCGCAGGTGCTGCAGCAGGAGCGCGAGGTGGGCCAGGTCTCCCTCTTCGGCGAGGCGACGCCCACGGCCCGCCCCACCGCCAGCGGCCTCCCCGACGTGCCACCGTGGACCGAGCAGGAGCGGCTGGCCAAGGAAAAGGAAGTCATCGGCTTCTTCATCTCCGGCCACCCGCTGGAGCGCTTCCGCGCGGAAGTGGAGGTCTTCGGGAGCCGCACCACCGCCACGCTGCACGAATGGAGCGAGCACCAGGTGACCGTGGCCGCCGTGCTCACCTCCGTGAAGCGGCAGATCTCCAAGAAGACCGGCAAGGAGTACGCGCGGATCATCCTGGAGGACTTCCACGGCACCGCCGAGGCCATCGTCTTCCCGGAGGCGTGGTCCAAGCTCAACTCGGTGCTGCGGGAGGACCTGGCGGTGCTGCTCACGGGCGGCTACTCGGCCCGGGACCGGGGCGAGGAGCGGGCGCCGTTCGTGGTGGAGAGCGCCCGGCCGCTCGAGGAGCTCCTGAGCTCGGGCTCGCTGGGCCTGGCGCTCCGCTGGAGCCTGCCGAGCGCCCCGGAGCCGGACCGGCTCCGGCAGGCGGTGGCCCTCTGCAGCCGCCACCCCGGCCCGGCGCCGCTCTATATTGAATGGTCCGACGGGAACGGCGAGCGCCTCCGGGCGCGGTCCCGCCGGGTCCGCGTGGCCCCCGACGAAGAACTGGTGGCCGGCCTGCGCCGGCTCCTTGGCACGGACAGCGTTGCGTTCGTGCGGGCATCCTGAGGGCGGAGCAGCGCTCCGCCCTCCCCACCCGCCTCACAGACCCCATGGCCTCGACCTACGCGCTCGACTTCGAGAAGCCCCTGCAGGAGCTGGAACGCCAGATCGAGAACCTCCAGAAGCTCGGCGAGGAGGGCAAGATCGACGTGGCGGAGGAGATCCGGCTGCTGCAGGTCCGGCTCAACACGGTGCGCCACGAGATCTACAGCGCGCTCTCGCCCATCCAGCGGGTGCAGGTGGCGCGCCACCCGCGCCGGCCGTACACGCTGGATTACCTGAGTACCATCTTCACCGACTTCATCGAACTGCACGGCGACCGGCTCTACCGCGACGATCCCTCGATCGTGGGCGGCTGGGCGCGCCTCGCGGGCCTGTCGGTGATGGTCATCGGGCACCAGAAGGGGCGGGACACCAAGGAGAACCTCAAGCGCAACTTCGGCATGG
>CAZRCT010000027.1:0-40010 GCA_964598655.1 uncultured Gemmatimonadaceae bacterium
CGTGGTCCCGCTCGGGGGCGGGCTCCTCTTCGTGCGGTTCCTGAATCCCGAGCGCAAGGACCCGCCCGTCATCGATCTCGACTTCCCCTGGGACGAGCGGGACCAGGTGCTGGCCTGGGTGTTCAACAAGTACCCCATGCCGCGCGCGGCGATGGTGGCCAACCACAACTGCTTCCGCCTGCGCGGGGCGCTGCGCGAGGTGGCCAAGGTGCACGGCCGCCCGCCGGGCGAGATCCGCGAGGTGACGCGCCGCTTCCCCTGGTTCGCCGACGACGACGAGATCGGCGAGGTGATGCGCACCCACCCGAACTTCTCGGGCCTGGACCTCCCCCGCGCCTGGCAGGACCTGGCGCGCCAGGCGCAGCCGCTGGTGGGGATGCCGCGGCACCTCTCGCTCCATCCCGGCGGGGTGGTGATCGTCCCGGCGGCGCTCACCGACATCGTCCCCGTGGAGCCGGCGGCGCGGGTGCTCGAGGGGCACCCCGACCTCCTGGTGCCGGTGATCCAGTTCGAGAAGGACGGCGCCGAGGACGCGGGCCTCGTGAAGATCGACCTGCTCGGCAACCGCTCCCTCGCCGTCATCCGCGACGCCATCGCCGAGGTGAAGGCCAACACCGGCATCGCCATCGACTACACCTCGAGCGACCCCGAGGACGACCCCGCGACCCGCGAGCTCTTCCGCACCGGGCAGACCATGGGCGTCTTCTACACCGAGAGCCCGGCGTCGCGGCTCCTCTGCGCCAAGTCGCAGGCGGCGAGCTTCGAGCTCCTGGTCCTCAACACCAGCATCATCCGCCCCGCCTCCAACCGCTTCATCCGCATCTACCTGGAGCGCCTGCATGGTGCGCCCTGGCAGCCGCTGCATCCGTCGCTGACGGAGACGCTGGCCGAGACCTTCGGGGTGATGGTGTACCAGGAGGACGTGGTGAACGTGAGCGCGGCCTTTGCCGGGATGCCGCTCGCCACGGCCGACGGGCTCCGCAAGGCGCTCTCCAAGAAGCGGCCCGTGAAGGCGCTCGCGGCCTACGTCGAGGAGTTCTTCGCCGGTGCGCTGGCGCTCGGCCGCGACCCCGAGGTGGCCAGGAAGGTGTGGGAGATGATCCTCTCCTTTGCCGGCTACAGCTTCTGCAAGGGCCACTCCTGCTCCTACATCCGCGTGGCGCAGCACGCCTGCTACCTGCGGGCGCGGCACCCGGCGGAGTTCATGGCGGCGGTGCTGGCCAACGGCGGGGGCTTCTACCGGCCGTTCGCCTACGTGGCGGAGGCGCTCCGCATGGGGCTCCG
The DNA here is from genome assembly GCA_964598655.1 of uncultured Gemmatimonadaceae bacterium. GTDB lineage: Bacteria > Gemmatimonadota > Gemmatimonadetes > Gemmatimonadales > GWC2-71-9 > JADJOM01. The sequence continues at coordinate 1,285 of CAZRCT010000027.1, forward strand.
CGTATTGCCGCCGGACGTGAACGCCAGCCGCGTCCGCACCCGCGGCGGGAACGGGGAGGTGCGGATCGGCTTCCAGTTCATCAAGGGGCTCTCGGCGGACGCCGTGACGCGGATCGAGACGGCGCGCCAGGACGGCCCCTTCCGGAGCCTCGCCGACTTCCGCCGCCGCACCGGGCTCGGCCACGACGACCTCCGCCTCCTCATCAAGGTGGGCGCGCTCGACAGCCTCGCCGGCCGCTTCACGCGGCCCATGCTGCTCTGGGCCATCGACGCCGAGGCGCACCGGCCGGCGGAGACCGCGCCGTCCTTCGTGCCGCCGGCCGAGCGGCGGATCCCGCGCCTGCGCGAGTACGACGCCGACCGCCGCCGCGCGCTCGAGTACGAGTTCCTGGGTTTTCCCACCGACGGCCACCCCATGGAGCTCTACCGCGCCGAGCTGGGCCGCTTCCACACGGTGAAGAGCGTGGAACTCAGGCACCACGTCGGCCGGACGGTGCTCTGCGCCGGGCTCCTCACCACCGCCAAGCCGGTGGCCACGGCCAAGGACGAACCGATGCAGTTTGCCACCTTCGACGACGGGGCGGGGCTCATCGAGACGGTGCTCTTCCCCGACGTGTACCGCGAGCGGGCGCACGTCCTCTTCGACCAGGGGCCGTTCCTCTTCCGCGGCACGGTCGAGGCGGAGTTCGGCGCGGTGACCGTCACCATCACCCAGCTCGACCGGCTGGAACGGATGCTGGAGAAGCTCGCCGGGCGGCGGTAGGATTCAGCGCGGGCACGGACCGCCCGCGCCGCCCCCACCAGCGAAGGACGTCCCATGCGTCTCCCCACGCCCCGGGCCCTCGCGGCCACGCTCGCCCTCACGTCCGCCGGCTTCATGCCGCTCGCCGCGCAGGCGGCGCCGCGCGAGGTGGACGCCTACGTCACCCAGGCGCTCCGCCGCTTCAGCCAGCCCGGCGTCGCCATCGCGGTGGTGAAGGAGGGGAAGGTGGTCTTCCAGCAGGGCTGGGGCGTCCGCGCCGTGGGGCGGCCGGAGCCGGTCACGGCGCAGAGCGTCTTCCAGGTGGCGTCCAACTCCAAGGCGGTGACGGCCGCGGCCCTCGCCATCCTCGTGGACGAGGGCAAGCTCGCCTGGGACGATCCCGTCACGAAGTTCCTCCCCTGGTTCCGCCTGGGCGGCGACGCGTACGTGACCCGCGAGTTCACCGTGCGGGACCTCCTCCTCCACCGGAGCGGCCTCTCCCTCGGCGCCGGCGACCTGCTCTGGTGGTTCAGCGACGCGAGCCGGGAGGAGATCGCCCGCGCGCTGGCGCACATCGCGCCCGCGCGGAGCTTCCGCACCACCTACGACTACGACAACGTGCTCTACATCGTGGCCGGCGAGGTGGTGCAGGCCGCGAGCGGCATGACCTGGGACGACTTTGTCCGCACCCGCATCTTCCAGCCCCTCGGCATGGCGCACGCCAGCACCAGCGTGCGCGACTTCCGCCCCGGCGATGACCTCGCCGCCCCGCACGCGCGCGTCAGCACCACCGGCGCCCTCGAGCGCATCCCCTGGGACACGGTGGACAACGTGGGCTCGGCCGGCGCCATCAACGCCAGCGTCGCCGACTGGGCCAGGTGGCTCGTGGTGCAGCTCGACAGCGGCCGCACCCCCGACGGCACCCGCCTCTGGAACGAGCAGCGCACCCGCGAGATGTGGCACCCGGGGATCATGATGCAGGTGGGCCTCCCCGCCCCGGCCTTCGCCCAGCTGCGCGCCAACTTCAGCGGCTACGCGCTCGGCTGGTTCGTGCGGGACTACAAGGGGCTCAAGCTCCTCACCCACACCGGCGGCCTCGCCGGCATGCTCTCGCGCGTCTTCCTCGTGCCCGAGAAGAAGATCGGCGTCGTGGTCTTCAGCAACGGCGAGACCAACGCCTTCAACGCCCTCGGCTGGTGGGTGCTCGACTGGGCCCTCGGCGGCCCCCGCCCCGACTGGGTGGCCGCCTACGCCGCGGCCGGCGACGAGGCCCTGGCGCGCGACCGCGCCTTCGAGGACTCCGCCGCAGCCGCGCGGAAGAAGGACGTCGGGCCCTCGCTGCCGCTCGCCGCGCTCGCGGGCACCTACCACGACGCCTGGTACGGCGACGTGACGCTGAAGGAGGAAGGCGGTCACCTGGTGCTGTCCTGGAGCCGGAGCCCCGGCCTCACCGCCGACCTCGAGCACTGGCAGTACGACACCTTCCGCGCCCGCATGCGGGTCAAGTGGGCGTCGGACGCCTTCGTCACCTTCCAGCTCAAGGCCGACGGCACGGTGGACCGGATGATGATGGCGCCGGTGCTCCCCTCCACCGACTTCAGCTTCAACTACCAGGACCTGGAGTTCCACCCGGTCGCGGGCACGGCCCACTGATGCGCCGCTGGCTGCTGGTGCTCGGCGCCGGGCTGCTGGTGCTGCTCGCGCTCGTCGGCCTGGCGGGGAGCGCGCTGCCCCGTGCGCACACGGCCGCCAGTCGCCTGGTGCTCGCCGCGCCGGCCGAGAGCGTCTGGGCCGTGACGCGGGACATCGCCGCCCTGCCCGGCTGGTGGAGCGACGTGACGAGGGTGGAAGCGATGCCCAACCCCGATGGGGGCGAGCACTGGAAGGAAGAGGCCGGCGGCTTCACCATGGTGCTCCGCGCCGAGACCCTGAAGCCGGGCCGGCGCTTCCGCACCGTCATCGAGAACGGCCGCGAGACGGGATTCGAGGGGACGTGGACCTACGAACTCGTGCCGGCCGCCACCGGCACGGAACTGCGCCTCACGGAGCAGGGCAGCGTGGCCAACCCGTTCTTTCGCTTCCTCGCCCGGCTCGGCGGCCATCACGCCACCATCGACAGCTACCTCGCGGCGCTGGCCCGGCGCCTCGGGAGCACCGCCACGCCGGAGCACCTCGCGCCGGTGCCGTGACTCCAGTCACCGGCACCGGCCCGGGCCGCCCCGCATGTTGGGAGTCGTCCCAACGGCATCCCCTCGAACGGCATCCCATGCGTATCCCCGGCCGGACCCCGCACATGCCCCTGCCCGTGCTGCTGCTCGCCCTCCTCGCCTGTGGCGGGGAGGACAGCGGTGGACCGTCGCCGTCCAACGTGGCGCCGGTGGCGCAGATCACGAGCCCCGCCCCCGGCGACAGCGCCGCGGCAGGAGACATCGTGGTGCTCCGCGGCGGCGCCATCGACGCGGAGGACGGGCCTCTGACCGGGACGGCGCTGGCCTGGTTCAGCTCGCTCAACGGGAGCCTCGGCACCGGGGATTCGCTGGCGGTGAACACGCTGCTGCCGGGCACGCACACCCTGACGCTCGAGGCCACCGACAGCCGCGGCAAGACGGGGAGCGCCACGGTGGCGCTGCGCGTCACCGGCACCGCCACCGGCCTCGGCCTGGTGGAGGTGACCCACAGCCTGAGCGAGCCCGTCTTCCTCACCCACGCCCCGGGCGACTCCGCCCGCCTCTTCGTGGTGGAAAAGGACGGCCGCATCCGCATCATCAAGAACGGCGTGCTGCTCCCCACGCCCTTCCTGGACCTGACGGACTCCACCACCAAGGGCAGCGAGCAGGGGCTGCTGGGCCTGGCCTTCGCGCCCGATTACGGCACGTCGGGCCGCTTCTTCGTCAGCTACACGAGCCCGCGCGGCTCAGGCGGTGGCGGCCGCTCGGTGATTGCGCGGTACCAGGTCTCGGCCGGCGATCCCGACGTGGCCGACCCCGCGTCCGGCCACAACATCCTCCTCCAGAGCCAGCCGTACAGCAACCACAACGGCGGCATGATCGCCTTCGGCCCCGACGGCTACCTGTACGTCGGCTTCGGCGACGGGGGCGGCGGTGGGGACCCGCTCAACACCGGCCAGGACGCGAGCGACTTCCTCGGCTCGCTGCTCCGCCTCGACGTGAGCGGCAGCGGCTACACCATCCCGCCCACCAACCCCTTCGCCACCAGCGGCTCGCTGGCGCACGAGGTGTGGAACTACGGCCTCCGCAACCCCTGGCGCTTCAGCTTCGACCGCGCCACCGGCGACCTCTACATCGGCGACGTGGGCCAGGGCGCGTGGGAGGAGATCGACGTGCGTCCCGCCTCCAGCACCGGGGGCGAGAATTTCGGCTGGAACGAGATGGAAGGGATGGTCTGCTACCAGGCGGGCTGCTCCACCGCGGGCAAGGTGCTGCCGCTCGTGGCGTACGACCACGCGAGCGCGTGCGCCGTCACCGGCGGCTACGTCTACCGCGGCAGCGCCCTCCCCGCCCTTCGGGGGCACTACCTGTACGCCGACTACTGCGGCGGCTGGGTGCGGAGCTTCCAGTATGCGGGCGGGCAGGCCACCAACACCCAGGACCGCCCCGAGCTCGAGCCCGGCGGCCTCATCACCAGCTTCGGCGAGGACGCGGCCGGCGAGCTCTACATCCTCACCCAGGGCGGGGGGGTGTTCCGCATCGTCCCCCGATAGGGCGGCGTCACCGGCGGGGCCGGGTTAGGTTGCAGCCATGAGCGACCGGCCCGACCCCGCCGAGCTTGCGGCCCTCGCCGCCGCCGTCCCCGCGGGCATCCACTTCGGCACCTCGTCCTGGACCTATCCCGGGTGGAAAGGCCTGGTCTACCAGCAGGACTACCCCAAGACCGGCGCCACCGCGCGGATGCTCGCCGAGTACGCGCGCTACCCGCTCTTCAGCACCGTCGGCATCGACTCCACCTTCTACAATCCCGCGAGCGTCAACGTCCTCCGGAGCTACGCCGAGGCGCTGCCGCCCGGCTTCCGCTGCGTGAGCAAGGTGTGGGACCGTGTCACCGTCCACACCTTCCCGAAGCAGCGCTACAAGACCGGCGGCGGCGAGGAGAACCCGGACTTCCTGAACCCCGAGGTCTTCCGGCGCGACGTGCTCGACCCCTGCCTCGAGCACTTCGCGGACCACGTCGGCCCCTTCGTCTTCGAGTTCCAGACCATCGGGCGCGCCGCCGGCTTCACGGCCCAGGCCTTCGCCGACCGGCTCGACGCCTTCTTCACGAAGCTGCCGCGCGAGGCGATGTACGCGGTGGAGCTCCGCAACCCTGAGTTCCTCACACCGCCGTACTTCGCGGTGCTCCGGGAGCACAACGTGGCGCACACCTTCAACTCCTGGACCCGGATGCCCCCGGTGGGCGAGCAGCTGGCGCTGCCGGGCTCGCTGAGCGCCTTGTTCACCGTGGCCCGGATCCTCCTCCGCCCCGGGCGCACCTACAACGAGGCGGTGGACGCCTTCGCCCCCTACGACACCATCCACGACGAGAATCCCGACCTCCGAGCCGACGTGGTCCGCCTCATCGAGCAGGCCGTGAACCTCCGCATCCCCGCCTACATCCTGGTCAACAACCGCGCGGAAGGCAGCGCGCCGCTCACCATCGCGGCCCTGGCCCGGCTGCTCCGCGACCGGGTGGCCACTGCGGGGTGAGCGCGCGGCACGGGTTCACCGGAGCAACGCGGAAGACCTGCGCCCGCAGAGGAAAGGGCGTCGGCTCGGCGGGAGGCTCGTCCGGGAACCACAGAGGCACAGAGGGCACGGAGGGCACGGAGAACTGCGGTTGATGGGGGTGTGGGTTCGGGTCCGGCAACGAACCTGCCCCTCCCGGGAACCCCGCCACAAAATCTCCGAGCCCGGGTCGGCAACGCGCCGACCCGGGCTCGATTCCCTCCGTGACCTCTGTGCCCTCTGTGACTCTGTGGTTCTGCAGTTGCAGTTCCTCGGCGGCCCACCGCGCCCTCTGCGCCGCTGCGCTGGGTCACGCCGGAATCAGCCGACCCCTAGTCCACCGCCACCCGCGGCCGCCGCTTGGGCAGGTGCCGCCGCTTCCGGGGCCCCTCGTGATCGGGCCGCTGCGCCAGCGCGTGCGCCGAGGCCGCGAGCCGGATGGCGCGCGAGGCCGCCTCGCTTCCCGCGATCAGCGCCTCCACCCAGCGCCCGAACGGCGCCCGCTCGTGCGTCAGGAACGGCCGCGCCAGCCGCGTGTCCAGCACGTCCTGCCGCTCGCCGTCCGGCAGCTTGAGGACGATGGCCTGGTCGAACAGGAACGCGAACATCCGCCCGTGCGTGAAGAACGCCTCCGCCCCGAACATCCGCTTCACCACCACCTCCGGCATCGCCTGGAGCGCGGCGTGGACCACGTGGTGACTGTCGTTCCTGCTGCGGGTGGACGCCATGCGGGACTCCGGAAAGGCCGGGATTTGAGGGGCGCTAACGTAGCATCCGAGCAAGTCCCGCGCTAGGAGCCGCGCGTCCCGAAGAGCCCCCGTAATCCGGGCCGCCGAGCAACAAAAAAGGGCCGCGTCGCCGCGGCCCTCCCGCCTTCGCCGTGGCGCGCGCGCCTCAGCCGAGCGCCGGCTCCACGCCGGCGACGGCGCAGATGCGCAACACCGTCTCCCCGATCTTGTTGTTCGGGGTGGACGCCCCGGCGGTGATGCCGATGGTCCGCACCCCCTCGAGCCACCCGGTGGCCACTTCCTCGGGCGCCTTCACGCGCGGCTGGTGGCGGAGCGCCCCGGTGGCCACGTCCACGGCCTCGGCGTCCTCGATGTGGTAGGTGCGCACCCCGCGCTCGCGGCACAGCGCCGCCAGGTGGGTGGTGTTGCTCGAGTTGTAGCCGCCCACCACCACCATGAGGTCGGGCGGGTCCCGGAGCAGCTCGTGCACCGCGTCCTGGCGCTCCTGCGTGGCGGAGCAGATGGTGTCGAAGCTGCGGAAGTGCTGCTCCACCTGGTCGGCCCCGTACCGCCGCGCCATGCTCCGCCTGAGCTCCTCCGCGATCGCAAGCGACTCGCCCGAGAGCATGGTGGTCTGGTTGGCGATCCCGATCCGCACCAGGTCGGTGGTGAAGTCGAAGCCGGGCGACGCGGCCGAGTGGAACCGCGCCCCGAGCTCCGTCCCATCCCCCCGGCCCTCGATGAACGCGCACAGCAGCTGCGCCTCCGCCATGTCGAACACCACGAGGTACTTCCCGCCCGGGTGCTTCGTGACCTGGCTCGCCGTGGCGCGCGTCTCCTCGTGGTAGTGCTTCCCGTGGATCACGGCCGTGAAGCCGTCGCGCGCGTAGCTCTCCACCCGCTTCCAGACGTTGAGCACCGACCCGCAGGTGGTGTCCACCAGCACGCAGCCGATGGCGCGGAGCGCCGTGAAGTCCGCCATGGTCACGCCGAAGGCCGGCATGATCACCACGTCGTCCGCGCGCACCGCCGAGAAGTCGAAGCGCCCGTCCACCGGGCGGAGGATCGTGATCCCCATGGCGGTGAGCTTGGCGTTGACGTGCGGGTTGTGGATGATCTCGCCCACCAGGAAGAGCCGCTTGTCGGGGAACTGCCGCCGCGTCTCGTAGGCGTACTCCACCGCGCGGTCCACCCCGTAGCAGAACCCGAACTCCTTCGCGAGCCGGAAGGTGAGCGGCCCCGCCTGCAGGCGATAGCCGCCCGCGCGCAGCGCGTCCACCACGGCGCTCGAGTAGTCCGAGGTGAGCTGCCCCTCGATGGCGGCCTTGAGGCCGAAGCCCTTGCGGTAGTAGGTCGAGTTCATCGCGGGGAAAGCTAGTCGGCCCGGTCGGGGTTGGGCAGCGAATCGTCCGGGCAGGGCCCCGGCACCAGGCCGGTCATCGTGCCGGTGAGGCGGATCGTGTCCTCGCGCGTCAGGTCCACCAGCCGGAAGGCGAACTCGGCGCCGAGCCCCCCCGTGGCGTCGCGGGAGAGGGTGAACCGGCCGGAATCGCTCTGGTACCCCACGATGGCCGCGTCGGTGTACCAGCGGGCCGCGCCCGCGACGGCGGGCCGTCGCGCCGTGTCGATCCCCGGGTCGAACACCGCGTACTCCCCGGGCTCCAGCGACTCGGCCGGGAAGATCGCGAGGCCCACCGCCTGGTCGTCCTTCGTGGCGAGCACCTCGAGCCGCCCCGTCCCGGCGCACCACCCCGCCCGGGCCGGCGCCGCGAGCTGGCCGGCGAGCGTATCCGGGCCGCTCCAGGAGGCCGTCAGCGTCCCGGACGGTCCCGCCTGCTTCCCGCCGCTCGACGAACAGGCGCCGAGGAGGGCCGCGGCGCCGAGCAGCAGGACGGGAGAGCGAGCAGGCATGGCGCGGAACCTAGGCGTCCCTCGAGGGCGGCGGAAGGTGGCTCCACCGGCCGCCGGGGTGGGACGACCCGCTCAGAACAGCCCGCGCGCCGTCAGGTCTACCCGCAAGCCGTCGCCTCCGCGGCTGATCGGGTGGCTCAGGTCCACACGGAGGAGATCCCCGAGCAGCGCGAGCCCGACACCCCCTCCCGCGAGCACGCGGGTCTCGAACAACCCGCGCGCCCGCCCCGCCTGCCCGGCATCCACGAACAGCACCGGCCGGAAGATCCCGCGCCGGAGCGGGACGTCGAATTGCGCCGCCCAGAACGCCTGCCCGCCACGCGTGCCGTAGTCGAAGCCGCGGACGCTCCCGCTCCCGCCGAGCCGGAAGGCCTGCTGCGGCAGCGGCCCCGCAGTGGCCAGGCCGGCGCGCAGCTGCAGCACCGGGGAGGCCCGCCATCCCAGGAGCTGCCGGCTGAGCATCCCGTACACCCGCCCCGTGGTGCGGGCGTCGTTGCCGAGGACGTCGCCGCCCAGCTGCCAGCGGGTGCGGTACATCCCGCCGTCCAGGCGGAGCGCGGCGCCGCCGAAGGTCCCCTCCCGCACCGGGGGATTCAGGGGAAACTCCCCGCGCCCGCCGAGGACGTCGTTCACCGGCGAGCCGGCGTCGCGGCGCACGCTCTGCTCGTGCTCCACCAGCAGGGTGGTCGTCAGCTCCACGCCGGTGCCGAGCGACCCCTCCCGCGTCAGGCGGACGCCGTGCCCCAGGTGGTAGTCGGCGTCATCGTGCGCGGCGAACATCGCGTTGAGGCTGTTGCCGAGCGCGTGCACCCGGGCGAACGGGTCGTTGGAGCGAAGGTCCCGCCACCCGGCGAGCGTCCACCGCGCCCCCGGCGCCTCCCGCACCAGGGTGAGTCCGCCCGTCACCCGCTGGTCGCCGAGCCCGAAGCGGCCCTCGGCGCGGAGCGTGGTGAACCGGTCACCCGGCAGCTGCACCTGGTAGCCCACGCCGGGGGCGAGCCCCTGGACCCGGTTGTAGCGCAGCAGCTCCGCCGCCCGGAGCCAGGTGAACCCCGCCCGCGGCCGCCCGGTGAGCTCGGGCGGGAGGTCCACCGCCAGGCGCTCGAGGTCGGACTGGACGGCCCGCACCTCGCGGTCGTCCACCCGGTCATCACTCACGACGAGCGTGTCGCCCCAGGCGCCGTAGGCGGCCAGGGAGTCCCCCGGGGCGCGGTGGAGTTCGTACCGGCCGCCCTCCCAGCGCCCGCGGTCGTCGCGCGCCAGCTGGTCCTCGGGCAACTCGCCGCCGCCGTCCCGGCGGCGCCTCCCCTCGGCCCGCAGCGAATCGCGCCGCGCCTGCCGCGCCATCCGGGCCGAGTCGGGCGGCAGCGAGTCCTCCGGGGGCGGCAGCCGGAAGACCACCGCGCGTCCCGTGTTCACCTCGTAATCGAGGAAGGTGGTACGCGCCTCGAACGGCACCACCAGCTCGCCGAACCACGGCAGCTCCACGCGCCCCGCCACCACCTGGCGGTAGGGCAGCCAGTGCCGCTCATCCTGCAGCGCGTACTCGAGGTCCGCGTCGAGCGTCAGCACCCGGCTCACCAGCCGGCTGGCCCAGCGGTCGTCCGCGTCCTCGGCGTCGTCCGGGTCGAGCCAGAGCTCGGTGCCCACGAAGCGGAACGACAGCCGTACCAGGTCTCCCTGGTCCGCCTCGAGCCAGAGCCGCCCGGCCACGAGCGACGGTCCCGTCCGCCGCGGCAGCACCTCCACCGCCAGCAGCTTGATGGGCCGCCCCTCGGGACTCCGCACCTGCACGCTGTCGGTGAGCCGGTAGCGGTACCACTCGGGCCCGCCGGCGGAGAGCGGGTGGATGGCGGCGCGCGGCGGGATCTCGTTGCCGAAGACGCGGAGCGAGTCGCGCAGCGCCCGCGGGACGAACCACGGCCGGTCAAAGCTGCTGCTGAGGCGCAGGTTGGCGCTCCGCGCCGCCGAACGACGCCCCAGGATCTCCACCCGGAGGTCGTTGGGCGTGGACCAGTGCACCGTCCCCTCCTGCTCCTCCGCCGCCACGTTCGGCACCTCGGCCCAGCGCCGCCGCCCGAGCCCGAAGCTCAGGCGGTAGCGGAACCGCGCCTGGTAGTCGTGCAGCCCCTCATCCGAGGCGGCGTGGCGCGCCATGGCGCGCCGGACCACGGCCTCGGTGGCGGCATCGGCGAACGGAAGGGTGTCGCCCGAGAGGAGGGCGCCGGCGGTGAGGAGCGCGAGGAGCATCGCGTGACTCGGGGAAAAGGAACGGCCCCGCGGCAGTCACCGCGGGGCCGGAAGATCGGTCACCCAGCGTCGTCAGGCAAACTCCACCCCGGCGCCCTGGTTCCGCGCCAGCCGGGTGCGGCCATCGCGGTGGAGGCCGTAGGCCTTGAGCCGCCGCCAGAGGGTGGTCCGGCTGATGCCGAGGTGCTTGGCCGTCTCGGCCAGCTTCCAGCCGTGCGCATCGAGGGTGCGGACGATGGCGTCCTTCTCGCGGTCGGCCAGGGTGGTGGGGCCTTCGATGCCCGGGATGAACATGGCCTCACCGAGCTCGAGCGCGCCGATACGGAGCGGCCGCAGCCGGCCCCCCATGGCGGCGAGCCTCGGCATGAGGTTCTGGGAGTCCTCGTCGTCCGACTCGAGGCCGCTCAGCGCCTCGCGGGCCTGGGCGTTGGCGTAGAGGACCTTGCCCTGCGGATCGAACACGACCACGCCCTCGCTGAAGCCGTCCAGCAAGGCCTTGGCGAGGGGGGAGAAGACCGATGGGACGGGCGTATGCGTATCCGGCATATGGGCGGCCTACGGCTCGGGGACATTTGGGGTTTCAGGCTGAGGCCTGTACCCCTAGGACGTCCGAGCCGGCGTGAGTTTGGACACACTTTCCCGCCGGCGGGGGTCCCGGGCCTCTGCCCGGAGGACTAAGCCCAAGCCAGTGAAGATGATAACCCCGGCGAGGATGGTCCGCCCAGTGAGGGTCTCCTGGGGCAGCAGGACCGCCGCCCCGAGTGCCGCCAGAAGAGGTTGCAGGTAGATGAAGGCGGCCACGGTGTTGGAGCTGGCCCGCCGCAGGGCCCAGAGGTTCAGGAAGTACGACCCGATCGTGGGCCCGGCCACGATATAGGCGGTGAGCGCCCACGCCCTTCCACTCACCCGCCCAGGGTCCGCCGCCAGGACGGCCGGCACCGCCACCGGCAGCAGCCCGACGGCCGCAAATCCCATCACGTAGGCCCCCACCAGCAGCGGGTCGTGCTTCCCCACCAGCGGCTTCGACACCAGGAAGTACCCGGCATACGCCATCATGCCGACGAGAATCGCCAGGTTGCCGAGCGCCACGCCGGGCGAGAGCGTCAGGCGCTCCGGGCCCACCAGGTAGATGGCGCCGGCGGCGGCCAGCGCGATCCCCACCAGCTTCCCCGGCGACGGCCGCTCGAGCCCGAGGAGGAGCGAGCCCAGCACCGTGAAGACCGGCGCCGTGGTCACCAGGATCGTGGCGTTCACCGCCGTCGAGTGCGCCAGCCCGTAGAGGAACAGCGACTGGTTGAGCGTGACGCCGAGTAATCCCGAGAGTGCCAGCCGCCCGAGGGTGCCCGCATCGGTGATCCACCGGCCGCCGCGGAGTGCCGCCACGGCCGCCAGCACCACCGCCGCACCGAAGACGCGGATGGTGACGAGCAGGCCCGCGCCCACCTCCGGCAGCACCAGCCGCCCGAGCACCGCCAGGCTGGCGAAGAACACCTGCACCGTGACCAGCGCAGCGTACGGGCGAGCCTTGTGCTCGCCCGGATGAGGTGTGCCGCTCATCCGCGCCGCCCCCGGCGGTGCCTCGGCGGCTTGAAGCGGGCCCGCCGCTCCTCGCGGGCCAGGTTCCCCAGCGCGGCGCGCAGGGCCTCCAGCGTGTCGGCCTGGACCGCGGGCTGGGTGCCCCGGACCACGGCGAAGCGCAGGGGCCGGTCGAGCAGCGGCAGGTCCGATTCCTCCAGCCGGCGGGCCTGCCCCTCCCGCAGGTGCAGGCGCGCCACGCCACCCTCGGGCGTCACCTCGTAGTGGATTGGCACCGTATCGCCAAGGAGTCGCGCCTTCGCGGGAAGCGCGAGCAGTCGCGCGCGCTCGGCCTCGGGCACCTCGCGCACCGGGTCGAAGTCCAGGGAGGTCGAGAGGAACGCCTGCCAGCCATGCACCGAGGCGAGCTGGGCCACCAGCCCGTCCCGCATGGCCTCCGGGGCCAGTCCCTCGAGCGCCCCGCCCGAGCGACGCCACAGCTCCGCCGCCTCGGCCACCGCGCGGCGGACGCGGCCCTGGCTCGGGTGCGGCGTCTCCCCGGCCAGCAGCGCCCGCACCAGCCCCTGCCGGAGCGCGGGGACGAGTTCCGGCGCCACCACGTCGTCCACGGGCTCCACCACCGCGTCGAGGTCGAAGCCGAAGTAGGTGAGCTTCTGCCGCAGCACCAGTTGCGGGTGCTTCCGCGACCCCGCCACCTCGAACTCCGCCGGGCCACGGCGGGCATAGCGCCGCACCAGGTCGTAGGGGATGGTGGTGCCCTCGATGGCCGCGCGCGGGATGCCGAAGCGATCCGCGAAGAAGCGGAGGTTGCCCGCCACCGCGCCCCACGAGCCCGCCACCGAACTCCGCGACACGCGCGCCTCCTGGCCGTCGGCCGTGTGCTCGTCGATCACCAGGTCGAAGGGCATGATCCGCGCCAGGAGGTCCGTCCACTGCCCGCGGATCTCGCGGCCCGCATACGGGAGCTTGGCCGGCAGTGGCAGGTCCAGCGCCCGGAACACCGATGCCGTCCCCAGCGCGATGTCCTCGATGGCCTTGACCAGCACGCCCTTCTCCTCGGCCCAGCCGGCGAGCCCCTCCTCGTCGAAGACGTGTCGCGGCAGCCCGTACACCTCCCCGAGGCGCGCGTGCCGGTTCACCGCCTCGGCGAAGAGGTTGTAGGCGGTGAGGTGATCGCTGCCGTTGACGCGGGCGCTCTCGATGTCGCGCTCGTCGCGCGTCATGCGGTGCAGGCTGTCGATGTTGGAGCTGACGGCCACCACCGGGAGGAGCTCCGTGCCGGCGTGCACCAGCAGCTCGCCCCAGGGACGCTCCACCGGCATGGCCTCCACGTCGCGGCCATAGCGGGTGAGCCGGCCGTCTTCCACCAGGCCCCGGTCGGTGAGCGTCCGGAGCGCCCGGCGGTACGCCACCTTGTCGAGCGCCACCGGCAGCTCCAGCTCCGTGGCGTCCACGCCGAGTGCGGCGCAGGTGATGGCCACGCGCTCCGCATCCCCCGCCAGCTGGAACTCGGGCGGCGTGGGCCGGAGCTTCTCGAAGACCAGCTCGCGGTCGGAGAGGATGTACACCTCGCCGTGCGGTACGCGGCCGTGCACCCGCCCCGCCATCTGCAGGATCTCGTTGGCGCCGAGGTAGAGGCGGTGGAGGACGTTGCGGCCCTTGTCCACCACGTTGGCGTAGCGCGCGTCGTAGATCACCACCGTGTCGAGCCCGCGCACGTTGAGCGCCGACTGCCCCGCGGCCGTCATGGCCAGCAGGAAGGGGTGCTCCACCTCGCCCTCGAGGAAGGGGCGGATGACGCGGATCGGCTCGCCGCCGTGATAGAAGGCGGCGTTCAGCCGGGGCCAGCGGCTGCCGAGGCCCTTGGCCAGGTTCTCCACCTCGGCGCGCGTCGGCACGAAGACGGCGACGCCGCGCTTTTCCTTCATCATGTGGCGCATGAAGCGGTCGTCGAAGAACTCGTCGGCCTTCTTCGGGACCACCTGCACCTTGGCGCGGAGCGCGGGATCGAAGGCACTCGTCTCCAGCACGCTCGCCGACTCGAGGTACCGCGCATAGAACGCGGGATCCACCGTGGCCGAGAGCCAGATGAAGCGGCAGCCGGCGCGCTTGCCGAGCGCCAGGCAGAGCTCCAGCTCGGCCGAGGTCTGGTGGATCTCGTCGACGATGATGGTGTCGCGGCGGGTGATGAGGTCGTCCTCGAACCAGCGCCGGGCGATGCCGGTGGTGACGATGACGACGTTCCAGGCAGGGGTCTCGGGCGTGGCCTCGCGCTCGCGGTTCACCACCCCTACCCGGAGCGGCGCCTGCAGGATGGCCTCGGCGATGGGCCGGATGCCGAGCGTCTTGCCGGTGCCGGTGCCGGCCACGATGCCGAAGCCCCGCCCGGAGCGGGCCAGCTCCCGGAGCTCCGCGCCATGCGCCCGCTCCAGGATCGTCTCCACGGTGGTCAGCCCGAGGGCCAGCTCGATGGTCTCGCACGCCGCCCGCGTCGGGGCGATGACGAGGACCCGGCCATGGGGATGCTCCGCGCGGCGGTACGCCTCGAGATCGGGCGGAAGCAGGTGATCGCGGGTGGGGTGCACGCCCTAATGTAAGGAGTCGCGGGGCGCGCCCGCCCCCCGGGACGCCCGCGCGCCCACCCGGGCCGGGATGGCCGGGTGGGCGCGCGGAGCCCGCCGGGGGGCCTAGTTGCGAATGAAGCTGACGGTCACGACCCGGCGGCGGGGCTCGGCCCCCGGCCGGGCCTCGAGGCGGACCAGCGCCAGGCGGGTCCGTCGGCTCCCCGCCCCCCAGGCCTCGCCCGGCCCCGGCAGGATCATCCCCCGCACCACCAGGAGCGCCTCCTGCACGGGCTGGGTGGCGACGACCCGGGCCTGGGCTTGCAGACTGCCTAGGCCCTGCGCCGGGAGCGCGGCGACCGCGAGCACGGTCAACCCGAAGGCAAGCAGCAGCCCGAGCCACCGGCGCCCCACTTCCGGGCACCCGAGGGCTCGGGCGTGACGGTGGTCACGCCGCCGGACGGGGGACAGCGGGGCAAGCTCTTGGTGGACAGGCACTTGCGCCTCCCGGCTCAGCCGGTGGAGGTGCCAAGAATCGACCTCAAGATGTACAAGAACTAAACACCGTGAAGTCGCGAAACCACAACTACTTACCGCGCGCGGCGAGCATTGCCTTTACACGCGGCACGATGGTTGCCCTATCCCCGCCTAGGGAACTGGCATTCCCTTGGGATCTGTCTCATGTCGACCACACCACCACTACACGAGGATAGGGCAATGCGCACTCTCACCCGAGTTTCGGCCGTTGTGGCCGCGCTCTTGAGTCTGGCCACGGCGGCCGAGGCCCAGAGCGCCAACATCAATGCGACGGCCGTGGTCTATCAGGCCATGACCGTGACGGGCGCCCGGACGCTCGACTTCGGCAACGTCTTCCCGGGCGTGAGCAAGGCGATCGCCGTTGCGGACCCGACCAGTGGCCGCTTCGATCTCACCGGCCAGGCGAGCGCCAACGTGAACCTGACGTTCACCCTGCCGACCAACCTCACCAGCGGCGCCAACAACCTGCCGATCGGCACCTGGACGGGCTGCACCAACGCCACCAACACCACCGCCGGCTGCTCCAGCTTCACCCCGTCGGGCAGCGCCTCGCCGACCGCCTTCAGCGGCGCCGGCGCCCTGTTCGTCTGGGTAGGTGGGACGGTGACGCCAGCCGCCAACCAGGCCGCCGGGACGTACAACGGCACCGTCACGCTGACCGCGGCGTACTTCTAAGCGGCGATTCCAGGGAATTCTGGGTGGCCCACGGGGGGCGAGGACCGGACTATCTTGCCTCGGTGCCTCGTCCCCGTGAGGCCTCTCCTGGAATCCGCCCATGTGCCGCTCCGCCCTCGTCCTGCTGCTACTCCTCGGTCCGCTCCCACTTGCGGCGCAGACCCAGGTCGTGGGCATCCGTGACCTCAACTTCGGGCCGGTGATCCGCGGCGTGCCGAGCGCCGTGGCCCCGACCGACCCGGTGAAGAGCGGCCAGTTCTACGTGCGGCATCGCATCGGCGGCAGCGTCCAGCTGAGGTTCACCCTGCCCACCCGGCTGACCCGCGTGGGCGGTGGCGGCAACCTGCCGATCAGCTTTGCGACCACCGACGCGGTTGCCCAGGGCACGGCCGGGAACAGTGTCCCGGTGACGTTCAACCCCAACGCGACGCAGACCTTCAACCTGGTGACGAGCGCGGACTTCAACATCCGCCTGGGCGGGCGCGTGAGCCCGGCGGCGAACCAGGCCACCGGCAGTTATCGCGGCACCGTCACCCTGAACGTGACCTTCTTCTGATGACGCTCCGGCGCTTCTTCCTCTCCGTCGTTTCCCTGCTGGCCGGCACCCAGGTGCTCGCGGCCCAGGGGGTCGTCGTCGCGCCGCATGCGGTGTACCTCGATCACCGCACGCGCAGCGCGGCGATCACGCTCTACAACCCGGGCGCGGAGCCGGTCGAGGTGTCCATCTCGGCCTTCTATGCCTACCCGGTGACCGACTCGCTCGGGCAGTTCACCCTCGAGACGCCCGATTCGGTGACCGCCGAGATGCCGTCGGCGGCCGGCTGGATCCGGGCCTTTCCCCGCATCATGACCGTCCCGCCGCTGACGCGGCAGACCGTGCGCCTGCTGGCCCAGCCGCCCGCCGGCCTGCCGGATGGCGAGTACTGGTCGCGCGTGCTCATCGCCGCCAAGGGCGGTTCGCTGCCCGTGAGCGCGGCGGACACCGCCGGCATCTCTGTCGGCCTCACGCTCGAGGTGCGGACCATCATCCCGCTCACCTACCGGAAGGGCGCCGTGCAGACCGGCCTGGCCCTCTCCGGCCTCCACGCCACGCCGGCCGGCGACAGCCTGGCCATCCGGGTCCTCGCGGAGCGCCAGGGCAGCGCGGCCTACGTCGGCACCGCCCGCGGCGCGCTCCGCGACGCCGCCGGCAAGGTGGTCGGCACCTTCAGCGAGCCCGTGGCCATCTACTACCGCGCCGAGCCCACGTTCGCCATCGCGCGGCAGGGGCTGCCGGCGGGGCGCTACCAGCTCACCATCGAGTTCACCAACGAGCGCACCGACCTGATGCCCGAGCAGTTGCTGAAGGGTCCGCCGGTGCGCGACTCGCTCGAGGTCACCCTGCCGTGACCCGCGCCCCGGCCCCGGCGCACCCTGGGCGGGACCGGCGTTCGCGCCGGTCCCGCCTCGGTGCGTGGTGTGCCGTGGCCGCCGTGCTGGTGCTGGCGCCGGCGCTGCCCGCCCGGCTCGCCGCCCAGGCCCGCGACCCCGAGGCCGTGATCGTGGAACTCCAGCTCGGCCGCCTGGCCTCGCGCACGGTGGATGCGTACCGCCTCGGCGACCTCGCGCTCGTGCCCTTCGGCGCGTTCACCGACCTGGCCGAGCTGCGCCTCATCCGGCGCACGGACGGCACGCTGGAGACCATGGTGCAGCCGGGGAATCTGCCGCTCGTTCTCGATCCCGCCAGTCGCACCTGGCAGCTGGGCCGCGCCCGGCACGCCTTCCAGGACGGCGAGTTCCTGCCGACGCCCACCGAGCTGTTCGTCTCCACCGGCTTCCTGGCCCGGGTCTTCAGCCTCGAGTGGGCCGTGAGCTGGGAGGACCTGCAGGTGACGGCGCTCGATCCCGAGCCGCTCCCCCTGGCGCGCCGGCTGCGCCGCGAGGCGTACCTCGGCGCACGGCTGGACCACGGCGTGCCCCAGGCCGCGCCGGGGCTCCGGCTCGGGCTCGAGCGGCCGCGAATGGACGGCCTGGTGTTCGACTATTCGGTGATCACGCCGATGAACTCGGCGCTCGACAACGGTGCCTACAGCGGCACCCTCGGACTCGACGTGCTCGGCGGGTCCTTCGTGGCCGGACTGCAGAGCGAGGGCGGCGCCGACCGCGGGGTCCGCAGCGACCTGTCCTGGACCGGCATCTGGCGCCAGAGCCGCTGGCTGTCCCAGGTCCGCGTCGGCGACGGCTACGCCACCGGGCCCCGCACCCGCACGCTCCGCGGCGCCTCGATCTCCAACAGCCCCTACGTCCGGCCGGCCACCATCGGCGTGCTGCCCTTCCAGGGCCAGCTGGGCCAGGGCTGGACCGTGGAGGCCTACCGCGGCGGCCGCCTCATCGGCTTCGACTCGGTCAACGCGCTCGGCCAGTTCCGCTTCGATGTCCCCGTGCAGTACGGCGAGAACCCGGTGGACTTCGTGGCCTACGGCCCCTTCGGCGAGGTGCGCGAGTTCAACCGCACCTACCGGATGCAGGATGCCGGGCTGCCGCGGGGCCAGTTCGAGTACTCGGCGAGCCTCGGGGGCTGCCGCGGCCCGCAGTGCAGCGCCACCGGCAACGTGGACCTCCGCTACGGCCTGAGCCCGCGCTGGACGCTCGGCGCCGGCGTGGACCGCTTCTGGCGCGACTCCGCGGGCAGCCTGACGCACCCGTACCTGAGCGCCACCGGCGTGGTGGGCAATGCATTCCTCCTCGAGGGCGAGGCCGTCGGTGACGCCGTCCTCCGCGGCGCGGTGCGCGTGGAGCCGACGGTGAACCTCCGCGTCTCCGCCGAGGCCTACCGCTTCGCCCAGTCGGTGCGGAACCCCATCCTGACGCCCGCGGGCCGCACCAGCCAGTACACCCTGACTGCCTTCCTGCGCCCCGGCCGCAACCTCGGCGGCGCCTGGCTCGAGGCGAGCCTCGACCGCGTCGCCACCGCGGCGGGGCCGCTCACCAGCGGGCGCGTCGGCGCCTCCTTCCAGGCCGGCAATGCGCGGCTCCTGCCGGCCATCCGGTTCCAGCGGCAGGCGGTGGGGTCGCTCGCGTCGTCGCAGACCTTCGTGGGGATGAACGCCTTCATGCTGCCGGAGCCGCGCCTCGGGACGGTGCTCGGGAGCCTCACCGCGCGGGCGAGCCTCGAGTTCCAGAGGGGGGCCGGGGCGGCCAATGCGTCGATGTACCTCGGGCGCTCGCTGACCCATGGGCTGCGGGCCGAGGTGGGCACCTCCTGGTTCCGCGGCGCGGGGGCTGCGCTGTCCTTCATGCTTGCGGCCGAGTTGCCGACGGTGCGCTCCTACACCACGGTGAACAGCGGTCCCACCGGCGCCACCGGCAGCCAGTACATCGCGGGCTCCGCCATCTACAACCCGTCCCGCCAGGGCGTGGACTTCTCCGGCACCGGCGCGCTCCAGCGCGGCGGGGTGACGGGCCGCGTGTTCCTCGACGCCAACGGCAACGGCGTCTACGACACCGATGACCAGCCGCTGGCCGGCGTGCAGGTGGTGGTGGGGTACCAGGTGACGCACTCGGACTCGAACGGGGCGTACCGCGCGTGGGACCTGCTGCCCTTCGAGCCGGTGCGGGTGACGGTCGATTCCGCCACCATTCCCTCGCCGCTCTGGGTGCCGGTCATCGGGTCCGTCCTCGTGGAGCCGTCGCCCAATCGCTACCGTCGGCTCGACATCCCGGTGGTGCCGGCGGGCGTGGTGGAGGGCCGGGTGACCTGGGCGGACTCCGCACGCCTCGCGCGTCCCACCGCCGGCATCGCGCTGGTGCTCACGCACCGCGAGACCGGGGAGCGCCGCGAGGTGGTCACCTTCTCCGATGGCAGCTTCTACGCCCTCGGCCTGCGCGCCGGGCCCTGGGACGTGACCATCACCCCCGGCTGCCTCGCCATCCTGGGCGCCACCAGCGATCCCGTCAGCTTCACCATGCTCACCACCGCCGAGGGCGGCAGCGTGAGCGACGTGATGGTCCGGCTCCGCTAGACCCCCACAAAGCAACGCCCCCGCTCATCGCGGGGGCGCCGGCCAGGGCGGGGAGCCCTGACCTCGAGAACGGCCCGGGTGTACTGCAGCCGTTGGGGGGACCGGTCCGTTCCCTTCGGGCCGGGCGAGCGCTCAGTGGCGGCGATCGTCCCGGCGGTCATCCTCGCGAGAGTCGCGACCGCGGCGGTCCTGGTATCCCTCCCGGCCGTCCCGGTCGTCGTGCGACCACTCGTCGCCGGACCAGCCGCGCCGGTCGTCATCCCGCCAGCCGCGATCCATGTCGTCCCACACGTACCGGCCGTCCCGCTCGTACACCACCACCAGCCGGAGCCCGCGCGCGGCGTGCAGGGGGCGATCGTGGTAGTAGATCCGGCGCGGGGCGTCGTACCAGACCCGCACCGGGCGCCAGCCGTGGCGGCGGTACCAGCCCTGGCCACGATGCCCGCGGACCACGATTACCTCCCGCGTGACGGGCCGGTAGCGCGGCGCACCACGATACTCCCCGCCGCCATGATGGTAGGCGGGATCTCCGATGATGATGCGACCCGCGACGGGGCCGCCTCCGATGGCGATGTCAGCGGTGACGCGCTGGGCGGGAAGCGTGATAGGCACCAGCAGGGTCAGGACGAGCAGGGCAACCGACGGACGGAGCGACATGCGAAACCTCGCGGAAGAGGGTGACGCGAGGAGATGCGATCTCCGTGCCAAAACTCAAGTCGTTGCTTGGCTTGGACTTAACTTTTTTGACGATGTGATTTTTCGGTCGCGGCGGAAGCCAGGCGGGTGTCGGCGACCTCCGGGCGGGCGACGGCGGGCGCCGGAAGGGTGGCGCCTTGAGGGAGCGTGGCGCTCGCATAAAGATGCGTCACCTCACCTTGACAGCCCTGAGAGCGACGGGCACATTTGGCGCTCCCTCACCCCGGAATTCGGTGTGCGGGGTCCCTTCGCGGGCGGCCGTGTCCGGCGGGCAGTATCACGCGACCGTCCCCAGAGAGACGTAACTCCCCGGTCGCCCGTGGATTGGCCAATGATCCCGTGGCGGACACTGCTCACCGTCTTTACATCTTCCCCGCAATTGGAGGCTAGCATGGCAGCGGATTTCTTCCTCGGCGAGTCGCTGGTCGGTGAGGGCAACGAGATTGCCCATATCGACCTGATCATCGGCAGCAAGAGCGGCCATGCCGGCTCCGCCTTCTGCAACGCGCTCGCGAACAACAAGGACGGCTTCACCACGCTGCTCGCGGTGGTGACCCCCAACCTGCCCGCGAAGCCCGACACCATCATGTTCAACAAGGTCACCATCAAGGGCGCCAAGCAGGCCGTGCAGATGTTCGGCCCGGCGCAGGCGGCGGTGGCCCGCGCGGTCGTGGACAGCGTGGCCTCGGGGGTCATCCCGAAGGACAAGGCGAACGACTGGTGCATCCTGGTCGGCGTGTTCATCCACTGGCAGGCCGCCGACGACAAGAAGATCTACCAGTTCAACTACGAGGCCACCAAGCAGTCGATCGAGCGGGCGCTGAAGGGCCTGCCGACGGTGGACTCGGTGCTGAACGGCGCCAAGAGCGCGCGTCACCCGTTCTCGGGCGTGGACAACGCGTAAGCGGCAGCCCCCGCGGCACGACTGAGGGGCGGGGAGACCCCCCGCCCCTTTGTCTTTCCCCCTCGACCCCCTGAGCCTCCTGCACGGCCCTGTCATGCGCAACCTTCTGCTCCAGCTCGACAGCTCCCGCCACCCCAGCGTCTTCGACCAGGTCGTCGCCTACGACGGCGGCGCGGACGAGATCATGAGCTACGGTGGCGTCACCCCCGAGGACGTCCGCGACCTGGTGCACGGGTGCATGTTCACCCGCGGCGCCAAGGACCTGAAGCACACCGCGATCTGGATCGGCGGCAACAACATGTCGCAGGGCGAGCAGCTCCTCGCCATGGCGGTGGACGCGATGTTCGCGCCGCTCACCGTCTCGGTGATGCTCGATTCCAACGGCTCCAACACCACCGCGGTGGCGGCGGTGGTGAAGATCGAGCAGGCGGTCGGGAACGTGGCCGGGAAGAAGGCCGTGGTGCTGGCCGGCACCGGCCCGGTGGGCCAGCGCGCGGCGGGCCTGCTGGCCATGGGCGGCGCCAAGGTGACCATCACCTCGCGCAAGCCGGAACAGGGCGAGAAGGCGCGGCAGTTCATCAACGCGCGCTTCAACGCGCAGGTGGAGTCCACCACCCTGGCCAGCCCCGAGCACCAGGCCCAGGTCCTCGACGGGGCCGAGATCCTGCTCAACTCCGGCCCGGCCGGCGTGCAGATGGTCTCCAAGGCGGCGTGGAACGCGGTGAAGACCCTCAAGGTGGCCGTGGACCTCAACGCGGTGCCCCCCCTCGGTCTCGAGGGGATCGACGTGGACGATGCCGGCATCGTGCGCGACGGGGTGATCGCCTACGGGGCCTTCGGGGTGGGGAACTTCAAGACCAAGCTGCACAAGCGCTGCATCGCGCGGCTGTTCGAGCGGAACGACCTGGTGCTCGACGCCGAGTCGATCGCGGACATCGCGCGCGGGATGGGCAAGAAGTAGCGGAGGACGGGGCGCGCCGCGGGAGTCGCGCCCCGCGTGGTTCCCTGGCGCGGCCTCCGGGCCGCGCTTTCTCTTATTCGAAGGGCACGATGATCGCGATCGGGATCGACCCGGGCACCGTCTCCATCGACGTCTGCGGCCTCGCGGACGGGGCGCCCTTCCTCGACCTCTCCTTCCCCACCGCCGATGCGCTCGCCGCGCCGGAGGCCTTCCTGGGCGAGCTCACCAGGCACGGCGCCCCCGACCTGATCGCCGGCCCCTCCGGCTACGGACTCCCGCTCCTCCCCGCGCACCAGCTGTCGGACGAGGACCTGGCGCTCGCCTTCCTCGCGGCCCCGGGGGAGGCAGGCGGGATCGGCGGGCTCCGGCGGCTGGCGCGGGTGCTGGCGGGAAGCGGCCTGCCCGTGCTCTTCACGCCGGGCGTCATCCACCTGCCCACGGTTCCCGCCTACCGGAAGCTCAACCGGGTGGACCTCGGCACGGCCGACAAGGTGGCCGCGGCCGCCCTCGCCGTGGCCGAGCTGAGCGTTGGGCGGGCGGAGGGAGACCCGCCGAGCTTCGTGCTGCTCGAGCTGGGCGGCGCGTTCACGGCGGCACTCGCGGTGGAAGGCGGCACCATCGTGGACGGCGTGGGCGGCTCGAGCGGGCCGCCCGGCTGGCGCGCGGCCGGGGCGTGGGACGGGGAGGTGGCGTTCCTGGCGGGCCACGTCACGAAGGCCATGCTGTTCGAGGGCGGGCGCGAGAGCCTGCCCGGAGGGCCGGGCCTCGAGGCGTATGTCGAGGGCGCGGTGAAGGCGGCACTGGCCCTGCTGGCGTCGGCGCCGTCCGCGGAGGCGTTTGTGCTCTCCGGGCGTCACGCGGCCGATGCCGACGTGCACCTCATGCTGGAGCGGAAGCTCGGGCTCATCGCGCCGGTGCGTGGACTGGCGGGCTTTGCCCGGGAGGCCAAGGCCGGGGCGCAGGGCGCGGCCGTGCTCGCCGACGGGCTGCTCGGCGGCCGCTATCGAGCGGTGGTGGACCGGCTCCGCGTGCGCGAGGCGCGGGGCACGGCGCTGGATTACCTCACCGTCATCTCCCCCGCCACGGCCCGGGCCCGGCTCGGGCTCTGATCAGGCCGCCGCGCCGAGCGCGGCGCCGAGCGCGGCGACCGCCACGGCGGGCGCGCAATCATTGATGCGGGCGGCGGAGGCCGCCCCGGGCGGGAAGAGCTCCGCGAACGCCCGCACCTGCCGGTCCCGGCGTCGCGCCATTTCCTCCACCAGGAACCGTCCCACCCCCGCCGCCACGAGCGGCGCCTCCGGGCCCACCGCGCCGCGGAGCATCTGCCGGTCGAACGCCGCCAGCAGCATCGCCAGCTGCGCGTCGCGCAGCGCGTGCGCGAGTTCGCGCCAGCGCTCCGGCGGCGCCGAAGTGGCGTCGCGCCCGATCATGCGGGCGAGGCGCCGGGCGCTCGCCTCCGCGGTCTTCTCACCCTGGTCGGCCGCGGGGTGCAGGTCGGCCCCCTCGGGGAGCTCCCCGGTGAGGCGATAGACGTCGGCGCTGGTGGCGAAGTACTCCGCCACGAGCGGGACGCGGAGGCCCTCGAACGTCACCGCCGGCGCCATGGCCATCACCGGCGTCCGGGCGATGCCGGTGTAGACGAGCTCGTCGTGGACCAAGCGGTCGAAGTCGGTGGCGCCGAGCGCGCGCACGCGACCGTCACCGATGGGGATGAGGTCGGCGGTGGTGCTGCCGATGTCCACGAGGAAGGCCCACGGCAGGCGCCGGGCGATGAACGCCGCGGTGGCCATCCAGTTGGCGGAGGCCACCTGCGGCGCGCGGCGCCGCGCGTCGGCGCCGGGCACGAGCCCGGCCGCCCCGGCGTACACGCGGAGCCCGGGGCCCCCGAGCAGGCCCTCCGCCGTGTCCAGGATGCGCGCCACGCCCTCGTCCCGTGAGGCGAAGAGGTCCACCATCTCCCCCGTCATGGTGAGGGCGTTCACCGCGGCGGCGCCTAACTGGTGTATCGCCCCCCGCATGGCCGCCTCGAGGTGGCCGAGGCCCTGCCACAGGGGGCAGGCCAGCTGCACCACGCCCGCCACGCCGCCATCCGGCGCCAGCCGCGCGGCCTTGAGGTGGGCGCCGCCGAGGTCCCAGCCGATCACGCCGTCAGTCATCGGCGGCCTCGAGCACGAGGGACACCGGACGCCCGGCCCCCGCGGGGGCTGCGTCCGGCCCATCCAGGAGGCGCCGGGCCACGTTGATCCCGAGGGACCGGCCCAGCGCCACGTACGAGGTGGTGAGGCGCGGGTTGACCTCCACCACCACCGGCGCGTCGTCGCCGAGGAGGAGGTCGATGCCCACGTAGCCATCGAGGCCGGGGATGGCGCGGCAGACCTCGTCCGCGAGCGCCGCGAGGCGGCCACCGGGATCGGGGAGGGCATTCACCTCGAGGCCGACGAGGGTCACGCCGTCCGGTGACACCTTCACGCGCTGGCGGTTCACCGCGAGGAGCGTGGCCCGGCCGTCCCGGCACTGCACCGACAGGCTCGCGGCCTCCCCGCCCAGCCAGGGCTGGGCCACCAGGCGGCCGGGATCGGCGGCGAGGCGCGCGGCAGCCAGTCGCCAGCCGGGCACCAGCTGCAGGCCGTCCGCCCCGGCGCCGTCGTCCGGCTTCACCACCCAGAGGGCGCCGGGAGTCTCGGGCAAGCTGTCGGTGGCGGTGAACGTGGGGATCACGGCGATGCCACGCGCCGCGAGCACCTGCGCGGTGCGGCGCTTGCTCGCGGCCACCTGGACGCCCTCCGGGCGGCAGCCGATGAGCCGCACGCCGGCGGCGAGGGTGCGGCGTGCCAGCTCCTCCAGCACGCCGCCGGTCTCGGGGGCGGTGGGCCAGGCAGCTTCACAGTCGGCGAGGCCCCGGGCGTAGAGCACCAGCGGCGGCTCGCCGGGTGCGGGCACCAGGGTCTCGATACCATCGAGGGGCGGGAGGCGCGGGTCACGCGAGGTGGCCAGGGCGACGCCGGGAAGGGCACGCAGCTCGTCCACGAGCGTCCGGAGCATCAGGTCCGCCTCCCGCACAAGCGACGCGGGCGGCAATTCGGCCAGCATGCCGCCCCCCGTCACGTGCTCGTAGACGAACAGCTTCACGCGCCCACCGCCGTGCCGAGGTCCGCATGGATGGCAGCGAGGAGCCCGGCCCGGCGCGCGCGCGCCAGCGCCGCCGCCTCGGCGGGCCCCTCGGCCTCCGCGCTCACGGTGCACACCGGCATGCCGGGCAGCACCTCGGTGCCGCTCACCGGGACGTCGTGGCACCATGCGGGAAACGCAAACCCCTCGCCCACGCGCCACGCGGCTGGCGCCGTCACGATGGCGTGCGCGCGGGCCGGCGACCGCGCGGGAAGGGTCGCGGGCAGTTCGCCGGCGCAGGCGCGCAGGTGCGCGTCGAAGAGGCCGCGGGGAAATCCGGGGTCGTGAAGCTCCATCGTGGCGGTGGGACGCGGGTTGAGCTCGAGGATCCACCAGGCGCCATCGGCCTCCAGGAAGTCGAGGCTGCCGAGGCCCACCACCCCCGATGCCCGCACGATGGCATCCAGGGCCGCGGCCACCTCGTTGGCGCGCGCGAGAGGAAGCTGCGCCCCGCTCACCGCCCCCCCGTAGAGGAAGGGACGGGCCGGCGTCCCCGCGGTCCACTGCTCGTTGAAGCCGAGGATGACGGCCCGGTTCCCGTCGGCCAGGAAGGTGGCGGACAGCGCGCGACCCTCGCGCCGGCGCTGGAGGTACGCATCCCGGGGCAGCCGTCGCGTGGCCGGCCGGATGTGGGTCCCCCCGGCCCCGCCGACGCGCTTCTCGAGCCATCCGCGCACATCGGCCACGGGCGCGAGTCGCACCTCGGGATGGGGCAGGCCGAGCTCATCGAGCAGGCGGGTGAAGCGGGCCGGGTCCTTCACCTGTGCCACGACTTCGGCCGGATTTCCGTACAGGGGCGCGCAGTCGGCGAGCAGGTGGAGCAACGCGGGCCGGGCCTCGAACCCCGCCCCGGGCACCACGCCAGCCCAGCCGCCGGCCGGGGTGAGGTCGCGCAGTGCGGTGCGGAGGGCGCGTGCGTCGATGCGCAGCGCGGACGGCCGTGCCACCACCCGCGTGGCCTGCGCGAGGGCCCGGGTGTCCCGGTCCGCGAAGAAGTCGAGCACCACCGGCTGATACCCGCCGCGCACCGCCGACGCGGCCAGGGCGCGACCGGTCACGGCCACGATGAGCCAGGGCGCGTCAGCGGGTGGGAGGACGGGGCGCGGAGTCATGGTGAAGTTGCGATAAATATGCACGCGGGGAGAATTGCAGCTATAATGTTGCTGCCCCCATGCCTGCGCCCTCCCAACCGCCCGTGACCGCTTCCGTCGTCCGCGACGTGACCTGCCCCTTCTGCGGGCTGGCCTGCGACGACCTGGTGGTGGAGACCACCGGCGACCGCCTGGTCGTGCGCGAGAATGGTTGTCCGATCGCCGTGCCCGCCTTTGCGGGCGCCCCGGGCCGGGGCACCGCGCGGCTGGGTGCCCGCGAGGTGCCGCTGGCCGAGGCGTACGCGGAGGCCGCCCGCCTGCTGCGCGCCGCCAAGGCGCCGCTCTTCGGCGGGCTCGGCACCGACGTGCGCGGCTCGCGCGCCGTGGGCCGGCTGGCCGACCGCACCGGCGCCACCCTGGACCACATGAACTCCGCCGCCGCGGTGCGGAACCTCCTAGTGCTGCAGGACGGCGGCTGGATCACCACCACGCTCTCCGAGATCCGGAACCACTGCGACCTGCTGGTGGCCGTGGGCGGGGACATCGTGAGCCGCTTCCCGCGGTTCTTCGAGCGCACCCTCGGCGCGGCCGACACGCTGTTCGGGGCGCGGGCGCCGGTGGAGATCCTTTTCCTTGGCACGGGCCCCGCCGCCGGCGTGAAGCTGCCGGGACCGGTCCGCGTGATCCCCTGCGAGACGGCCCGCCTCGGTGAGGCGCTCGGGGCGCTGCGCGCGCTGGTGGCGGGCAAGCCCGTCGCGGCGGCCGAGATTGCGGGCCAGCCGCTGGCCACCTGGCAGGAGCTGGCGGGCAAGCTGCGCGCGGCGAGGTACGGCGTGATGCCTTGGGCCACGGCCGACATGGACGTGCCGCACGCCGACCTCACGGTGCAGGCGCTGGCCGACCTGCTGCGCGAGCTGAACCGGGAGACGCGCTTCGCCGGCCTCCCGCTCGGCGGCGCGGAGGGGGACGTCACCTCCGACGCGGTGCACCTCTGGCAGACGGGCTACGGCACCCGCGTGAGCTTTGCCCGCGGCGTGCCGGAACAGGACCTCCACCGCTACGCCACCCCGCGGCTGCTCGCGGAGGGCGCTGCGGACCTGCTGCTCTGGATCTCGAGCTTCAACCCGGCCCGGGTGCCGCCGAAGGCCGCAGTCCCGACGGTCGTGCTGGGGCACGCGGTCATGACCTTCGCCGAGCCGCCCGCGGTCTTCATTCCCGTGGGCACGCCGGGCGTGGACCATGGCGGCCAGTTCTTCCGCACCGACCGCGTGGTGGCGCTGCCGCTGGCGGGGCTCCGGGCATCGAGCCTGCCGAGCGTGGCGGATGCGCTGGCGGCCATCGAGGCGCTGCTCGGGGAGGCCCGCTGATGCTCCTCAAGCTCACCGGCGGCACGGTGTACGATCCCGCGCACGGCGTGGACGGGCAGGTGCGCGACGTGTACGTGCGGGACGGCCGCATCGTGGCGGCACCGGCGCCGGGGACCACCATCGACCGCGAGTACGACCTCCGGGGCTGCGTGGTGATGGCGGGCGCCATCGACATGCACACCCACATCGGCGGCGGCAAGCTGAACATCGCGCGCGCCATGCTGCCCGAGGATCACCGCGGGGAGGCGGTGGCGCGGAGCGCCCTGCTCCGCGCCTCGTGCGGCCATGCGGCCCCCGGCACCTTCGCCACCGGCTACCGCTACGCGGAGATGGGCTACACGGCCGCCTTCGAGCCGGCGCTGCTGCCCATGAACGCCCGCCAGGCCCACCTCGAGATGGGCGACGTGCCCATGGTGGACAAGGGCGGCTACGCCATGCTCGGGAGCGACGACTTCCTGCTCCGCCTGATGGCCGGCGGGGCCGGCCAGGCGGTGATCAACGACTACGTGGCGTGGACCCTGCACGCGGCGCGCTGCATCGGCATCAAGGTGGTGAACCCGGCGGGCATCTCGGCGTTCAAGTTCAACGTCCGGCGGATGGACCTCGAGGACAAGCACCCCTACTACGGGGTGAGCCCGCGCGACGTGCTGCGCACCCTGGCGCGCGCGGTGCACGAGCTCGGCGTCCCCTTCCCGCTCCACGTGCACAGCAACCTGCTCGGCGTGCCGGGGAACTTCCCCACCACGCTCGGCACGGTGGACGCGAGCGAGGGGCACCCGATCCACCTGACGCACATCCAGTTCCACAGCTACGGCACCGAGGGCGACCGCAAGTTCTCCTCCGCCGCGGCGCAGATCGCGGAAAAGATCAACGCCACGCCCAACGCCAGCTGCGACGTGGGCCAGATCCTCTTCGGCCAGACGGTCACGGCGAGCGGCGACAACATGTCGCAGCACCGGAACGCCGCCGTGGCGAGCCCGAAGAAGTCGGTGATCATGGACATCGAGTGCGACGCGGGCTGCGGCGTGCTCCCGTTCCGGTACAAGGACAAGAACTTCGTCAACGCGCTGCAATGGGCCATCGGGCTCGAGCTCTTCCTGCTGGTCAGCGACCCGTGGAAGATCTTCCTCACGACGGATCACCCGAACGGCGCGCCCTTCACCACGTATCCGCACCTGATCCGGCTCCTCATGGACCGGACCTTCCGGAACGAGTGCCTCGGGACCATCAACCCCGACGCCCGGGCACTCTCCACGCTCGGGAGCCTGGAGCGCGAGTACACGCTCTACGAGATCGCCATCCTGACGCGCGCGGGCCCGGCCCGGCTGCTCGGCATCGGCGACATGGGCCACCTGGCCCCGGGCGCCCGCGCCGACATCACCGTCTACCGGGATGACGCCAACCGCGAGGCGATGTTCACCACGCCGGCGCACGTCTTCAAGGACGGCGAGGAGATCGTGCGCGACGGCCGGATCGTGAAGGTGGTGCAGGGCCGCTACCACACGGTGGAGCCGGAGTACGACCCGGCCATTGACCGCCGCCTCGCCGAGTACTTCGAGAAGTACCTGACGGTCCGGGCGCGGCACATGTGGCTCAGCCGCGACGAGCTGAGCGGGCTCGGGCACGACGCCGAGGTGGTGGTGCACCCGACGCGGAGGGCGCGATGATCGCCAACGGCGTCCTGATCGACGACGAGTTCGCCGAGGCGTTCCCCATGAAGGCGACGCGGGTGATCATCACCGCGCAGAACCTGCCGTGGGCCTACCACGCCGCCAACGCGGCCACCGGCTTCGCCACGTCGGTGATCGCCTGCGGGTGTGAGGCGGGGGTGGAGCGTGAGCTGGCGCCGGAGGAGACGCCGGATGGCCGGCCCGGCGTGGCCATCCTCCTCTTCGCGATGTCGGGCAAGGAGCTCGGCAAGCAGATCGAGCGGCGGATCGGGCAGTGCGTGCTCACCTCCCCGACGAGCGCGGCGTTCGCGGGCATCGACGGCGGCGAGCCGGTGGCGCTCGGGAAGAACCTGCGCTTCTTCGGCGACGGCTTCCAGCAGTCCAAGTTCATCGGCGGGAAGCGCTACTGGCGGGTGCCCGTGATGGACGGCGAGTTCCTGGTGGAGGAAACCACCGGGATCGTGCCGGCGGTGGGCGGCGGCAACTTCCTGGTCCTGGCCGAGTCGCAGCCGCAGGCGCTGGCCGCCTGCGAGGCCGCGATCACCGCCATGAAGCGGGTCCCGAACGTCATCATGCCCTTCCCCGGCGGCGTGGTGCGCTCGGGCTCCAAGGTGGGGTCCAGGTACAAGGCGCTCTCCGCCAGCACCAACGACGCCTTCTGCCCCACCATCCGCGGCATCACCCGCTCGCAGCTCTCGGCCGAGGTCGGGTCGGTGATGGAGATCGTGATCGACGGGCTCACCGCGGACGATGTGAGCGCGGCGACGCGCGCCGGCCTCGACGCCGTGATCCGGCTCGGCGCCGCGGCCGGCGTGCGGCGCATCAGCGCCGGCAACTACGGGGGGAAGCTCGGCAAGTACCACTTCCGCCTCCGCGAGATCCTGGCCTCATGAGCGCGCTCCGCCTCACGCTTCGCGCGGCGCCCGCCCAGCGGGTGGACTGCGCGCCGCTCACGCCGGCGGCGCTCGGCGGCAAGTCCGCCGCGGAGATCGGCGCGCTGCTGCTCGCCTCGGCCGGACAGGTGGTGCGGGTGGACAGCCTGTTCGCCATCGAGGGCACGCCGGGAGAGACGCTCGTGCTCGCCGGTGCGACGGCCAAGCTCGACGGGATCGGGACGGCGCTGACCGGCGGCACCATCGAGGTGGACGGCGATGCCGGCGATTACCTGGGGCGCGGCATGGCCGCCGGCACCATCCGCGTGTCGGGCTCGGTGGGCACCTTTGCGGGCAGCGGCATGACGGGCGGCGAGCTCCGCGTGCGCGGCAACGCCGGCGACTTCCTCGGCGCGCCGCTGCCGGGCGAGCATCGCGGGATCCGCGGCGGGCTCGTGCTCGTGGAAGGCAATGCCGGCGAGCGCGCCGGCGACCGGATGCGGCGCGGCACGCTCCTCATCAAGGGCACCGCGGGGGCGCTGCTGGCCTCGCGCATGGTGGCGGGGACCATCGCGGTGGGCGGTGCGGTGGGCCCGGGCGCCGGCACCGGCATGCGGCGCGGGACCATCCTCCTGCCCGCGCTCCCGGCCGGCCTCCCCGCCACGTTCAACGACTGCGGCACCTTCCCGCTCAGCTTCCTCACCCTGCTGGCGCGGGCCTGGCGCGGCCTCCCCTCCCCCTTCGGCGACCTGCCCGAGCGCGGCCTCCGGGTCCGCCGCCTCATGGGCGACCTCGCCGCTGAGGGGAAGGGCGAGATCCTCATCCGGGCCTAGCCCCCGCCTCCCGGGCGACCGCGTCCCGCTCGGTCGCTCCGGGCCCGCCTCCGATGTAGATTGTCGCCCGCCCCCCTCCCACTCCCGGACCGACGCATGACCAGCCTCAACATGAACGAGCGGGCCCGCGACCTCGCCGACGTGATGACCGAGGACCTCACGGGCCTGCGCATCGCGGAGCACCGCCTGCCCGGCGGCGCGCGGGTGCTCGACGCGGGCGTCCACGTGGACGGCGGCCTCAACGCCGGCCTCCTCCTCAGCGAGATCTGCATGGGCGGCCTCGGCGACGTGGAGTACGCCAGCCTGGCGCTCGGCGGCGAGAACTGGCCCGGGGTGCAGGTGCGCACGGACCACCCGGCCGTCAGCTGCATGGCGTCGCAGTACGCCGGCTGGGCCATCAGCGTGGACAAGTACTTCGCCATGGGCTCGGGGCCGCTCCGCGCGCACGCGCGGGTGGAGAAGGAGCTGTTCGAGAAGCTCCACTACGCCGAGCAGGCCACGAGCGGCGTGCTGGTGCTGGAGGGGCGCGAGCTGCCCACCGACGCGGTGGCGGCGTGGGTCGCGAAGAAGGCGGGGCTCTCGCCGGCGCAGCTCACGTTCGTGATCGCCCCGACGGCGAGCCTGGCGGGCGGCACCCAGATCTCGGCCCGGATCCTCGAGACCGGCCTCCACAAGATGGAGGTGCTCGGCTTCGACGTGCGGCAGGTGGTGAGCGGGATCGGCACGGCGCCCATCGCCACCCTGGCCAAGAACGACCTGCGGGGCATCGGCCGCACCAACGACTGCATCCTCTACGCCGGCCAGGCGCACTACACCGTGCGGGCGAGCGACACCGAGCTCGCCGACCTGGCCGCGAAGCTGCCGGCCAGCGCCTCGAAGGACTACGGCACGCCGTTCTACGAGATCTTCGAGCGCTACGACAAGGACTTCTACAAGATCGACCCGCTGCTCTTCAGCCCGGCCGAGGTGTGGCTCACCAGCGTGACGTCGGGGAAGACCTACCACGCGGGCCGCGTCAACACCGAGGTGCTCAAGCGCTCGCTCCACCCGGAGTGAGGCGCGTCGTTCCCGTCGGTCCCTTCACCCTGCGGAGTGTGCATGCGTCGTCTCGCCCTGTTGTCGCTCGTCGCGCTGGCCGCGGCCTGCTCCAAGCCTGAGCAGCAGCCCGCGCAGGACACCACCGCCGCCGCGCCCCCGGCGCCCCCGCCGGCCAAGGCGTTCGTCACCGTGATCTACAACACGCCGAAGGACGCCAAGGCGTTCGAGAAGTACTACTGGGAGACGCACGTGCCCCTGGTGGGCCAGAAGCAGGCGGAGATCGGCTTCACCGCCGCCGAGCTCACCAAGTTCGACGGGACGCTCGACGGCAAGGCGCCGACCTACTACCGGCAGGCGGTGCTTTGGTTCAACAGCATGGCCGACCTCGAGAAGGGCATCGCCACCCCGGGCTTCAAGGCCGTGGGCGACGACCTGGCCAACTTCGCCACCGGCGGGCTCATCGCCATGATCGGCGAGCAGACCAACGAGGCCTCGGCGCTCGCGGCCGGGGACACCACGGCCTTCGTCACGGTGCTCTACAACACGCCCAAGGACCCGGCCGCCTTCGAGAGCTACTACACGGCGACGCACCTCCCGATCGTGGCCAACGGCGCGGCGAAGATCGCCTTCAGCCGGGCGGAACTCACCAAGTTCGCCAGGAACCTCGACGGCACCCCGGCGGCGCTGTACCGCCAGGCCAAGCTCTACTTCCCGAACGCGGCCGCCCTCAAGGCCGGCACCGGCACCCCGGAGTTCAAGGCGGTGGGCGACGACCTGGCCAACTTCGCCACGGGCGGGCTGGTGGGACTCGTGGGGCACCTCACCACGAAGCCGTAGTCCGCGACCTTCCGCCCCCCGGCGCGGCCCACGGGCCGCGCCGGGGGGCGGGCACCCTCGCGCAGGCGCACCCTCCCCGATGCACGTCGTCATCCTCGCCTCCCGCCCCGGCTGGCACGTCGATGAGCTCCTCCGCGCCACCCGCGCGGCCGGGGCCGAGCCGGTGCTGCTGCCCTGGGAGGGGAACATCGCCCGGATGGGGACGGGCGCCGGCGTCCGGAACGCCGGCCGCCTGCTGGCCGAGGCGCGCGCCGTGCTGGCGCGCATCATCCCCGGCGGCTCCATGGAGCAGATCATCTACCGGGTGGACACCCTGCACCGCCTCGAGGAGGAGGGGGTGCGGGTGATGAACAGCGCCCGCGCCATCGAGCGCACGGTGGACAAGGCGTGGACCTCGGCCATCCTGGCGCGCGCGGGCCTGCCCACCCCCGACACCGTCGCCTGCGAGGGCGTCGACGACGCCATGGCCGCCTTCGAGGCGCTCGGCGACGTGGTGGTGAAGCCGCTCTTCGGGTCCATGGGCCTCGGGATGACGCGGGTGAGCGATCCCGACATCGCCTGGCGCGTCTTCCGCGCCATCGAGGAGATCCGGGGCGTCTTCTACCTGCAGCGGTTCATCCCTCACACCGGCCGCGACCTCCGCGCCTTCGTGGTGGGCGGCCGGGTGCTCGGCGCCATCGAGCGCCGCGCCGACGGCTGGCGCACCAATTTCTCCCGCGGCGGCCGCGCCGCGCCCGCCAGCCTCACGCCCGCGCAGGCGGAGTACGCGGTGCGCGCCGCCGCCGCCGTGGGCGCGGAGTACGCGGGGGTGGACCTCCTGCCGGGTGAGGACGGCACGTCGTGGGTGCTCGAGGTGAACGGCATCCCGGGCTGGGAGGGGCTGCAGCAGGCCACCGGCCTCGACGTGGCCGGCGCCGTCATCGCCCAGCTGCTCGCCCGATGAGCCTGCCGCTCGGCGGCCTCGCCACGCTGGCCTCGCTGCTCGAGGCGAGTGCGCCGAAGCCCGGCAACGTGGCGCCGGGCCGGCCGTTCCGCGACATGCGCTTCGAGGAGTTTGCGACGAGCGCGGCCGCCATCGGCCCCGAGTTTGCCCGGGCGGGCGAACGGCCGGTCGGCGAGACCATCCTGGCCGCAGTGCGCGCCCGCCGCGCGGTGGTGGCGGCCAACACCAACCTCGGCATCATCCTGCTGCTGGCGCCCCTGGCGCAGGCCGCCGCCCGCCGGGCCGCCGGGGGATCGCCGCTCCGCACCGAGGTGGCCGCCGTCCTCGCCGCCACCACCGTGGAGGACGCCCGGCTGGCCTACCGCGCCATCCGTGAGGCGGCGCCCGGCGGCCTCGGCACCGCGGGCGCGCAGGATCTCGCCGGCGAGCCCACCGTGACGCTCCGTGAGGCCATGGCACTCGCGGCCGGCCGGGATTCGGTGGCGCGGGAGTACGCCACCGGCTTCCAGCTCACGTTCGAGGTCGGGGTGCCCGCCGTGCGCGCGGCGCGCGCCGCCGGCGCCTCCTGGGCTGACGCCGCCGTGGCCGCCTACCTGGCGCTCCTCGCCGCGGCACCGGACACGCTCATCGCCCGGAAGCTCGGGTGGGCGGCGGCCGAGGCGGTGTCGGCCGAGGCCCGGGCCATCCTGGCCCTGGACGGGCCGGCCAATCCCGAGGCCGCCGCCCGGATCGCCGCGTTTGACCTGAGCCTCCGCGACCCCCAGAATTCCCGCAACCCCGGCACCAGTGCCGACCTGACTGCCGCCGCGCTCTTCGCCGTCCTGGCCGAGGACGCGGTGGCGGCCGATTCTCCGAGGATGCCCCGTGCGCAGTGACTTCAAGGTGACCGTCAGCAAGGACTACCTGGTCTTCAGCTCCGCCCACTTCATCACCTTCCGCGGGCACCAGTGCGAGACACTGCACGGGCACAACTACCGCGTGGGCGTCACCGTCGAGGGCAGCCTCGACGACGAGACGCTCTTCGT
The DNA here is from genome assembly GCA_964598655.1 of uncultured Gemmatimonadaceae bacterium. Taxonomy (GTDB): domain Bacteria; phylum Gemmatimonadota; class Gemmatimonadetes; order Gemmatimonadales; family GWC2-71-9; genus JADJOM01. The sequence continues at coordinate 36,349 of CAZRCT010000027.1, forward strand.
GGTGGATTTCTCGATCCTCAAGAAGACGGTGCGGAAGTTCGTGGACGAGATCGACCACAAGGTGATCCTGCCGCTCAAGAACCCGAAGCTGGGCTTCCGCGAGGTGGGCACGCAGCGGCACGTGGACTACTTCGGGCAGCACACCTACACCTTCCCGATCGTGGACTGCGCCATGATGCCGATCGAGAACTCGACGGCGGAGATGATCGCGCAGTACCTCGCCCATCGCACCCGGGACGAGCTCACGGCCATGGGGATCACCAACCTCACGGCCATCGAGATGGAGGTGGAGGAGAGCTTCGGGCAGTCGGCGACCTACCGGCTGGGGCTGGGGACCTGAGCCGCGCCCGGCAGCACCACCCGCAGCACGACGGGGCCGACGAGTGTCGGCCCCGTCCGCTTTTGCGCCCGTCGCGGCCGGAGCCATCCGGCCGTGCCCCACGCGCATGGATCGTGCGCGCCGCCCTACGCGCCGCCGATGGCGCCGGCGTGGATGGCGGTGCCGACGAGCGCGGCGTCGCAGCCGGCGTGGGCGAGCTCGTGGAGGTCATCCCGGGAGCGCACGCCGCCGCCGGCGAAGACGGGACAGCCGACGACGCGCTTGATGCCGGCCATCAGGTCCAGGTTGCGCGGGCCGCTCTCGGCGCCGACCGCGGCGAGGTCGAGCACGATGATCGCGGCGACCCCGGTCTCGGCGGCGCGCGCGGCGATCTCGAGGCCCACCGCCTCCTCGCGGGCGAGCTTGCCGGTGCGGCGGCGGATGGGGAGGCCGTCCATCATGTCGAGGCTGAAGAGCACCCGGGTGCCGCCCACCGCATCCACCACACGGCGCAGGTCGGCGAAGGTGCGCATGGTCTCGAGCCCCACCACCACCGCGGAGGCGCCCGCCGCGAGCGCGGCCTCCGCGGCCGCCGGCGTGGCGATCCCGGCGTCGACCAGGATGCCCTTGCCGAAGCTGCGCCGCGGGTCGGCCAGCTGGCCGAGGAGGTCGTGCTGGGGGGACCAGCCCTGGATGGCGTCGAGGTCGGCCACGTAGCACAGCTCGGCGCCGAGCATCTCGCGATAGGCGCGCCCGAGCGTCACCGCATCCCCGGGGCGGCCGGGCAGCAGCACGGACTCGAGCGGCTGGTAGCGGCTCCTGGCGCCGCGCCGTGCGTGCACCGCATGGCCGCGCAGGAGGTCCAGGACGGGAATGATCTGCATCGTGATGGAGGTCGGCCCTTGAACGGGGCGGACGCCGGTGGCAGAGTTCGGCGCGATGCCCCACGCCGAGTCGACTGCAACACTGCTGCTGCTCAAGGTGGGCGGCGGCCTGGCCGCCGATCCCACGCTCCTCGCCGAGGTCGGCGCGGCGATCGCGCGGCGCGCCGCGACGGCGCGCCTCGTGGTGGTGCCGGGCGGCGGGCCCTTCGCGGACCAGGTGCGCGCCTTCGACCGGCAGCACGGCCTGTCCGCCACCGCAGCGCACTGGATGGCCATCCTCGGGATGGACCAGTACGCCTGGGCCCTGGCCGACCGCATCGCCGGTGCCGTGGTGGTGGACGATCGCGCGGGCATCCTCGCCGCCCACGACGCCGGCCAGGTGCCGGTGCTCGCCCCGTCGCGCTGGCTCAAGGCCGCCGACGAGTTGCCGCACCACTGGGACGTCACCAGCGATGCGCTGGCCGCGTACCTCGCCACCCTGCTCGGGGCCGACGAGTTGCTGTGCCTCAAGCCCGTGCCCGGCGGGCGCGAGCTGCTCGATCCCTGGTTTGACCGCGCCCTCCCCGCCGGCCTGCCGTGGCGGGTGCTCGGCGCGCGGGAGTTCGTGGCGGGCGCCTAGGCCCGCGCGCGCGCGCTCCGCACCGCCTCCGCCAGCTGGCGGACCAGCCCTTCCTCGACCCGACCGCTCCGCCCCCCGCTGCACACTGCCCCGCGCACCCCCAGGATGTCCGCCCCGGCCTCGCCCGCGGCGCGCAGGTCCGCCATGCCGAGGCTGCCACCGAGCGCAAAGGTCAGCTCGCCGGGCGAGAGCGCGCGGGCCAGCGCGGCGAGCTGCTCCACGCCCTGGTGGTCGAAGAGGGTGGTGCCGTCCTTGGCGTACGTGTCCACCAGCAGGCCGTCGGCGCCGGTCTCGGCGAGGAGGCGCGGGAACAGCCCGGGCGGAGGCGCGCCGACCTTGGCGTGATCCGCGTAGGCCACCGCAATGACGGCCGGCCGCCCCGGCAGTTCGGCCGCGCGGCGCACCGCCACGCCGAGCAGGGCGGCGAGCCGCGGGACCTCGAGCACGCCCCGGAACCCGAGCTTCACGTACGACACCGGCACGCTGACCCGGCCCACGGCGCGGGCCACGTCGTCCACGGCGGTGGCGTCGCCCAGGGCGGCGCTCAGGCGGAGGCCGGCGGGCAGGGCGCCGTGGATGGCGGCCAGGGTGGCGGGCGCCACCTGGCCGATGGGCCCGGCGAGCGGCTCCTTGGCGTCGATGATCTCGGCGCCACCCATGACGGCCGCGCGGGCCTCACCGGCGTTCCGCACACTCACCAACAGGCGCACCCGATCTCCCTTGTATGGGGGCTTCCGGCCGGTATGTTACGCCGCACGATGAGCGGCCACAACACCGCGCCCGGCGTCCCGGGCCAGCTCCAAGGTAAACGAATCCTCGTCACCGGGGGCTCGAGCGGGATCGGCCGCGCCATCGCCGAGGCCTGCGCCGGCCACGGGGCGGATGTCGCCCTCACCTACCGGGCCAACGAGGCCGGGGCCAACACCGTGGCGGCCCGGATCCGCGACAGCGGCCGCCGCGCCCTGATCCTCAAGGCCGACGTGAGCGAGGAGGCCGACCTCGACCGGGTGGCCGAATCGGTCCTGGCGGGCCTGGGCGGCGTGGACGCCTGGATCAACAACGCCGGCGCCGACATCCTGACCGGCGCGGGGACGAGCCTGAGCCGCCGCGCCAAGCTCGACCAGCTCATCGCCGTGGACCTCCGGGGGACGATGCTCGCCAGCTGGCGCGCCGCCGAGCTGATGGAGCGGCAACCGGAGGGCGGCGTGATCATCAACATGTCGTGGGACGGGGTCCGGCAGGGCTACTACGGCGAGAATCCGCAGCTGTTCGCCACGGTGAAGGGTGGCATCGAGAGCTTCAGCCGCACCCTGGCCCGCTCGCTGGCGCCGCGCATCCGCGTCAACGTGCTGGCGCCCGGCTGGATCGAGACCGCCTTCGGCGAGCAGGCCCCCGAGGGGTGGCGCGCCGAGATCGCCGCGAAGATCCCGCTCGGCCGCTGGGGCACGCCGGCGGACGTGGCGGGCGCGGCGGTGTATCTGGCCAGCGACGCCGCGAGGTTCCTTACCGGCCAGACCCTGATGGTCAACGGCGGCGACGTGATGTAGCACCCGCACCACCATGAGGAGCAGATGAGCACCAAGGAACGCACCTGCACCGACGCCGAGATCGCCGAGCAGCTCAAGGCGCTCCCCGGCTGGTACTACGAGGACGGCTGGATCCGGCGGCAGTACAAGACCGACGGGTGGCTCACCACGCTGGCGCTGGTCAACACCATCGGCTTCCTGGCCGAGGCGGCGTACCATCACCCCGACCTCACGGTGACGTGGGCCAAGGTCTGGGTGAAGCTGCAGACCCACTCGGCCGGCGGCATCACCGACAAGGACTGGGAGCTGGCGCG
>CAZRCT010000028.1:0-39817 GCA_964598655.1 uncultured Gemmatimonadaceae bacterium
GTCGCGCAGCGGCGGCAGGTGGATGGTGATGACGTTGAGCCGGTAGAACAGGTCGCTCCGGAAGCGGCCGCGGCGGGACTCCTCCTCGAGGTCGCGGTTGGTGGCCGCGATGATGCGCACGTCCACGGGGATCGCCTCGGTGGCGCCGACGGGGATCGCCTCGCGCTCCTGCAGCACGCGGAGCAGCTTCACCTGGAGCGGCGGGGGCATCTCGCCCACCTCGTCGAGGAAGAAGCTGCCGCCGCGGGCGGCGGCGAAGAGGCCCTGCTTGTCGCGCACGGCGCCGGTGAAGCTGCCCTTCACGTGGCCGAAGAGCTCGCTCTCGAGCAGGTTCTCGGGGAGGGCGCCGCAGTTGATCGACAGGAAGGCGCCCTCGCTCCGGGCGGAGAGGTTGTGGATGTACTTGGCGATCACTTCCTTGCCGGTCCCGCTCTCGCCCTGGATCAGCACCGTGCTGTCGGTGGGCGACACCTGCTCCGCCAGCTTCAGGACGTCCATGAACCGGCGCGACTTGCCGATGGGCCGGGCAATGCCGGCCTTGTCGCGGCGCTTGATCTCCTGGCGCAGGTGCTTGTTCTCCACCCGCACCGCGCGGAACTCGCAGGCGCGGCGCAGGATGGCTACCAGCTCGTCGTTGGAGAACGGCTTCTGGATATAGTAGTAGGCGCCGGCGTTGACGGCGCCGATGGCCGTCTGGAGCGAGGCCTGGGCGGTCATGAGGATGACCGGCGTCATCGGGTCCTGCTCGCGCGCGGCGGTCAGGATGTCGAGGCCGGTGACCTGGGGCATCCGCACGTCGGTGAGCACGATGTCGTGCGTGCCGGCCTTGATGGCCTCGAGCCCGGCCTTGCCGCCCTGGGCGGTGGTGACCTCGAAGCCCTCCTTGCGGAGCAGGATCCGCAGGGTGTCGAGGATGCCGGACTCGTCGTCGATGACGAGGACCTGGGGTTTCTGGCTCATGCCGCCGCCTCAGCCGCGCGCCGCGCGGGAAAGAAGATCGTGAAGGTCGTGCCCCGTCCCGGGGCGGAATCGCAGAGCACCATGCCGCGGTGCGCCTCGACGGCGCGCTGCACGATGGCCAGGCCGAGCCCCGTGCCCCCGGCCCGGCCCGTGACGAACGGCTCGAACAGCCGCTCGCGCAGCTCCTCGGGAATGCCGGGGCCGGTGTCCTTCACCTCGAGGCAGACCGGCTGGTCGATGCTGCAGCCCCCCGGCAGCTCGGCCACGCGCGCGGGGCGCGTGGTCACGTTGATCACCGTGGGCCCGCGGGAGGCCTGCACGGCGTTGAGGATCAGGTTGGCCACCACGCGATGCAGCAGGTCCTCGTCGCCGTCGAGCACGGTGCGGCTCCCCTGCACCCGGATCTCGATGTCGGGGCGGCAGTCGGGATGCTCGCGCACCAGGCGGGCGGCCGCCGTCACCACGGCCTGCAGGTCCACCGGCACGAACTCGGTGGCGCGCACGCGGGCAAAGTCCAGGAACTCGGAGAGCAGCCGGCTCAGCCGGTCGCTCTCCCGCACGATGAGCTGGGCCAGGTAGCGGTCGTCCTCGTCGCCGTGGGCGGAGCGGGCCAGCTGCTCCACGCTCGAGCGGATGGACGCGAGCGGGTTGCGGATCTCGTGCGCCAGCGACGCGGAGAGGGCGGCCACCGCCTCGAGCCGCTCGGCGCGCAGGTTGAGCTCGTTCAGGCGCTTGAGGTCGCTGATGTCGGTGAAGATTGCCGTCACCGAGGGGCGGCCGTCGCTGTCCCGCTCGAAGGTCGTCGTGGAGAGGCCGATCGGGAAGTGCCGCCCCCCCTCGTGCACCACGGTGCCCTCACCGCGGCTCACCTTCCGCCCATGGCGGATGGCCGCCACCATGGCGGCCCACAGCTCGGGGCTGCGGATCTTGAGCTGGTCCAGCACCGGGAGGCCGGTCATGGTCTCCCCGTCCAGCTCCAGCAGCCGCTCCGCCATCGGGTTGATGAAGGCCAGGCGGCCGGCATCGTCCACCGTGATGACGCCGGAGCGGATGTTCCGCAGGATCTCGTCGGCGCGCAGCCGCACCCGGCGGAGCTCGCTCTGCAGCACCTCGCGCTCGGCGCCCGCGGCGCGGAGCCGGGCGGTGAGGCCGCCGAGCAGCACGTAGGCGGCCAGGAACACCGCCACCTGTCCCCAGAAGCCGAGCCCGGGCATGGCGGGCGCGAGGCCGTCGCGGGTGGCCTGCAGCCAGGTGACGTCGGCGAAGTACGCCGCCACCGTGCAGAGCGTCACCAGCAGGCCCGGCCCGAACGGCAGCAGCAGCGCGTACGCCGCGATCACCAGGATGTAGAGCGCCGGGAAGGCGCTCCGCGAGCCGCCCGTCCCGTGGACGATCAGCGTGATGACCGTGATGTCCCCCAGCGCCTGCAGGAAGAACCACCACGCGCCCGGCGCCCGCTGCCGCACCCAGTACGACCAGTACCCGTACACCGCCAGCGCCAGGGCCAGCAGCACGCCGAGGCTGGCGTAGAACGCATAGCCCGGCTCCGCCGCGCGCTCCAGCGAGGCGAGCACGAGGGCGAGGACCGACAGCACCACGCGAGCGACGAAGACCCAGGTGAGCAGGGTCCGTTGGTCGGGCAGCGCGCGGTCGGGCGGACTGGCGACGGGCGGCGTCATGCGGATCGGGCGGGAATCTAGCACCGTGGGTACCGGGGAGAGGAGGTGCAACGTGCGGCGGGGCGGTTACTTTCCGGGCCTCATGACCTGGTCCGTGTACGTGGCGCGCTGCGCCGACGGGTCGCTGTACACCGGCGTGGCCCGCGACGTGGCGCGCCGGCTGGCCCAGCACAACGCCGGCCGGGGCGCCGCCTACACCCGCGCCCGCCGCCCCGTGGCCCTGGCCTGGAGCGAGCCCGCCCGCGACCGGGGCGCCGCCCTCCGCCGCGAGTGGGCCATCAAGCAACTGACCCGCGCCGAGAAGGAAGCCCTGCTGATGCCCGCCGCCCGCCCCGCCGCCAGCGAGCCGTTCACCGCCCTCCGCCCCGCGGCGCTGACCTTCTTCCGGAAGCTCAAGGCCACGAACACCAAGGCCTTCTTCGAGGCCCACCGGGCGCTGTACGAGACCGAGGTGCGGGCCCCGTTCAAGGCGCTCGTCGAGGAGCTCGACACCCGCTTCGCGCGCTTCGCCCCCGAGATCGTGGGCGACCCGCGCCGCTCCCTGTTCCGCATCAACCGCGACGTCCGCTTCTCCCGCGACAAGTCGCCGTACAAGACCCACGCCGCCTGCTGGTTCTACCACGCCGACGCCGGCCGCGGCGTCGGCAGCGAGGCGAGCGGCGGCGCCGGCTTCTACTTCCACCTGGAGCCGGGCCAGAGCTTCCTCGGCGCCGGCATCTGGATGCCGCCCCGCCCCACCCTCGCCAAGCTCCGCGACGCCATCGCCGAGGACCCGGAGGGGTTCGAGGCGGTGGTGCTGGCCCCCGCGTTCCGCCGACGCTTCGGTTCGCTCGACGAGGACGCCATGCTGGTGCGGCTCCCTCGCGGCTTTGCCCCCGGCCACCCGGCGGAGCGGTGGCTGCGCTACCAGTCGTTCACCGTGGGCCGCGTGCTGCCCCTCAAGGACGCCCTCTCCCCGCGCCTCCCGGCCATCCTCGCGAAGGACTACGAGGCGCTGACACCGTTCGTCCGCTGGCTCAACCGCGCCATCGGCTTCCCGCCGCACCCGCGCCGGCTGTAGCCATGCCGCGGCTGGTGATGCTCTTTGGCCGCGCGCTGGCGCTCCGCTGCCCCAACTGCGGCGGGGGCGGGCTCTTTGCCTCGTGGCTGCGGATGCGGTCGCACTGTCCCCGCTGCGGGCTCCGCACCGAGCGCGGGGAGCAGGGCTACGTGGTGGGCGCGTACATGTTCAACATCATGGCGGCGGAGCTGGCGTGGGGCGCGCTCTTCGTCGGCGCCGTGGTGCTCACCTGGCCCGACGTGCCGTGGGACCCGCTGCTCTGGGGGGGTGGGGTGCTGATGCTGGCGCTGCCGTTCGTCTTCTACCCGTTCTCGAAGACCGTCTTCCTGGCCTTCGACCTCCTCTTTCGCCCGGCGCAGGAGACCGAATCATGACCGACGGCGCCAAGGTGCGGCTCGACAAGTGGCTCTGGGCCGCCCGGTTCTACAAGACGCGCGCGCTGGCCGTGGAGGCCATCGACGGCGGCAAGGTGCACGTCAACGGCGACCGGGTGAAGCGCGCCAAGATGGTGCAGGCCGGCGACCGGCTCGAGATCCAGCTCGGTCCCTATGAGCATGTGGTGCTCGTGAAGGACGTGAGCGAGAAGCGCGGTCCCGCCACCGTGGCCCACGGCCTCTATGAGGAAACGCCGGAGAGCATCGCCGGCCGCGAGCGAGTGGCCTTCCAGCTCAAGGCCGCGCACGTGCTCTTCGTCCCCGAGACCAACGAGCGCCCCACCAAGCGCGACCGCCGCAAGCTCGAGGACTTCAAGCGACGGGAGGGGTGGGACTAGCCCGGTGCGCCGGGGTGCCGCCGGGCCAGCGGCCGCCCCACCCCTCCGGTAACACCTTGCCCCATCAAGCCTTGGACGCCCGCTCAAGATCCCTGGACGCCGGCCGATACTGCTGACTGGCAGCCCCGGCTCCGAGGATGAGCCCCGAAGCATGGCTGTCAGCCTGGCTGACGGAGACCCCCCTATGCCCGTCACTGGCACCGCAATTTCCTCGGCGGTCAGCGCGCTGAGGCTTTACAGTCGCCGCGTGGATCGCGCGGCGGAGCAGATCGCGAAGGCCGGCCTGGTCCCGGTGGCGTCCGATGGCACGGGCGACCCCGAGGAGCCCGTGGCCCCGATCTCCGCGTCGGCGGCCGAGTCGAGCGACCTCGGCGAGGCCATGGTCAACCTGATGATCGCGCAGCGCGCCTTCGCGGCGCAGCTCCGCGTGCTCCGGACCGCCGACGAGATGCTCAAGGACTCGGTGGACGCCACCGGCAGTCGTTAGGCTCGGCCGCGCGCGAGCCAGTCCGCGGCCGCGCGCACCTCGCCCTCCGACAGCTGGTGTCCCAGGTCGCGCCAGTCGACCGTGACCTCCGCCCCGGCCCGCCGCAGCAATGCGGCGAGCCGTTCCGTGTTCTCCCCCGGCACGATCGGGTCGTGCCGCCCCGCCCCGAGCCACACCGGCGTCCCCGCGAGCCCGCCCACCCCGGCGGGCTCGAGCGGCACCATCGCGCGGAACAGGATCCCGCCGGCCAGCACCCCCGGGTGCAGCAGCAGCAGGCCGGCCCCGATGTTGGCGCCGTTGGAGAAGCCGGCCGCCACCACGCCCCGCGGATCGAAGCCGTAGTGTCCCGCCGCCTCCGCCACGAACCCCGCCAGCTCCGCGCTCCGGGCGATCAGGTCCGCCTCGTCGAACACCCCTTCCGCGAACCGGCGGAAGAAGCGCGGCATGCTCCCCTCGAGCACCCGGCCACGCGGGCTCAGCAGCCCCGCCCCCGGCGCCAGCAGGCGCCCGAGGGGAAGGAGGCTCTGCTCGTTCCCGCCGGTGCCGTGCAGGAGCAGCAGGGTCCGCTCCGGCGTGCCGGGCTGGTACACGTGCGCGAAGGGCGTGTTCACCGGTCCTCCACGGTCGCGGCGTCCGTCCCCGGGACCCGGATCGGCGGGAGCACCGACTCGATGGCCGCCCGCTCCGCCTCGTACTGCGGCGGCAGCTTGAGCCCGCGGCCCAGCTCGCGCTCGGCCTCGTCCACCAGGAAGCCGGGGTCGTCGGTGGCCACCTCGAAGAGGACGCCGCCCGGCTCGCGGAAGTAGATCGAGCGGAAGTAGTTCCGGTCCACCACCGGGGTGACGCCGAGCCCCTGCCCCAGCACCTCGCCGCGCAGGCGAAGCTGGTGCCCCTGGTCCACGGCACGCCAGGCAATGTGATGGATGCTCCCGGCTCCGAAGGCCAGGGCCCCGGTCTCGTCCTGCCGCAGCTCCACGCCGCCGAGGCCCCCACCCGCCGGGTCGAAGCGCTGGAGCGCCCCGTCCACGGGGCCTGGCACCAGCCCCAGCACCTCGGTGACCACCACACGAGTGGCGTCGGTGCTGCGCAACTGGAGCGTCACCCCGCTGAACCGGCGGATGGCCGCCTCGGCGGGGATGCCGCCCTCGTCCCAGAGGCCGTCGGTGCCCGGCTCCCCGTCCGCGGCGAGCTCGAGGGCCATGCCGTCCGGGTCGCTGAAGCGGAGGCGGGCCACGCCGAACCGCTCCCCGCGGCCCGTGGTGATGCCGGCCGCGCCGAGCCGGTCCTCCCAGAAGCCGAGCGCCGTGGCGGGAACACTGAAGCTGACGAGCGAGGTCTCGCCCGGCCCGCGCCGCCCCCGGCGCATCCCGGCCCACGGGAAGAAGGTGAGCAGCGTGCCGGGGCGGCCGGTGCGGTCGCCGTAGTAGAAGTGATAGGTGCCGGGATCGTCGAAGTTGACCGTCCGCTTCACCAGGCGCAGGCCAAGGCGGCCCGCGTAGAAGTCGAGGTTGGCCTGCGGGTCGCCGGCCACGGCCGTGACGTGGTGCAGGCCGGTGGTGGGGTGCGTCATGCGGCTGCGTCCTTCCTGACAAGGGGTCCTGCCGTCGGCGCGCCGGCCCTCGGCGCGCCCTCCTGCTACTCCTGGGGATCCGGTGCCGCCTGCCGGGCCGCGAGGCCCAGCTTGCGGCAGAGCCGCGCCAACGCGCGCTGCTCCTCCTGCGTGAGTGCGCCGAGCAGGGCCGCGACCCGCGCCGCGTGGGCCGGGAATGCCGCGGCGATGAGCGCCCGCCCGGCGGCCGTCAGCGTCACCAGGTAGGCGCGCCGGTCCTCCGGGTTGGGCGCGCGGCGCACCAGCGCCCGCTTCTCCAGGTTGTCGATGACGGTGGTGAGGTTGCTCCCGCTCACCAGCAGCTTCTCGCACAGCCGGGCCTGCGGCATGGGGCCCAGGTGCCAGAGCGCCTCGAGCACGCCGAACTGGCTCTCGGTGAGCGCATGGTCCTGCTGCAGCACCGGGTTGAGGCGGGCCGTGAGCGAGTTCACCGCGCGGCGGAGCTTCACGAAGCCGCCGAGGGCGAGCCGGGTGCGCGGGTCGGGGCGCGGAGGCCGGGTATCGTTCGTCGTCATATTGTTCGATGTCGAATATAATGGGTGTGCCGACGGCGTCAAGCCGCCGCGGCCCGCCCCGCCAGGTCGAGCAGCGTGGGCGTGTGCAGCTGGTGGCCGCCGCCGAAGCGGCGCACCGCCACCCGCGCCCCCGCGTGGGCCAGCGCCTCGGCCGCGCCCTCGAGGCTGCCCGGGGGCGCGAAGGCGTCGTGGTCGCCACCGACGAAGGTGATGGGGCGGGCGCCGAGCCGCGCGGCGAGGAGCGACGGGGAGACGTCGCCCGGGAGGGGCGTGCCCCAGTGCACCAGCGCGTCGGGCACCGTGCGACCGTGGAGGGCCCAGCGCGCGGCGAGGACGGCGCCCTGGCTGAAGCCGAGGACCACGAGCCGCGGCCGCCCGGGGTGCGCGGCGAGGAGGTGATCGGCGAGCTGGTCGAGGTAGGCCACGTGGTCGGCCAGGTCGGCCTCGCGGTCCTCGCGGGTGAGCCAGGTGGCGCCGATCGTCTTGCCGTGGCGCCCGTCGAGCCCCGTCTCCAGGTAGAACCGCGAGAGCGCCTCGGGGGCCGCGAGCAGCGTGCGCCCGTCCTCGAGCGGCGTGAGCCAGCGGAGGAAGCGGTGCGCCAGCTGGGCATAGCCGTGGAGGCCGATCCACAGCTCGGTGGCCGTGCCGTCGAGCGGGCCGCGCGTCAGGTAGCGCGCGGTCCGCGAGACGGCGAGATGATGCGTCTGCATGAGGTCCTCGTCCCGGCCGGCCGGTTCCATGATGCGGGGCGGAACGCGGCGTCAGCCGGTGGCCAGGGCGGCGAGGGTGGCGCGGTCCGCCATGCCGACGTGGCGGCGGCGCTCCTGCCCGCCCTGAAACGCAATGAACGTGGGAATGCCCCGGATGCCGAGCCGGCTCGCGACCTGCGGATTCTGGTCGGTATCCAGCTTGAGGACGAGCAGCGTCCCCACGCGTGCACTCGCCAGTTCGTCCAGCATCGGCGCCATCGCCTTGCACGGGCCGCACCAGTCCGCGTAGCAGTCGAGCAACACCGGCACCGACGTTCCAGCGATCACCGTGTCGAAGTCATCGTCCCCGACGGCGAGGGGACGGTCGAGCAGGATGGGCCGCCGGCACGAGCCGCAGCGCGGCCCGTCCGCCGCCCGGGCCAGGTCCACGCGGTTGAGCGTGCGGCAGAAGGGGCAGCGCACCGTGGCCCGCGTGCGCTGGGTGGTCTCGGGCATGGGCTCACTCCTTTCCGGCCACCGATCCGGGGACGAACACCGCCGAGAGGTGGCGCAGGTCCCCCGGCTGGAAGCCGAACGCACGGTCGTCCGGCGAGTTAGTCACCACCACGCCCGGACGCGCCTCCCGCGCACCGAGGCACGCCGGCCAAATCGGCTCCACCGTGATGCGCCGCAGGAAGAGCTGGCGGAGGCGCATGGTGTTCCCGACCGCGAGAGGTTATATATTACTATATAGTTATACAACGCCCACGGCAACACCGGGACCCCGCCATGCGATCACTGCCCCGCCTCCTCGGCTCGCTCACCCTGGCACTGCCGCTCGCCCTCGGCGCGCAGGCGCCGCGCGACTCGCTCCTCGTGTCCCCGTCCTGGCTGGCCGCGCGCCTGGACGACCCACGGGTGGTGGTGCTGCAGGTGGAGCGGAATCCGGCCACCTACGCCGAGGGCCACATCGCGGGGGCGCGCCTGGTGCCGTTCGGGCGCGTGGTGGTGGAGCGGGCCGGGATCCCGAACGAGCTCCCCCCCGTGGCGGCGCTCGACTCGCTGCTGGAGGGCGCCGGCGTCACCGGCACCAGCCGCATCATCCTCGTGGGCGAGCCGCTGCTGGCGGCCCGCCTCTTCTTCACGCTGGACTACCTGGGCCTCGGCGAGCGCACCGCGCTTCTCGACGGCGGGCTGCCCGCGTGGCGGGCGGCCGGGTTGCCGCTCACCCAGGCGGTCCCGGCCGTCACCCCCGGCCGGCTCGACCTGACCCCGCGCCCCGAACTCGTGGTGGACGCCGACTGGGTCCGCGGCCACCTGGGCGACAGCAGCGTGGCGCTGCTCGACGCGCGCCCCGCCGCGGAGTATGCCGGCACGCCGCCGGGAGACGGCGTCCCTCGCGGCGGCCACATCCCGGGAGCGAAGAACTTCTTCTGGCGCCTGGCGCTCACGAGCCCGGAGCCCGGCCGCCTCAAGGGCGCGGGCGAGGTGGCGAAGCTCCTGGCGCGGGCGGGCGCGGTGCCCGGACGCACCGTGGTGACGTACTGCCGCACCGGGGTCCAGGCCAGCTACCTGTACTTCGTGGCGCGGACCCTCGGCCTCCAGCCGAGGCTCTACGACGGGTCATTCCTCGAATGGAGCCGGCGGGCCGAGCTGCCCGTCGACTAGGCGGGATCCCGGTACGACGAACGCGGGGCGCGCAGCGGCGTGCGCGCCCCACGTTCGTCGTGCCGGCCGGGCTAGAAAGCGGCGATCACGCCGAGGGTGAATCGCCCCTCCTCCTGCTCCAGGTCGTAGGCCGCCTCGCCGGTGAGCCGGACGTTGCGGCGCAGCAGGTGGCCCACCCCGCCCGAGATGCTCTCGTGCTTCCTGATGTTGGCCGGCCCGCCGAGCCGCACGTTGAGCAGCGGCTTGTCGGAGGTGACGCGGTTGTAGAGGCCGAAGCCATACCAGCGGCTCCCCACGGGCCGGACAACGACCTCCGCAAAGCCGCCCTGCACCGTGACCTTGGATTCCCCGACCGTGAACGTGGGCCGGGTGTCCTCCCGGTACACGTACTGGCCGTTCAGCTCCACGATCCCGAGCCCGAGGGTGCCGTCGCCGCCCAGCATGCTGGTGGTGTTCCGGGTGTCGTTGCCGTCCGTGCGTCCCCAGTAGCCCAGGGCGCCGAGCCGGAGGGCACCGCTGAGGTTGCGGGTGGCGTGGAGGAAAAGGCTCTTGTTGCGGTCGGTGTCGTAGTGCCGGTTCGCCCCGGCCCCCGCGAGGCCGGTGCCGTTCAGCACCTCGCCCGTCATCGTGAAGCCGCCGACATCCGCCATGGCCATCAGGCCGCGATCGTAGGTGAGGTCGATCGGGACGTCGCCGACGCGGGCGCGGTAGATGGCGTAGTCCTCGAACATCAGGCGCAGCTCCCGCTTGAAGAGCGGGTCACTCACCTGGAACTGGCCCACGATGAGGTCGACCGGCTTGCCGCCGAGGTCGTTGAAGTAGATGAAGGCGTCCTCGACCGCGCCGACGTCACCGCGCTCCAGCAGGAAGGTGTAGAAGTAATACGAGATCTTCTTGGAGAGCGGGCCGCCGGACAGGATCTTGAGGCCGTACGGCGTCTGGAAGTCGGTGGCGGCGCGCCCGTTGGCGTACTCCTGGGTGTAGAGGTCGAGCCGGACCGCCAGGGGCAGGTCCTTCAGGAGCGAGAGGTCGGAGTCCCCGGTGCCGATCGTGTCCACCGGGTCCTCGCCGGCCGCCATGCGCAGCCCGTTGGCGGCGAAGGCCCGCCCAAACTCCGTCAGCTTCGGCGCCGGGTTGTGGCACAGCGCGCAGGTCACCTTGTAGCGCCGGGCAAAGGCGGGGATGGCGGCGGCGGGCGCGGGGAGGCCCAGGAGAAGCACCGCACCCAGCAGCAGCCAGGGGCGCAGGAGGCGGAAGTCCATAGGGGGTTCCCGGTGGGGAGGGGAGTATTCTGAACGTATGCCGCGGCCATGAACGCATCGTGAAAGCACTGCGGACCGCCCCGATTGTCCTCCGCCACGGTTTCCATAGCTTATGGGTATGGCTTGGCTCAACTACCACCACCTTTACTACTTCTGGACCGTGGCCCGGGAAGGCTCGATCGCCCGCGCCACCCAGAAGCTCCACCTCACCCAGCCCACCATCAGCGCCCAGATCAAGGCGCTGGAGGAGAGCCTGGGCGAGCCGCTCTTCACCCGGACGGGGCGGAAGCTGGTCCTGACGGACGTGGGGCAGGTGGCGTACCGCTACGCGGAAGAAATCTTCAGCCTCGGGCGGGAACTGCAAGACGTGCTGGCCGGGCAGCCCTCCGGGCGGCCCGTGCGCTTCCACGTGGGCATCGCGGACCAGGTGCCGAAGCTGCTGGCGCACCGGCTGCTGGCGCCGGTGCTGAGCCTGCCGGAGCCGGTGCACCTCTCCTGCCGGGAGGACCGGCCGGAGCGGCTGTTCGCCGAGCTGTCGACGCACGCGCTGGACCTGGTGCTCACCGACGCGCCGCTCACCAGCGAGACGAAAGTGCGCGCCTTCAACCACCCGCTCGGCGAGACCGGCGTGTCGGTCTTCGGCACGGCCCCGCTGGCGGAGAAGTACCGGCGGGGCTTCCCGGGCTCCCTGGCGGGCGCCCCGTTCCTGCTGCCCACGGAGGGCACGAGCCTGCGGCGCTCGCTCGAGGAGTGGTTCGAACGCGCGCGGATCCGCCCCGCCGTGATCGGCGAGTTCAGTGACAGCGCGCTGCTCAAGGTGTTCGGGATGGGCGGCGTGGGGCTGTTCGCCGCGCCGTCCGCCATCGCGGCCGACATCCGGCGCCAGTACGAGGTCCGGGTGGTGGGGGAGCTCGAGGGGGTGCGGGAGGCCTTCTACGCCGTCACGGTGGAGCGCCGCCTCCGCCACCCGGCGGTGGTGAGCATCTCGGAGGCGGCGCGCCACCGCCTGTTCACGTGAGGCGCCCGCGCACGCGCTCCACCTCGGCGTGGAACCGCCGGGCCTCGTCAGGCGCCGCGTCGTCGAGGCTGTACTTCCGCCCGGCGGCGTAGAGCCGCACCTTGGCGCCGCCCCGCTCGAGCGCCACCCAGACCTCCTGCAGCTCCGGGTAGCACAGGGCCATCACGGCCCGCCGGCCGGGTTCCTGGCGCAGGAGCAGCAGGCGGCGGTCGGTGGCCACCCAGAGCAGCGCTTCGTCGTCATCCCGCCCGCTCACCCACGCCACCAGGTGGTCCCCGGGGGCGTGCTCGCGGAGCACGCGGTCCGCCTCACTTGCATCGTCCTGCCACCCGGCGCGGCTGAGCCGCGCCTTCGCGAGTTCCAGCAGGTCATCCAGCATGGGCCATGGGGGAAACACCGCGGGGCGCCGGCGGGCCGGCGCCCCGCGGGAGGGTGGATTAGCGGCCGCGGGGTCCGGGCTGCATGGTGCGCCGGGGCTTGAGCTGCTTGCCGATCGCCTGCTGCGCCTCGACGGCGACCGTCAGGGTGCCATACAGCTCGGCGGTGAGCGCCCGCACCTCGGTGCGGCTCGGCTCGGGGCGGGCCGCCTCGGCCTCGAGCGCGGCCACCGTGGCCCGCGCGTGCAGCAGGGCCTCGCGCGCCGTGGCCAGCTGGCTGGCCACGCGCCCGGCCTGCCGCTCGCTCAGCCGGGCCGTCAGGGTGGCGAAGGCTTCGTCGGCCGCGGCCACCTGGCGGGCCAGCTCGGCGGCGTGCTCGCCAGCGGCGGCGCGCTCGAGGGTCACCGAGTGGGTGGCCCAGTGATAGGCGGCGCCGGCGGCCTCCCGGGTGGCGGCCTTGGTGCTCAGGGCCGCGCGGTGGGCCCGCTCCACCGGATTGGCGGGAGCGGCGGGGGCGAGGGCGGGGGTGGCCGCCAGCAGGGATGCGGCAAGCAGCAGCATGGAAAGCTCCAGGAGTCAGCGGTCAGGGCCGCCCCCCCGCGGGAGGGGCGGCGCCGCGGGGGAGGGGGCGCACACTGGCGGCGCCGGCCGCGCTCCCCCGGCGACGCGCCAATGCTAGGCCCTCCCCGCGATGACGACAAACTGAACTTTTCGCACTCGTTCATCGATCTGCTCTATCCCCGGCGCACCCGCCCCGGCACCGGCACACCCCAGGGCACCCTCGGCCCCCGGCCGCGCATCGCACGATTCTTTCTATGGACATGTTCCGATAATTCCATTGGACCTTACGACCTGCGGCCGCTAGGTTGGCGCCATGCTCCTCCTCGACGCCGCCCCGGCGGCCTCCACCGTCCTGCTGCTCGGGCTCCCGGCCCTCACCTGGGCCTACGTCGCCTTCCTCGGGCTCGTGCTGGTCTTCCTGGCGCTCGACCTCGGCGTCTTCCACCGCGAGGCCCATGAGGTGGGCATGCGGGAGGCGGTGGCGTGGACGGGCGTCTGGATCGGGGCCGCGCTGGCCTTCACCGGGGTGCTCTACCTGGCCTACGAGCGGCACTGGCTGGGGCTGGGCCTCGACGTGCCGCAGCTCGATGGCAGCATCACGCCGGTGGTGGGCGGGCTCGAGGCGGCCAAGCTGTTCCTGACGGGCTACCTGATCGAGAAGTCGCTGAGCATGGACAACGTGTTCGTGATCGCGCTCATCTTCGGGTACTTCGCGGTGCCGGCCCGCTACCAGCACCGGGTGCTCTTCTGGGGCATCCTCGGCGCGCTCGCCATGCGCGGCGGGATGATCGCGATCGGCGCGCAGCTCATCCACAGCTTCTCGTGGGTCATCTACGTCTTCGGCGGCTTCCTGATCCTCACCGCCGTCAAGATGGCGCTGGTCTCGACCCACGGCATCGACCCCGAGCGGAACGTGCTGGTGCGGCTGGTGCGCCGGCTCTACCCCGTCAGCGCCCAGTACGACGGCCAGCGCTTCTTCACCCGGGTGGACGGCCGGCGCGCGGCCACGCCGCTCCTGCTCGCGCTCGTGATGGTGGAGTTCACCGACCTCGTCTTCGCGGTGGACTCGATCCCCGCGATCTTCGCGATCACCGCGGACCCGTTCCTGGTCCTCACCTCCAACGTGTTCGCCATCCTCGGGCTGCGGGCGCTGTACTTCTGCCTGGCGGGGATGATCACGACGTTCAAGTACCTCAAGCCCGCGCTCATCGCGGTGCTGGCCTTCGTGGGCGCCAAGATGCTGCTGGTCAAGACGCCCTACAAGGTGGACACCCTGCTGTCGCTCGCCGTGGTCCTCACGATCCTGCTGCTCGGGGTCGTGGCCTCCGTCGTCGCCGCACGGCGGAGTGGCGAGCGCGCGGCGGCGTGACCTGACCGGATCCGCCGCTGGCCCGCCCCCCGGGGCGGGCGCCTCTCCCCGGTTCCTTTCTCACGAAGCCTTCCCGGCCCGTCCCTTCGGGGGCGGGCCGCTTCGTGAGGATCACCCTCGACGAGGAGTGCCATGCCGCACCAGCCGACCTCCCCGCCCACGCGCCGCCAGTTCCTGGCCCTGACCGCCACGGCCCTCGCCGTCCCGCACCTCGGCCTCGCTGCGGCGCCGGCGCGGGGCGCGGATCCCACCACGCCGGAGGCGGCGCTGCAGGCGCTCCTCGACGGCAACGCGCGCTTCGCGGCCGGGCACCCCACGGCGCCCCACCGCGACCTCTCCCGCCTCCGCGAGACCGCCGGCGGCCAGGCGCCCTTCGCCGCGGTGCTCACCTGCGCCGACTCGCGGGTGCCGGTGGAGATCCTCTTCGACCAGGGCCTCGGGGACGTCTTCGTGGTGCGGAACGCCGGCAACGTGGTGAGCTCGGAGGAGATGGCGAGCCTCGAGTTCGGCACGGTCGTCCTCGGCGCCAAGGTGCTCGTGGTGCTCGGCCACTCCTCCTGCGGCGCCGTGAAGGCGACGATCGCCGGCGGGGCCGTGCCCGGGCAGATCAGCACCATCTACCAGCACATCCGCCCCGCGGTGGACCAGGCCGGGCCGGACCTCGACCGGGTCATCGCCCAGAACGTGCGCAACCAGGCGCACCTGCTGGCCACGGCGTCGCCGGTGATCGCCGGGCTGGTGACGGAGCGGAAGCTCCTCGTCGTGGGCGCCACCTACGACCTCGCCACCGGCCGCGTGACCCAGGTGGGCCTGGCATGACCACGGGCGACCTGCTCCGCGCCAACCTGCTCTCCCCGATCGCGCTCTCCTTTGCGCTCGGGATGCTGGCGCGCGTGGTCCGGAGCGAGTTCTCGCTCCCCAAGGACATCTACCTCGGCCTCTCCATCTTCCTGCTCTGGGCCCTCGGGCTCCAGGGCGGGGCCGAGCTCCGGGAGGCGAGCCTCGCCGCCATCGCCTGGCCCGCCGCGGCGACGCTCGCGCTCGGGGTGTTCACCCCGGTCTCCGCCTACCTCGTGGTCCGGAAGGTGGGCCGCTTCGGCGCCGCCGATGCCGCCGCCATCGCCGCGCACTACGGCTCCGTATCGGCCGTGACCTACATCGCCGCCACCACCTTCGCCAAGAGCCAGGGGGCGGAGCCCGAGGGCTTCCTGCCGACGCTCCTCACGCTGCTCGAGGCGCCGGGCATCCAGGTGGCGCTCCTCATCGGGGTGGTGCAGGCCGGGGGCCACGGCCGCCCGCTCCGCGAGGTGCTGCACGAGGTGTTCACCGGGCGGACCATGGTCCTGCTGGTGGGCGGGCTCCTCGTCGGCTTCATCATGGGGCACGAGAACTGGGCCGTGATCGAGCCCTTCTACAACACCAAGGGCGCCGTCTTCCGCGGCGCGCTCTGCCTCTTCATGCTGGAGATGGGCGTGGTGGCGGCCGCCCGCCTCGGCGACCTGCGGAAGGTGGGCGGCTTCCTGCTCGGCTTCGGGCTCGGGATGCCGCTCCTGCACGGCGCGCTCGGCGCCTGGGTGGGGACACTTGCCGGGCTGTCGGTGGGCGGCGCCACGGTGCTCGCGGCGATGGCGGCGAGCGCCAGCTACATCGCCGCGCCGCCGGCGGTCCGCCTGACGCTGCCCGAGGCCAACCCCACGTTCTACCTGACCTCGGCGCTGGTCATCACCTTCCCCTTCAACCTGCTGGTGGGGATCCCCATCTACTTCCGGCTCGCATCCTGGTTCGGAGGCACACCATGACGCCCATCCGGCTCAAGCTGGTGACCATCATCGCGGAGCACGTGCTGCGCGAGCACCTCACCGCCGACCTGCGGAAGCTCGGCGCCCGCGGCTACAGCCTGGGGGAGGTGGAGGGGGAAGGGACGCGCGGCGTGCACGCGCAGGACTGGCAGGGGAAGAACATCCGGGTCGAGACGCTGGTGAGCGCCGACGTGGCCGAGCGGGTCATGGCGCACCTCTCGGCCACGTACTTCCACGACTACGCGATCGTGGCCTACACCCACGACGTGGAGGTGGTGCGCAGCGGCAAGTTTGCCTGAGGCTCACATGTAGCCGTCGCGGCGCAGGACCTCGAGGCCACCGCCCTCGAGGTCCTGCGCCCGGCCCGAGCGCTCGGCGATGTCCCGCAGCTGGCCCGAGCGGAGCTCCACCAGCACGTCGGCCACCGACGCCGCCGTCGAGGCGATGGGCCCGGTGCACGGCCAGCAGCCGAGGGAACGGTAGCGGCGGCGGTTGCCCTGGTCGAAGTAGAGCGGCACGAGCGGGATCCGCTCGCGCTCGATGTACTCCCAGATGTTCACCTCGGTCCAGTCGAGCAGCGGGTGCACCCGCACGTGCGTGCCGGGGGCAAACTCGGTCTTGAACTGGTTCCAGAACTCGGGCGGCTGGTCGCCCACGTCCCACTGGTTGGCGACGCCCCGCGGCGAGAAGTAGCGCTCCTTGGAGCGACTCCCCTCCTCATCGGCCCGCACCCCGACGATCACGCCCTGCCACGCCTCGCGGGTGCGGGCCGGCTCGTACTGGCCCGTCACGAGGTTGAGCCGGTAGCGCGCCCCTTCCCCCGACAGGGTCTGGGCCAGGCCGCGGGTGCGAAGCGCCGAGCAGCACTCGAGGCGGGTGCGGCGGCCGTCGGGGAAGGTGTCCTTGGCCTCGAGCGCCTCGTCGTTCCGGCCGACGATGACGTTGAGCTTCCACTCCATCCCCAGCCGGTCACGATACGCGAGCAGCTCGGGGATCTCGAAGCCGGTGTCGATGTGGACCAGCGGAAAGGGCACGTGGCCGAAGAACGCCTTGCGGGCGAGCCACAGCAGCACGGTCGAGTCCTTGCCGATGGACCAGAGCATGCAGAGGCTCGGGAAACTGGCGTAGGCCTCGCGCAGGATGTGCACGCTCTTGTGCTCGAGCGCATCGAGGGCGTGTGACATGACCCGGTCCGTGACGTGGACGCGGAGGATAGCGCCACACGTCCCGGCCGGGCCAATGGAACTTTTCGATGATCACGGACGCCTCGCCCAATGGATCAGGCGGACTCAATCCTTGTACGGGTCGAACTCGTGGGCCCCCGCCATCACCACGATCAGGGGCTTGAGCACGTGCTCCACCACGATGGTGTCCCGCTGGGCGTGGAGCACGTCGGGGAGGCGCCGGTAGGCGTGCGGGCTCTCGTCGAGCCCCCCGCCGCGCAGCACCACGCCCTGCTCGTCCACCCAGCGGCGCATCATCTCCGGGGTCACGCGCCCGGGCGCGAGCACCCGGCCGGTCTTCCGGTGGATCTTCCCCGCCGCCGCGGTGCGCGACATGACCCGCCCCGCGCCGTGCACCGTGGAGAAGAGCGCCGCCTGCTGCAGTCCCGCCAGCGGGGACCCGGCCGGCGCGTCGGCGCCGCGCACGATCACGGCGTCGTCGCCCATGGAGCCGCCGACGAAGCCGCGCTGGCCGGGGAAGGCGGGCGTGGCCCCCTTCCGCACCACCACCAGCTCCTCGCCTCCGTGCTGCTCCTTCCAGGCGAAGTTGTGGTGGTTGTGGACCAGCTCCACCTCGCGCGCGCCGAGGAGCGCCACCACCCGGCGCGCCACCCACTCGCGCCCGGCGTAGGCGTACTCGCCCGCCAGGTTCATGAGGTGCCAGTAGTCGTGGCCGAGCGGCTGCTGAAGGTCCAGCAGCACCTCCACCTCCGGCACCCGCTCGCCCCAGCCCTTCCCCTGCCCGAGCGCCAGGAAGCCCGACGCGATGGTGTGCCCGAGCCCGCGCGACCCGAAGTGGACACCTACCCAGAGGGCGCCCGCCTCGTCGGCGAAGACGTCCACGTAGTGGTTCCCCGACCCCACGGTCCCCAGCTGCCGCCGCGCCTTCTGCAGCAGCTCGTCCCGGAACGCGCGCGCCGCCCCGGTGTTGGGGAGCAGCCCCCACGCGTCGGAGGTGAAGAGCGGGTGGTCCACCGGCGCGTCCTCGTCCCGGTTCTTCCGCCCGATCCCGAACGAGATCACCGACTGGATCTCGTCCGCGAGCGCGTTGAGCCGGCGGTGCCCGGTGGCGCGCGCCGGGTTCCGCACGATCTCCTCGCGCGAGAGGCCGAGGAGATCCTCCACCCGCAGGTCGGTCCGGATGGCCGCGTTCCCGCAGGCGATGTCGAAGCCCACGCCCACCACCGACACCTGGTTCCGGTAGGCGGCGACGCCGCCGATGGGCATCACGTAGCCCACGTGGCCATCCGCCATCAGCGCGGCGCGCTCCGCCCGCGCGGCCACCTTGCCGAGCTGGATCAGGGTGTTCTCGTCGTGCTGGCCAAAGACCTGGGCCATGGTCCACCTCCCGAAGCCCGGCTCGCCTCCCCGGCGAGTCCGGCGCCCCTGCATCTTAGTCATCCGCATCGGGGTCGGCCTTCTGCTCGGCCCCGTGCGCGCGGTTGTAGGCGCGCCACGCCGCGCGGTTCTCCGCGTAGCACTGCGCCACGTAGTTCACCCGGTGCGTCCGCACCGTGATGCGGGCCCCGTGGATGTCCACGAAGCTCAGCCACGGCGCCGGCCAGCGGGCGGTGACGGCCTTCTCGATGTGGCCGGCCATCCGCGCGCTCACGCACCAGGCGTTGTCCACCGTGTCCACGACGAAGTAGTCGCCGGGGCCCACCTGGGCCCGCGTGGCGTCGTCGCGGCGGGATTCGTCGCTCATGTGGGTTGCCTGCACCGGGGCGCGGCCGCACCTCGTCGGCCGCGCGCCCTGTTGCCTGAGTGCCTCACTTGGCCGCCAGCGCGAGCCTCGCCGGCCTCGTGGCCGGCGCGCGCGGCGGTGCGCCCGTGGCGCGGAGGAGCGCGTACACCGCCCGCTCCGCCTGGCGCTGCGTCTCCCCCGGCTCGTAGCGGTCGTCCGCCTTGAGGAGCCAGAGGGTGCGTGGATCCAGCATGCGTCCCTCCCGGGGCACGAGTCGGGGCACCGGCGCGACGGCCCCCGGCCGGCGCCGGGAGTCGCGTTCGCCTTCGCCAGCCGGTGACCGCCGGCCGGTGCCCTGCCCGCTCCTCCGAAAACAGATCGCCCCACCTGTCCGGCCTGCACAGGTGGGGCGATCGCCGCGTCGCGGAGGGAGGATGATCCCTAGCCGTGAAGCGCCCTGTGCTGGCTACCCGAGTTGTCGTCCCCGTGGGCGATGCCCGTGCCCCTGCCGCGCGCGCCGATGGCGGCGGGCCGGCTGGCACCTGGGCTCGAAGCGAGGTTGAAGGTCCGCTGGGTCATGAAAGCTCCTGAAAACACGAAGTCGCGTCTCGGTGGTATCCCCGCGGGGGCGGGGGCGACGGTCCGCCTGACGGGCGGGACGGTCATTGCCAACGGGACGCGACTCCCAGAGGCGCCAACAGTAGGGATGGCGCCGCGATCTGTCAATAGCCCGCCAGGTCGCGGGTGGAGGCGAGGGTGCGCGCTGCCTGCCGCGGCAGCTGCCGGAGGGCCTCCCGGATGGCCTGCGCATACCCGGGCACCGAGTAGGCCAGGCGGCCATCGCCGCCGGCCACTAGGACGACGACGGGATGGTGCACCTCGCCCGTCACGGTGTCCCGCGTGCGGACCACGCCCCAGGCATCGAGCGTGGCCTCCACGTCGGCCACCGACCCGCTCAGCACGTGCGCCCCGGGGCCGAGGCGCCAAGCCTGGGCGAGCGCCTGGAGGCGCGCCGGCGGATCACGCCACGGGTCCAGCGTGACGATCACCACGGCGGGCTGCGGCGCCGGTGCATCGCGCTGCGCCGCGAGCACCGCCTCGACCACCGTGGGGCAGGTCACCGCACAGTGGGCGAACGCGAAGGTGATGAGCACCGGCCGGCCGCGAAACCGAACCAGCCGGATCGTGTCGCCGGCCTGGTCCACCAGTGCGAGGGGGGGCGCGTCCCGGTCGAGCGGCCCGAGCGTGCCGATCGCCTCGAGGCTGCCGGGGTCGAAGCGCTCACCGTCATCCCAAGCTTGCCGGGCCCCAAGCAGCAGCGTGCCGGCCACGACACCGGCACCAAGCGCCAGCCCCAGGCGGCCGCCGCGATGCCGTCGGCACTCGGCGAGGCCACGCGCCAGGTCCTCTCCCCAAGCCACGAGCAGCACCCCGAGCATGCCCACTGGCTGGCCCAGGAGGACGAGCCAGCCCGCGACGTCCGGCCCCCCCTCGGGAAGCGAGCCGAAGCAGACATAGCGCGCCCGGGCCAGCCACCCGGGCACCTCGGCGGGCACTGGCCAGAGCGCCAGTGCCCACCATGCCGCCGTGGTCACGACGATGGCCGCGAGCGCGACCACCGCCAGCCGGCCGCGGCTCAGCCGATCCGCCATACGCCGGAGAGGATCTTCCAGTTCACGAAGAAGTACAGCATGAACGCGGCGAGGAAGACGAAGACGAGCACCATCGTCCCCGGCGCGGGCCCAAGGCGGCTCGGCGTGGCGTGCAGGCGCTCACTCCGGGCATCCACGTCCGGCGCGTGAACCGGCGGGTGGGTGAGCCCCCGCGGGACGCCGGCCATCTCCACCCCGCGCGTCACCTCCCCGAGCGGGGTCCCGAAGAAGACCGAGACGACCGCGATCGCGATGAACGCCAGCGCGCCCACCGCCGCCGTGAGCCCGCCGAGCGCCATCACGGCGAGCAGCAGGTCCACCACCGGGTTGAACTGCACGTCGAACGGGGCCTGGCTGAAGCTGATGTCCCAGTGCCGCCGCGGCACGCCGAAGCTGCCGGCGAAGGTCATGAAGATCGTGAACACCAGCATCCCGCCTGCGAACAGGTACGGCTGCACCCGCGCCAGCCCCCAGAACGCCACCCGGCGGCGGAAGATGAGCGGGATGAGGTAGTACGTGGCCCCCATGAAGGCCATGGCGGTGCCGCTCACCACGGTGGCGTGGAAGTGCCCCGGCACCCGCAGCGTGTTGTGCACGATGATGTTGATCTGCTCGGTGCCGATCGTGACACCGGTGATGCCGCCGACGAAGCCGAACACCACGACGGAGAACACCAGGCTGCTGAACCCGGGATCTCCCCACGGGGCGCTGCGGAGCCAGCCGAAGAGGCCCTGCCCGACGCCGCGGAGCCGCTGGCCCAGCTCCATCCCCGCCGGCACCGTGAAGCCGTGGATCATGCTGGCGAGCACCGCCATGTACATGAAGTAGCTGGTGTTGACCACCTTCCAGGCGGGGCCCATCCCGGGATCCACGAGGAGGTGGTGGGCGGAGGCCATGCTGATGAAGAGCACGTACAGCACGAACGCCGAGCGGCTGATCTTCTCGTTGAGGACCACCGCCCCCACGGTGAGCGCGCCCAGCATGTACCAGATGGCCACCATCGCCGCGACGTTGATCTGTTGCGAGGAGTGCCCGAGCCCCCACCAGATCATCCGGTAGATCTCCGGGTCCATCGGCATGAGGCCAAGGGACCAGAGGAAGGTCGGGATGTAGATGATGGCGCCGTGGAGCAGGGTGATCACGGCGATGATGGCCGCGGTGACCGCGCCGTAGACCACGAGCGGCAGCGAGCCCTGGTAGGTCCGCTCCCGGCGGGCCACCGCGAGGTTGGCGAAGAAGATCCCCACCACCGTGAGCGCCCCCACGGCGAACAGGATGACGCCGAGATAGAAGAGCGGGTGCGCCTTGAGCGGGGGATAGCTGGTGAAGAGCACGTCGGCCTTGCCCGCCCACATCAGCCCCTCGACCATCACCGCCCCGGCCGTCATCAGGCCAAACGCCCCCCAGGCGAGCCGCGGCGCCACCATCCGCGCGTCCAGCAGCACGGTGCTGGCGAAGTGCAGCACCGCCATCTCGAAGAAGATGATGAAGAAGATGAGCATGCTCATCCCATGCACGCCGAGCAGGCGGTAGTACCACTCCGCCGGGAGCAGGTGCACGGCCTGCCAGCGGGTGAGCACCAGCAGGATGGCGGCCACCGCCCCGATGAGGAGGGCCACGACCGACACCACGGCATTGGCCTGGACCAGCCGCTCGGCCGCGCGGTGCACCCGGCGCCCGGTCATCGGGCAGGTGCGGAAGAGTGCCTCACTCATGGGTCCCTCCGGTGAAGGCCACCTCGCGGCCCAGGCTGTCCACCACGATCACCCGGCCCACCATGGTGTGGTGCCCGATGCCGCAGAACTCATTGCAGATGATCCGGAAGTCGCCGCTGGCGCGCGGGCGCACCCGCAGCCCGTAGTCGTAGCCCGGCACGACCTGGAAGTTCACGTTGAGTGGATAGAGGCTGAACCCGTGGTTCACGTCCAGCGAGGAGAGGTGCAGGATGTACTCCTTCCCCTCCTGCAGCTTGAGGATCGGCGTCCAGAGGAAGGCCTGCGCCGAGAGGTAGACGTCGCTGCCGGGCGGCGGCGCCACGATCGGCATGCCACGATCCTCGCCGACCTGGTACTGGCGGATGAACTCCTGCGTGCGCTGGTAGTAGGCCGCGGGCTCCACGCGGCGGCGGATGCCGGAGGGGTTCTGGCTCCCCTTGAGGTGCCACAGGGGCATCATTGCGAAGAGCACGAGGCACCATGCGAAGGCGATGGCCACCCAGGTCTTCTCCGCGCGATGGGCGGGCCGCCACCAGATGCCGCGCGGCGCCTCGAGGCCGGTGTGCGTGTCGGGACGGGTCAGGTCAGGCATCGTCGTGGGCTCAGGGTAGGGTGGCGGGCGGCAGGGTGAGGATCTCCCAGAGTCCCCAGCCCGTGTACAGCGCAAACATCACAAGCAGGCCAACGGCCAGCAGGAGCCAGACGTTGTCGAACAGGCGCTGCGGCAGCGGCACGGGATCCTCGCCACTGACGGGGCGGTCAGCCTCGGACATGGGAGCTCCTGGGGGGTGGGGGTGTTTGTTGATTTAATCATGAACTTGTGATATTATCTGCGCAAGACCCCCTGGCCATGCCCATCCGCCCTGCCCCCCGGCCCGCCCACCGGCTCCTGACCGCGCTCGACACCGGCCTCAACCGCCTGGCCGGCGCCGAGTGGAACCCGCTCTACCAGAGCGGGGCCGTGGCCGTGCTCCTGCTCCTGGTCCTGCTCGGCACCGGGCTCTGGCTGCTGCTCTTCTACCGGATCGGCGCCCCGTGGGCCTCCGTGGCCGGCCTGCAGGCCAGCCCCTGGGCGGGCCGCTGGGTGCGGACGCTGCACCGCTATGCCTCGGATGCGGCGGTGGTGGCGGTGGGCGTGCACGCGCTCCGGATGTGGGCCCAGCGGCGGACGGCCGGGGCGCGGGCGCTGGCGTGGCTCAGCGGGCTGGTGAGCCTGGCGGTGGTGGTGGCGTGCGCCTGGACGGGGTTCGTAATGGTGTGGGACAGCTTCGGGCGGGAGCTGGCGCTGGAGGGGGCCCGGCTGCTGGATGCGCTCCCGTTCCTCTCGGAGCGGCTGGGGCGCACCTTCGCCACCGGGGAGCCGCCGGCGGCGTTCTTCTTCCTCAACCTCTTCCTGCACGTGGCACTGCCGCTCGGCGTGGGGCTGCTGGTGTGGCTCCACGTCTCGCGGCTGGCGCGGCCGGCGCTGCTCCCGCCGCGCCGGCTGGCCTGGGGCACCGCCGGCGCCCTGCTCGTGGTCGCCGTCGTAATTCCGGCCCCGCTCGGCCCCCTCGGCGATGCCCAGGTCTTGCCGGCCACCATCCCACTCAACCTGTTCTACGGCGCCTGGCTGCCGTTCACCCGGGCGCTACCGCCCGTGGCGGTGTGGGGCGCCGCGTTCGCACTCACCCTGCTGCTGCTCCTGGTCCCGCGCTGGACGCGCGCGGCGCCGGCGGAACGCCCCCCCTCGGTGGTGGATGAGCGCGTGTGCACCGGGTGCGAGCAGTGCGCGCTCGACTGCCCCTACGGCGCGATCACCATGCTCCCCCGGACGGATGGCCGCGCCACGGCCGTGGCCCAGGTGGACCCCGCGCTCTGCGTGAGCTGCGGGATCTGTGCCGGGTCCTGCGCCCCGATGGGCGTCGGGCCCGCGGGACGGACGGGGCGGGACCAGCTTCAGGATCTGCGCGCGATGCTCGCCGCCGAGCCCGGGGTGCGGGACCGGGTGCTGGTGCTTGCCTGCGCGCATTCGGCGCTGTGGCTCGCGCCTCCGCTCGAGGCGCGCGGGGCGGTGGTCCTCGGCGTGGACTGCGCCGGAAGTCTCCACACCTCGGTGGTGGAGCGCGCGCTACGCGCCGGCGCGGCCGGCACGCTAGTGCTTTCGTGCCACCCGCGCGACTGCCACAACCGTGAGGGCGCCCGCTGGCTCGAGGAGCGGCTCTTCCACGGGCGCGAAGCGGAGCTGCAGGAGCGCGTGGACCGGCGGCGCGTCGCCGTCGCGTACGTGACGGCCAGGGACGCCGCGGTCGCGGTGGAGGCGCTCGAGGCGCTCAGCGCCCGCGTCGGGCCGCAGGCCGACGTGCCACCGGACGACCCGGGCGAGGAGGCGCGGGAGTGCGAGGCGGTTGGCGGCGAGCGGCGGGTGACGGGATGACCCGGCTCCTCGGCGGATTGCTGCTGGCGGGGGCCCTGCTGCTCCTGGGGCGCGGCTCGGGATGGCCGGTGCGCTGGCATCCCGCCGACGCGGCTCGGCTCAGGATCGCAATCGGGGCCAGGCCCGAGCGGCTGGAGCACTGCCGCACCCTGGACGCCGCGGAGCTCGCGGCGCGGCCGGCGCACATGCGGCAGGCGGTGGTGTGCGAGGGTCGCACGGCCACCTACCACCTGCAGGTGTCGGTGGATGGCGCCCCCGCCATCGACGGCGCGCTGCACGGGGGCGGGCTCCGGCAAGACCGGCTGGTGAGTGTGCTGGAAGAGGTGCCGCTGACGCCGGGCCGGCATCGGGTGACCGCGGTCCTGACCCGGCGTGAAGCCGCCGACAGCTCGGCGGACACGCCCGGCAGCGCCGAACGCCGGGCGCGCCAGGCCCCGCTGCCGCCGAACCTCACCTTCGAGCAGGAGGTGGAGGCGCGCCCGAGCCGGGTGGTGATCCTCACCTACGACCCGGAAGCGCGCCGCCTCCAGCTCCTGCCGGAACGCCCCGCCCCCGAGTGACGCCCGGGGCGCCCGCTCAGTGCGTTGCGGCCGTATCCACCTTGATCAGCACTCCGCCAGCCTCGGTCGCCTCGAGCCGCACCACCTCGCGGCCGTGCTCGTCCCGCACCCGCAGCGACGCGCCCGTGGAGTCGGCAAAGAGCCGCACCAGCTGGCGGCCGAGTTCATCGTTGACGTTGATGGCGGCACCGGTCGAGTCCGCGCGGATCTTCACCAGCGACCCCTTCGCATCGCGTGCCGTGACGTGCACCATGCCGTCGGTGGTGCCCTCCACCTCGAACGGCTCACCCCGGCGCAGCTCGGCCTCGTGCCGGCGCGAGACCACGAGGGGGCGGTCAAA
Organism: uncultured Gemmatimonadaceae bacterium; assembly: GCA_964598655.1. Classification (GTDB taxonomy): domain Bacteria; phylum Gemmatimonadota; class Gemmatimonadetes; order Gemmatimonadales; family GWC2-71-9; genus JADJOM01. The sequence goes on from CAZRCT010000028.1 coordinate 25,413, forward strand.
GCCGCCGGGGGTGAAGCGCACCCGGCCCACCGTCACCACCGGCTCGTCCGCCGCCACCGCGCAGCGGAAGCCCTGGTCGATGTCGAAGTCATTGCCCGCGCCCCTGGCCCCGGTGCCGGCGGGCGTGAGCTCGCAGCGCGCCAGCCGGGCGCCGGTGGCGCCGTCCGTCAGGTCCACGTCGAGCGCCGCGTCGAGCAGCTGGCCGTAGCCGGCGCGCCGGATGGTGAAGGCGCTCAGCCGGCCCACCGTGGCGCCGTCGAAGACGAAGTCCCGGTGCTGGTCAATGCTGGCCGAGGCCTCTCGTACCACCCCGGTCACGGCGTGGGCCACGGCCTGCTCGGTGGCCACCTTGGCCTGCCGGAACGCCGTGATCCCGAGCATGCCGGTGGCAAAGACGCCGGCGGCGCCGAGGCTGATCTTGGTCCAGAGTGCGGTGGTCATGGCCCCTCCTGAAGCGCGGATTGTGGCGGGATGCGTGCGCTACGACGCGCGCCGCGGGGCGGTTTCAGCGTGGGACGGCGGTGGAACGTTGGAACGTCCCGCAGAGAGAAAAGGGGCCGGCGTCAGCCGGCCCCCCCAGCCCTGCAACGGCCGACGGCAGTCGGCCCCGGCGGATCAAAGCTGGCCGTCCACGCCAAGCTGGTGGAAGTAGTGCGTCACCTCGGCCTGGTGCTCCAGCAGCCACTCGATGGACGGCTCCTGCTTCATCGCCTTGCGGAGCGCCTTGGCCGTGGCCTCGCGATGCGTCTGGAACAGCACGGTGTGATCGAGGTCGCTCGCCTCCACCACGCCGGGATCGAGCCACACCGACACGATGATGCCGAGGTCGTTGGCCTTTTCCCGGGGGATCTCCCCCGAGCGCACCACGTCCAGCACCGCATTGGCGATGGCCGCCTGCACCGTGCCCATGAGGATGTTGGTGTAGCGGGTGTCGTCCACGGTCACCTTGCTCACCATCAGCGTGGCGGGCTTCACCTGGACGTCGCTGTTGAGGATGGCGAAGACGCGGGTGTGGCCCTTCACCTGGTCGCCGAGCAGCGTGGCCAGGGCGGTGCCGACGGGCCCGTCGAGCTCGCCGATGATCACCTCCGGCTCGGCGGCGGACCACGACGGCTCGGCTTCGACGAGCGCTTCACCGGTGCGGAGGACGATCCGCTGGGACACGGGGAGTTCCTTTCGCTGGGGTCGGATGCCTGCGGGGCGGGAAGATAACGCGCGCCCGCGCTCAGCGCCCGAGGGCCTCGAGCGCCTCGCACGCCGCCGCCGCGCCCCGCTCGGCCTGCACCTCGGTGGCGATGGCGGCGGCACGACGCTCGTACCCGGGCTCGGTCAGGAGGCGGCCCAGCTGCTCCGCCACGCGCGAGGCGGTGTAGCGCCGCGGCGCCAGCATCTCCGCCACGCCGAGGCGGGTGAGGCGCCAGGCGTGGTCGGGCTGGTCGTGGGCGTGCGGCACCACGAGTTGGGGCCGGCCGGCGCGGAGCGCCTGCGCCACGGTGCCGGCGCCGCCCTGGTGCACCACCACCGCCGCCCGCGGGAAGAGGAGGCTGTGGCGCACCGAGTCCGCCACGAAGACACTCTCCGGCAGCCGCCCGGCAGGCCGGTTGTCGGGGAAGCGCCCGATGAGCAGCACCGCGCGCACGCCGAGCCGGAGCACCGCCTCCAGGCTCTCGCGATAGAACGCGCCCGGCGCCGCCACGGCCGACGTCCCCAGCGTGAAGACGACGGGCGGCGGTCCCGCCGCCAGGTACGCCTCGAGCGCCGGCGGCAGGCGCTCCGCGCCATTCGGCGCATCGTGGAAGACGGCACCCGTGCGCGTGACGTGCGGGGGCCAGTCGGGCTGCGGTGCACCCAGCGCGCCGGGGTACATCGCCAGCGTGCCGTGCGGGGAGAACTGCCCCTCGAAGAGCGGCGCCCCCGGGGCGGGGGGGAGGCCGAGGCGCGCGCGGAGGTCGTGGACGGGCTGCTGCCAGCGCGCGGCCATGCGGTGCACCAGCCGGAGCAGCAGGCGGTTCACCCACGGCGTGCGGCTGAGGGGCCCGCGGCCGGCCGCGTGCGGGAAGACGGGGAAGTCGTGCACCGAGAAGAACGATACCGGCGACAGGATGCCCGACAGCCACGGCAGCCCCCGCCGCTCCGCCACCAGCGGCGCGGGGTACGTCACGGTGTGCGAGACGATCGCGTCCACGCCCTCGGCCGCCGCATCCAGCTCCTCGTACCAGCGGGGCACGGCCGGGAAGAGCACCTGGTCGAGCAGGTACTCGCCGCCCTTCCGCGGGTCCATCACGCGCCGGACCAGCTCGCGGTCGTCGGGGTCGGCGAGGGGGCCGGCGGGGCGGAACTCGATACCCGCCGCCTCGACGGCGAGGCGCGCCGCGGGAAGCGTGGCCAGCACGGGCTGGTGGCCCCGCGCCTTGAGGGCCACGGCGAGACCGAGGTAGGGGTTCACGTCACCGTGAGAACCCCAGGTGGCGAGGAGGATCCGCATGCCCGGAAATATGAACGCGGGGCCGGCCCAGCGGACCGGCCCCGCGCGGGTGGCGGGAATCCGCCTACCGCAGGCGCGGCTTGGTGCTCCGCGGCGCGGGCTGGCACTCCGGCCAGCTGGTGGGCACCGGGCGGCGCGGGCCGGCGGTGGTGTCGCGCGCGGCGCGGGCGGCCAGCTCCGCCAGGTTCACGCGCTCCCGCGACGTGAGCGTGGGCTCCTCGCTGGCCAGGTAGGCCAGCATGGCGGTGAGCGTGGCGTTCCCGCGCAGTTCCTCCCAGACCACCTTGTCGTAGGTGTCGCGGTTGGTGTGCCAGGTGTAGTTGCCGTAGTCCCAGCCGTGCGCGCCGAGGCTGGTGGCCGGCAGCCCCCAGCAGGCAAACGAGGCGTCATCGCTGCCCCCGCCCGAGGGGAAGCCCGGGTTGGTGAGCTGCACCTGGCTCCGGAACGGCTCCGGCACGAGACTCAGCCAGGTGGCCATGCGGGTGCCGAGGTCGGGGAGCCCCGCGGCGCCGGTGCGCACGATGCGGCCCGTGCCGTTGTCCTGGTTGAAGAGCGCCAGCAACCCCTCGCGCACCTCGGGATGGTCCTCGCTGAAGGCGCGCGAGCCCACCAGCCCGTTCTCCTCGCTGGTCCAGTGGCCCACCAGGATGGTGCGCTTGGGATGCGGGACCACCTGCCGCAGGATCCGCATGGCCTCCAGCATCACGATGGTGCCGGTGCCGTTGTCGGTGGCGCCGCTCGAGCCGTCCCACGAGTCGAAGTGGGCCGAGAGCATCACGTACTCACCGGGCTTCTCGGTGCCGGGGATGGTGGCGATGGTGTTGAACACCTCCCGCTCGCCGCCGAGCTGGCTCTCGAGGTTGAGCCGGAGCCTGGCCCCCTGGTTCCGCTCGGTGAGCCGGTACACCAGCCCGTAGTCCTCGCAGGAGAGCGCCACGGCCGGGGCGCGGGTGTTGTAGGTGTCGAAGATCTCGATGGTGCCCCACGCATCCTTGGGCCGGCTGGTGATCACCCCGGCCACCCCGCCCTGCTCCAGCCGGAGCCCGAGCTCGCCCGTGCCGAGCGCCAGGCTGTAGCCGGTGCCGCGCACGTTGGGCCCCGCCCACTCGCGGCGGACCTGCGCGCGGAGGCTGTCCATGCGGACCTTCTCGTCGGCCGGCGCGTTCTTCTCCCAGTTCTCCGCCGGGCGGCAGGTGGGCTGCGGCGCCGCCACCAGCACGAACTTCCCCTTGGCCTGCGGCAGCCACCGCACGAACTCGGTGCTGTCCGTGAATCGCGGCAGGATCACCGTGGTGGCGTCCAGGTTCTTGCCGCGGGTGCCCGGGCTGAAGCCGAGCATGGTGCCCTCGAGCGTCCGCTGCCTGGGCGCGATCAGGTCGATGTGCGAGTGACCCCGCCGCCACCCCCGCCAGGTGCCCACCCGCTCGTTGTTCGCGTCGATGCCCCAGCTCCGGTAGGTGCGCACCAGCCAGTCGTTGCCGGCCTTCTGCAGGTCGGTGCCGGTGAGGCGCGGGCCAATGGAGTCGAAGAGCACCTGGGCCAGCGGCTCCACCTGGGAGCTGTCCATCCCGAGCGCCCAGATGCGGCGGAGGATGGGGTTGTCGGGCGTGGCGGACTGGGCGGTGAGCGGCGCGGCGGCGAGCGCGAGGCCGGCCGCGAGGACGCGGGCAGGAATCCGGGGCATGCGTGAGGGCCAGGGTGGGAGGACGGAAAACCGGGCGGGCGCCCGGGGGATTGTCCAACATACGCGCCCGGGGGGCGGGACGTTGCGCCCGGCCCGCCGCGTCCCCCCTCCAGCCGCCGGCCCCCCATCCCCCCCCCCCCCGCCAGCCCGCAAGACCCCCCCAAAACCCGACCTCAGCCCAGCGATTGAGCCGACCGTCTCGCTCCCCTATTTTCAGCACGCTTTCATGGTCGGCCGCCGACATTACAGGGTGGACGACTAACCCAGCCGCGCACCACGGCGGGCGGGGCCTTCATTCTTTAGCAGGTCACCGACATGGCTCAGGGAGTACTGCCGCCGATCATCCAGGGCGGCATGGGCGTCGCCGTCAGCGACTGGCGGCTCGCCCGGGCGGTTTCCACCCGGGGACAACTCGGCGTCGTTTCCGGCACCGCCATTGATACGGTGCTGGTCCGCCGCCTCCAGGACGGCGACATCGGCGGTCACATGCGCCGCGCGATGGCCGCGTTCCCGATTCCCGGCGTGGCCGCCGAGGCGCTCCGGCGCTACTTCCTCCCCGAGGGCACCCGGGGCGACAAGCCCTACGCCATGCTGCCGATGTACCGCCAGAAGGTGACCGCCATGCGGAACGCCCTGAGCGTGCTCGGCGCCTTCGTCGAGGTGCACCTAGCCAAGGAAGGGCACGGGGGAATGGTGGGCATCAACCTGCTCACCAAGATCCAGATGCCGAACCTGGCGCTGCTCTACGGCGCCATGCTGGCGGGGGTGGACGTGGTGCTGATGGGCGCCGGCATCCCCCGGGAGATCCCGCCCGCGCTGGACCGGATGGTGGAGCACCAGCCGGCCGAGCTCCGGCTCGAGGTGGTGGGCGAGTCGGCGGGGACGCCGGAGTTCATCCGCTTCGACCCGATGGAGATCTGGGGCGACACCCCGCCGCCCAAGCTTACCCGGCCCAAGTTCTTCCCGATCGTGGCCAGCAACTCCCTGGCGACGATGTTCGCCCGCAAGGGCGGCGGCAAGATCGACGGGCTGGTCATCGAAGGCCCGACCGCCGGCGGCCACAACGCCCCGCCCCGCGGCGAGCCCACCTTCAACGAGCGCGGCGAGCCGGTGTACGGCCCGCGGGACGAGGTGGACCTCGCCAAGATCGCCGAGCTCGGCCTCCCCTTCTGGGTGGCCGGCGGCATGGGCTCGGCCGAGCACCTGCGCATGGTGCAGGCGCAGGGGGCCACGGGGATCCAGGTGGGGACGCTCTTTGCCTTCTGCGAGGACTCGGGACTCAACCCCGAACTCCGCGCCTCGGTGCTCCGGCGCGCCGCCAAGGCAGAGGTGGACGTCCTGACCTCGGCCCAGGCCTCGCCGACGGGCTACCCCTTCAAGGTGGTCCGCTGGGACGACGACCCGGCGCTGCACCACGACCGCGGCCGCATTTGCGACCTGGGCTACCTCCGCTCCGCGTACCGCGAGCCGGACGGCGGCATCGGCTATCGCTGCGCCAGCGAGCCGGAGGACCAGTACGTGAAGAAGGGCGGCACGATGGAGGAGACGGTGGGCCGCCAGTGCCTCTGCAACGGCCTCATGGCCAACATCGGCATGGGTCAGGTGCGGGACGGGGGGCTGGAACCGCCCCTCCTCACCAGCGGCGACGACCTCAAGGTGATCGCCAAGTTCCTGAAGGGCAGGAACAGCTACTCGGCCGCCGACGTGCTGGAGGCACTGCTGGCCCCGGCCTGAGGCCGGCAACGCGAGCGGGGGGAACGGGCGGGCACCGCACGGTGCCCGCCCGTTTTCGTTGGGACCACGGCCTGTAGGCCACGCGCCGGCTCCGGGGCCGCGCGGCGGAATACGTCCTCGCCCGTCAAGGGCGGCGTTCCAGCCTGGAGCGCCGCCGTCCCGCTCACGTCAGGGCCGGCGACCGGCGCGGCGCACGGGCCGCGCGCCGCGGCCCCGCTTGACAGGCCCGACAACCCTAGCTGGCCGCTAGGGTTAGGCGGTGCAGGGCGCGGGCGGCCAAGCAGGAAATCCGGCGGCGCATATGTTTGTGCCACCCGCGGACCCCTGTCAGGCAGTGCCCGCGGTCCCTGACGTCCGCAGTCCCGCCCCGCCCGCAAGCCGCCTGGCGTGGCGCCGTCCCGAGCGGCTGGAGGTTGGCCTTACCGCATGACGGATGTCCTGCCCCTCACGGGGTTCCTCCCGCTGGTGGTCACGTTGCTGGCGCTGGCCGTGCTGGTCCTCACGTGGCGCTGGGTGCTCCGGCTCTTCGGCGTGGTCATCGTGCCGGGCACCTCGCTCGGCATCGTGCGGAAGCGCTGGGTGCTGCTGGGCCGCAACCGCACGCTTCCGGACGGCAAGATCATCGCGCTGAACGGGGAGGCGGGGTACCAGGCGGACACGCTGGCGCCCGGGCTGCACATCGGGCTCTGGCCGTGGCAGTACGAGATCACGATGGTCCCGTTCACGCTCATCGCGCAGGGGCAGCTCGGCGTGGTGGAGGCCTGCGACGGGGCGCCGCTCTCCGGCCGGGTGCTCGGCCGGGCGGTGGCATGCGACGCGTTCCAGGACGCGCGCGGCTTCCTCACGCACGGGGGGCAGCGCGGCCCGCAGATCGCCATCATCCCGCCGGGCTCGTACCGGGTCAATACGGCGCTCTTCACGGTGAAGCTCGTGAAGGTCACGGCCATCCCCGAGGGCAAGGTGGGGATCGTGACCACCCAGGACGGCCAGCCGCTCCCCACCGGCGAGATCGCCGGCCACGAGATCGACGGCCACAACATGTTCCAGGACGGTGAGGCGTTCATCAAGGCGGGCGGCTACAAGGGCCTGCAGGCGCAGGTGATGCTGGCGGGCTCGTACTACCTGAACCCGTACTTCGCCTCGGTGGAACTGGCGGACATGACAGAGGTGGACATCGGCCACGCGGGCGTGGTGATCTCGTTCGTGGGCACCGAGGGCACCGACGTCACCGGCGAGGCCTTCAAGCACGGCAACATGGTGAAGCGCGGCGAGCGCGGCGTCTGGATCGACGTGCTCGACCCGGGCAAGTACCCGGTCAACCCCAAGACCACCCACGTGGTCTCGGTGCCCACCACCAACGTGGTGCTCAACTGGGCCACGGGGAAGACGGAGGCGCACAAGCTGGACGCCAAGCTCAGCACCATCACGGTGCGCTCGAGTGACGGCTTCACGTTCAACCTGGACGTCTCGCAGATCATCCACATCCCGCGCTCCTCGGCGCCCAAGGTCATCGCGCGCTTCGGGAGCATGGAGAACCTGGTGACGCAGGTGCTGGAGCCGACCATCGGCAACTACTTCCGGAACGCGGCGCAGAAGTCCGACGCCATCTCGTTCCTCAAGGAGCGCACCCAGCGCCAGCAGGAGGCGCGGCAGCACATCGACAACGCGCTGAAGGAGTACGACGTGCAGGCGGTGGACACGCTGATCGGCGACATCTCGCCCCCGGAGAGCCTGATGAAGACGCTCACCGACCGCAAGATCGCCGAGCAGCAGCGGATCACCTTCGAGACGCAGCAGCAGGCGGAGGCCACGCGGCAGGCGCTGGAGCAGGCCCGCGCGCTGGCCAACACCCAGGCGCAGGTGGTGGACTCGGAGCGGAGCGTCCAGATCGCCGAGTTCCACGCGCAGGCGCTGGTCAAGAAGGCCCGGGGCGATGCGGAGGCGAAGACCACCACGGCCGCCGCCGACGCCGAGGTGACGCAGGTGACCGGCGCCGCCGAGGCGGGCCGCATCGAGGCCGTGGGTGGGGCGGAAGCGGCGGTGCTGCAGCGAAAGATCAGCTCGGTGGGGGCGGAGTTCTACGCCGCCATGGACATCTTCGGGAAGCTCGCGGGGAGCAACCTGCGCCTCGTGCCGGAGATTGCCATGGCGGGCGCCGGCGGCGGGACGGGCGGCCCCCTCGAGGCGCTCCTGGCCCTGGTGCTGCGCGACCAGGCGAAGGGCGCCCTGGGCGGGAGCGGGAGCGCGACCGCCCGGTAACGGGCACCTCCCCGCGGGGAAACGGCAACGCGGTCGGGCGATGGTCGCCCGGCCGCGTTTGCCGTTTGGGGGTGTGGAGCTATCAGCGGCCCGGCGGCCGGCCGCCGCCTACTGCTGGCACTGCGCGTTCGGGTCCGCCACCGGATGGTCGATCGCCGGCCGGGTGCGGGCGTTGGCCACCCGGAGCCCCAGGGCGCCGATGTAGCGCGCCACCCGGGCGTAGTGCGGGTACTCGATGAACTGTGGCTCGTCGTTCACCTGATGGTAGTCGGCATGGCCACCGGTCGTGAAGAAGATGATCGGGATGCTGTAGCGCGCGTACTCGAAGTGGTCGCTGCGGCAATAGATGTTCGCCGGGTGCCCGTTGGCATCCATCGCGTAGTCGAACTTGAGGCCATGGCGACCGGCCCGGTTCTCGGTATCCGCCCAGTCACCGAGCTGGGTGGAGATCCGCCGGGCGCCGACGAGCTGGAGGTAGTCGTCGTTGCCGTGGAGCGGCTCGCCGGCCAGCGTGGTCCCGGTGATGTCGCCCGGGCCGCCGCGGCCGATCATGTCCACGTTGAGCTGCGCCACGATCGAGTCCCGCGGCACCGTCGGGTGGTCGGTGAAGTACGCCGACCCGTAGAGGCCAAGCTCCTCACCCACGTGCCAGACGAAGAGAATGGACCGGCGCGGCCGCTCCCGCATCGTCGCGTAGCGCTCCGCGATCTCTAGCACGCCCATCGACCCCGAGCCGTCGTCGTCCGCCCCGTTGAAGATGGAATCGGGCCGGGCGCTGGCCCCACCCGTGGCCCGGCGCACGTCGGCGAGGATGCGGTTCACCTCCGCGGCCTGCTCCGGGGTCAGCTCGGGGTTGTCGCTCTCGGCGCCGTGCGGGCGGTAGAGATGGTTGATGACGTACTGCGAATCGAAGGCCACCGGCTGGCCCATGCCGATGTGGTCGTTGTGGGCACCGATCGCCACGTAGGTGTTCCGGAGCGCCGGGTCCCGGCCGCGGAGGATGGCCACCACGTTGCGGGCCGGGACCGGCGAGGGCCGCGTCGTGTACCCCGGCGTGCCGGCGACCGGCGTCCCCGCGGCACCGATCGCGAGCCCCGGCAGGGCCGCGCCGAGAAGCCGCTCGGCCATCGGGCGCGAGACGTAGAGATAGGTGGGCACGGCCGGCGGGGTGCCGTCGCGCTGGAGATAGCGGGAGGCCTGCCGGAAGCCGGCAAGGTCCGCCGACGTCAGCGCCTCGAGCCCCACGACCGCGATCCCCGCGGCCTCGGGGTAGCCGCGGTTCACCACCATGCGGTTCGGGATCCCCGGGGAGTTCCCGGGGATGGTGCCGGAGAAGGTGAGCACCACCAGCTTGCCCGCCGCCGCCCCGGGCGCGAGGCGGCCCACGCTGTCGGCGAAGTCGCCGCCGTAGACCACCGGCACGCCGGCGATGCTCCGCTGGCCGAGGCCCTGGTCGCGCGGCACGTAGTCGGCCCACACGTGGAACGTCACGCCGCCGGCGGTGAGGGTGCCGGTGGAATCAATCTGGCGTTCCATCCAGGGCAACGTCTGGAAGTAGGTGCCGTTCTCCCCGGCGGGCTCGAGCCCCAGGCGGCGGAGCTCCGAGGCGATGTACTCCACCCCCTTGGCGTTTCCCTCCGTCCCCATGAACCGCCCCTGCATGGAATCGGCGGCAAACCGGTACAGCCGGGACTCGAGGTCCTGAGCGGTGATGGCGCCGGTGGTGGGCGTGGGGGTACGGGTGCTGGGGCGGCTGAGGACGGCCCACGGAGTCTGGGCCGGGGCGGCGTGCGGGGCCTGGGCGGCCGCGGGAAGTGTCAGGCAGGCCAGGAGACCCGCGAGCGGTACGCGTCGAAGCATCGGATCCATCGGAAGAGGGTGGAACGGGGCACCAGACCCCTCTCAGACGAGAACTGGCCGTCAAGGGTTGCAGACTGGCGGACGGGAGGGCCGTCGCCGCCGGAGTGGTGCGAAGCGGAACATCCACTCCCACGCTTCGGGGGACTACCCGCGCGGAACCGTGAGCGGGCGCGCGGTATCGCGAAACCCGCGGCGAAGGGTCGCCGTCGGGAGTCTCCGTTCACCGCCCATCTCCATCGCATCCGGACACGCCATGCTGCGTTCCTCCCTGCTGTCCGCTCCTCTCGTCACCGCCGCGCTTGCCCTTACCCTGACCCAGGATCCAGGGAAGACCGTGGCCATCACGCTCTCCGGGGCGGAGGCCCCGCCGGGCGGCTGGCGCCTGGTGACGCGGACCGTCGAGACCCGCCGCGAGGGCGGGCGCGACTACCTCGCCTTCGTGGGCGAGCCTGACACGGTGGGGATGGCGTGGTCGCCGGCGCTCGCCTTCGCGGATGGCGAGATCGAGTTCGACGTGCGCGGGAGGGACATCCAGGGGCACAGCTTCGTCGGCATCGCGTTCCACATCCAGGACGATGCCACGTACGATGCCGTGTACCTCCGCCCCTTCAACTTCCGCGCGACGGATTCCGTCCGCGCGGCGCATTCGGTCCAGTTCGTGTCCGCGCCGGACTTCCCGTGGGACCGCCTGCGGGCCGAGCGCACGGGAGGGTTCGAGAAGGCCGTGCCGCCGGCGCTCGATCCCAATGGCTGGATCCACGTGAAGGTGGTCTCGCACGGGCCGTGGGTGGACGTGTTCCTCGATCGGTCCCCGACGCCCGCACTCTCGGTGGTGAACCCGTCGCCGCACCGGAGCGGCGGCGTGGGCTACTTCGTCCACGGCACCTCGGTGGGCGACTTCCGGGACCTGACGATCCGGCCGTACGCCGGGCCCGCCTGGCGGCCCCGCTAGCGGCCCGTCGTCCATCGCCCTGGTTCCCGCCTCCACCCCTAACCCAGCGGTGTCCTGCATGCTGATGCCCCGTGCCCTGCTGCTCCCCCTCCTGCTCCTCCCCGCAGCGGACGTGCCGGCACCCGTCGCGATGTTCCGCGGTGGACCGGCCCACCTCGGCGTCTACGCCTCGCCGAGCCCGACGCTGCGCGAGGTGGTGTGGAAGTTCGAGACCAAGGGCATGATCCTCTCGTCCCCCGCCGTGGCCGGGGACCTGGTCCTCATTGCCAGCCGGGACGGCGTGCTCTACGCGGTGGACCGTGCCACCGGCGCCGAGCGCTGGCGCTTTGCCACCGAGGGGCCGATCGCCTCCTCCCCGGCCACCGCGGGCGGCCTCGTCTTCATCAGCAGCCTCGACGGGCAGATCTACGGGATCGACCTCGCCACGGGGACCAAGCGCTGGGCCTTCGCCACCGGTGGTGAGCGCCGCTTCACCGCGCCGGGCATCCATGGCGCCATCCCGCGCACGGAGATGATGGCCGATCCCTTCGATGTCTTCCTTTCCTCGCCCACCGTCGTGGACGGCACGGTCTACATCGGGAGCGGGGACGAGCACGTCTACGCGCTCGACGCCGCCACCGGCGCCCTCCGCTGGCGCGTCCGCACCGGCGACGTCGTCCACGCCTCTCCGGCGGTGGTGGACGGGACCGTGTACATCGGCAGCTGGGACCGGTACCTCTACGCTCTCGATGCGCGCACCGGCCGGGAGAAGTGGCGCTACGCCACCGGCATCGACACCGTCGACTACAACCAGGTGGGCATCGCGAGCTCGGCCGCCGTCGCCGACGGCATCGTCTTCGTGGGCGCGCGCGACGGGCATTTCCACGCCGTGGACGCCGCCACCGGCCAGGGCCGCTGGACGCACGACAACCACGGCGGCTGGACCATCGGCTCGCCGGCGGTGCTCGACGGCGTCGTCTATTTCGCCACCTCCGACGGCCGGCGGTTCAAGGGCCTCGACGCGCGCACCGGCGCCGTCCGGGTCGATCGTCCCAACAAGGCCATCAGCTTCTCGTCGCCGTCCATCGCCGGTGGGGTGGTCTACTACGGGACGTCGGATGGCTACGTCCACGCCTACGACATCCGCCGGGGCGAGTACGTCGGCCAGTTCCAGACCGACGGCTCGAAGGCCCGGCTCGCACCGTGGGTGGATGACTCGGGCGTCTTCCGGTCCGGCCGCATGTTCCCGGACCGCACCCTCGACGGCATGATGGTCGGGCTCCGGACCACCTTCAGCGTGGGCTCCGTGCTCTCCTCGCCCGCGATCGCGGACGGCGTCCTCTACATCGGCAGCACCGACGGGACCCTGTACGCCCTGCGCTGAACCGGCGGCCAGGGCGGGTCCCGGCCGGGCCGCAACGACGAGGGGCCGGCATCCGCCGGCCCCTCGTCCGTTTCCCCCGCCTCCCCTCATGCCGCCCTCATCCCGGTCTCCGCCCGGCCGCGATATCTTGCCTCCGTGCCACCGGCCGCGTGCCCCGTTCCCTGTCCCGAGCCCCCCGAATGACCGACGCCTGGCGTTCCCGAGCCCAGAGTGCCGCCGATGTGGCGGCCCACGTCCAGTCCGGCCAGCGCGTGTTCGTGCACGGCGCGGCCATGACGCCGACGCCGCTCCTGCAGGCGCTGGTGGCGCGCCCCGACCTGGCCGGGGTGCGGCTCTACCACATGCACCTGGAGGGGCCGGTCCCCTTTGCCAAGCCGGGAATCAGCGACCGGCTCCGCTCGGTCTCCTTCTTTACCGGCGCCGCGCTCCGCCAGCCCATCGCCGACGGGGACGCCGACTTCATGCCGGTGTTCCTCTCCGACATCCCGGACCTCTTCCTCCGCGGCCACGTGCCGCTGGACGTGGCGATGGTGCAGCTCTCCCCGCCCGACGCGCACGGCCTGTGCACCCTCGGCACCTCGGTGGACTGCGCCAAGGCGGCCGTGGAGACCGCCCGGGTGATCCTGGCCGAGATCAACCCGCGCGTGCCGCGCACCCACGGCAACACGGTGGTGCCGCTCGCGCAGGTGACGGCGTTCACCGTCACCGACCACCCGCTCCACGAGCACGCGCCCCAGCCGGAGACGGAGGTGGAGGGCCGGATCGGCGAGCTGGTGGCGTCGCTGGTGGAGGACGGGAGCACGCTGCAGATGGGGATCGGCGGGATCCCGGACGCGGTGCTGGCGCGGCTGCACGACAAGCGGGACCTGGGCGTCCACACGGAGATGTTCAGCGACCGGCTGCTCGACCTCATCGAGGCCGGCGCCGTGACCAACCGCCTCAAGGTGGTGCACCCGGGGCGGACGGTCACGAGCTTCATCGCCGGTACGCACCGGCTCTTCGACTTCGTGGACGACAACCCGCTGGTGGAGTTCCACCCCTGCAACAGGACCAATGACACGGCGCTGATCCGGAAGAACCCCAAGGTGGTGGCCGTCAACTCGGCCATCCAGGTGGACCTGACGGGCCAGGTGTGCGCCGACAGCATGGGGCACCGGATCTACTCGGGGATCGGCGGGCAGATGGACTTCATCCGGGGCGCGGCGCTCTCGCCGGGCGGGAAGCCGATCATCGCGCTGCCCTCCATGGCGGCCCGCGGGACCATCTCCCGCATCACCCCGGCCCTCTCGGCCGGGGCCGGCGTGGTCACCACGCGCGGGCACGTGCACTGGGTGGTGACGGAGTACGGCATCGCGAGCCTGCACGGGAAGACGCTCCGGGAGCGGGCCGAGGCGCTGATCGCGATCGCCCACCCGGACGCGCGTGCCGAGCTCCGGCGGGACGCGGCGCGGGTCGTGGGACGCCTCTAGGGCACGGCGGCCGCACCGCCCGCCGCCCCCGGAACGCGAACGGCGGGACCCCGCATGGGATCCCGCCGTTCGTGCGCCGGTGCGATGCGGAAGGCCTTACTGCACCGCGTTCATCATGTCGAAGATCGGCAGGTACATGGCCACCACCATGCCGCCGACGATGACGCCGAGGACCACGATCATCATCGGCTCCATGAGGGAGAGCAGCGCGCCCACCGCCACGTCCACCTCTTCGTCGTAGAAGTCGGCGATCTTGGAGAGCATCTCGTCCAGGCCGCCCGTCTGTTCGCCCACCGCGATCATCGAGATGACCATGGGCGGGAACACCTTGGACTTCTCCAGCGGGGCCGCGATGGTGTCGCCGCCGGCGATGGAGTTCCGGCTGGCCATCACCGCGTCGTGGATGACGCGGTTGCCTGCCGTCTTGGCGGTGATCTCGAGGCCGTCCAGGATGGACACGCCGGAACTGATCAGGGTGCCGAGGGTCCGGGTGAAGCGGGAGACGGCCGACTTCCGCAGCATGTCGCCCAGCACCGGGGCGTTCAGCATCATCTGGTCCAGCCGCAGGCGCCCGTCGGGCGTCTTGTAGTACTGCTTGA
>CAZRCT010000029.1:0-39434 GCA_964598655.1 uncultured Gemmatimonadaceae bacterium
TCGATGGCGGCGAGGCGCTCGCGCCGCTCGGGCAGCGGGACGACGGTCATGCCAACCTCCCTACGGCAGCGGGCTCCGCTGGGCGCCGGAGGGCCGCGGGTCGCCGCGGTCCTCGGCGTGGTGCTTGATGGACTTGCCCTCGACCAGGAACACCACGTCCTCGGCCACGTTGGTGGCCAGGTCGGCGATGCGCTCGAGGTTCCGGCTCACCAGGAACAGCTCCATGCCGGAGCCGATGGTGTGCGGGTCCTCCATCATGTGGGTGAGGAGGATCCGGAAGGTGGAGCGGTTCAGGTGGTCCACCTTGTCGTCGCGGCGGCAGATCTCGCGGGCCTCGGCCGCGTCGCCGCGGATGAAGGCCTCGAGGGCGTCGGAGAGCATCTCGCGCGCCAGGCGGGCCATTTCCACCAGCTCCGGCTCGGGCGCGATGGGCCGCGCCTGCGCCAGCCGCTCCGCCGACTGGGCGATGTTCACCGCATGGTCCCCGACCCGCTCCAGGTCGTTGGCGATCTTGAGCGCGGAGGTGAGCATGCGCAGGTCCCGCGCCATGGGCTGCTGCAGGGCCAGGAGGTTGATGCAGGTCTCCTCGATCTCCATCTCCATCCGGTCGATGGCGCGGTCGCCGGTGATCACGGCCCGGGCCTTGGCGGGGTCGCGCTCCAGCAGCGCCTCGACGGCCACGCTCACGGCGGCCTCGGCCTCGCCCGACATGGTGAGCAGGCGGGTCTTGACCTCGTTCAGCTGGTCGTGGAAGTGGCGGTGCGTGTCGAGGCTCATCCGAATCTCCCCGTAAGGTACGCCTCGGTCCGCGGGCTCGCGGGGTTGGTGAAGACCTGCTCGGTCTCCCCGACCTCCACCAGCTCGCCCCGGTCGAAGAAGCCGGTGTAGTCACTGACGCGGGCGGCCTGCTGCATGTTATGCGTGACGATCACGATTGTATAGTCACGCTTGAGCTCGTGGATCAGCTCCTCGACCCGCTGGGTGGCGATCGGGTCGAGCGCCGAGCAGGGCTCGTCCATGAGCAGCACCTCGGGCTGGTTGCCGAGCGCCCGCGCGATGCAGAGCCGCTGCTGCTGCCCGCCCGAGAGGCCGGTGCCGGGCTGGTCGAGGCGGTCCTTCACCTCGTCCCACAGGGCCGCCTGCCGGAGGCACCGCTCCACCAGGTCCGGCAGGTCCCGCGGGGCGACCAGGCGGTTGAGCTCGGCGCCGTACGCCACGTTGTCGAAGATGGACTTGGGGAACGGGTTGGGCCGCTGGAACACCATCCCCACCCGCTGCCGCAGCGCCACCAGGTCCATGCCCGGCCCGAAGATGGACTGGCCGTTGAGGAGGAGCTCCCCGCCGTAGCGCGCGCCCGGCAGCAGGTCGTGCATCCGGTTGATGGCGCGCAGGAAGGTGCTCTTGCCGCAGCCCGAGGGCCCGATGATGGCCGTGACGGCCTTCCGCGGCACCCGCAGCGTGATGCCCTTGAGCGTGGGCTCGGCGGCGGCGCCGTACCAGAACTTGAAGTCGCGCGCCTCGACCGCGGGCGCGGTGTCCGCCATCGGGACCGCCGGGCTGCTCCGCCGCGCCAGGGTGGTGCGCAGGAGCGGCGCCGGCGCGGTGCTCGGTTCCGGGGAGAGCGTGTTCATCCGAACCGTCCCGTGATGTAGGCCTCGGTCTGTTCCTGCGCCGGGCGGGTGAAGATCTGCCGGGTGGGCCCGGTCTCGATCATGCTGCCCATGTAGAAGAACGTCGTCGTGTCGCTCACCCGCGCGGCCTGCTGCATGTTGTGGGTGACGATCACGATGGTGAAGTCGCGCTTCAGCTCGAAGACCAGCTCCTCGATCCGCTGGGTGCCGCCGGGATCGAGCGACGCGGTGGGCTCGTCGAGCAGGATCACCTCCGGCCGGGGCGCGATGGTCCGCGCGATGCAGAGCCGCTGCTGTTGCCCGCCCGAGAGCGCCATCGCGCTCGCCTTGAGCCGGTCCTTGACCTCGTCCCAGAGCGCCGACTGGCGGAGCGAGCGCTCCACCACCTCGTCCAGCTCCGCGCGCCCGAGCCGCCGCTCGAGCTTCAGGCCCGCCGCCACGTTGTCGTAGATCGACATGGTGGGGAAGGGGGTCGGCTTCTGGAACACCATGCCGATGCGCCGGCGGAGCTGCATGGGGCTCACCTTCGGGGCGTACACGTCCTCGCCGTCCAGCAGCACCTTGCCGGTGATCCAGCCGCCGTCCACCAGCTCGTGCATCCGGTTGAGCGTCCGGAGGTAGGTGCTCTTGCCGCACCCCGACGGGCCGATGAGCGCGTTCACCGTGTTGGCGGTGAACGTGAGGGACACGTCCTTCACCGCCGTGAACTTGCCGTACATCGCCGTCAGGCGGTCGGTGGCCAGGTGCGCGCGCGGCTCAGCCATGGGCGGTGAACCTCCGCCGGGTGGCGAGCCGCGCCGCGAGGCTCAGCACCAGCACCACCAGGATCAGCACCAGCGCGGTGGCCCAGGCGTACTGGTGCCACTCCTCGTACGGGCCGATGGCGTAGGTGTACACCGTGAGGGGGAGCGCCGCCATCGGCTCGTTGAGGCGGTAGCTCAGGTACTGGCTGCCGAGCGCCGTGAAGAGGAGCGGCGCCGTCTCGCCCGCCACGCGGGCCACGGCCAGGAGGCTGCCGGTCACGATGCCGGGGAGCGCCGTCCGCACCACCACGCCGAGGCTGGTGCGCCAGCGCGGGTAGCCGAGGGCCAGCGCGGCCTCGCGGAGCGAGTTGGGCACGAGGCGGATCAGTTCCTCGGTGGTGCGGAGCACCATCGGGATCATCAGCATGGCCAGGGCGCAGCTGCCGGCCAGCGCCGAGAAGTGCTTCTGCCGCGCCACGATCAGCGTCCAGGCAAAGACGCCCACCACGATGGACGGCGTGCCGTTCATCACGTCCGCCAGGAAGCGCGTGGCCTTGGCCAGCCGGCTCCCCGTGTACTCCGCGCAGTAGACCCCCGCCGCGATCCCCACGGGCAGGCCGATCAGGCTCGCCCCGCCCACGATGAGCAGCGTCCCGACGATGGCGTGGAGCACCCCGCCGCCGGTCTCCCCCGCGGGCACCGGCTCGCGAGTGAAGAAGGCGACCGATAGGCTGCCCGCCCCCTTGGCCACGAGGTTCAGCAGGATGAAGAGGAGCGGCAGCACCGCCAGCACCACCGCCACCACCATGAGCCCCACCATGGCGTTGCTCTTGACCCGGCGGAGCGCGCGGCGGTTCACAGGCCCTTCCCCCCGGCCGGCGTCCCGCGGGAGACGCGCCAGATGAGGAGCCGCGCGGCCGCGTTGACCAGCACCGTGATGACGAACAGCACCAGCGCCACGTAAGTCAGCGCCGCGAAGTGGATGTCGGTGGCCGCCTCGGAGAACTCGTTGGCGATCACCGCCGCCATGGTGTACCCGGGTGCAAAGAGCGACGCCGCGATCTCGTGCCGGTTGCCGATCAGCATGGTCACGGCCATGGTCTCGCCGAGGGCGCGGCCCAGGCCCAGGATCACGGCGCCGATGATGCCCGAGCGGGCGTACGGCACGATGGCCGAGGTGACCGCCTCCCACCGCGTGGCGCCCAGGGCGAGCGCCGCCTCCCGCTGGCTGTTGGGCACCGCGAGCAGCACCTCCCGCGCCACGCTCATGATGAACGGCATCACCATGATGGCGAGGATGACGCTCGCCGCGAGCATCGAGGGGCCGTAGATCGGCCCCTGGAAGAAGGGGAGGAAGCCCAGCGTATCGCGGAGGAAGGGGAAGACGACCTTCTTCAGGAGCGGCACCAGCACGAAGATGCCCCAGAGGCCGTACACCACCGACGGGATGGCCGCGAGCAGCTCGATGACGAACGCCACCGGCTGCCGGAGCCACTGCGGCGCGAACTCGGTCAGGAAGATGGCCACGCCGAGCGAGAGGGGCACCGCGATGAGCAGCGCCAGCACCGACGAGAGCAGCGTACCGAAGATGAGCGGCGCCGCCCCGAATTCCTCCGCCACCGGGTCCCAGGTGCTCCCGGTGATGAAGCCGAGCCCGTACCGGTCGATGGCCAATGCGGCCCCGGTGTACAGCTCGTAGACCAGGAAGCCCATGAGCACCGGGATCGCCAGGGCCGCCGCCGTCAGCAGGATGCGGAACGCCCGGTCCCCATGCTGGGCGCCCACCAGCGAGGCCGGCGGCGTCGTGGCCGGGGCCCCGGGGGCGGGAAGCGAGGAGGTTGCCATGGCGGGGAACGTACCGGCCGCCGCATCACGGACGGTCACGGCATTGTAACGGACGTGTCACGACCACCCCGTACAAAACGCCGGGCCGCCTCGCAGCGGAGGCGGCCCGGCGGGTCGCTGGGATCCCGGCGGCTCAGCTCGGGATCGGCTTGCCGGCGGCCTTGAGGGTGCGGATCCGGTCGGCCACGAGCTTGCGGACGTCGGCCGGGAGGGGCGCATAGGTGAGCTGCTGCGCCATGGCCTGGGCCTCGTCGCTGATCATCCAGGTCAGGAAGTCACGGATCTGCCTGGCCTTCACCGGGTCCTTCCCGTCGGCCGGGACGAGGAGCCACGTGAACGAGGTGATGGGGTAAACGTCCGCCCCCGCGGCATTGGTGATCGACACCCGGAAATCGGTGCCTGCCTTGAGCTTGGCGCCTGCCGCCGCCGCCGTGGCACCGGCGAGGCTCGGCGCCACGAAGTTGCCCGCCGAGTTCTTGAGGAGGGCATAGGGGAGCTTGTTGGCCTCGGCGTAGATGAGCTCCACGTACCCGATGGCGCCCTCGACCTGCTTCACCTGCTGGGTGACGCCCTCGTTGCCCTTCCCGCCCAGGCCCACCGGCCAGTTCACGCTGGTGGCGTAGCCCGCCTTGTCCTTCCACTCGCGCGAGGTCTTGGTCAGGTAGTCGGTGAAGACGTAGGTGGTGCCGGACCCGTCGGAGCGGTGCACGATGATCAGGTCGATGTCCGGCAGCTTCACGCCCGGGTTGAGCGCCGCGATGCGGCGGTCGTTCCACTTGGTGATGCGGCCCAGGAACATGTCCACGATCGTGGCGCCGTCCAGCTTGAGCTGGGTCTGGCCGAGCGACGGGAGGTTGTAGGTGAGCACCACCGCGCCGATCACCGTGGGGATGTGGACCACGTTCCCCCGCACGGCCTCGATCTGCTGGTCGTTCATGGGGCCGTCGGTGGCGCCGAAGTCCACGGTGCCCTCGGTGAACTGCCGGATGCCGCCGCCCGAGCCGATCGACTGGTAGTTGATCTGGATCCCGGTCTTCTGCTTGTAGGCGTCGAACCACTTGGTGTAGATCGGGTTCGGGAAGGTGGCCCCGGCCCCGGTCAGGCGCTGCGCCACGGCCGCTGGCGCGAGCGCGGTGGCGAGGGCGGCAGCCAGGGTCAGGGAACGGCTCAGCAGTCCTGCGGACATCGCGGTCTCCTTAGGGAGGTGTCGGTGGGACCACCCATGGTCCCATCGTATGGAACCCGGCCCGGGTCACGGCGGGGCGTCCCCGCCGTCACGGACCGGTCACGCCGCTCAGAAGTTGACGGTCAGGGCGCTGCGGACGCCGCTGATGCTCTTGGCGCCACTGGCCTGGAAATCCTGGCGCTCGTAGGCCACCCGGAACTGGGCCCGGCTGCTCATGTAGAAGCCCATGGAGGCGGTCATCAGCGTGGCCCCGTCGTGGTCGGCCCCGGTGTCGGGGTCGGCATAGTCGAAGCGGACCGAGGGCTCCACGGCGTAGAGCCAGCTGGTGGGGCTCGTCATGCGGACGTGGTAGGCGGCGAGGGCCTGGAAGCCGACCATGTCGTGGTGGCCGGCGGCGAACCGCTCCCCGTGCAGGTATTCCGCCAGGACGAACAGGCCCGGCTCCCCCACGCGGTTCCACTGGGCGTCGAGGTCGTAGGCGTGGTTCCGGAAGCTCGAGTCGCTGCCCACGATGCCGTCGTGCGAGGCGTAGCTCACGCCCACGTTGAGCTTCTGCCACACATCGCCGGTGGCGCGGACCGTGAACGACTTCGAGTTGTTGTTGTCGTTCAGGCTCTCCCCGCGGCCGTTGTAGGCCCCCACTTCCACCAGCACCATGTGCCCGGCCGCATCGAGCTTGTGCTCCATGCGCACGTGCGCGCCCACGTCGTGGTCCGCCAGCGCCGCGCCGACGAAGAGGTTGTTGCTGGCCGAGCCCACGAGGCCGGGGCCGGCGCCGCGCTCGATCGAGGGGAGGTTGTTCGAAGAGGTGAGTTCATAGCGGCTGAAGGGCCGCTTCTCCTGGCCGGCGCGGACGAAGAACGAGGTCTTCGCGTCGGGCCGGGTGAGGCGGACGTCCACGTACGCGTCGCGCAGGCGGAAGCCGCCGGACACGGTGGTGTTGCAGCTCACGGAGACGGTGTCCGGGAGGGGCCCGGTCACCACCACGGGCGCGCAGGCCGTGCTGCCCCGGAGAGCCCGGCCGCCCTCGTACGAGGGCTGGACCACCACGGTGACGTATTCGTTGATTTGCGCCCGGGCCTCGATGCGCGCGCGGCGGGTGAAGAAGTTGCCCTCCGCCCCCGTGGTTGCGGCGTAGTCCTTGTTGCCGAAGTAGTAGAACTGGCTCTGCATCCGCCCGCCCACCCGGACCACCGGATAGGCAGCCTGTGCGCCGGCCCGCGGGGCGATCGCGAAGGTGGCGAGCCCGAGGAGGGGCAGGAATCGACCGGCGATGCGGCGCATGTGGCGTCCTTGTGACGGGTCCGTGGCAATTGGGAGCGCGACAATAAACAGCCTGCCGCGTCACGGCGGGCCACATGGACGGTAACGTATGTGTAACGAGCGCGAAATTCCGGGAACGTCGTGCCGAATTGCCCCAGGATGCGCCAAACGGCCGGGGCTACCGGCCGCTCGGGGCAAAATCGCTGAAGGGATCCCGGAACAAGTCGTCCTCGCTGCCGGGAACCCCGCCGGCCTGGGCGCCGGTGGGAAGGAAGGTCGGCCGTGCCGACCGGGCGCTGCTGGGGCCACCCGGCTCCGCAGGGTGGGCCCCGAGGCCCTGACTCGTGTTCAGCCTCATGCTGGTACCAACTCCTCCTGGAAAGCTTCGTGCAGGACTCGTCCCGCGTACTGGGCCGGCGAAGCGCCACCGAAGCCGTGCAGCACCGTGGGCGGGATGTCGAGCAGGTGGGTGGGCAGGCGCCCCACCTGCCCGGCGGCGATCCCGCCGCCCGTGACGATGAGCGGAATCCGGCGGTTGAGCGGATGCAACGCGTCATGGTCACACGGGTCCACGCCGCCACCGCCATGGTCGGCGGTCACCATGAGGAGCGTGTCGCGCGCCCGGGTGAGGGGGGCGAGCCGGGCCACTGCCCGGTCGAGCCGCGCGGCAGCCTGCAGGTACGGTCCCGACATCCATCCCCCCGCGTGTCCTGCCAGGTCGGTGTCATTGAGGTACACAACCACGAACTCCCGCCCCCGGTTCCCCTCCACCTGCCGCCGGGCCGCATCCACCACCTCGCCTGGGGTGGTGCCCCGGGCGCACAGGCGCGAGACTCCGCCCACGCGGAGGAGGGCGCTCGCGATCCACCGCGCACTGGCCGGGAGCACGGGCAAGTGCACGGTGGTGGTCACGCCGAGCTGGCGGAGTTCGCGGGGGAGCGGGCGCAGTCCCGGGAGCCGCGCGAGGGGCGGGAGGCCTGGGCGCGTCACACCGTGCTGCTCGGGCGCGAGCCCGGTGGCCAGCGAGGTGAGGGCCGCCACCGTGATGCTTGGGGTCACGGTGATCACGGCGTCGGCTTGCCAGCCCGCGGCGGCCAGGCCGGAGAGGTGGGGCATGCGCGTCAGGGTGACGGCATCGGGCCGGAGGCCGTCGAGGACCACGAGGAGGATCTTCCGGTAGTTTCGCTTCACTGCCTCTCACAGGGAGGATGAGGCGAAGGATGCGCCCGGCGTGTCACCAACCCATGAACGCGCCGTCCCGGCCCCGGCACGGGACGGCGCCGTGGTGTCGTGCGATCGTGACGGAGGCGTGGCCGGGTCGCGACGGCGCACGACCACCATTCCGCGAT
Organism: uncultured Gemmatimonadaceae bacterium; assembly: GCA_964598655.1. Classification (GTDB taxonomy): domain Bacteria; phylum Gemmatimonadota; class Gemmatimonadetes; order Gemmatimonadales; family GWC2-71-9; genus JADJOM01. The sequence goes on from CAZRCT010000029.1 coordinate 8,018, forward strand.
GCGCATCCTCCTTGCCACCGACACCTTCCTGCCCGAAGTCAACGGCGTCACCACCGTGCTGGCCGTGATGCGGGATGGCCTCCGCCGTCGCGGTCACGACGTCCACGTCCTCGCGCCCTCCTACGACCGGCTCACCCCGGATGAGGCCGGCGTCACGCGCCTCGCGGCCGTGCCCTGCCCAGGCTATTCGCAGGTCCGGCTGTCGTGGCCATGGGGCCGCGGGCTCGGGCGCCGGCTGGACGCCTTTGCGCCCGACGTGGTGCACCTCGTCACCGAGGGGCCGCTCGGCCTCTTCGGCCGGGGCTACGCGCGCCGGCGCGGGCTCCCGGTTGCCTCGTCGTTCCACACCGACTTTCCGCGCTACGCGGCGCGCTATCTCGGGTCGTGGGCGGTGGGGCCCACGCGCGCGTGGCTCCGCTGGTTTCACGGCGCAGCCCGCCTGCCCCAGACGCCGAGCGAGCAGACCCGCTCCGAGCTCCTGCAGCTCGGCCTGCCGCACGCGACGGTCTGGGGCCGCGGCGTCGACACCGCCTGGTTCCGCCCGGAGCGGCGGGCGGCGGCGCTCCGGGCCGAGCTCGGCGCCACCGACCGCGCGCTGGTGCTGCACGTGGGGCGCCTGGCGGTGGAGAAGGACGTCGCCACGCTGGTGGCGGCCTTCCAGGCCGCCGGGCGCGCGCTGGGCGACCGCGCCGCCTTCTGCGTGGCGGGGGACGGGCCCAAGGCGGCCGAGGTCCGCGCCGCGCTGCCGTTTGCCACCCACCTCGGCTTCATCGACCGCAACCGGCTCGCCGAGCTCTACGCGGCGGCGGACCTGTTCGTGTTTCCCTCGCCCACGGAGACCTGCGGGCTGGTGGCGCTCGAGGCGCTGGCGAGCGGGGTGCCCGTGATCGGCGCGCGCGCCGGCGGCATTCCCGAGAACCTGTGCGAGGGGATCACCGGGCGGCTGGTGGCCCCGGGCGACGCGGCGGGCTTTGCCGCGGCGATCGAGGCGCTGGTGGGGGATGCCGAGCAGCGGCGGGTCATGGGGCAGGCGGCGCGGGCCTTCGCGGTGGCGCGGGACTGGGCGCGCGAACTCGACCAGCTCGAGGCGGCCTACGCCAGGCTCCAGTGGGCGCCGAGTGCGGCGGCCGTGCCGAGCAGCTGGCCCACCACCACGTCCGTGGGGTAGTGCACGCGGAGGTACACCCGTGAGGCGCCCACCGCGAGCGCCAGCAACAGGGCGGGAAGGCCCGCCAGCGGCGCGGCGAGGGTGATGGCGACGGCCACCGCCATCGCCGCGCAGGCGTGTCCGGAGGGGAAGGAGTACTCGTCGGGCAGCGCAGCCAGGGCGGCGACGTGGGGCAGGTGGGTGCTGGGCCGCGGGCGCGTCACCGAGCGCTTGAGCGCCTGGACCACGAGATGGGACGAGAGGTTGGCGAGGGTCGCCACGAGGCCGAGGGGGCGGGTGGCGGGGACGAGGAGCAGTGTGAGGCAGGCCAGGGACGAGGCGGTGGCGCCGCCCGCGTGCGTCACGACGCGGAGGGCGCGGTCCACCCACGGCGGGGCGGGCCAGTCCGCCAGCGCCCCGATGAGCCGGTGGTCGTGGCGGCCGAGGGACGTCAGCAGGGCTCGCAGGCGATCCTCCTCGCGGTCATGGCCGGAGGATCGCCCCGCATGGTCACGCGCGGGGGCCTGCGGGGGTCACGAGTTGGTGACGACGGCGCCCGGGGCGTCGGGGAACCAGGCGCTGATCTCGGAGCCCCGGCCAAACTCGCTCTCGGCGCGGACGCTGCCGCCGTGGCCCTCCACCATGTGCTTCACGATGGCGAGGCCCAGGCCGGTGCCGCCTTCCTCGCGGGAGCGGGCGGGGTCGGCGCGGTAGAAGCGCTCGAAGATGCGCGGCAGGTGGTCCCCGGTGATCCCCGACCCCGTGTCCCGGACGCTCACCCGGACCCCGTCGTCCTCGCGGCGGGTGCGCAGGGTGATGGTGCCGCCCTTCGGCGTGTAGCGGAGCGCGTTGTCCATCAGGTTGCTGAGCACCTGCCGGAGCGCGTCGGGGTCGGCGAACGCGGTCGGGGCCGCGATGTCCTGGGCAAAGCGCACCCCGCGCTCCTCGGCGCGCGCCGCGAGCAGCGTCCACACCTCGCGCCCCACCATCCCGACGTCCAGCGGCTCAGGGTGCGGGCGCCAGCCGCCGGACTCGATGCGGGAGAGGTCGAGCAGGTCGTCCACCAGCCGCTGCATGCGGCGGGAGTTGGCGAGGATGACCTCGAGGAAGCGCCGGGTGGTGGCGGGGTCGGTCTGGTCGCCCACCAGGGTCTCGGCGTAGCCGGAGATGGAGGTGAGCGGGGTCTTGAGCTCGTGGGAGACGTTGGCCACGAAGTCGCGCCGCACGGCCTCGAGGCGGCGGAGCTCGGTGACGTCGTGCAGCACCAGCAACGCGCCGCGGCCGCCCAGCGGGCGCCCGGTGAGGAGCACGGTCTGGCTGTCGAACTCGATCTGCCGCTGCGCCTCCTGCCCGCGCTGGACCTCGGCGACGAGTTCCCGCGCCTGCTTGGTGCGGAAGAGCTGCTCCAGCGCCGGCAGCGGCTCGTCGGGCCGGTAGCCGAGGAGCCGGCGCGCCGCGCCGTTGGCGGTCACGATGCGCCCGCGCTCGTCGGCCGCGATGACGCCCTCCACCATGGCCTCCACCAGCGCCGCGCTCTCCGCCCGCTCGGCGCGGAGCTCGGCGAAGCGCTGCTCCAGCTGCTCGTGCATCTCGCGCAGCGCGTGCACCAGCGCGTCCACGTCGGGGACGCCGCTACGGGGGAAGCGGGGCGGCGTGCCCTGCGCCATCGCGTGCGCCGCCTGGGTGATGCGCGTCAGGGGCTGCGCGATGGACCGCCCCGCGAGGAAGGCCAGCGCGATGCCCACCACCAGCGCCAGCAGGGCGGAGCCGAAGACCGCGTCGCTCGCCCGCTCCACGATGCGGCTGCCGTGGCCCACGTCGCTGGCCACCCGCACCACGCCGGGGCCGCCCCGCACGGCGACGTAGAGGAGCTCGGCGCCGAGCGTCCGGCTCAGGCGCTGGTCGCTCCCCACGCCGTGGGCCAGGGCCGACTTCACCTCGGGCCGGTTGGCATGGCTCTCGAGCGCGCCTACCTGGGCCTCGGGCTCCTCGCTCTCGGCGCGCACCCGGCCGGTGGAGTCGATGACGGTGACGCGGAGCCCCGTCTGCTCACCGAGGCGCTCGACGGTGGGCTGCCAGGTGAGGGAGTCGGAGCCGAGGGCGGCGGCGGCGAGGGTGGCCTCGCGCTCGAGCGTGGCGCGCAGGTCCACCGTGAGCGCGCGGCGCAGCGAGAGCTCGGCCGACATCACCAGCGTCACGATGGCAAAGACCAGGACGAGGATGGTCCCCACCACCAGCCGGCCGGCGAAGGTCATGCGCGGGTCTTTCCGCGCTCGGCGTTCCGGAAGCGGTAGCCGAAGCCGCGCACCGTCTCGATCAGCTCGCCCGACTCGCCGAGCTTGGTGCGCAGCCGCTGCACGTGCATGTCCACGGTGCGCGTCTGGATGTCCGGCTGGGCTTCCCAGACGGTCTCGAGCAACTGCGGGCGGGTCTGCACCCGGCCCCGGCGCTCCACCAGCGTGAGGAGCAGCTTGTACTCGGTGGCGGTGAGCTCGATCTCCTGCCCGTCCACGGCCACGCGGTGGGCCGACCGGTCAATGCTGATGGGGCCCGCGGTCAGGGTGGAGCCCTGCGCCACGGCGGGGGCGGCCAGTCGGCGGAGCAGCGCGTTGACCCGGAGCGCCAGCTCGGCCGGGGAGAAGGGCTTGGTGAGGTAGTCGTCGGCGCCGAGGGACAGGCCGCGGATGCGGTCCGGCTCCTCGCGCCGGGCGGTGAGGAGGATGACGCCCACGTCCCGGGTCTCCTCGCGGCGGCGCAGCTCGGCCAGCACGTCGTAGCCCGACGCCCCCGGCAGCATCACGTCGAGGATGACGATGTCGGGGCGCTCCTCCCGGGCCGACTTGAGCGCGTCCGTCCCGTTGGCGGCGGTGGAGACCCGGTAGCCCGCCTTCGCCAGGTGGTAGGCGACGAGGGCGGTGATGTCGGGTTCGTCATCCACCACCAGGATGCGATGGGTCATGCGTGCGATCCTTCCACGAGGGTCAGGCGCCGGGTCCGGGCTGGATGCCCGGAAATTCCCGACACGAATTGACCCATCGGCGTGTCACGAACAGGCCAAGATTCTCGCAACAACTTCGCGGGGAGGCGGAATCGGGGGTCCCCCATGGCCGCAACGTTGCCGGGAGGCACTTCCCCGGGCAAGGGGCTCCCCGGCGGCCCCTTCATTATACAGGCCGGGAGAAGCGGGGTCCGCCCCCGATTGCGTGCGCCGGGCGGGAGGCGGTTTATTCCGCCATGGCGCTGCTGCCCCTTCTCGCCGCCCTCGCGTTCCTGCCCGCCGATACCGTTCGCCTGGTCCTCGTGGCCACGACGGACATCCACGGGCACGTCACGGACTGGGACTACGTCCAGAACGTGCCGGCGCCGGGCGGCCTCGCCCGTGCCGCGACGGTGGTCGACTCGCTCCGCGAGCGCTACCCCGGGCAGGTGGTGCTGGTGGACGCGGGGGATGCGCTGCAGGGGACCCCATTCGCGGCCTACTATGGCGGGGTGGCCCGGCGCGATCCCCACCCGGTGATCGACGCCATGAACACGCTGGGCTACGATGCCGCCACGCCCGGCAACCACGAGTTCGACTTCGGCATCCCGCTGTTCGAGCGGGCCCTCGGCGCGGCCACCTTCCCGATGGTCAGCGCCAACCTCCGGCGCCTCCCTGCCGACTCGCTCGCGCTGCAGCCGTTCGTGGTCATCCGCCGCAACGGCGTCCGCATCGCCATCGCAGGGTTCCTGACGCCGGGCACCATGGTGTGGCACCGCGACCGCCTGCGCGGGCACTACCGGGTGGAGCGGATCGAGCGCGCGGCGCCGGCGATCCTGGCCGAGATGCGGCGCGCGGCGGACCTGTCGATCGTGCTCGCCCATAGCGGCCTCGACGGCCCGGGCAGCTACGACACCACCGGCATCGGCGGCGAGGACGTCGCCGTGAGCCTGGCGCGGGGGCCGGTGCGGCCGGACGTGGTGGTGGTGGGCCACAGCCACGCCGAGCTGCGTGACTCGGTGATCAACGGCGTCCACTTCATCCAGCCGCGGCCGCGGGCCCAGGCGTTGGCGGTGCTGCACCTCACGCTGGTGCCCCGCGGGGACCGGCTGGAGCTGGTGGCGGCCGAGGGCGAGTCGCTGCCACTCGAGGCGGCGCGGCCCTCCGCCCGCTTCCTCCGCCGCCTGGCCGACGCGCACGCCACCGCCCTCACCTGGGCCACCACCGTGGTGGCGGAGGCGCGCGGGGCCTTCCCGGCGCGGCTGGCCCGGGTGGAGGACACGCCCTTCGTCCGGTTCCTGCACGAGGTGCAGCGCCGCGCGTCGGGCGCGGAGCTCTCGATGGTGGCCGTCTACGAGCCGCGGAGCGGCCTCGGTGAGGGGGAGATCACCACGGCGGAGGTGTACCGCGCCTACCCGTTCGAGAACACGCTGCGCGCCGTGAAGCTGTCGGGCGCCGACCTGCGGGCGTGGCTGGAGCAGTCGGCGCGCTACTTCGCCCGCGACTCGGCGGGCCACCTGGCGCTCAACCGCCGCTTCCCCGGCTACAACTACGACCTGCTCGGCGGGGCCTTCTACACCCTGGACCTGTCGCGCCCCGCCGGCTCCCGCGTCACCCGCCTCGAGGTGAACGGCCGCACCGTGCTCCCCACCGACAGCTTCACGGTGGCCGTGAGCGACTACCGCCAGCAGGGCGGGGGCGGCGTGGCGTTCCTGGCCCGGGCCCCCGTGGTCTACGACCGCGGGGAGAACATCCGCGACCTCATCCTCACCGAGCTCCGGCGCCGCCGTGTGCTCACGCCGCCCGACAGCTTCCAGCCGGGCTGGCAGGTCCTCCCGCCGGCCCTGGCCCAGGAGGCGCGGGCGCTCTTCACCGAGGCCCCGCCGCCCCGCGTGGGCGAGCCGGCCCGCACCCCGCTGGTGCTCCCCACCCGCCCGGCGCCCGATCCCGCCGCCGACGCGCCCCCCACGCCCGTCCGCGTGGTGCCTGACTCGGCCGACCTGCCCGTGGCCACCCTCCGCCTCCCCGCCGAGCCGGGCGCGGGTCGCGGTCTGGCGCGGCTCCTGGCCGATGCCTATCGCCGCGCGCTCCGCGCCGACGTGGCGGTGGTCGGCGCGGCGGAGGGCGTGGCCCGCCTGCCGGCCGGCGTGGCCACCCGGGGCCAGCTGGCCCGCGCGGTCCCGGGCGAGGGCGCGCTGCTCGCCCTTCGCATGACCGGCGCCGACCTCGAGGCGGTGGCCGAGAACCTGGTGGCCGGCGAGCCCTGCTGCGAGGTGGCCGGCCTCCGGATCGAGTACGACAGCACCCGCCGCCCCTACGCCCGCGTCCGCGCCATCCGCCTGCCCAACGGCGACCGGCTGGACCGCGGGCACAGCTATCTCGTGGCACTGAGTCCCGCCCTGCTCGAGGCCGATTCGCTCTTCCCGCTCGGGGCCAGCGACTGCAGCGCGTCCCGCGGCTGCCGCACCCCGGGCAGCCTCCGGCGCTGGCCCGTGGTGCGGAGTGCGCGCCTGCCGGCCGAGGTGCTGGCCGAATACCTGCGCGCCCTGCCCCAACCCGTGACGCCGGCGGAGGATCGCCGGCTGGTTCCCCGCCGCTGACGCCCATGACCATGCCCGTCTTCGTGAACGCCCGCAGCATCAGCCTCGCCGCCGGCGCCACCGCGCGCGATGCCGTGCGGGCGGCCGCGCCCGACCTGCTCCCCGCCTGCGATGCGGGCGAGGCCCTCGTCACCGACGCGCGCGGCCTGCCCGTGCCGCTCGGCGAGCCGCTCCACGCCGGCGCCATCCTGCGCGTGGCCCGCGCGAGCCGCCGGGGCGCGGCGGCGGACGATGCCGGGAGCTGACCGCTTCCGGGCGCTGCCCAAGGCCGAGCTCCACGTCCACCTCGATGGCTCGCTCCGGCCGGCCACGCTCCTCGAGCTGGGCCGGGCGGCCGGCGTGGAGCTGCCGGCCACGGAGCCGGCCGCCCTGCGCCGCGCCATGCGCGTGGACGACGCCCGTAATCTCGACGACTACCTGGCCCGCTTCCGCTGGACCGTGGCGGTGCTGCAGGACCCCGCGGCCATCGAGCGCGTGGCGTACGAGATGGCCGCCGATGCGGCGGCGGACGGGGTGCGGCTGCTCGAGGTGCGCTACTGCCCGGCTCTCAGCACCGCCCGGGGCCTGACGCTCGACGAGGTGATCGCCGCGGAGCGCCGCGGCCTGGCGCGCGGGGAGGCCGAGTTCGGCATCCGGGCGAGCATCATCAACTGCACCCTGCGGCACCTCGATCCCGACCTCTCGCTCGAGATCGCCGAGGCGTCGGTGCGGCTCCGGCACCTCGGCGTGGTGGCGTTCGACATCGCGGGGGGCGAGGCTCATCATGCCGCGGCGCCGCACGCCGAGGCATTCGGGGAGGCGGTGCGGGGCGGCCTCGCGGTGACGGTGCACGCGGGGGAGGCGGCCGGTCCCGCCTCGGTGTGGGAGGCCCTCGAGGTGTGCCACGCCAGCCGCATCGGCCACGGCACGCGGATCCACGAGGATCCCGCGCTGCTGGCCCACGTGCGCGACCGCCGCATCCCGGTCGAGATCTGCCTCACCTCCAACGTGCAGACCCGCGTGGTGCCCGACCCCGCCCACCACCCGCTCCGCCGCTACCTCGACGAGGGCCTCGTGGTGACGCTCTGCTCCGACAACTGGCTGATGAGCGACGTGACGCTCTCCGCCGAGTACGCGCTCGGCGCCGGGGCGCTCCGCCTCACGGAGGACGAGGTGCGTGCCCTGGTGCGGAACGGCTTCGCCGCCGCCTTCCTGCCCGCGGCCGAGCGCGCCCGCCTCGGGGCCGCGGCCGAGCGCGCGTTCCGGATGGAGGCCTGATGCTGCTGCAGGCGGCCGAGCGGTTCGCGGAGCTGCAGGCGGGCCTCAGCGTGCCCCTCGCCGAGCGGCTGATGGGCGCGGTGGGCGTGGCCGCCATGCTCGGCCTGGCGCTGGCGCTGTCCTCCAACCGCGCGCGGGTGAACTGGCGGCTGGTCGGGGCGGGCGTGACGCTGCAGGTCGTCTTCGCGGTCCTCATCCTCAAGACCGGGGCCGGCCGCGCGGCGTTCGACGTAGTGGGCCACGGGGTCACCCGCTTGCTCGCCTTCCAGCAGGAGGGCGCCCGCTTCGTCTTCGGCAACCTGGTGGACAACGCGGTGCCGGTGGCCTGCGATCCCGGCCCCTGCCCGGGCGCCCGCATGACGGCGCAGACCGGCGCGTTCCTGGCCTTCAGCGTGCTGCCCACGCTGGTGTTCTTCTCCGCGCTCATGTCGGTGCTGTACCACCTCGGCGTCATGCAGCTCGTGGTGCGCGGCCTCGCGTGGGTGATGCAGCGGACGCTCCACACCTCCGGCGCCGAAACGCTCTCGGCCTCGGGCAACATCTTCCTGGGGCAGACCGAGGCGCCGCTCCTGGTGAAGCCGTTCGTGCGGCACTTCACCAGCTCGGAGCTGTTCGCGGTGATGACCGGCGGCTTCGCCACCGTGGCGGGCGGGGTGATGGCGGCATACGTGGGGATGCTGTCGGGCGTCCTGCCCGGCATCGCGGGGCACCTCATCGCCGCCAGCGTGATGAACGCGCCGGCCGGCCTCTACCTGGCCAAGATCATGGAGCCCGAGACGGGCGAGCCCGTCACCCGCGGCGACCGCGCGACGCACCTCGACCGCACCGAGGCGAGCGTCATCGACGCCGCGGCGGCCGGCGCGCTGCAGGGTGTGCAGCTGGCCATCAACGTGGCCGCCATGCTCATCGCGTTCATCGCCCTGGTGGCACTCCTCAATGCGGGGCTTGGCTGGGTGGGCGGGCTGGTGGGCCTCGAGCAGCTGAGCCTGCAGTGGCTGCTGGGCCAGCTGCTCCGCCCGGTGGCGTGGGTGCTCGGCGTGCCGTGGCAGGACACCACCTACGTGGGCGGGATGATCGGCCTCAAGACGGCGCTCAACGAGTTCGTGGCGTACGCGCAGTTCGCCCGGGACCTGGGCGCCGGCGTGGCCATGCAGCCGCGCAGTGCCCTCATCCTCACCTACGCGCTGCTCGGCTTCGCCAACCTCGGCAGCATCGCCATCCAGATCGGGGGGATCGGCGGGCTGGCGCCGGAGCGGCGAGGGGAGATCGCGCGCTTCGGGCTCCGGGCCATGATCGCCGGCAACCTCGCCGCGTTCACCTCGGCGGCCATCGCGGGCATGCTCGCGTGAGCGCCCTGGCCGACGCGCTCGCGGTCCTCCGCCCCTGGCTCGGCGAGGCGCGGCCGGTGGCGGCGCTGGTGCTGGGCTCGGGCCTCGGGGGCCTCGCGGCCCGCCTCGAGGACGCGCGCCGGCTCGACTACGCCGCCATCCCGGGCTTCGCCCGCCCGGGCGTGCCCGGGCACGCCGGCGAGCTGCTGGTGGGGCGGCTCGGGCGCCAGGTGGTCTTGTGCCAGGCGGGGCGCTTCCACGCCTACGAGGGGCATTCCGGCGCCGCCGTGGGCCTGCCCGTGCGCGCCTTCGCGGAGCTCGGCATCGGCACGCTCCTCCTGACCAACGCGGCCGGCGGCATCCGCCGGAGCTTCCGGCCGCCCACGCTCATGCTGCTCGCGGACCACCTCAACCTCACCTTCCGCACCCCGCTCAGCGGGCCGGTCCTCGCGGGGGAGGAGCGGTTCCCCGACATGTCGGCCCCGTACGACGCAGGGCTGCGCGCGCTGGCGCACGGCGTGGCGGCCGCCGCGGGGCTCCGGCTCGAGGAGGGGGTGTATGCGGGACTGCTGGGGCCGAGCTACGAGACGCCCGCCGAGATCCGCATGCTCGAACGGCTCGGCGCCGACGCGGTGGGGATGTCCACGGTGCCGGAGGTGGTGGCGGCGCGGGCGCGCGGGATGCGCTGCCTGGGCCTGTCGGTGATCACCAACCCGGCGGCCGGCACCACCAGCGAGCGCCTCTCCCACGACGAGGTGATGGCGGCAGGTCGGGCCGCCGGCTCGGCGGTGGAGGCGATCATCGCCGGCGTGGTGGCGGCGCTGTAGCGCCGCCGGTCCCGCGGCCCTACGGTTTCGGCGCTTTCACCATATGATTCAGCGGCCCGTGGCCGCGGCCGAGGCCCGGGGCACTGCGGAGCGCGCGCTGCAGGAAGTCGAGCGCGTCGGTGACCGACCGCTCGAGGTCGCGCCCGAGCGCGAGGCCCGCGGTGATGGCGGCCGACAGCGTGCAGCCGGTGCCGTGCGTGGAGGTGGTGGCCAGGCGGTCGTGCTCGTAGCGGCGGGTCCCCTGCGGCGTCACCAGCAGGTCCACCAGGCGCGCCGTGGTGAGGTGGCCGCCCTTCACCAGCGCCGCGCGCGCGCCCAGCTTGAGCAGGGCCTGCCCCGCGGCCAGCATGCTCTCCGGGTCGCTGACCGGGAAGCCCACGAGGACCGCCGCCTCGTCCAGGTTCGGGGTCACCAGGTGCGCCAGCGGAAGCAGCGCCTCGCGATAGACGGCCTCCCCGGCCGGGTCCAGCAGCCGGTCCCCGGAGGTGGCGATCATCACCGGGTCGCAGACGTACGGGCGCCACTGGTGCCGGGCGATCCCCTCCGCCACGACCCGCGCGTGCGGCGCCGTGGCGAGCATGCCGGTCTTCACCGCGGCGGGCGGCAGGTCGCCGGCCAGGGCGTCGAGCTGGGCCGTGATGAACGCCTCCGGCGCCACGTGCACGCCGGTGACGCCGCGGGTGTTCTGCGCCGTGAGCGCCACCAGCGCGCTGGTGCCGAACACCCCGAACTGGTGGAATGTCTTGAGGTCCGCCTGGATCCCGGCGCCGCCGCCGGAATCGGACGAGGCAATGGTACAGGCAATCTTCATGGGAAGGATGCGGGCGTGTCGCTGATCAGCACGATGCGGGACCTCCACCGCCGCAAGGCGCGCGAGCGGCGCGGGCTCACGCTCGCCGAGGGGGTGCGCCTCGTGGAGGAGGCGCTCGCCGCCGGCGTGACGCTCCGGGGCGCGGCGGTGGCCCCGGCGCTGGAAGGTACCCCGCGCGGTGCCGCGCTCAAATCCCGTCTCGAGACGCTGGCCGTGCCCGTCGAGGCGGTGACCGACGCGGACCTCGCCACCCTGGCCGAGACCGAGCACCCGCAGGGGGTGGTGGCCGTCATCGAGCCGGCCCGCTGGACCCTGGACCAGATGACGCTCGGGCCGCGCGCGGTGGTGCTGGTGCTCGACGGCGTGCAGGACCCGGGCAACGTGGGCGCCGTGGCGCGCGCCGCGCTGGGCCTCGGCGCGGCGGGGCTGGTGGCGCTGACCGGCACCGCCGACCTCACCAGCCCCAAGGCGCTCCGCGGCAGCATGGGCGCCTTGTTCCGCCTCCCGGCGGTGTCCGCGACACCCGAGGAATTCCTGGCCTGGGCGGGGCAGCACCGGCTTCCGCTCTGGGCCACGACCATGGACGGCGAGCCCCTGCGCGCGGTCCGGCGGGAAGGGCCCGTGGGGTTGCTGCTCGGCAACGAGGGCGCCGGGCTCCGGCCCGAACTGGTGGCGGCGGCCACGCGGACGGTGGCCATCCCGCTCGCGGGCGGGGTGGAGTCCCTGAACGTCGCGGTGGCGGCCGGGATCTTCCTTTACGAGGTGACCGGTGAGCGGTGAACTCCTGCTGGCCCTCCTGGCCGCGGTGCTGGGCGCCATGCTCGGCAGCTTCCTCAACGTCTGTATCCTCCGCTGGCCGGCCGAGCAGTCGGTGGTGCGCCCGCGCTCCCGCTGCCCCGGCTGCGGTCAGCTCATCGCCTGGTACGACAACATCCCGATCGTCTCGTGGCTCCTGCTCCGGGGCCGCTGCCGCCGCTGCGGGACAGGGATCTCCATCCAGTATCCGCTGGTAGAACTGGGGACGGCGCTGATCTGGGGCCTCCTGGCCTGGCGCTACGGCTTGTCCGCCGAGACTCTCTCGGGCGCCGTCTTCGGGACCATCCTCCTCGGCATCGCCATGACGGATGCCCGCGAGTACATCATCCCGGACGAGTTCTCGCTGGGCGGACTGGCGGTGGGTATTGCCCTCAGTCTCCTGGGCGGGGTGGCCAGCGTGCTGCAGGCCCTGGCGGGTGCCGCCACCGGGTTCCTCCTGCTTTGGGGGCTCGGCGTGGCGGGCAGCAAGCTCGCCAAGAAGGAGGCCATGGGCGGCGGCGACATCAAGATGATGGCCATGGTCGGCGCGTTCGTGGGCTGGAAGGGCGTGTTCCTGACGGTGTTCCTGGGGGCGGTGACCGGCACGCTGGTGTTCGGGCCGCTCTCGCTGATGGGCAAGGAGAAGCTGGTCCCCTTCGGGATCTTCCTCGCAATTGGCGCGGCCATCACCTGGCTGGCCGGGCCCGAGATCATCGCATGGTATCGAACGTTCGTGCTGCAAGCCTGATCCGCGGCGCCGCCCTCGCGGCGCTCCTCTTCGGGACCGCCGCCTGCCGGGGGCGCCCGCCGATGAACAACCCGGACAAGGTGACGTTCCTGGTGGACAGCCTCCGCCCCGCGGTGGAGCGCGCCACCGGGCTCGCCTTCAAGACCCCGCCGCGGGCGGCGGTGCGCACCCACGACCAGGTGCGCGCCTACCTCATGGCCAAGCTCGACCAGGAGCTCCCCCCCGAGAAGGCGCGCGGCCTGCAGGCCACCTATCGCCTGCTGGGGCTGCTGCCGGACAGCCTGGACCTGCGCGCCCTGCTGCTGGACCTCTTCACCGAGCAGGTGGTGGGCTACTACGAGCCCGATTCCACCATGCTCTTCGTGGTGCCCACCGCCGACTACACCACCCTCAAGACGGTGGTGGCGCACGAGCTGGTGCACGCCCTGCAGCACCAGTACCTCGACCTCGACTCCATCATGCGGCAAACGGGCGACAACGACCGCCTGACCGCCGCCCAGTCGATCCTGGAGGGCCAGGCCACGCTCTCCGGCCTGCAGGTGATGGTGCCCGACCAGAACCTCTTCGCCATGCCCGAGTTCTGGGAGACCTACCGCGACCAGTTCCGGAAGCAGCAGGCCGAGATGCCGGTGTTCACCAAGGCGCCGCGGCTGCTGCGGGAGAGCATCATCTTCCCCTACCTGGCCGGGGCCGACTTCATCCGCTGGTGGCGCGGCTCGGAGCTCCGCGACACGCTGCCGTATGGCCCCAGGATGCCGGTGTCCACCGAGCAGATCCTCAATCCGCACCGCTACGGCCGCGGCGACCAGCCCATCACCCTCCGCTTTGCCGCGGAGGAGCCCGGCATCCTGTACGAGGACGTGCTGGGCGAATTCGAGATGCGGGTGCTCGTGGCCGAGCTCAACAACCTGGCCCCCACGGCGGAGATCGGGACGCCGCTGGCGCTGGGCTGGGGCGGCGACCGCTTCCGCGTGTACGAGACGCCCGAGGGTCCCGCCATGCTCTGGTACATCGCCTGGGACGACACCACCGCCCGCGCCCGCTTCGAAGGGGGCGCGGGTGCCCGGCTCGAGGCGCGCCGGCCGCTGGGCTACCGGCTCGAGGTCACGCCGCTCTCGTTGGGCGCCGTGCCCGCCACGCGGGTGGTGATCGCGCCGCAGCCGTGGTCGGGCTGGCGGCACCTGGCGCCGGTGGTGATCTCCCGGCCTCAGTGAAGCGTGGGGCGCCCGCCGGAGGGGCCGCGTTCCACCAGGACGGTGCTGATGGCGCGGGCCGAGCTCGAGGCCACCTCGAGCACCGACGCCACGAAGTCGAGGCCCAGCCGGAGTTCGTGATCCGAGAACCCGCGCGCCGTGGCCACCGCGGCGCGCGGACCGTGCAGCATGGCCTCCGCCAGCGCGTCCGCCACGCGGATGGCGTCGTCCTCGTGTTCCGGCTCGGGCAGGGGAAAGGGCAGGGCGGTCTTCATGGCAGCTCCAGGGAGTTGGGGTGGAGCTACGGTAAGGCCGGCACCTCATCGGTGTGTCAACATTCCGACGCGGGCCGGTACATCCCGACGCGCGGTGCCCGGGCGGGGCGCGGCGAACCCGCGCCTGACACGGATCCCCGCCCGGCTCGCGCGTTCCCGTGCCAACGCCCTCGCCTCTCCCGCGTGGCCGGCCCATCTCCCCGCCGGTCAGCCACTATCCCCTCCCGACCGTGCCCGGGCCGTCACCGGCGCACGCCGCCTGCGCGGGGAGGGGGGAGGCGGGCCCTGCGTACGCCTGGGCAGCCCCCCATTCCCGCGGTCGGCGCCTCGGCTCAGTCCCGGGATGCGTGTACGCGGGTCCGCTGGCGGCTCCCCCCCCCGCGCGGCCGCCCCTGACCCCCACCTGCCACCTGCCTTTCCTTGAAGGGACGCCCCGACGGCCCGACCGGCTCGCGGACGATGCGCCTTGGAACGCGACGCGGTCCGGCCGGGGCCCGGGGAGGGCCGACAGGGCCGGTTCGTGACTTGCCGCAAGGGTCTAAGCCCTCTATTTTCCGGGGCTTATGTTCGACGAGCTCTCCGCCCGACTTACCGCGGCGCTCCAGAAGCTCACCGGGCGCGGCGTCCTCACTGAGGAAGCGGTCAAGGAAGGGCTCCGGGAGATCCGGCGTGTGCTGCTCGAAGCTGATGTCAGCTTCGACCTCACGCGACAGTTCCTCGAACGCGTGGAGCAGCGCGCCACCGGCACGCAGCTCCTGAAGGCGGTCCGCCCCGGCGATCAGCTGGTCAAGATCGTCTACGACGAGCTGGTGGCGCTGCTCGGCGAGAAGCAGGCGCCGCTGGCCTTCGCGTCGGTGCCGCCGACGGTCCTCCTGCTCGTGGGCCTCCAGGGCTCAGGCAAGACGACGACGGCGGGCAAGCTGGCCAAGCGCCTCAAGCTGGAGCAGAAGGCGCCGTTCCTCGTGGCCGCGGACGTCTATCGTCCTGCCGCGGTGGACCAGCTGGTGACGCTGGCGGGGCAGGTGCAGGTGGGCTGCCACGCGGAGCCGGGCGTCACCGATGTGGTGGGCATCGTCCGGCGCGGCATCGAGGCGGCAGGCAAGGCGCGGGCCCGGACGGTCCTCGTGGACACGGCGGGCCGGCTGCAGATCGACGCCGGCATGATGGACGAGCTCAAGGCGCTCAAGGCGGCCGTCAAGCCGCACGAGATCCTGCTCGTGGCCGACGGGATGACCGGGCAGGACGCGGTGCGGATCGCCAGCGGGTTCCACGAGGCCCTGGGCCTCACGGGCGTGATCCTCACCAAGATGGACGGCGACGCGCGGGGTGGCGCCGCCCTTTCCATCTACGGGGTGACGCAGGCGCCGATCAAGTTCATCGGCACCGGGGAGAAGCTCGACGCGCTCGAGCCGTTCCGGCCCGACCGGCTCGCCGGCCGGATCCTGCAGAAGGGCGACATCCTCACGCTGGTCGAGCGGGCGCAGGCCACGGTCGACGCGGCGGAGGCCGAGAAGCTGGCCAAGAAGGCGGTGTCCAAGAAGGGCCTGGACCTCCAGGACTTCCTCGCCGCCATGAAGCAGATGCAGAGCATGGGGCCGCTCAAGAACGTGCTGGGGATGCTGCCGGGCGTGAACCCGCAGATGCTCCAGGCGGCCAACGTGGATGAAAAGCGCATCAAGCACATCGAGGCCATCGTGCTCTCGATGACGGCGAAGGAGCGGGCCGACCCGGACCTCATCAACGGGTCGCGGCGCCTCCGGATCGCCAAGGGCTCGGGGCGCACGGTGCAGGAAGTGAATCAGCTGCTGACGCAGTTCAAGCAGATGCAGAAGCTGATGAAGGGCGGGGCGAAGGGGCTGCGCGGGTTGCCCTTCGGCAAGGGCCCCGGCCCCGGCATGTTCGGCCGCTGATCGATGGTTTCGTAAGGGCCGCCTCCAGGCGGCCCGTGGTGGCGATAGAAAAGGCAGGTCGGGACGTTTGGGGTGCGCTCGATCCCGGCGCGACACTTCGGTCGCGATGAGAGCGTGCAGGAATCACAAAGGCTGGTTTCATGGCTGCTCGCATTCGTCTCCGCCGCGTCGGGCGGAAGGGTATCCCGCTCTACCGGATCGTCGTCGCGGACAAGGACAGCCCGCGCGACGGCCGCTTCGTGGCCTCCATCGGGACCTATGATCCCCGCGCGGAGAAGGCCGAGCAGAAGGTCCAGCTCGACGTCGAGGCGGCCAAGGCCTGGTTCGCCAAGGGCGCGATGCCGACCGACACCGTCCGCGCGATCCTGGAGCGGGCCGGCGTGATCGCGGCGGCGCCGAAGGCGTGACCGGCGAGGGAGGCGCCCGCTACCTCGTGGTGGCGCGCCTCCGCAAGCCGCACGGGCTCAAGGGGGACTACGCCATCTTCCCCCTCACCAACGAGCCCGAGGCGGTCTTCGCCCCCGGGAAGCGGCTGGTGCGGCTCGGCCTCGATGGGCAGGTGCTGGGCGAGCCGGTGGTGATCGAGAAGAGCCGGGGCTACCACCGCGAGTGGCTGGTGAAGTTCCGGGACGTGGAGGCGCGGGACACCCTCGACACGTGGCGCGGCCAGTTCCTCGGCGCCCCCGCCGAGGAGCTCACCCCGCCGGCCGAGGGTGAGGTCTACCTCCACGAGCTCGAGGGGTTTGCGGTGCGGTCGGTGGACGGGACGGCGCTCGGGCTGGTCACCAGCCTCTTCGACCTCCCCGCCGGCCTCACGCTCGAGGTGCAGGGCCCCAGGCGCGAGTTCCTGCTGCCGTTCAAGAAGGAATTTGTGCGCGCGGTGAAGCGGGAGGAGCGGGTGCTGGAGGTCGAGCTGCCCGACGGCCTGGTGGACCTGGAGTAGGGATGCGGATCAACGTCGTCACCCTGTTTCCCGAGGCCATCGCCCCGTACCTGGCGGCGAGCATCCCGGGGCGGGTGGCGGCGGCGGGGAAGGTGCAGTATCACCTGGTGCAGTTGCGCGACTTCACGCACGACCGGCACCAGACGGTGGACGACTATCCGTACGGCGGCGGCGCCGGGATGGTCCTCAAGCCCGGCCCCTTCTTCGAGGCCGTGGCCACGCTGGACGAGGAGAGCAGGCGGGGTCCCATCCTCCTCATGTCGGCGCGCGGGAAGCGATTCGCGCATGCCGATGCGGTGCGGTGGTCGCTGGGCGAGCGGCTCACGATCCTCTGTGGGCACTACAAGGACGTGGACCAGCGGGTGGCGGAGGGTCTCGCCACCGAGGAAGTCTCGCTCGGGGACTTCGTGCTGACGGGCGGGGAGCCCGCGGCGCTCTGCATCATCGATGCGGTGGTGCGCCTCCTCCCGGGCGCCCTGGGCGACCACGAGTCGGCCAGCAGCGATTCGCACTACGACGGGCTCCTGAGCCCGCCGAGCTACACCCGGCCCCCGGAGTACCAGGGCCGGACCGTCCCGGAGGTGCTCCTCTCGGGCAACCATGCGGCGATCGCCGCATGGCGACAGGCGGAGGCGGAACGCCTCACACGGGAACGGCGCCCGGATCTGTGGGCCGATTACGAAGGGCGCACGTCGTAGGCGCGCCCCAATGGGGGCGCCCTCGCAGGCGCCAGGACAAGGAGATTGGCGATGGAGCGTATGGCGGCGGTGGCCCGCGAGGGCCTGAAGACGGACATCCCGGCGTTCGGCCCGGGGGACACCCTGAAGGTCATGGTGCGCGTCCGCGAGGGGGACAAGGAGCGCCTGCAGGCGTTCGAGGGCCTCTGCATGGGCCGCCGGGGCGGCGGCATCAACGAGACGTTCCGGGTCCGCAAGGTCTCGGCCGGCGTCGGCGTCGAGCGCGTGTTCCCGCTCCATTCGCCGAGCCTCGCCTCGATCGAGGTGGTCCGCAAGGGCCGCGTGCGCCGGGCCAAGCTGTACTACCTGCGCAACGTCAGCGGCAAGGCCGCGCGCATCCGCGAGAAGCGCGAGAACGCCTGAGGTCGCGGGGCAGCCATGCCCCAGACCCCCTCGCTGGACCGGGAGGCGGCGGCCTGGGCACGCCAGGCGTACCTCATCGGTGTGGACGAAGTCGGCCGCGGCCCCCTGGCTGGTCCAGTGGTGGCCGCGGCCGCCGTCTTTCCCCCCCATGTGGCCCGGCTGCGCGGGGTGCGGGACAGCAAGACGCTCCCGGCCGCGCGCCGGGCCGAGCTGGTCCCGAAGATCCTGGCCCGGGCCGTCACCGTCGCCGTCGCGGCCGCGTCCGTCGGCGAGATCGACCGGCTCAACATCCGCGTGGCCACGGCACTCGCCATGCGCCGGGCCATCACCCGCGCGCGGGCGGCGCTCGATCCCGCCGTGCCCGTCGCCATCCTGCTCGACGGCCTCCCCATGCCCGAGTGCGGCTACGAGCACGACGCCCTGGTCGAGGGCGACCGCCTCTGCTTCAGCGTGGCGGCGGCCGGCATCGTGGCCAAGGAGGTGCGCGACCGGCTGATGCAGCGCCTGGCCCTGCGGCATCCCGGCTATGGCTGGGAACGCAATGCCGGCTATGGCACCGGCGAGCACACCAGCGCGCTCCTGCGCCTTGGCCCCACACGGCATCACCGGCGGAGCTTCGCCCCGGTGAGCCAGATGACGCTGCCGCTCTAGCCCCCGCGTCCCCCGTTCCACCACCCCCCTCCACCGCGTCCGCCCTCATGCGCCGCTCGCTCCTCTTCCTCACGCTCCTCGCGGCGCCCCTGGCCGCGCAGTCCAACGCCGAGCGGATCGCCACCGGGCAGGACAGCCGCTCGCACGACTACGACCTGCTGCACCAGCGCATCGAGCTCGGCGAGTTCCGCTGGGAGGACCAGAGCTTCCGCGGCCGGGTGGAGGTGACGCTCCGCGCCCTGCGGCCGGGCTTCGACTCGGTGATCCTCGACGCCGGCGACCTGCTCCGGATCGACTCGGCGCGGGCCCTGGCGGCCGCCACGCCGCTCCCCCGCGCGCGCGCCGTGCCGGCGCGCCGCGCGGCGGCGGGCCCCGCCGGGCCCGCCCTCGCCTGGCGCCACACGGGCGACACGCTGGTGCTCCGCCTCCCGCGCCCCCTGGCGCTTGGCGACACGGCCCGCTTCGTCATTGCCTACCACGGCCGCGTGCTCGGCGGCCACGGCCTCCGCTTCTTCGAGGCCGACAGCTTTGCGCCCGCCCGCCCGCGCCAGCTCTGGAGCCAGGGCGAGGCCATGGAGAACCACCACTGGTTCCCCACCTACGACTTTCCCAACGACCCGCTCACCTGGGAGCTGGTGGTCACGGCGCCGGCCGGCATGCGCGCCATCGGCAACGGCACCCTGCTCCGCGAGGTCACCAACCCGGATGGCACCCGCACCGCCCACTGGCACATGGACCAGCCCGCGGTGAGCTACCTCGTCTCGCTGGTGGTGGCGCCGCTGGTGACCTTCACCGACCGGTGGAAGGGGGTCCGGGTGGAGTACAACGTGTACCCCGCCCAGGCCGACAGCACCCGCGTCCGCGCCGCCTTCGGCTTCACGCCCGACATCATCGACGTCTACTCCCGCCTGACGGGGGTCCCCTACCCGTGGAAGCGCTATGCGCAGACCACGGTCACGGAGCACTTCGGCGGCATGGAGAACGTCACCGCCACCACGCTGGCCGACTGGTTCCCCGACGGACGCGCGCTCCGCGACCGCCCCTGGTACCGCCAGCTCCTCGTGCCGCACGAGCTGGCCCACATGTGGTTCGGCGACTGGGTGACCACCGCCAACTGGGCCAACATGTGGCTCAACGAGGGCTTCGCGCAGTTCCTGCCCGGCCAGTACTGGCGGGTGCGCGAGGGCGCCGCCGCGGCGGAGGACTACTACCTCGACGACTACCGCAACTACCTCCGCCAGGACCGCCGCCGGCGCATGCCGCTGGCCTCGGACGGCTCCAACAACATTTACCCCAAGGGCTCGCTGGTCCTGCAGATGCTCCGCGCGGAGCTCGGCGAGGAACGCTTCTGGGCGGGGGTGAAGCGCTACCTCGAGCTGCAGCACGGCCGCGGCGCCACCAGCGACGACTTCCGTCAGGCGCTGCTCGAGGCCACCGGCGAGAACCTGGCCTGGTTCTGGGGCCAGTGGGTCTACCGCGCCGGCCATCCCGACTTCGCCGTGGCCGCCCAGTGGGACTCGGCGGCCGCGGTGTTCCGCCTCACCGTGCGCCAGACCCAGCGCGACACCCTCCCGGCCGACAGCACCGGCCTCCGCTTCGAGGTGCCCGAGGCGTTCCGGGGCCGGGTCCGGGTGCGGGTCGGCACGCCCGCCGGGGACCGCGTGGCCGACGTGGAGCTGACGTCACGCGAGCAGGTGATCGAGGTGCCGGCGGTGGCCGCGGCCCCCACCTTCGTGCTCTTCGACGAGGGCAACCGGCTGCTCAAGACGGTGGTCTTCCCCCAGCCGACCGCCTGGCTCGCGCGCCAGGTGGAGCAGCAGGCCGACCTCTGGGGCCGCACCTGGGCCATCGGTGAGCTGGCGGCGCGGGCCGGCGACGCCGAGGCGGAGGCCGCGCTGGTGCGGGCCGCCACCGGCGCGGAGGTGTTCACGCGGCGCGAGGCGGTGGAGGCGCTCGGCGGGCGCACCACCCCCGCGGTCCGGGCCGCGCTGCTGGCGGCGCTCAGCGACACCGCCGCGGTGGTGCGGGCGGCGGCCGCGGTCGGGCTCGGGAGCTTCCGGGAGGGGGAGGTGGTGGCGGCCCTGCGGGGGGCGTGGCGCGGTGACTCGAGCTATGCCGTGCGGGCCGCCGTCGTGGGCGCGCTCGCGCAGGCCGACTCGGCGGGGGCGCCGGCGCTGCTCCGGGAGGCGCTCGCCGTGCCGTCGTACCTGGACCAGGTGGGGAGCGCGGCGCTCGCGGCCATCGCCCGGCGGCGCGACGTGGAGCTGGCGGACGCGGTGCAGGCCGCCATCGGGCGCCTCGAGGACGCGCCCGCCACGCTGCTGGCCCTCGCCGCCGGCGGGGCGCCGGATCCGCTCGCCCGGCTCCTCGCCAGCGCCACTTCGCCGGTGGAGGGGATCCGGCGGCGGGTGCTCCGGAGCCTTGGCGCGCTCAGTCCCGCGGACCGGCGCGCCGTGCTGGACCTGCTGCTCCGCCGCCCGCTCGAGCCCGCCGTGCGGCAGGACCTCGAGGCGGAGCGCGCCCGGCTAGGGCAGTAGCCAGCCCGCCACTTCCTTCACCGCCTCGGCAGCCTGCGTCTCGTCGCTCAGGTTGGGCAGGGTGACGACCGGGATGGGATCGGCGAGGCGGGTGAGCGCGCTGGCGTTGAACCGGCTGCTCTCGTCGCGCGGGCCCGGCTGGTTGAGCACCACGCCGAGCACCGGGATCTTCTCGGCGGCGAGCACGCGGAGCGCCATCAGCGTGTGGCTGATGGTGCCGAGGCGGTCGGCCGCCACCAGCAGCACCTTGGCATCGAGGCTGTGCGCCAGGTCCAGGTGGTTGTCGCTCCAGGTGAGCGGCGAGAGCAGGCCGCCCGTCCCCTCCACCAGCAGTTCGGTGCCCGGGGTGGCGATCGCGCGGATCCGGGCGATCAGGTCATCATAGTCGATGGGGTGACTCCCCAGGTCGGCCGCGATGGCCGGCGCCACGTGATGCGTGAGCCGGATCAGCGCGCGCATTGGTCCCGACTGGCCCGTGGCCTCGGCGAGGCGAATGCCGTCCTCCCCGGGGTTGGCGGGATCGCTCACGCCCGTCTCGATCGGCTTGACCGCCACCACCGGCTGCCCCGCCGCCTTGAGCGCCCGCGCGAGGGCCGTGGTCACCCACGTCTTCCCGACGCCCGTGTCCGTGCCCACGATGAGCGTCACGCGCGGCGGCGGGGTCGGGATCTCGTCGCTCACGCGCTTTGCGCCTTGCGAGGTGCGCGTGGCCTTCTTGCTGGAGGGACGGGACGGGCTCATGCACGGGCCTTCCGGATGTCGTGAACCTGGGCATCCACGCACGGGGTGGGGTCGGCCGCCGCCGGGAGCCGGCGGCACGAGAGAGGACGGCCTGGGCGGGGCGCCGCGCGATGCGGGCGCGCCTCGACAAGTGCCGGCGCGGTGCCCAGGAAGCGGTGCTGGATGGGGCGGTGCCGCCCCGCGGGCCGGGGCGGCGCCGGATGGTGGCCCTCCTCGTCACCGCTGGGCCACGCGAAGATGACGCGCCTCAACGCCTCCCGGATGGCCGGCCTTGAGTTTCCCCTCCGGCTGCCCCACGTTTGGCCACTCGGGGGGCGTAGCTCAACAGGTAGAGCAAGAGACTTTTAATCTCTAGGTAGTGGGTTCGAGTCCCACCGCCCTCATGCACGGGGACACGCTGCCGGTCCGGCCGCTCACCTCGGTATCTACATCCGGAAGGCGTCCCCCGGAAGAGCCCCACCACGCGCCCCTTCCAAAGCCCCGACCCTCCCGCGACATTCCCCGGCGCCCCGCCGGGGCCCGACGCGCGCCCGAACCCGCAGAACCCGCAGACAGGACACGACGTGACGCTCATCTATCTCGACGGCCAGTGGCTCGGCAAGGACGACGCCAAGGTCTCGGTGTACGACCACGGCCTCCTCTACGGGGACGGCGTCTTCGAGGGCATGCGCGTATACGGCGGGAAGACCTTCCGGCTGGCGGAGCACGTGGACCGGCTGTTCGACTCGGCGCAGGCCATCAACATGGTCGTGCCCATGCCGCGCGCGGAGATGATCGCCATCACCACCGAGGGCGTGAAGCGGGCGGGGCTCAGCGAGGGCTACCTGCGCCACGTCATCACCCGCGGCGTCGGGGACCTCGGGCTCGATCCCCGCAAGTGCCCGCGGCCGTCGATCATCATCATCTTCGACACCATCGCCATCTGGCCGCCGGAGCGCTACGAGCAGGGGCTCACGCTGGTCACGGCCGGCACGCCCATCAACCATCGTGAGGCGCTCTCGCCCCGGGTCAAGTCGCTCAACTACCTGAACCACATCCTGGCCAAGGTGGAGGCCACCAACGCCGGCGCCGACGACGCCATCATGCTCGACCCCACGGGCCATATCGCCGAGGCCACGGGCATGAACCTCTTCGTCTGGAAGCACGGCGTCCTCTCGACCCCCGCGGTCCACTCCGGCCTCCTCAAGGGCGTGACGCGCGACGCCATCATCGAGCTCGCCACCGAGGCCGGCTACCGCGTCCACGAGACCCTGCTCAACCGCTACGACCTCTACACCGCGGACGAGGCCTTCCTCACCGGCACCGCCGCCGAGGTGGCGCCGATCCGCCTGGTGGACGGGCGCATCATCGGCGCCGGCAAGATCGGCCCGGTGACCCGTGACATCCGCGCCCGGTTCCAGGAGCTGGTCAAGAAGTAGGCGTGGCCGAGGCCTTCGACCTCATCGCGATCGGCGGCGGCACCGCCGGTCTCGTCACCGCCGCGGGCGCCTCGTACCTGGGCGCCCGCGTGGCGTTGGTGGAGCAGGAGCGGCTGGGCGGCGACTGCCTCTGGACCGGCTGCGTGCCCAGCAAGGCGCTCCTGGCCAGCGCCCGCGCCGCCCAGCTCCGCCGCGATGCCGGGACCCTCGGCCTCCTCGGCAAGGCGAAGCCGGTGGACCTCCCCACGGTCATGGAATCGCTCCGCGCCGCGCGCCAGGCGGTGAGCCACCACGACGATCCCGCCCGCTTTCGCGCCATGGGCGTGGAGGTGGTGTTCGGGGCCGCCACGCTCACCGACCCCCGCACCGTGCGCGTCGGCGACCGCGTGCTCACCGCGCGGCGCATCGTCATCGCCACCGGCTCCCGGCCGGTGCTGCCGCCCATCCCCGGCCTCGCGGAGGCCCACGCCCACACCCACCACAGCATCTTTGAGCTGACGGAGACGCCCGCCTCCCTGGCCGTGATCGGCGGCGGGCCCATCGGCGTGGAGCTGGCGCAGGCGTTCCAGCGGCTCGGCGTGCCGGTGGCGCTGCTCGAGGCGGCGCCGCGGATCCTCGGGCGGGAGGACGCGGACGCCGGCGCGGTGGTCCATGCCGCGCTGGCCCGGGACGGCGTCACCCTCCACACGGGCGTCACCCTGGTGCGCGTGGAGCGCGCCGCCGGCGGGCACACCCTCACCTGGACCCGGGCCGACGGCACTTCCGCCGCCGTGACCGTCGGGGCCATCCTCGTGGCCGCCGGGCGCCGCCCCAGCGTGGACGGGCTGGGACTCGAGGCGCTGGGCGTCGGGGTGACGGCCGCAGGCATCACGGTGGACGCCCGGCTCCGCACCACCGTGCCCGGAATCTGGGCCGCCGGGGACGTGACGGGCGGGCCCCAGTTCACCCACGTCGCCGACTACCAGGCCAAACTGGTGGTGCGGAACGCCCTCACCCCGTTCAAGGCGCGCGCCGACTACCGCGCCGTTCCCCGCGTCACCTACTCCGACCCCGAACTGGCCCAGGTGGGCCTCACCGCCGCCAGCGCCGAGGGGCAGGGCATCCCGCACCGGGTCTGGCGGTACCCCCTGGCGGAGCTGGACCGCGCCCTGACCGACCGCCGGGCGGAGGGCTTCGTCCAGCTCGTGGCCAGCCCCCGGGGTCGGCTGCTCGGCGCCACCATTGTCGGCGCCAGGGCGGGGGACCTCATCACCACCGCCACCCTCGCCCTGGCCCGCCGGCTGCGGCTGGCCGACCTCGCGGGCATCATCTACCCGTATCCCACCATGAGCGAGGGCCTCCTCCGGGCGGCCAACCTCTCCCGGCGGGAGGCCCTGCACGGTCCAGCAGGCCGCCTGCTCAGGCGCATCGTGCGATGGGGGCTCTGAGGGCCACGCAGCCCGGTGCCCCGGATTCCCCCCGGATGTCCCTGCGGCGGGCGGCCCACGGCGCTGGCCCCGCTCTTGCCTTGCAAGGCCCGGTGAGCAGGAGGTCCGGGAGGCTGCGTATCTCGGATTAGGGAGGGGTGGAGGTCCCGGGAGGAGGGTCCCCGGCGCCGGCCCCCTCCCGGCCCCGGGAGGCCAGCCTGACTGGATCTTGACAGCCCCGGTACCGGCCTGCACTTTCGCCGACCCTTCGCACCCCCTGAGCGCACGATGCCCTGGAAAGAAGTCGTGGTAGGCGAGGCCACCTGGACGGTGGCACCGGTCGCCGAGCGCGTGGCGAATACCCAGGCCTGGCGGCTCGTCCTGAGCTGCCGGTGCACGGGCGCCGACCGCCGGTCCGTCTGGGCCAGCACCTCCCTGCAGTCCTCCAGCCGTTCCGACCTGTATGCCCAGGCCGACCGGATGACGGACGAGCGGGTGCAGGCCCTCCTCGCCCGCCACCTGGCGCCCGCCGAGAAGCCGGCCAGCGTTCCCGCCTAGCGGGACGCCGGTTCCCCAAGCCCGGCCCGCTACTCCCGCGGGTCGGGCTTTGTCGTGGCCCACCGCCAGACCGTGGCCGCCACCTCCGAGATCCGCCGCGCCGCCTCTGCCTCCGAATCGAACCCCGACGTCAGCACCACGAGCACGAAGGGCCGTCGCCCCGGCGGATAGATGATGGCGGCATCGTGGGTGATGCCGGTGATCCAGCCGGTCTTGTGCGCCACCCGGGTGCCGGGGGGCAGGCCGGCGGGGATGGCCGAGTTGAACTCCTGGGCCAGGAGCATGTCCACCACCACGGCTGTCTCGCGGCCGGCGGCGAGACCCTCGGCGACGGCATCGAGGAGCCGGGCCAGGTCCCGCGCGGTGGTCGTGTTGTTGAGGCCGGCGCGGAAGGCCTTGCCATCCTCCACGCCCCGTCGCACCATGATGGAATCCGCGCCTAGCAAGCGGGCCGTGGCCTGCACCCGCGCCGGGTCCAGCCGGGCGATGATCAGGTTGGTGGCCAGGTTGCTGCTTCGCGCGGTCATCCGCGCCGCCAGCTCCCGGAGCGTGACGCCCTGGCCCTCGCGGAGGTAAAGGGTCGAGTCCGAGTCGTCCGCCGGATCGAGCGCGTAGGGCGAGCCGTCCACGAGGGACGCAAACGCATTGCGCACCACCAGCGTGTCGTCCCAGCGGAGCTCCCCCGCGGCCACGCGCCGGGCGAGCTCGATGAGCACCGGTATCTTCATGGTGCTCGCTGCGTGGAGCCGCCGGTCCCCGCCGAGGCTCAGGCTGGTGCGGTGCACGCGGTCCAGGTAGGCCACCGAGACCCGCGCCGTGTCGGGGCCCAGCAGGGCCCGCAAGGCCTCCTCCAGCGGGGCCGAATTCTGGGCAAGGGCCGGGGCCGCCCCGGCGAGGAGCAAGAGGAGTCCCGCGAGGCACGAGTTTCGCATGCCTCCAATGCTATCTTCCGTCCCTCTTCAGCGCACGGTGTGTCCCGAATGGCCGCTGCCGCCTCCCGCATGCCCGACCGCGTCAGGTTCGCCGAGTTCGCCATGGACCGGCTGCCCAACGGGCGCTGCCGGGCGCGGGTGGTCCTGACCTGGATCGATGACCAGGATCACGTCGGGGAGGCCGAAGGCCTGGGCTCCCAGGCGGGCGAGTTGCGGTGCGCGGCCGAGGCCTGTGTGACGGCCCTCACCAAGGCGGTGCGGGGTGAGCTCAAGTTCGAGCTGCTCGGCGTCAAGGCGGTGCGCGCCTTCGACGCCAACGTGATCATCGTCTCCCTCGCGCTGCCCAGCGACAACCCGGGGCAGCGCCTCGTGGGGTGCTACCTCACCCCAGACGTGGATCCCTCGCGGGGCGCGGCCCTCGCGGTGCTCAACGCCACCAACCGCATCCTCGGCAACCGGGTCTTCATGCGCTGACCGGCGCGTGCGACCGGCGTCACCCCCGGGGCATCTCGCCAAAGGCCCGTGTCCTGTCATTTCGCCTTGGGACACGGGCCTCTGGCGTCTCCCGAAAGCAGGCCGAACCGGGTTAGTTTTCCCGTCCCGCGCAGGGTTCTTGCAGGGCCTTTCGAGGGTCCGTCCCTGGCGGTTTCCTTGCCCGGCACCGTCGCATCGTGAACACCTGGGCCGTCGGCCACCCCGCGCCGATCGCCCATTGCATGGAAAGGCACGCCGATCCATGAAGCTCCTGGGCTTCGGTTCCCTCCTGCTCGTTGCCGCGTGCGGTGGTGCTCGCCCGACCCCCGCCCCCGCCCCCCGGTCCACCGCGCCCGCCGATCCCGCGCCGTCGCCGCCGGCAGTGGCCGTCGGAGCCGTCGCGGTGGCCGCGGTGGACACGCCGCCGCCGGTGCGGGACAGTGCCCGGGCTGAGACCGCCGATTCCGCCGCCGACGCCGCGATGCTCGAGCGCCTGGCCGACGCGCACCCGACCCCGCAAGACTCCGGTGCGGACGACAGCGAGGCGCCCGGCGGCGCCAATGCGGCCGCCACCGAGGTCACCTACGACATCGACGTCGAGACCTACGGCAACCATGCCCGGGTGCAGTACTACCTCGACTTCTTCCAGGGCCCCGCGCGCGAGCGCTTCCAGATCTGGCTGCAGCGCATGCCGCGCTACGAGCCCATGATCCGCGCCAAGCTGCGGGAGTACAACGTCCCCGAGGACATGGTGTACCTGGCCCTCATCGAGAGCGGCTTCTCGAACGCCGCGGTGAGCCGGGCCCGCGCCACCGGCATGTGGCAGTTCATGAAGGGGACGGGGAAGCTGTACGGCCTCCGGGTGGACTCGTGGGTGGACGAGCGGCGCGACTTCGTCCGCGCCACCGACGCCGCCGCGCGCCACCTGGCGGACCTGCGCGACCGCTTCGGCTCCATGTACCTCGCCGCCGCGGCCTACAACGCCGGCGCCGGCAAGGTGGGCCGCGGCCTGCGCCGCCTCCCCGACGGCGACGACGAGGAGGAGGAAAACGCGGACGCCACCTTCTTCCGCCTCTACGACACCCGCTTCCTGCGCCGGGAGACCAAGGACTACGTCCCGAAGCTCATCGCCGCGGCGCTCATCGCCAAGCAGCCGGAGAAGTACGGCTTCGTCCGCTTCACGGACATCCCGCCGGTGTCGTACGACTCCATCATCGTGCCCGACGCCACCGGCCTCGACGTCCTGGCGCGGCTCGCCGACACCTCGGTGGCCTACCTGCGCGAGCTCAACCCGCACTACATCCGCTCCGTCACGCCGCCCCGCACGCCGTCGGTGGTCCGCCTGCCCACGGGCGCGGGCGCGCTGGTGGAGGCGCGCTACGCCGAGTTGCCGGAGAACGACCGGGTGCACTACGTGGAGCACGTGGTGGCCCGGGGCCAGACGGCGGCGAGCATCGCGCGGATGTACCGCGTGAACACGCGCCTGCTCACCGACGCCAATCCCGGCGTCCGGATGACGCGCCTCAAGGTCGGCACCCGGCTCGTGGTGCCCACGAGCTTCGTCCCGAACGTGCCCGAGGCGCCGGAACGCACCGTCACCGCGCGCGGCACGTCGTCCACCACCATCCGCTACCGGGTGCGCCCGGGCGAGACGCTCTCGGGCATCGCGGAGAAGTACAGCACGTCGGTGACGCGGCTGCGGTCCCTGAACGCGCTCGGCCGGACCTCGATGATCCGCGCCGGCCAGGTGATCCGCGTCCCCGCCCCCGCCGCACCGGCCCCGGAGGCCGAGACCGCCCCCGCCCCGGCGCCGAGCGGCACGGCCGCCCCCGCGGAGCGCCCCGCCACGCACCTGGTGCGCCGGGGCGAGACCCTCACGGCGATCGCGTCACGCTATGGCGTCACCATCGGGGCGCTCCGGGAGGCCAACGGCATGACGCCGCGGACCGTGCTCAAGGCGGGGACCCGGCTCAAGATCCCGGGCTGACCCCGACGCCACCAAGACACGACGGGCCGCCTTCCTCACGGAAGGCGGCCCGTCGTCCGTTCCGGGACGTCGGCGCTTACTCGACCACGGCGCCCGGGGCGTGCTTGGTGCCCTTGAGCACCGCCTCCGCGTAACCGTTGGAGGGGTCGCCGCCCTGGAGGAGGATCTCCTCCACCCGGCCCGGGCCCCGGTTGTAGGCCACCAGGGCGAGCTGGAAGTCGCCGTCGTAGCGGCGGAGCAGGTCGCGCAGGAAGCGGAACCCGATGCGCAGGTTCACGTCGCGCTGGTACAGCTGCTCCTCGGAGAGGCCCGGCTCGTAGAAGCGCGCCGTGGCCAGCTGCACCTGCGCGTACCCGATGGCGCCCTTGCCCGACAGGGCCTTGGGCTTGAACTGGCTCTCCACCTTCACCAGCCGGAAGGCGACGTCGGTGTCGATCCCTTCGCTCAGGGCGATGTCGTAGATCGCGGCGGCGAGGTCCGCCGGGACCTGGTACTGGCTCGAGTAGCGGATAATGTTGTTGGCACGGTCCACCTGGGCGCGCGCCATGGCGAGCTCTCCCTTGGTGGTCTCCAGGCGGCGGGCCAGGTTCCGCACCTCGTCCGCCACCATCCCGATCGTGGGTGCCGCGGGCTCGTTCGAGGCGCGCACCCGCGCGCTCGAGCCGGCCAGGGCGCTCACGATGAGCGTGGCCACGAGCAGGGCAGCGCCCTTGGCGAGCAGGCGCCGGGTCCACCCCGCGCGACCGGTCGGATCGGGTTCTTCGATACTCATGCAACCTCCCTATGTAGGGGCGACGGGACCGCTTACCGCGCGGCCGCCCAGTCACCCTTGGTACCGCCGGTCTTGGCGACCAGGCGGATGCCGTCGATGGTCATCCCGCGATCCACCGCCTTCACCATGTCGTACACGGTGAGGCAGGCGACCGCGACCGCCGTCAGCGCTTCCATCTCCACCCCGGTGCGGCTCGTCACCGCCGCCGTGGCCCTGACCCGGACGCCGGGAAGTTCGGCGTCCGCCTCACACTCCACCGTCAGCGCATCGAGCGCCAGCGGGTGGCAGAGGGGGATCAGCGTCCCCGTCTGCTTGCCGCCCATCGTGCCTGCCACTTCGGCGATCCGGAGCACGTCGCCCTTGGCGATGGCGTTCTCGCGGACCAGCGCAAACGTCTCGGCGCTCATCCGGACCTGGCCTTCGGCCACCGCCGTGCGCTGGGTGACGGGTTTCCCGCCCACGTCCACCATGCGGGCCCGGCCCTTGTCGTCCACGTGGCTCAGGCTCACAGCACCTCCGCGAGATCGTCCGCCAGCGCCATCAGCAGGAGCTGGGGGTTCACGTTGCCCTGCGCGGCCTCCCGCGCCCGGGCCACCTTCTCCTGCGCCGTCACCAGCGCGCTCACCGCATGGGGCCGGCTCAGCGCCTCGGGCAACTGCCGCCGGGCCCGGCCCCCAGCCGCCTGCCGGGCCGCGTCGGCCAACGTGTCGGCCAGGGCGTCCAGCATGGCGGTGAACTCCCCCCGCGCGGCCCACGGCCCCTGCTTCAGGGCCCGCTCGGCGCGGCCCGCGGGTCCGCTGGTGACCGCCTTGAGCAGCTCCTCCACCGCCCGACTGGCCTTGGCCGAGTCGTCCCCGGCAGCCAGCGCCCGGCCGATCGAGCCCTCCCCGGCGCTCACCATCCGCGCCAGCGCCATCCCGCTCGCCCCGGCGTGGGTCCCCAGGAACCGCTCCACCTCCGCGTCCGGCAGCCGGCCCAGCCGGAGCGGGATCAGCCGGGAGCGGATGGTCGGCAGCAGCCGGTTGGCATCCGTCACGGTCAGGAGGAAGGTGCTGTCGGCCGGCGGCTCCTCCAGCAGCTTGAGGAGGGCGTTGGCCGCCTCCGGGCTCGACTCCTGAGGCACCAGCCTGTCGGCCTCGGCCAGCAGGAACACCTTCCGCTTGCCCTGCACCGGCGTCAGGGCGGCCCGCCGTTGGAGCAGCCGGGCCGTCGCCACGAAATGGCCGGCCAACCCGTCCGCTGGTTGCCACAGCGGCTGGCTCCGCCGCTCCTCGATGACTGCCCCGATGGTCTCGGCCAGCTCGTCCACCTGCTTGTCCGGCTCGCTGGCCTTGGGCCTCGGCACCGGCATCAGCCAGTGCAGATCCGGATGCGCGAGACCCGCCACCTGCAAGCAGCTGCGGCACTTACCGCACGGCCGGTCGGCCCCATCGCAGAAGAGCGCCTGCGCCAGCCACAGCGCGAAGCGTTGCTTGCCGATGCCGGCCGGCCCCACCAGCAGCAGCATCTGGGGGAGCCGCCCCTCAGCCAGACTCTTCTGGACCTGCGCCTTGGCCGCTTCGTGGCCAACGAGGGGAAGTAACGCCATGGCGGAAAAGCTAGGTCCGGGCGGCTATTCCGGTACTGCCAGAGCGTGTAAAAGCATTTTCCACAATGACTTGCGTGTCATTTGGGCAGCAGCAGTCTTGATGGGAAATCGGCTTGCTCCAACCGTTGGCAAACGTGAGCGCTCGCTCACTTACATTATATTGTGAGTACGTGCTCACCTTTCTTGTAAGTCTCGTTTTGGTTTGTGTTTGGAGGTGTCGCTCGAACGTGACGGATGACGGGGCCCTTGGCGGTCATCTGGGCCAGGAACGGCAGGATCGACCTGATTCGGCATGGCGGATGGCGCTATGGAGCTGCCATGCTGTCCTATCACTGTCTTTCAACGGCGTTGCCTGCGCTCTGGCTTGCACTTCGGGAGTGGTCTGACTATTCTCTCGCGCCTTCCCGAGTAGCTCAGTTGGTAGAGCAGCTGACTGTTAATC
>CAZRCT010000030.1:0-39109 GCA_964598655.1 uncultured Gemmatimonadaceae bacterium
GCGGTAGTTCTTCCGCCGCTTGAACTTGAAGACGTAGATCTTCTCGCCCTTGGCGAGGCCGATGACTTCGGCGGTGACCTTGGCCCCCGCCACGAAGGGGGTGCCGGCCTTGATGGTGGCCCCATCGGAGGTGAGGAGCACCTCGTCGAAGGTCACCGTGCTGCCGGGCTCCGCGGTCATCAGCGGAACCTGGAGCGTCATCCCCTTTTCCGCGCGGAACTGCTTGCCGGCGGCCTGGATAATCGCGTACATGGGCGAGCTCGTGGTCAGAAAAACACTGGGTACAAGAGCCCGCAAGTATAGATGGGGACTAGCATTTGGGCAAGGGCCAGCCGTGGCCGACCCCTGCCGTGGCCGTCCGGGGCGGGCTCAGGCGACCGCGTAGATCTCGGTGACGTCCCGGCCCCCCGGCCGGCTCATGAGGCGGAACTCGTCCACCCGCATCATGGGGTCGTCGCGGAGCTCGAGCTCGAGCCCGGTCATCTTGCCCAAGGTGTGGATGAGCCTTGGCTCCTCCTCGAGGAGGTAGAGGGCCACCTCAGGGTGCAGCCGGACCGCCAGCTGGCGCTCCCGCCGCTCCCGCCCGGCCCGCTTGAGCGACCGCTCGAGCCGCCGCGCCACCACCTCCGGCGTGAAGACCCGCCCTGAGCCCTTGCAGGCCGGGCACTCGGCCGTCATGGAGTGCCAGAGGGAGGGTCGGACCCGCTGGCGGGTCATTTCGATCAGGCCGAGCTCCGAGACCGCGAAGGCCTTGGTGCGCGCCCGGTCCCGGCCCAGGTGGGTGCGCAGCTCCTGCAGCACCCGGTCCCGGTTGGCCCGGGTCTCCATGTCGATGAAGTCGCAGACGATGATGCCGCCGATGTCGCGGAGGCGGATCTGGCGGGCGATCTCCCGGGCGGCCTCGATGTTGGTCTTGAGGATCGTCTTCTCGGGGTCCTTCTTGCCGGTGTAGCGCCCCGTATTGACGTCGATGGAGACCAGCGCCTCCGTGGGCTGGATGATGATGTAGCCGCCGGTGGGCAGATCGCAGCGGGCCTTGAAGAGGTCCCGGATCTCGTTCTCGATGTCGAACTTGTCGAAGAGCGGGACCGCCTCGCCATAGAGGTTGGCGCGGCCGAGGAGCTCGGGGTCCACCTGCTTCAGGTAGGCCTCGATCTCGTTGTAGAGCTCCTTCGAGTCCACGTGGAGCGCGTCCACCTTGGCGCTGAACAGGTCGCGGATGATGCCCCGGGTGAGGCTCGTCTCCCGCTGGACCAGGGCCGGGGCGCGGACGAAGGTCTTCTTGCGGTTGATCTTCTTCCAGAGGTTGAGGAGGCTCTCCACCTCCCGCTGCACGTGCTCCTCGGTGACATCTTCCGCCACCGTCCGCACGATCATGCCGCCCGCATCCTTGGGCAGGTACTTCCCGACCATTTCCCGCAGCCGGGTGCGGAGTTCCTTGCTCTCGATCTTCCGGCTCACCCCCACCTTGGAGGCGTAGGGCATGTAGACCAGGAAGCGCCCGGCCAGGGAGATCTGCGCGGTGACCCGGCAGCCCTTGGTGCTGATGGGCTCCTTGGTGACCTGGACCAGCAGGGTCTGGCCCTTCTTCAGGATCTCGGAGACGTCGGGGAGGGCCCGGCGGGAGCGGACCTCGCGCTGGCGGGGCTCGCCGTTGCCGTTCTGGCCCCGGCCCTTGCCCTTGGCGCGCTCCTGCTCCTCCTCGGCCTCCTCGAAGGCCTCATCGGCCTCGTCGGAGTCCTCGGGTTCGTCGTCCTCCTCGGGTTCGAGGAGGTCGCTGGCATGGAGGAAGGCGCTCTTTTCGAGGCCGATGTCGACGAACGCGGCCTGGATGCCCGGGAGGACGGCCTCAACCCGCCCGAGGTAGATGTCGCCGACGGTCCGGCGGTGATCCGGGCGGTCCACCAGCAACTCGACGAGGCGGTCGTCCTCGAGAATGGCCACGCGGGTTTCCCGCTGGCTGCCGTTGATCAGAATCTCGCGCTTCACGCGACAAGACCTCGAGGCGGGTCCCCGGCGGGGCGGCGCTGGCGCGCGCTGCCGAGGACCTGCCCAATAGGTGAGACCCGCCGAGGCGCGCTCGCGAGCGCTCACTCAGGCGGGGCCGCCCCCCGGCAGTGACACCAGCCGGCTGGGGCAAGAGGAAGAAAAGGGGAACAAGACGGCGGGGTCGCCCGGCCCCGGACTGCCGCGGACTGCCGGCCGACCGGTTCGCACTGAAGCCAGGACGAGACTTACGAACCACACGCGAGACGGCCGCACGGCGGCACCGCCCCGCAAGATCCGGCCGGACCCCAAAGAGCCACCCCCCGAGAAGGAGGGCGGTCAGGTTGAAATAGCGGGGGTTCAGCCAAGCATGAAGCATGGCCAAAGATAGGCCTGACTAGGGTTTAGGGCAATAATGAACAAATCCTATCCACTTCCGGTGCCGGTCAGCAGGCCCCCCGCCAGCAAACGGGGCCCGGGCCGTCACCGGCCCGGGCCCCTGAAGTTCGCCTCAGACTCGGAGCCGGTTCACGCCACGATGTCGCCCAGGATCTGGCGGGCAATGACGATCCGCTGGATCTCGCTCGTGCCCTCGCCGATCTCGCAGACCTTGGCGTCCCGCATCATCCGCTCCACCGGGTACTCGGTGGTGTAGCCATACCCGCCGAAGATCTGGACGGCCTTGGTGGTGACCCGCATGGCGAGCTCGGAGCAGAAGAGCTTGGCCATGGCCGCCTCCTTTTTGAACGGCTTGCCGTGCTGCTTGAGCCAGGCGGCATGATAGAGGAGATGGGTGCCGGCCTCGATCTCTAGGGCCATGTCGGCCAGCTGGAAGTGGACGCCCTGGAAGCTCCCGATCGGCTTGCCGAACTGCTTGCGGACGCCGGCGTACTTGAGCGCCTCCTCGTACGCCCCCTCGGCGATGCCGAGGGAGAGTGCGGCGATGCCGATGCGGCCGGCGTCGAGGGTCTTGAGGAAGTTGATGAAACCCTTCCCGGGCGTGCCGAGGATGTTCTCCTTGGGCACCACGGCGTCCTCGAAGACCAGCTCGCGGGTGTCGCTGGCGCGCCAGCCCATCTTGTCTTCCTTCTTGCCGGCCCGGAAGCCGGTGATCACCGGGAGGCTGTCGTCGTGGCCCACACCGACGGCGCGGCAGGCCTCGAGGTCGCAGGTCTCCTTGGTGAGGATGAAGCTGGTGATGCCCTTGTTGCCCTGCCCCGGCTCGGTGCGCGCCGTGGCCACGAAGATCTCGCCCACACCGGCGTGGGTGATGAAGGTCTTGGCGCCGTTCAGGACGAAGTGACTTCCCTTGTCCACCGCCGTCGTGGCGGTGCCGCCGGCGTCGCTGCCGGCGCCGGGCTCGGTGAGGCCGAACCCGCCGAGCACCTTCCCGGAGGCCAGGAGCGGCACGTAGCGGCGCTTCTGCGCCTCCGTGCCGAAGTCCATGATCGGCGAGGTGCCGAGGTTGGTGTGCGCGCTGATGGTCAAAGCGTGCGATGCATCCACCTTGGCCAGCTCATGGATGGTCAGGTAGTAGCTCAGCTGGTCCATCCCTGCCCCGCCGTACTCTTCCGGCCATGGCACGCCGAGGAGCCCGAGCTCGCCCATCTTCCGGATGTTCTCCCACGGAAAGGCGGAGGTGCGGTCGAGTTCGCGCGCCACGGGGGCGACGTCGCGCTGGGCGAAATCGCGGACCATTTCGCGGACCTGAAGATGCTGCTCGCTGAAGTAGAGCGACGAATCCATGCGGCCTCGGCTGGCGGATTGGCGGGGCACCCGGGCGTGGGTCCCGTCGCCGGTCAATATAATCGAAAGTTCACGGACGCCACGGGCGTATCTTTATGCAGGACTTGCACTTGGGACCCGTACGCAGACGCTCGCGAGTGCGGGAGGGGAGCCAGGGATCGTGCGGGATGAAGGGAGCAGGACGACGTCCCCGCACGGGGCGTGGGGTGTGCCCGGGCTCCGCCGCCGCAGGCGAGAAAGCCTGATGGAGTTTGGTGTACGCGCCCGGGGCATCGCCGGCGCTAGCGGGTGACGCCGTACTTCCGGAGCAGGTCCCGCAGGCGATCGAGCGGCAGCGGCTCCACGCGGCCGCGCGCCGTGGCCACGGGCGTGGCCATGGTGAGGCTGTTGTAGATGGCTTCCTCGGTAGCCTCGACGACGGCCTGGAAGAGCGCCGACATCTCGTCGTTGGCCAGCTCCACGGCCGCCGGGCGGCGCTCGCGGTACGGCCGGCGGAGGGAGGGCGCGGCGCTGAAGGCGATCACGTAGTCCCCCGAGCCGTTGGAGGCGGAGGAACCGGTCCGCGCCAGGCCCATGATGGCGCGCGACGCGAGGCGGCCCAGGTTCCGGTCGAGGAGGGGCGCGTCGGTGGCCACCACGATCATGATGGAGCCGTCGCCTCGCTCCTGCTCCACCACGTCCTTAAAGGCAAACCGGCCGAGCTCCTTCCCGACCGGCACGCCGAGGATCTGCAGTACCCCGCCGTAGTTGGACTGGACCAGGACGCCCACCGTGTACCCGCCGAGGGCGCGCGGCAGGACGCGGCTCGCGGTACCGATGCCACCCTTCCAGCCGAACGCCACCGTCCCCCGCCCCGCGCCGACGCTTCCTTCCGTCACCGCGCCGCTGGTGGCCGACTCGAGCGCCCGGCGCACATCCTCCGGGCCAACGAGGCGGCTCCGGATGGCATTGAGCTGGCCATCGTTGGTCTCGCCCACGACGGGGTTGATGGACATGACGTCCGCCATCCCGGGCTGGGCGAGGAGCCACTGCGCGGCGGCATCGGCCACGCGCCAGACACAGAGGGTACAGGTGAGGAGGATCGGGGACTCGAGCTCGCCGAGCTCCCGCACCTGGGTGATGCCGAGGAGCTTCCCGAAGCCGTTGCCCACATGGATGGCGGCCGGAACGCGCTCCAGGAACGCATTGCCCTCGTGCGGCAGGATGGCGGTGATGCCGGTGTGGACCGAGTCGCCGAGATCGGTGGTGGCCTGGCCCACGCGCACACCGGGGACGTCGGTAATGGCGTTGAAGCGGCCAGGCGCAAAGATCCCCGGCGCGATCCCGAGCTCCCGCGCGCGCACCTGCGCACCAAGGGACACGGGAGCCGCGGCGACGATGAGGCCGAGGAGGACGGGAATGCGCAGGCGCATGGGGGAACTCCGTGCGGGAGGGCCAGTGGCCCCGGAGGATATCACCGCCGGGCCCCACCGGCCACGGGCCGAGCTATCGCCCCACCAGGCGCGCCAGCCGGCGGCGCCAGGATCCTCCGGACGCCGATGGCCGCTCACAGGCATCACAGCCGCTGCAGGCGGGCGGGTCGGCCTCACCGAAATATCCGACGAGCCGCCGCCGCCGGCAGCCGCGCTCCTCGGCGTAGCGCTGCATGACGGCCAGCCGGAGCACCGCGCGCTTGCGGCGCTCGCGGACGCGCTCCCAGGCCGCGTCGCCCGGGTTGGGGCCGAGTTCGGCGGCGAGGCGGTCCGCGGAGGCCACGACGCCCGCGGGGTGGCGGCGCCGGAGCGCGGGATCCTGCCAGAGGGCCTCGACGACCTCGCGCGGCGGGAAGGTGACCTCGAGCTGGCGCTGGTGGATGGTGGCGTCGTCTGGGTGATGGAACAGCAGGCAGCGGGCCGCCTGTCCATCGCGGCCGGCGCGGCCGGCCTCCTGGTAGTAGGACTCCGGCGTGGGCGGCATGCCCCAGTGCACCACCAGCCGCACGCGTGGCGCATCGATGCCCATGCCGAACGCCGAGGTGGCGACGACCACGTCCAGCTCCCCGGCCACGAAGCGCTCGAGCACGTCGCTGCGCCGCTCGCGGGTGAGGCCGGCGTGGTACGCGGCCGCCTTGTGGCCTGCGAACCAGAGCCGCTGCGCGAGCGCGTCGGTGGCGTTTCGCGTACCCGCGTACACGATGGCGAGGCCCGGGTGCGCGGCAAGGAGGTGGTAGAGGAGCGGCAGGCGGTCTCTCGGCGCCCGGATGGGCTCCACGCCGAACCAAAGGTTGGGGCGGTCGAAGGAGCCCTGGTGAAGATCGGGCCGGGTGAGGCCGAGGACCTGGACGATGTCGTCGCGAACCTCCGGGGTGGCGCTTCCGGTGAGGGCCACCGTGGGCGGCCGGCCGACGGCATCGCGGAACTGGGCCAGGCGCCGGAACGCCGGGCGGAAATCGTGGCCCCACTCGCTGATGCAGTGCGCCTCATCAATGGCGAGGAGGCGGGGGCGCACGCCGAGGTGCTGCAACTGCTCCCCGAGCCGGGGCGCCCGTTCCGGTGAGACGTAGAGGAAGCGCAGGCTGCCGGACGCCAGCAGCGCCAGGGTCTCGGCCTGCTCCGCCTCGGCCTGCAGGGAGTTGAGGGTGCGCGCCACGAGGCCACGCCGCTCGAGGCCAGTCACCTGGTCCTGCATCAGTGCGACGAGCGGGGAGATGACCACCGTGAGGCCCCCGAGCACCACGCCCGGGACCTGGAAACAGATGGACTTGCCGCCGCCGGTCGGGAGCACGGCCAAGGTGTCGCGGCCAGCCAGGACGGACTGCACGACCCGGCGCTGGAGCGGGCGGAAGTCGGCGAAGCCGTAGGCGTGGTGCAGGATCCGGCGCGCCTCGGCGATGCGGTCAGGGAGCGAGTGCATACTTCAAGATGCCGCGCGCGCACTCACTCCCTAGGCGCGAACCAACGCGAGCCGGTGCAGGAAAGCGGGAGCGGCCTCAGCCCTCGTCGCGAGGGCGGCGGTTGAGCCAGAGGCGGAGGGCCATGGCAGTGGCGAGCACCACGATCGCGGCCCAGACGAGCGGCCGGTTGTCGAGCGCGATGCCGGCCGCGGCGAGGCAGAACCCGAGGACGGCGAGGAAGAGCTTGGCGCGGGTCACTTCGTCAGGAAGGCGGCGATGGCCGCCTGGAAGTCGGGATGGGCGCGGGCCAGCGCGTTGACCCGCGCGCCCTGGGCGATGCCGTCGGCGAAGGTGCGCCCGTCGAGATCGTAGAGCAGGCGCTTGGTGAGGGCGAGGGCGTTGGCGCTCGAGGCGGCCAGCTGGGCCAGCAGGACCGACGCGGTGGCCTCGAGTTCGGCCTCGGGCACCACGCGGCTGATGAGGCCCAGCTGGAGCGCCTCTCGCGCAGGGACGAGGCGGCCGGTGGCCACCAGGTCGAACGCCCGGCGCTCGCCCGTGAGGCGGCGAAGCATGGTCATCACCATGGCCGGGACGAACCCGCGCTGGATCTCGGGATAACCGAACTGGCTCGACTCGGCGGCAAGGACCAGGTCGCAGGCGGTGGCGAGACCGGCGCCCCCGGCGAGGGCCCGGCCGTGCACGATGGCGACGACGGGCTTCGGGAGGGCGCGCATCCGCAGGAAGACCTCGCCCAGGCGCCGCGCCGAGGCCTCGTTCTCGGCGGGCGCGGCCGTCGCGGAGGCGAGCAGCTCGTCGAGGTCGGCGCCGGCGCAGAAGTCCTTCCCGGCCCCGCGCAGCGCCACCACGCGCACGTCGGCATCGAGCTCGGCGTGCTCGAGCTCGCCGAGCAGGGCCGAGATGGTGGGCTGGTCGAGGGCGTTCCGCTTCTCCGGACGATCCAGGGTGAGCGTGAGCACCCCGCCGGCCAGCGCCGCCGTGAGGCTCACTGCGTCACCTTCCGCGCGAGCGCCCGCGGCACGGGAATCTCCATGCGGAGGAGCGCGGTGGAGTAGAC
Organism: uncultured Gemmatimonadaceae bacterium; assembly: GCA_964598655.1. Lineage (GTDB taxonomy): Bacteria > Gemmatimonadota > Gemmatimonadetes > Gemmatimonadales > GWC2-71-9 > JADJOM01. The sequence continues at coordinate 7,680 of CAZRCT010000030.1, forward strand.
CTTGCCCTGCGCGTCGGTCTTGAGGGAGATGGTGCCCCCGCCGTCGAGCGCGCCGTGGAGCAGGAAATTGAGCGCGTGGAGGTTGGGCAGCTCGAAGCGCTCCACGCCCTTCACCATCCCCTTGAAGTGCCGGGCCACGCGGGCCTGCGTCACTTCCTTCACCAGCAGCGGGTAGAACTCGGGCTCGAGGGCGATCAGGCCGACGTTGGCCGTGTCGCCCTTGTCGCCGGAGCGGGCGTGGGCGAGCGCCACGAGCGGGACCATCCGGGTGGCCGGGGCCTTCCGGGCCGGCGGCCGTGCGGCCTTAGGCATCGAGCACCTCCACCTTCACGAAGGGTTCGATCTCACGCCGGTCGATGAGCGCGGGCCAGTAGGCCACCACCTCCTGCACCTCCGGCCGCCCGCCGGCGAAGCCGGTGACGCTCGGCGGGCCGGTGAGGACGAGCGGCGCGATCTCCCGGGTGAAGCGCTCCACCGGCGCCGTCTGGCGCGCGCGGACGCCGATGCGCAGCTGCACCTCGGGGGCGTCAGGGCTCGCCTTGCCGGCGAGGGGACCGTGCGTGGCGTCGACGCCGACATACTCGGTGAGGACCTGCTCGAATTCGAGCCCCAGGTCCTTCAGGCGCTGGCGCAGGATCTGGTCCGCCGCCTTGGCCTTGTCGTACGCGTCGGGCCAGCTGTAGACCAGCGTGCCCACCGCCTTGTAGCCATAGAAGTAGGCGATGGACACCTTGAGCATCGGCGTCTTCTCGCGGCCGCGGATGCCACTCACCTGGACCCGGTCGCGGCCCGCCTGCTTGAGCCGGATCGAGGTGAAATCGGCGATGCCGTCGGGGGTGATGTAGGTGTGCGGGTCGCCCATCTCGTAGACGAGCTGCTCGGTGACGCTCGGGACGCTCACCACGCCGCCAGTGTTCGGGTGCTTGGTGATGGTGAAGGTGCCGTCCGCCTTCGCCTCCACGATGGGGAAGCCGGGGTTGGCGAGGCCCTTCACCTTGCGCCAGTCGCGGAGGAGGTTGCCGCCCGAGGACTGGGCGCCGCACTCGATGATGTGCCCGGCGACGGTGCCGGCGGCCACCTTGTCCCAGTCGTCCGGGGCCCAGCCGAACTCGTGGAAGAGGGGGCCCAGGGTGAGGCCGGTGTCGGTGACGCGGCCGGTGATCACTACCTGGCCGCCCAGGCGCAGCGCCTCGACGATGGGGGCCATGCCGAGATAGGCATTGGCAGAGAGCACCTTGTCGCGGATGTCGCTCAGGGGCCGGCCGGTGTCCATGTCGGCGAGGGCGTGTCCCCGGGCCAGCAGGTCGTCGAGCCGCGGGAGGAGGTCGTCGCCGGTGACGAGGGCGATGCGGACCTTGTCGCTCACGCCGAGCCGGCGGGCCACGGCCCGCACGGCCTCGGCGCAGGCGCGCGGATTGACGCCGCCGGCGTTGCTGGTGACGCGGATGCCCTTCGCGGCGAGGTCCGGCAGGATCCGCTCCATGAGGGGCACGAAGTCCCGGGCGTAGCCGAGCGCCGGGTCGCGCGACTTCTGCTTCTGCATGATGGACATGGTCACCTCGGCGAGGTAGTCCATCATGAGGTAGTCGATGGGCCCGCCCTGCACCTGGCGGACGGGGGCCTCCAGCCAGTCGCCCCAGAATCCCTGGCCGGCGGCGACGCGGACGATGCGGTCGGTCATGTGCCTCACGGAGTGCCGGGTGCCGGGAGCGGCACCTCGAGGGTCCACGTGCGGTCCTCCTCCCGGACCACCACGATGGCGAGCGGGACGAAGCCGGGCCCGGCGGGCAGGCCCTGCCCGTCGAACGGGAGGACCTGGGTGGCCGCCTGGCGGGCGGGGACGGAGAGCGGGCTCCCGGGCAAGGGGCGCACGCTGGCGGAATCGGCGTAGAGGCGAAGGCTCACGGCCGCCGTCCACCGGCCCCCGGCGGGGTCGGCGAAGCCGGGGAGGAGCCGCACCTCGGCCTCCGGGGAGGCGGTGCGGTCCAGCCCCGTCAGGTCCACGTGCAGCCGGCCGAAGGCGTAGTTCATCGGCGCCTTGCCGAGGATCCGGCCCGCGCCGTCCACCATCGTGACGCCGAAGTCGGTGAAGGCGGGCCACTGCTCCCGCGGCATCCGGACGTCCACCGTGGCGTGGATGGCCCACGGCGGCAGGCGGAAGCGGAGCCGCGCCGGCCCGTCCCCGCCCCGCACCGTGTCGCGCCGCTCGGCGCCCACCACGACGGCGAACGGGGCGGCCTCGACCGGCTCCGCCGTCGGGTTGCCGAGGCGCACCTCCACCCCCGCCGGCGTGCGGGCGGCCTCGATGGTCACGGGGCTCTGCACCACCGTGATGGTCCCGCGCGCCCCCTCGAGCGGGGAGGCGACGGCCACGGCCTCGTACAGGCCCGGCTCGACGTCGCGGGCATCAACGATGTAGACCCCCGCCTGCTCCCCGTAGCCGGCGCCGATGCCGTTGTCCTCGCGGTAAGGCTGCCCGCCGGGTTCATGCAGGTAGGCCAGCAGCATCTCGCCGGGCTCGCGCGTGGTGAAGCCGACGGCGAAGGGGCGGTCGCGCTGGGCGACGAAAAACCGCCGCGCCTCGGTGCCGCCGGCCAGGGCGCCGAGGTCCGCGATGGCCTGGTCGCCGGTGTCGGGGACCACCACGGTGGCCACGAGGCGGGCGACGGGGCCGGCGAGCGTGTCGCGCCCCCAGGCGCTCGCGGTGCCGACGTACACCCCGGGCCGGGTGAAGGCGTCGGCCCGCAACGCCAGGCGCACGTCGGTGCCCGACGAGGTCAGCGTCGTGGCGACGGGCGGGGTCAGCCAGGGCACGCTGGTCCGGAAGGTGACCGGCAGGTCCCCCACGTCGGCCGAGGTGGTGAGGCGATAGTGCTGCGCGGTGTCGCCGCGGGCGGTAAGGGGGCGCGTGAGCCAGCCCGCAGTCTGGCCCGGCGCCGTGGTCACCTGCACCTCGGGGACGGTGCGCCCGGTGGCCAGCCAGCGCCACGCCGCATCGACGTCCGCCTGGCCGGGCCCCACGTCCACCGCCGTCTCCCCCGCCAGCGGCTGCGCCGTGACCATCAGGGCCTGCCGGATGTTTCGCGCCACCACCGGCCGCGCCTCCTGCGCCAGCCCCGAGACGAGCAGCGCCGCGAGCCCCGCCGCGTGCGGCGACGCCATGCTGGTGCCGCCCATCCGCTCCTCGCCCGTGCTCCAGCGCGGCACGGACGAGTAGGCCATGCCCGGGGTCACGATGTCAGGCTTGGCGAGCTCGCCCCCGCGGGAACTGAAGTAGGCGATCGGGTCGCGGCCGGTGCCGCTGCCGCCCAGGAAGACGGCCGGGAGCGTGGCCCCCACCGTGAGTGCGCGGCTGGCCGAGCCGGGGAAGCCCATGGTGGAAAGCCCGGGACCGTCGTTGCCGGCGCTGATGGCGAAGACGACGTCGGGGTGCGCCGCGAGGACCGAGTCCACCAGGGCGTCGATGCGCGCGCGTCCCTCGGCCTCGTTGCCCACGCCGAAGCTCATGTTCATCACCAGCGGCAGCCGCCGCTCGGTGGCCATGCGGATGGCGTAGGCCATGGCGGCGAGCATGCTGCCGGTGGTGGAGATCCCGCCATTGGCGTTGTCGGCGATCTTGAGCCCGAGCAGGTAGGCGCCGGGCGCCACCCCGGTGAAGCCGGTCACCCCGTACAGCCCGTTCCCCGACGCGATGCCCGCCACGTGCGAGCCGTGCGCGCTGGTGTCGAAGAAGAGGTCGAGCCTCGGCGCCCCGCCCTCCTCGCGGAAGTTGGCGGCGAGGTTGAGCCCCGGAAACCGGCCGCGGCCGTGCCAGCCGAAGTACTCCCGGGCCACGAGGTAGTCGTGGATCGGGGTCTCGTTGGCCAGGCTGCCATCGCCGTCGGTGTCGGCGAAGAGCACCCAGCCGTCGCGGGCGCGGACCACCACGATGGCGAGGGTGTCGGCGTCGTCGCCGTCGCCGTTCACGTCGGAGGCGGGCAGCTCGCCGAGCGGGAGCTCGGCGAGCGCGCCGGTCCAGAGACGCTCGCCCACCATCAGGGCGCGGAGGCGGCTCACGCCGGTGAGCGATTGCCCCCCGACGCGGATCACGTCGCCCTCGGCGCTCGCGGGACTGAGGGAGATCGCCCCCTCGCCCGAGAAGTCGCGGAGGTCTAGGATCTTCCGTTCGCCCGTGGACGTGGTGCCCAGGCCGGGGATGCCGGGATCGATGCCGCTGTCGAGAATGGCGAGGAGGACGCCGCGCCCGTCGTAGGTGGGGTGGGCGGCCAGGAACGTGGGGACGTTGGTGGCGCGGAGCGGCATCCAGCCCCGGGCGTAGGCCTCGGCCGGTGGCATCACGGGCCTGGGCTCGGGACGCCCCGGCGTGGAGGCGGGCGCGGCCGACACCGCCGGGGCGGGCGCGGCGGCGGGCGAGGCGCCGCCGCAGCCAACGACCAGGGCAACCAGGGAACCCGCGACCAGCCTACGCATGCGCGGCATCCAGGGGCGGAAGGACGAACGGACCGAGGTGCGGCCCCCGGTAGAGCGACGTGACACGGAGCAGGAAGGCCAGCACGTCGCGCGTCTCCTCGACGGTGACGAGCGCATCGACGAAGCCGCGCGCGGCGGCGTACTTGGCGTCGAGCTGGTGCTCGTAGTCGGCCCGCATGGCCTCGACGGCGGCCTGCACCTCCGGCGCGGGCTGGCGCTGCTCGGCCCGGGCCTTCGCCAGCTCCGGCCCGTGCACCGCGCCCACCGCCGACTCCCCCTCCATGACGGCCATGCGGCCGGTGGGCCAGCTCAGGATGAAGTCGGGGTCGAAGCCCTGCCCCGCCATGGCGTAGTAGCCGGCGCCGGAGGCGTGGTTGAGCGTGAGGACGAGCTTGGGCACGGTGGCGGTGGCCATGGCCTCCACGAAGCGCGCCCCCGCGCGGATGATGCCCGACTGCTCCGCCTCGGGCCCCACCATGAAGCCGCTCACGTCCTGCACGAACAGCAGGGGCATCCGCTCCCGGTTGGCGTTGTCAATGAAGTACGCCGCCTTCTCCGCGCTCTCGGTGTAGATGATCCCGCCGATCCGCGGCACCTGCCCCGGCTTCCCCTTGATGACGGTCCGCGCGTTCGCGAGCACCGCCACCGGCTGCCCCTCGATCCGCGCGTGGCCGCAGAGCAGTTCCTTGCCGATGTCCGGCTGGAACTCCTCGAGCACGCCGCCGTCGAGGACGCAGTTGAGGACCTGGTGCATGTCGTACGACAGGCGATGATCGGCGGGCAGGATGTCGTAGAGGTCGCCGGGGGGACGCTTCGGCGCCACGGTCGGGTGCGTGCCGGCCGTCGGCAGCAGGGCCGCCGGCAGGCGGTCGAGGTAGCCGCGGATCATGGTGATGCACTCGGCGTCGGTGGCGGCGCGGTAGTGCGCCACCGCCGAGACCGCCGTGTGCATGGCGGCGCCGCCGAGCGTCTCGGCATCCACCACCTGCCCGGTGGCGCCCTTCACCAGGTTGGGGCCGCCCAGGCCCATGAAGCTGGTGCCCTCCACCATGAAGATCACGTCGGAGAGCGCGGGCAGGTACGCGCCCCCCGCGATGCAGCTCCCCATCACCGCGCTCACCTGCGGCACGTTGAGGTAGCGCCGCATGAGCGAGTTGTAGTAGAAGATCCGCGCCGCGCCGTACTGGCCCGGGAAGACGCCGCCCTGGTATGGCAGGTTCACGCCGGCCGAGTCCACCAGGTAGATGATGGGGATGCGCTGGCGCATCGCCACTTCCTGGGCGCGGAGGATCTTGGTGATGGTCTCGGGCCACCAGCTGCCGGCCTTCACCGTGGCGTCGTTGGCCACCACCACACAGGGCCGCCCCGCCACGCAACCGACGCCGGTGATGACGCCGGCGCCGGGGGCCTGGCCGTCGTACTGGTCGTAGGCCACGAGCAGGCCGATCTCCAGCCAGGGGCTCGCGGGATCGAGCAGCGCCTGCACCCGCTCACGCGGGGAGAGCTGCCCCTTCTCGTGCATCTTCTGCACCCGCCGGGCGCCGCCGCCCTCGCGGAGCTTCCGGGCAAGGGCGAGGTACTCGTCGGTCAGGGTGCGCAGGCGATGCGGACGGGGCGCGGAGGTGGTGGCCACGGGCTCGCGAGGGTCGGGGGTCGTTGCACGCCGCGCGCCCTGGCGGCGCACGGCGGGGCGGCAGGCGTCAGTCGGAGACGTGCTCGCGCGCCCACTGCTCGATGTAGGCGATGAGGTCGGTGGTGGGCGTCCCGGGGCCGAAGAGCCGGCCCACCCCCTTCGCCTCGAGGGCATTCACGTCCTCGCGCGGGATGATGCCGCCGCCGGTCAGGAGGATGTCGGGCCGGCCGGCCTCGTCGAGCAGGGCGCGGACGCGCGGGAAGAGCGTCATGTGGGCCCCGGAGAGGATCGAGAGCCCCACCACATCCACGTCCTCCTGCACCGCGGCGGTGGCGATCATCTCGGGCGTCTGGTGCAGCCCGGTGTAGATCACCTCCATGCCGGCATCGCGGAGGGCCGCGGCCACCACCTTGGCGCCGCGATCGTGGCCGTCGAGGCCGGGCTTGGCAACGAGCACCCGGATGGGGCGCGGGAGGGGCTTGCGGTCGAGGGCAGCGGTCATGCGATGGTGTCCCCTGGCAAGGACTGGGTGTCAGGCGGCCGGGGCGCCGAGCAGCCGGTCGGCCACCTCGGCGACCGTGGCGGCCACGGTCACGTCACGCCCGGCGTGCTGGCCGAGCGGGTCGAGCAGGATCACGTCGAGGCCGGCAGCCCGCGCCCCGATGACGTCCACTTCGTAGATGTCCCCCACGTACAGCGCCTCGTGCGCGGCGACGCCGAGGCGCTCCAGCGCGAGGGCGAAGATGCGCGGGTCGGGCTTCTCCACCCCGACATGGGCCGAGTCGAGGATCACCTCGAACGGCTCCACCAGCCCCACCGCCCCGAGCCCTTCCATTACCCGCCCGTCGCTGTTGCTGATGACGCCGAGCCGGTACCCGGCCTCGCGGAGCCGCGCGAGCGCCACCGGCGTCCGCGGGTCCATGGCGCCCCACAGGTGCTTCTCCCGGTGCAGCGCCAGCAGCGTGTCCCGGACCACCTCGCCCTTGGCGGCTGGGACGCCCGCCAGCCGGAAGATGGCCTCGAGGTACCGGCTGGCGCGCTCCCGGTCCGTCCCCTCCCGCCGTTCGAGGCTCCGTGCCGCCTCGCCCGCCACCGCCTGGAGTCCCTCGGCGGTGAGCGGGACCCCGGTCGCCTCGCCCACGGCCGGCGCGAGCCGGCCGTAGTCGAGGAAGAGGAGGGTGTTGCCGGCGTCGAAGAGGACCGCCTTGAGGCTCACCGGAACCGGAGCAGGCTGGCGAGGCCGGGCACGGCGGCCTGCGCCTTCTCGTCGTAGAGCACCTCGACGTCCACCCGCTGGCGGAGCGCCTCTTCGATGGCCTCGTCCACGACGTCGAGGACGGGGTACACGTCACCGTCGGCCGAGAGCTCGCGCTCGAGGAGCGCCAGCCGCCCGGTCTTGCCCGAGCGGAAGCCGGGCTGCGCCGCCTCGGCGTTGACGAGCAGCGTCCGCACCTGCCCGCGCCCGAGGGCCCGCAGCGTGCCCGCGATCCCTTCCACGGCCCACCCAGTGCCGAGCGCGTCCTCGAGGCCGTGGGCGATGTTCCGCTCCGACTCCCGCTCGAACTCGGTGCGCGCGGCCAGCGTGGCCTCGTGCACCAGCGGCACGGAGACTTCCTTGGGGTTGAGGCTCACCACGCCCATCAGCCGCTCGGCCAGGTACGGGTGCAGGAACGCCGCAATGGCCCCCGCCTCCTTGCCCGGCCCGGCCAGCACGATGCCATGCACGGGGTGCCGGCGATGGTGCTCGAAGAGCCGCTCGGCCACCTGCGCGAAGTGCCGGTTCTTCTCCTCGCGGATGCGGTTGTGGTACTGGTGCTCGCCGAACCCGGGACTGTCCGACCGGTCCCCGCGGTAGCGGCCGCCGCGCGTGGCCACGGCCGGCACGTCCTCGAGCTCGGTGGTGCCGAAGGCCGTCACCTCGAAGATGCGGGCCGCGGTGCGGTCGAGCACCACGGTGAGCAGGGTGCCGATCTCGTCCTCGATGCTCGCCAGCTCGCGCACCAGGGCGCTCCGGTCCACCGTGAGGCGGGAACGGTGCACCACCGGGAGCCCCACCAGCTCGAACAGCTTGAGCGGCGCGCAGGCGAAGACCGCGACGCCCTGCGTCGCGGGCAGGCCCTTCGGGTCGCGGAGCGCGTCCACCACGCGCGCCAGATCCTTCTGCACCTCCTCGCGGACGCCCTTGGGCAGCGCGAGGCCGTCCAGCGCCTGCTCCACTTCCTTGACGCGGTTCTTGAGCTTGATGAGGTACTTGCCGCGGGCGCGGTCCCGGGGCTCGACCTTGAGGTAGCAGGTGACGACGCGGTGGTCGTCGGTGCGCAGCCGCGTGAGGCGGCCCAGGAGGCGCTTGATGTCGGGATTGGTGGCCATGATCTCGTCTCCGCCAGCAACCGGCGGGTTCATGCGGGCGCCCCGCGGCTAGCGGGGCGCAGGACGCTCAGAAGAAGACAGGTTCGCGATAGCTGCCATAGACCTCCTCGAGGACGTGCCGGATCTCAAAGAGCGTGGCGTCGGCGCGGGCGCAGTCGAGCATGGCGGGGATGACGTTGCGGTCCTCGGCCGCGGCGGCGCGGAGGGCCGCGAGGCGCTGCTCCAGGACGGCGCCGTCCCGGCTGGCGCGGAGGGCGGCCATCCGGGCGCGCTGCGCCCGCTCCGCCTCGTCGCCGATGCGCAGGATTTCCACCGGCGCCTCCGCCTCCTCCACGAACTCGTTGAGGCCCACCACCACGCGCCGCTTCCGCTCCACCTCGCCCTGGAAGCGCATCGCCGACTCGGCGATCTGGCGCTGGAACCATCCCTTCTCGATGGCCTCCACCACCCCGCCCTGCGCCTCGATCTCGGCGAAGAGGCCGGCCGCCTCGCGTTCGAGGCCGTCGGTGAGCGCCTCCACGTAGTAGGAGCCGCCGAGCGGGTCGGCCACGTTGGGGACGCCGGTCTCGTACGCCAGGATCTGCTGGGTGCGGAGCGCGATCCGCACCGAGTCCTCGGTGGGGAGCGCCAGCGTCTCGTCGAAGGCGTTGGTGTGCAGCGACTGGGTGCCGCCGAGCACCGCGGCGAGCGCCTGGTAGGCGACGCGCACCACGTTGTTGTACGGCTGCTGCGCCGTGAGCGACACGCCGGCGGTCTGGCAGTGGAAGCGCATCTGCCAGCTGCGCGGGTTCCGGGCGCCATACTTCTCCCGGAGGGTGCGGGCCCAGATGCGGCGCGCGGCGCGCATCTTGGCGATCTCCTCGAAGAAGTCGTTGTGGACGTCCCAGAAGAACGAGAGCCGGGGCGCGAAGCTGTCGATGTCGAGCCCCCGGGCCAGGCCGTGCTCCACGTAGCTGAAGCCGTTGGCCAGGGTGAACGCCAGCTCCTGCGCCGCCGTGGCCCCCGCCTCGCGGATGTGGTAGCCGCTGATGGAGATGGTGTTCCACTTGGGCGTGTGCGTGCCGGCCCACTCGAACAGGTCCACGATGACCTTGAGTGCCGGCTCCACCGGGAAGATCCAGGCATGCTGGGCCATGTACTCCTTCAGCATGTCGTTCTGGATGGTGCCCTGCAGCTTCGCGATGTCCACGCCCTGCCGCTCGGCCGCGGCGACGTAGAAGCAGAAGAGCATCGCCGCCGGACCGTTGATCGTCATCGAGGTCGACACCTGGTCGAGCGGGATGCCGTCGAAGAGGTCCTGCATGTCGCGGAGGCAGCTGATGGCGACGCCGCACTTCCCCACCTCCCCCTCGGAGCGGGGATGGTCGGAGTCGTAGCCCATGAGCGTCGGGAAGTCGAAGGCCACCGAGAGCCCGGTCTGGCCGCGGGCCAGAAGGAACTTGTAGCGCGCGTTGGTGTCCTTCGCGGTGCCGAAGCCGGCGAACTGCCGCATGGTCCAGAGCTTCCCGCGGTACATCGTCGGGTGGATCCCCCGCAGGTAGGGATACTCGCCCGGCAGGCCCTCGCTGGCATGGTGCCCCGCGCCGAGGTCCGCGGGCGTGTACACCGGCTCGGTGCCGCGCCCCGAGATGCTGGTGAAGTCGACATCCGAGCGCACGGGCAGCCCGCTCATCGCCGCGCGCCACGCCGCCACCTCGGCGCGCAGGCGCTCGAGTTCCTTTTCCTGGTCCTGCACGCGCTCGGCGAGCTCCCGCTCGGCGCGATCGGGGTTCCACGGGGTCATGTGCGCACTCCCTGTTTCAGGGCCTCGAGGACTTCCGCCGCCACGTCGTAGGGACTCAACCGCCCGTCGGCGATGTCGTCGAGCCGCTCGCCGATCACCTGCTCCGCACCCGATTCCTGCCAGATCCACTGCCGCGCCGCGCGCTCCACCACCTCGCGGGTCCGCTGCCGCAGGCGCTCCTTGCGGCGGCCGGTGAGCGCGCCGCCCGTCGCCAGCGCCTGCCAATGGCGGTCCAGCGCCGCCACCAGCTCCGCCACCCCCTCGCCCCGGGCGGCGATGGTGGCGAGCACCTCCGGCGTCTTCCCCTCCGCCTCGAGCGGTGCCTGGGCATCCACCGGCCGGCCATGGTGGGCCCTCACGTGCCGGAAGGCATTGCCCGCCCGGATGGCAAGGGTCACCTCGAGCTCGTGCCGGAGGCGGTCCGCGCCGGGACGGTCGGCCTTGTTGACGACGAAGAGGTCCCCGATCTCCATGACCCCCGACTTGAGGGTCTGGATCCCGTCGCCCGACTCGGGGACGAGGACCAGGACGGTGGAGTCCGCCGTGCGCGCCACGTCCAGTTCCGACTGCCCCACGCCCACCGTCTCCACCAGCACCCGGTCGAAGCCGGCCGCGTCCAGCACGTCACAGACCTCGCGGGTGGTGGTGGCCAGGCCGCCGAGTGAGCCGCGGGTGGCCATGGAGCGGATGTAGACGCCGGGATCGAGGGCCACCGACTCCATCCGGATCCGGTCACCGAGGAGGGCGCCGCCCGTGAACGGGCTGGTGGGGTCCACGGCCACGACGGCCACGGTGAGTCCCTGGGCGCGGTAGGCCCGGACCAGCTGCTCGGTGAGCGTGGACTTGCCGGCGCCGGGCGGGCCGGTGATGCCGATCCGCCGGGCCTGACCCAGGGTGGGATGAATGCTGGACAGCAGTTCCTCGAAGCCGGGCCGCGCATTCTCGACCAGCGAGATCGCACGGGCGATCGCGGGCACCTTGCGGGCCCGGAGGTCGGCCACGAGGGCGGGAAGATCCATGGCTGTAAGTTCGCACCGCGGAAGGGGCTATGCAACGTCCCGGGGGGGCCCCGGGTTCCCTCAACCGTCCAGCCGGCGCCGGGTCAGCCGGGAGATCACCGCCACCAGGACGCCCCCGCCCACCACCGCCACCAGCAGCCAGTGTTCCACCCGCTTCACCTCGGCCGTGATGGCCGCCGTCCCGAGCCCAAGGCCGAATCCCAGGGCCGTGAACCCCACTGCGGCCAAACCACACCCCAGCGCATCTATGGCGAGGAACCGGACCAGCCCCAGCCCATACTGGCCCCAGAAGACCATGCTCGCGTTGCGGGTGCCGTAGACCACCCGGGCCGCGAGCAGCTGGGCGGGTCCGATTCGCCGCGCCAGGCGCTCGATCCGCGGGCCGACGGCCTGATACACCCGCGAGGCCCGGATCCGGCCGGCCTGGTGCCGGCCCAGCCAGAACCAGGCGCTGTCCCCCACGAGGTTGCCGAGGGCCCCGGCGAGCATGGCCCCGGGAAGGGAAAGGATCCCGAGATGCGCCAGCACACCCGCCACCACGAGGCTCACGTCGCCCTCGACGGTGGCGAGGCAGAAGAGGGCGAGGAGGCCGTAGCGGGCGAGGAAGGCTTCGAGCGGATTCATCGATGCGGTGGCATGACGACGGCGCCCGAAACATGCACCGGCCCCGCCGCGTCCGCTCCCCGCGCCGTCCCCGCCCTCGGCCTCGCCCCGCGCTCGGCGCGCGGGGCCGCCCCCGCCTCGTGACTCCCCGTCCCCACCTCGAATCGCCTCCTCCAGGCTTCGATGGGCGCCGCCCCCGCGCCGTGCACCGCCGTCACCACCTCGATCGTCGCCTTCCCCACTTCGTGTGTCGCCATCCCCGCTTCGATCGGCGTCATCCCCACCTCGACGTTTGTCATGCCAGCCTCATTTTTCACGATCTCCGCCTCGATTATCACCACCCCGACCTCGACTTCCAAGATCCCCACTTCGTTTCTTGCGATCCTCGTTTCACTTGTCAGGATCCCCACTCCGATCTTCCTCATCCCCCCCTCGATGGTCACGATCCCCACCTCGATGGTCGTCGCCACCGCGCCCGGTCAGGTCTCCCCCCGCTCCTCGCGCCTGCGCTCCGCCCCACGATGCGCGTCCCGGCGCCCACCCCGTCCCGATCCGGCCACCTACCCAGCGCCCCGCCACTCCCGCCTGCCGGTCCCACGACCGGCAGGCGGTTCTCCGTCTCCGGGCGGAGTCTTGACGCCCCCACGCTCCAGCCGTAATCTCGCCTAGCCGCCGTTTTCCTACCGCGGTACCCGTCTGTAATCCTCGAGGAGGCTTGGATGCCACGTTCCGTGGTCCGTTGCCTCGGCCTGTGCGCCGGGGTGCTCGTGATGTTGCTGTTCCTTGCCCCGGCGCACCTCGCCGCCCAGGCCGGGACCATCCAGGGCCGGGTGCTCGACAGCGCCGGCACCGCCATCGCCGGGGCCTCGGTGTCGCTCGACCGCTCCACCGCGCGCGCCACCACCGATGCCTCGGGCAAGTACACCCTGCGGGGCGTGGGGGCCGGCAGTTACACGATGCGGGTTCGCGCCATCGGCTACACGCCGACGGAGACCGAAGTAGTGGTGGAAGGCGCCGGCCTCACCACCCGCGACGTGGTCATGGCGCGGACCGCCGTGGAGCTGGCGCCCATCGACGTGGTGGTCGGCTCGCGTGCGCGGCATACCGCCGCCGAGGAACTCGCCGTGCCGGTGGACGTCTTCACCGCGGAGGAGATCCAGAAGCAGGGCACCACGGAGACGAGCCAGATCCTGCAGACGCTGGCGCCCTCGGTCAACTTCCCGCGCCAGAGCGTCACGGACGCCAACGACATCGTCCGGCCCTTCACGCTGCGCGGCCTCTCCCCCGACCACACGCTGGTGCTGGTGAACGGCTGGCGGCGGCACACCACCGCGGTGCTCAACACCTTCGCCTACGGCATGGCCGCGGGCTCCACGGGCGTGGACATGAACGCCCTCCCCTCGGGCGCCGTGGAGCGCATCGAGGTGCTGCGCGACGGCGCCGCGGCCCAGTACGGCTCCGACGCGATCGCAGGGGTGGTCAACCTGGTGCTCAAGGAAGGCAAGTTCTCGCCGTTCCTCACGGCGAGCGGCGGGCAGTACGTCACCGGCAAGGGCTACAACAACGACGGCACCACCGTGGACCTGAACGGCGGGCTCGGCCTCGGGCTCGGGCGCGGGTCGCTGGCGCTCTTCGGCCAGTTCCAGCAGCGCGATCCCACCAATCGCGCGTGGGCCGACCCGTACCTGGTGGACCAGTCCGGGGTCGCCGACTCGATCAACCCGTCCAACGGGCAGATCGTCATCAAGCGCAACAACATGCCGCAGCCCAACCTGCACTGGGGCGACGGCCTCGAGAAGAACACCATGACCTTCGCCAACTTCCGCATGCCGCTCAACGCGGCGGGGAACAGCGAGGTCTACGCCTTCGGCGGCTACAGCAAGCGCGTGGGCACCGGCAACGGCTACTGGCGCTACTTCGACAGCGCCCGCAACTGGCCGGAGATCTACCCCAACGGGTTCCTGCCCGAGTTCCGCCCGGACGTCGAGGACTATTCGGTGGCCAGCGGCGTCCGCACCAACCTCGGGGGCTGGGCCGTGGACTTCGGCGGCACCTACGGCGCCAACTCGTTCGACTACAACCTCCGCAACACCCTGAACGCCTCCCTCGGCCCGAGCCTGACCACCCCGACGGCCCCGGGGGCCGACGGCGTCCTCGGCACCGCGGACGACCCGGGGATCCCCAACCAGACCTCGTTCCACGCCGGCACCCTGAAGCGCAACGAGGTCCTCGGCGCCATCAACTTCGCGCGCGCGGTGACGCTCGGCCTGCCCAAGCCCGTCAACGTGGCCTTTGGCTTCGCGGCGCGGCGGGAGCAGTACGAGATCGTCGCCGGCGAGCGGGCTAGCTGGATCAACGGCAACCACCAGGCGCAGGACTCGAGCGGCGCCGCGCCGGCCGGCTCGTCGGTCTTCGCCGGGTTCTCGCCCACCGACGCCAGCAAGAACGACCGCAGCAACGTGGGCGGCTACCTGGACCTCGAGACCGACCTGTCCGACCAGCTGCTCGCCAACGTGGCCGGCCGCTTCGAGCACTACAGTGACTTCGGCTCGAAGCTCACCGGCAAGCTGGCCCTCCGCTACCAGCCGAGCCGCCAGCTCGTGGTGCGCGGCGCGGCGAGCACCGGCTTCCGGGCCCCGTCGCTGGCGCAGAGCTACTTCAGCCACGTGACCACGAGCTACATCGCGGGCCAGCTGGTGGAGGTGGGCAACTACCCCGTCAACTCCCCGGCCGCCCGCGCCCTCGGCAGCAAGAAGCTCCGGGAGGAGACCTCCTTCAACCTGAGCGGCGGCTTCGCGGTGACGCCGCGGGACAACCTGACGTTCACGGTGGACGTCTTCCACATCAAGATCAACGACCGCATCCTCCTCGGCGCCACCTTCGACGACGACACCACGCTGGCCATCCTGGCCAACGCGGGCATCACAGGCGTGGCGGGCGTGCAGTACTTCACCAACGGGCTCGACACCAAGACCCAGGGCATCGACATCGCCGCCGACCTCCGGGTCCCGGCCGGCGCCGGCAACCTGGGCTTCAACGCCGCCATCAACTACACCCGCAACAAGATCACCCACATCGACCCGATCCCCGCGGTGCTCGCCAACTCGGCCGAGCCGGGGCTCATCGACACGGTGACCTACATCGCCATCACCGACGAGCGGCCCGACTGGCGCGGCACCCTCACCAGCACCTACGACCGCGGCCCGTTCAGCACCCTGCTGCGCGCCTCCTACTACGGCAAGTTCTCCTCGGCCCAGCCGGGCTTCTGCGACCTCTGCCGCGAGAACTACGGCGCCAAGACCCTGTTCGACGTGGAGCTGAGCTACCGCTTCCAGCAGACCAAGGTGGCCATCGGCGCCCGCAACATCTTCGACACCTACCCGGACTCGCCGAGCTCCAACCGGCCGTCCGACCCCAACGACCCGAACAGCGACCCGGTCAAGCTGTTCAACAACAACTACGGCACCTTCCCGTGGGCCGCGGCGAGCCCCTTTGGCTACAACGGCCGCTTCCTCTACTCCCGCGTGGAGATGACGCTGGGCTGGTAAGCCGCACGCGGGGCTGAATGCAGAGGGCCGCCTGCCACATGGCAGGCGGCCCTCTTGCGTGCGGGGACGACCCCCGCCGTCACACGCCGAGCACCCAGCCCGCGAGTCCGAAGAGGAGCAGGAAGCCGCAGACGTCGGTGAACGTGGTCACGAAGATGGAGCTCGCCACGGCCGGGTCGATGCCGAGGCGGCCGAGCGTGATGGGGATGAACGCCCCCGCGAAGCCCGCCACGAACAGGTTGCCGGTCAGGGCCAGCAGCACCACGAGCCCCATCTTGGGCCCGTGGCCGAGCATCATGGCCACCGCCGTGGCCACCAGCCCCACCACGAAGCCGTTGACGAGGCCCGCCGCCACCTCCTTGCCGATCACGCCGGGGGCCCGGCCCATGGGGATCTGGCCGAGCGCCACGCGCCGCACCGTCACGGCGAGGGCCTGCGTGCCCCCGTTGCCGCCCATGCCAGCGATGATCGGCATCCAGATGCTGAGCGCGATGACCTTGCCCAGCTCCTCCTGGAACATGTACACCACGCCCCCCGCCACGAACGCCGTGACCAGGTTGATCAGCAGCCACGGCAGCCGGCGCCGCACCGCCTCCGTCCAGGGCGCGGAGAGCTCCTCCTCGGCCGAGGTGCCGCCGAACTTGAGGAGGTCCTCGGTCTGTTCCGCCTCGACCACGTCGATCACGTCGTCGAATGTCACCTGCCCGAGGAGCTTGCCGCCCCCGTCCACCACCGGCACGGCGGGGACGTTGTAGCGGCTCATCATCCGCGCCACCTCCTCCTGGTCCATCTCCGGCGGGACGCGGATCTCGGTGTCCTCCATGAGGTCGCGCACCGCGCGGCCGGCGGGACTGGTCACGAGGCGCTTGATGGGCAGCACGCCGAGGAGGTGATCCTGCGCGTCCACCACGTATACCTGGGCGAAGTCCTCGATCTCCTCGGCCTGGCGCCGGAGGGACTCGATGGCCTCGCCGGCGGTGCTGGCCTCGCGGATGGTGACCACCGTGGCGGTCATGAGGCCGCCGGCGGTCTCGGGGTCGTAGCGGAGCAGGTCCTCGATGTCCTGGCGATCCTCGACCTCGGCGAGGATGCGCTCCTGCTGCTCCGGCTCCAGGCTGCCGACGAAGTCCGCGGCCTCGTCGTCGGCCAGCTCCTCGACGATCTCGCCCACCGCCTCCGGCGAGTCCTCGGCCAGGGACTCGATGGTCTCCTCGGCCTGGAGCTCGTCCGGCATCTCGATGATGGCGGCGCCCGAGAGGCGGCGCGGCAGCGACTTCACCACCGCGAGGCGCTCCGCCTCGTCGAGCGACGAGAGCACGTCGCCGAGGTCGGCGGGCTCCGCCTTCTCGGCGAGGTCGAGGAACGCCCGGAGGTTGCCGCGCTCGAGCAGCTCGAGCATGCTCTTGACGATCGGGGCCTGGCGGCTCACGGGCGGACCTCCCCGGGCTGGGCGGGGGCAAGGACGACGGGCGCGGCCGGCGCCCGGCGGATGAGGACCCGCTCCACGCGGGTCGGGGTGGCCTGCAGCACGTCCACTTCGAGCCCGGCCAGGAGGAAGCGCTCACCGGCCTGCGGGATACGGCCCGCCAGCTCCGCCACGAGGCCGCCGATGGTGGCGGTGCGGGCCCGCGGCAGGCGCACCTCGAACTCCGCCTCGAGGGCGTCGAGCGGGGTGGCCCCGTCGGCCTCCCGCAGCAGCGGGCCGCCGGACGCGGGAGCCGCCGGGCGGTCGTACTCGTCGAAGATCTCGCCCACGAGTTCCTCCAGCAGGTCTTCCAGCGTCACGATGCCCTGCGTGCCGCCGAACTCGTCGAGCACCACGGCCAGGTGGCGGCGCTCGCGCTGCATGTCGAGCAGCAGGTCGCCGCAACTCCGGCTCGCCGGGGCGTTGGCCACGGGCCGGATCGGCAGGCGGTCGCCCGGCTTGAGCTTGAAGAGGTCGAAGGCGTGGAGCATGCCCACGATCTCGTCCAGCGTCCCCCGGTACACCGGCAGCCGGGTGTAGCCGCTCTGCGCGAAGACGGCGGCGATGTCGTCGAGCGCGTCGGCCTCGCTCACCGCCACGAGGTCGGTGCGCGGGGTCATCACCTCGCGGACCGGGCGCTCGGTGAAGGTCATGACGCCGCCCACCATGATCAATTCCTCGTCGGCGGCAAACCCCGCCGCCGCGCCCTCGCGCCACAGCGCCCGGAGCTCGCCCGCCCCGGGCACCGCGCGCGCCGGCAGGAACACGCCCACCACCCGCGCCACCGGCCGGAGCACCGGCACGATCAGGTTGCGGAGCGCCTCCGCCCGGGGCCGCGCCAGCCACCGCGGCACCAGGTAGCCGAGCAGGATCACGGCCGGCACGGAGACGAGCACGATGAGCAGGATCACCGCCAGCGTGGCGCCCGGGAGGAACGGCGGGATCGCCGCGCCCACGAGCACCACGCCGAGCGCCGTGAGCACGGCCGTGACGCCCAGGTACTCCTCCATCTCGGCGATCCACGCGAGCGAGCCCGCTCCGCCCCGGAGCTGGCCCGCCACGGCGCGCGTCAGCTCCATGCGGCTCACCGACACCAGCGCCGTGCCCGCCACCGCGCCGAAGATGGCCAGCGCGAGCCCGCCGAGGAGGACCACCCAGGTCATGCGCCCTCCCGCTCCACGGGGGTGGCGGCGCGCGCGGGCCGGCTCACCAGCACCCGGCGCACCCGCCGGCGGGCCACCAGCTCCACCGTGATCTCGATGCCGTCGAGCTCGATCCGCTCCCCGCCCCGCGGCACCCGCCCGAAGGCGTCGAGGATGAGCCCCCCCACCGTGGCCACGTCCTCGCGGCCGAAGCTGTGGCCGAGCAACGCCTCCAGCTCCGCCAGCGGCACGCCGCCCTCCACCGACAGCCGGCCCTCGGCATCCTCCACCACGGCCGCCTGCTCGTCCACGTCGTGCTCGTCCTGGATCTCGCCCACCACCTCCTCGAGGACGTCCTCGAGGGTGATGATGCCCGCGGTGCCGCCGAACTCGTCCACCACCACGGCCAGGTGGCTGGCGCCGCGCTGGAAGTCGCGCAGCTGGCGGTCGAGCGTCTTGCCCTCGGGCACGTAGGCGGCGGGGCGGATGAGCGCGTGCCAGTCGCCGCCGTCGCCGTGCTCGGGGAGCCAGGCCAGCATGTCCTTCGCGAAGAGGACCCCGACCACCGCGTCGGGCTGGCCCTCGTACACCAGCAGCCGGGCGTGCTCGGAGCGGCGCAGGGTCGCGACCACCTCCTCGCAGCTCGCCTCGGTGTCCACCGCCACGACGTCGATCCGCGGCGTCATCACCTCCGCCACCGTCATGTCGGCCAGCGAGAAGAGGCCGAGCAGCATGTCGCGGCGGGCCGGCCCCGCCTCGCCGGCGCGGGTGGGCCGCTCGGCCGGGCGGAGCTTCTGGTCGGCCCAGGCCACCAGGCGGAACACCGGCTCGAAGGGCCGGAGCGTCCGGAGCGCCGCCGGCCGCACCAGCGGCGGCAGCTCCGGCGCCACCGAGGCCAGCAGCCGGGGCAGGACGCTGCCCACCACCCACACGAAGAGCACCGCGAGCAGCAGCCGGACGGCGGCGCCCGCCGGGGCCCAGGACCACCACGCCTCCGCGATCCCCGCCGCCGCGCCGCCCAAGATGAGCACCGCGAGGTGCCCCACGAAGAGCTTCCGCGCGGGCGACAGCCGCGTCCCGTGCATCCCCACCTGGTCCGCGAGGATGCGCGGCACCTCCGCGTCCGCCTCCTGGGCAAACGACAGCCACGCCGCCCAGAGGGCCAGCAGCAGCGTCAGGATCGGCAGGGTGAGATGGTGGAGCAGCTGCATCAGGCGAGACTCCGCACCAGGCGTTCCTGCAGGCGCCACATGGGCGAGGTGGTCCGCGCCTCCCCCCCGGGATGGTCATGGCCGAGCACGTGCAGCGTCCCGTGCACCACGAGGCGCACCAGCTCCTCCCGCGCGGGGATGCCGCGTTCGGCGGCCTCCCGCCGGGCCACGGCCGGGCAGATATACACGTCGCCGGCGAGGGCGCCGTCGGGCCGGGCCAGCGGGAAGCTCACGACGTCGGTGGGCCAGTCGTGCCGGAGCCACTCGCGGTTGAGCCGCTGGATGCCCGGCCGCGTCAGGAACGTGACCCCGAGCGCCGCCAGCGCGGGCCGCCCGCGCCCGCCGGCCCGCACCGCGGCCGCCACCGCGCGGCGCACGAGCGCAACGGGGAGCGGGAGAGGAACCCCCGCCCCCCGCACCGAGAGCTCGAGCGCGCGCCCGCCGGGGCGCCGGGCCCGCCTAACCGTGCTGGTCCTCCGCATAGGCCTTGATGATCTCCCGCACCAGCCGGTGCCGCACCACGTCGGTCTCGTCGAGGTAGCAGAAGGCGATCCCGTCCACGCCGGGGAGGATCCGCTCGATCTGCACCAGCCCCGAGTCCTCGCGGCGCGGCAGGTCGATCTGGGTCTTGTCGCCCGTCACCACCACCTTGCTGTTCACGCCGAGGCGCGTCAGGAACATCTTCATCTGCGCGCCGGTGGCGTTCTGGGCCTCGTCGAGGATGATGAACGCGTCGGCGAGCGTCCGGCCCCGCATGTAGGCCAGCGGCGCGATCTCGATGGTGCGCGACTCGAGCGCCTTCTGCACCCGGTCGTGCGGCATCATGTCCTCGAGCGCGTCGTAGAGCGGCCGCAGGTAGGGGTCCACCTTGGCCTGCAGGTCGCCCGGCAGGAAGCCGAGCGACTCGCCCGCCTCCACCGCCGGCCGGGCCAGCACGATGCGGCGGACGCGCTTGCGCGCCAGCGCCTCCACGGCCTTGGCCACGGCCAGGTAGGTCTTGCCCGTGCCCGCCGGCCCCACGCCCACCACCACGTCGTTGGTGGCGATGGCCTGCAGGTACTCGCGCTGGCCCGGCGTCTTGGCGGCGATGATCCGCCGGAGCCCCGGCAGGATGATCTTGGTGTCCGCCGGCCCCACCGGTTCCGCGGACGGCCCCGCGGCCACCAGCCGCGCCACGTCCTCGGGCGTCACCGTCTCCCCCATCCGCGCGAGGTCCAGCATCCCCTGCACCACCGGGGTGGCGCGTTCCACCTGGTCCATGGAGCCGCCGAGCGTCAGCGTGTCCCCGCGGAGCGTGGCGCGGACGCCGGTGGCCCGCTGCAGCTCGGTGAGGTTGGCGTCGTTCACCCCCGCCAGCAGCAACGGGTCGGCGCCCTCGGTGGAAAGCCGGTGCTGGATCTCGTCAGGCATGTCCCTCCTCGGAAACCGGGAACCGCTCTAGGGCTGCACCGCGAGGTGCAGCGCCCGGAGGTCGGCGGGATTCACCAGGGTCGGCGCGCCCTCGAACAGGGCCCGCGCGGCCGTCGTCTTGGGGAAGGCGACGACGTCGCGCAGCGACGGCGCCCCGGCCAGGAGCATCGCGATCCGGTCGAACCCGAGCGCAAACCCGCCGTGGGGCGGCGCGCCGGCCGCGAGGCCGCTGAGCAGGAAGCCGAAGCGGCGCTGGATCTCCTCCGCCGGGATGCCGAGCAGCCGGAAGATGGTCTGCTGCACCGCCGGGTCGGTGATGCGGATGGAGCCGCTGCCGAGCTCGTTGCCGTTGTACACCGCGTCGTAGTGCTGCGCGCGGCAGCGGCCGGGGTCGGACTCCATGAAGCCGACGTCGTCCGGGTGCGGCGCGGTGAAGGGGTGGTGCGCCGGCACGAACTGGCCGCTCTCGGGGTCGTGCTCGAAGAGCGGGAAGTCCACGATCCAGCAGAAGGCGTGCTTCCCCGACGGCGTGACCCCGGGGCGCTTCGTCAGCTCCATCCGGACGGCGTGGAGCGCCGGGCTCGTCACGGCATCGGCGCCCGTCACCGCCAGGAGCACGTCGCCGGCCGTGCCGCCGAGGGCGGCGAGGCCCGCGGCGCCGAAGGCCTTCACCCCCTGCCCCTCCCAGCCCGCCGCGGTGCGGCGCGCCCAGATGAGGCCCCCCGCGCCCGCCGCCTTGGCCACGGCAGTGAGGCCGTCGAAGTCCTTGCGGCTCACCTCACCGAGGCCGCCGGCCAGGATCCCGCGCACGCGGCCGCCGCCCGCCGTGGCGGACTTCACGAACTCCGCCGCGTCCTCCTGCACGAACCCGGTCAGGTCCCGCAGTTCGAACCCGAAGCGGAGGTCCGGCTTGTCGATGCCGAAGCGCTCCATGGCCTCGCGCCAGGCGAGGCGGGGAAACGGCCCCTCCACTCGTTCCCCGGCCTCGTCCCACAGCGCCACCAGGATCGCCTCGATGTAGTCCTGCACGTCCTGTGCGGAGACGAACGACGCCTCGATGTCGATCTGCGTGAACTCCGGCTGCCGGTCGGCGCGCAGGTCCTCGTCGCGGAAGCAGCGGGCAATCTGGAAGTACCGGTCGTAGCCCGCGACCATGAGCAACTGCTTGTAGATCTGCGGCGACTGCGGCAGCGCGTAGAACTCCCCCGGGTGCACCCGGCTCGGCACCAGGTAGTCGCGCGCACCCTCGGGGGTGGGCTTGGTGAGGATCGGGGTCTCGATCTCCAGGAACTCGTGGGCCGAGAGCACCTGCCGCGCCCGCTGCGCCAGCCGGTGCCGCATGATCAGGTTGAACTGCAGCTCGGGCCGCCGGAGGTCCAGGATCCGGTGCTTGAGCCGGAGCTCCTCGGCGGCCAGCTCCTCGCCCTCCTTCCGCGCCACCGGGATCACCGGCGTCTCCGCCGGCCCCACCACCCGGAAGCCGGCCACCTGCACCTCGACGTCGCGCGAGGCCAGGGCGGTGTCCCGTGCCGACTCGGGGCGCAGCGCCACCGTGCCCTCCACCAGCACCACCGTCTCCGCCCCCACCCCCTTGGCGCGGGCCTGCACCTCCGCCGGCGTCCAGCGCGGGTCGAAGGAGAGCTGCACCAGCCCGTCCCGGTCCCGCAGGTCGATGAACATGACGCCCCCCAGGTCGCGCACCCGGTGCACCCAGCCGCCCAGGCGGACGGCCTGGCCAACGTGCTCCTTGCGGAGGCTCCCACACCGGTGGCTACGCAGCGACGTACGGGCAGTCATCGTTCCTCGGCATCGACGAGAACCTGGTGAAACGCCTCCGCGGTGGGCGCCGCCAGCAGCGCCTCCCGGGTGCCCTCCCGCCGCACCAGCCGCGCGATCCGGGAGAGCGCCTTCACGTGCTGCCCCGCGGCGTGCTCCGGGGCAATGAGCAGGAAGAAGAGCCGCACCGGCTCCCCGTCCACCGCGTCGAACGGCACCCCCACGGGCCGGCTGCCGCAGACCAGCGACAGCTGCGGCACTCCCGCCGCCCGCGCGTGCGGGAACGCGATCCCGTGCCCGATGCCCGTGGACAGCACGGCCTCCCGCTCCTCGATGGCCGCCAGCAGCGCCTCGGCATCCACGCCTTCGCGGCCGGCCAGGAGGTCGGTCAGTTCCCGCAGGACGCCCGGCTTGTCGGGCGCCTGAATGGGCACGCGGATCCGGTCGGGGGTGAGGAGATCGCTCAGGAGCAAGGGCGGCTGGGGCTGGGGACGGAAAAAGGTAACCCCGGCCGCGAGGCCGGGGCAACCCATTCTGCGAGGCGAACTTACGGCGCTGGTCAGGGCACCGTGATGGTCACCGTCTTGCTGCTGGTGAGCCCGCCGCCGTCGGTCACCGTCAGCGTCACGGTCTTGCTGCCCGAGGTGGCGTAGGTGTGCTTGGTCGGGTTCACCGAGCCGAGGATGCCGTCGCCGAAGTTCCAGCTGTAGCTCACCACGCCCACGTCGTCGGTGGAGGAGGAGCCGTCGAATGCGCACTGGCGCGCCTTCCCGGTGTTGCAGTTCACCGTGAAGTTGGCCACGGGCGGCTGGTTGCCGCTCGGCACCGTGACGGCGACGGTCTTGGTGATCGAGTTGCTGAGCCCGCCGCCGTCGGTGACCGTCAGCGTCACCTGGTACGAGCCGGTGGCGAGGTAGGTGTGGCTCGGCGTGGCGCCGCTGCCGGTCCCGCCATCGCCGAACGTCCAGGCGTAGCTGGTGACACCCACGTCATCGGAGGACCCGGTGCCATCGAAGCTGCAGTTGCCGCTGGTGCAGCTGAAGGTGTAGCTGGCCACGGGCGGCTGGTTGACCGGCAGCGTGACGTTCACCGTCTGGGTGGTGCTGTTGGTGAGGCCGCCACCGTCGGTCACCGTGAGGGTCACCTGGTAGGCGCCGCTCGCGGCGTAGGTGTGGTTGCTGGTCACGCCGCTGCCGGTGCCGCCATCGCCGTAGGCCCAGGCGTAGCTGGTGATGCCCACGTCGTCGCTCGAGGTGCTGCCGTTGAAGCTGCAGCTCCCGCCGGTGCAGCTCGAGGTGAAGCGGGCCACCGGCGCCTGGTTGCCGCCCGGCGCGGTGCCGGTGGTGACCGTCTGCGTCATGGTGCTGCTGAGGCCGCCCGCGTCGGTGACGGTGAGGGTCACGACATAGCTGCCGGCCACGGCGTAGGTGTGCTTGGTGACGCCAAGGATGCCGACGGTGCCGTCGCCGAAGTTGTAGCTGTAGCTGGTGATGCCCACGTCATCCGACGAGGTGCTGGCGTCGAAGGCGCACTGGCGCACCTTGCCCGTGATGCAGGTCCAGGTGAAGCGCGCCACCGGCGCCTGGTTCCCGCCACCGCCGCCCGGGGGCGGGATGAAGCCGGCGTAGAGCAGCCGGTTCGGCGTGTTGGCGCCGGGGCTCGGGATCTTGTTGGGCGTGGCGTTCCCCGTGATGGCCGAGCCCACCTGGGCGGGCGTGGCCGTCGGGTTGGCCTCGAGGTACAGCATGGCGACCCCCGCCACGTGCGGCGAGGCCATCGAGGTGCCGCTCAGCACGGCGGAGGCGGTGGTGCTGCCGATATACGCGCCGCGGATGCTGCCGCCGGGGGCGTAGAGGTCCACGCACGGGCCGATGTTCGTGAAGGAGGAGCGGGCGTCGTTGCTCTCGCTCGAGGCCACCGTGAGCGCCGTGGGCGTGGCCGCGGGCGACTGGGTGCAGGCGTCGGCCCCATAGCTGTTCCCCGCCGAGACCGCGTAAACCACCCCGGCCGCAATCGAGGCGGCCACCGCGTTGTTGGTGGCCGGATCGAGCGGGCCACCCAGGCTCATGTTGGCCACCGACCGCTGCCCCGGATGGGCCTGGTGATCCTGGGTCACCCAGTTGATGCCCGCGATCACCTGGCTGTAGCTGCCCGAGCCGGTGCAGTCGAGGACGCGCACCGGGTGGATCGTGGCCTGCTTGGCCACGCCGTAGGTGGTGCCCGCCGCCGTGCTCGCGGTATGGCTGCCGTGGCCATCGCAGTCGTTGGCCTGGCCGCCGGCGGTGATGGCGTCGAACCCGGTGGAGAGGCGACCGACGAACTCCACATGGGGCGCGGTGGCGTTCCCGCCGATGCCGCCGAGGATGCCGGTGTCGATGCCGTAGAAATGCACCCCGGCGCCGGTGCGGTTGTAGGTGAAGCTGTTGTTGAGCGGGAGGTTCTGCTGGTCGATGCGGTCGAGGCCCCAAGAGGGGGTGGGCGCCTGGGTGCCGTCGGCGTACATCAGGCCGTCTTCCTCGATGAGCGCCACCGTCGGGTCGGTGCGGAGGCGCTCCACCGCCGCATCCGGCAGGTCGGCGGCAAAGCCGCGCACGGCGTGCTCGTACGTGAAGCGGACCTGCCCGCCATCCCGCCGCACGATGCGGTCGGCCTCGGCCGCGGCGCTGCGCACGCCCGGCTTGAACAGCACGATGTACCGTCCCGGGACCACGGAGTTCGCCGGCGCCTTGATGACCGTCAGCGGGATCGTAGTGGGGCCGGTGGACTGGGGCGCCTCGGAACATGCCGCGATGGTGAGCGCGAGCACGCCGGACGCGAGACGGGAGAACCGCCGCATCGAACCTCCAGGGGGTGGGGGTCACAGGGAGAGCACCGGAAAGACGTCAGGGACGCCTCCCGGTTCTCACCCACGGTGCCGCCAGCCGGCGGCAGATTGTTCAGCGGATGTTGCAGCATGACGCCAGCACCGCATGGCGTCAATAGCGCTCAGGTGAAGCCCCCCATTCGGCGGCCCCGGCCGTGGTATCTTGTGCCCATGGCCCGTACGCCCACCGCCCCAACCATCCTCGACCTTCCCCCGGAGGCCGCCGAGGCCCGCCTCGCGGCCTGGGTGGCGGCCGCCGGCCTGCCGGCCTACCGGGCCCGGCAGCTCTGGCCCAGGCTCTGGCAGCGGCCTGCGGCCAGCTGGCTCGACGTCACCGACCTGCCGAGCACCCTTCGGACCCGCCTCGAGGCCGAACTCCCGCTGCCCCGGCTCGAACTGGCCACGGAGCAGCGCTCGCAGGACGGCACCCGGAAGTTCCTGTGGCGCCTGGCCGACGGCGAGCTCGTCGAGTCCGTCCTGATCCCCTCCGGCGAGCGGCGGACCCTCTGCATCTCCTCGCAGGCCGGCTGTGCCCTGGGCTGCGTCTTCTGCGCCACCGGCACCATGGGCTTCCGGCGCAACCTGAGCCCCTTCGAGATCGCGGGCCAGGTTCGGGAGCTCGTCCTGCGCGACCCCGCCGACAAGCCCACCAACATCGTGTTCATGGGCATGGGCGAGCCGCTGCTCAACTGGGATGCCGTCGATGTGGCGCTGACCCTCCTCAACAGCCCCGAGGCCCTCGGCATCGGCGCCCGCCACATCACCATCTCCACCGTGGGCATCGTGCCCGGCATGGCGGCCCTGGCCGCGCGCCCCGAGCAATTCCGCCTGGCCATCTCGCTCCACGCGCCCACCCCGGAGAGACGCCTCGCGATCATGCCCATCGAGAAGAAGTACGACCTGGCCCAGGTGCTGGAGGCGGCGCAGGCGTTCCGCAAGCGAATCACGTTCGAGTACGTGCTGATCGGCGGGAAGAACGACACCGACCGGGACGCCGACGAGCTGGCCCGCCTGGCCCGCCGCATGGGGGCGCTGGTGAACCTGCTCCCCCTCCATCCGGGCGGCGCGCCCGGCCTCACTCCCACCCCGCCGGAGCGCATCCGCGCCTTCCAGCAGCGGCTCACCAACCAGGGCATCGAGGCGGTGGTGCGCCGGAGCCGCGGCCTCGACATCAGCGCCGCCTGCGGCCAGCTCCGCGTGGAAACCGAGCGCAAGCAGCGCCGCGCCGCCCCTCCGGCCCCGGCCTGACCCCTCGAAGAACTGAAGGCCCCGGCGCGCTGCCGGGGCCTTCCGCTATTCAGGCAAGGGGGATCAGCCCTCGAGCTGCTTCTGCTTGCGCCGGCGAAGCGCGCCGACGCCCCCCATCCCCGCAAGGCCCGTGGCGAGGAGCGTCATCGTCACCGGCTCTGGGGTCACCACCGGCGGCGGCTCGCCCGGCCCGCCAATGTTCCCACCCGGGCCGCCCGGGGGTGTGTAGCCACCGTTGCCGCCCTGGTTGCCGCCGTTCCCGCCCTGGTTCCCGCCGGGGCCACCCTGATTGCCGCCGTTGCCACCCGG
Organism: uncultured Gemmatimonadaceae bacterium; assembly: GCA_964598655.1. Classification (GTDB taxonomy): domain Bacteria; phylum Gemmatimonadota; class Gemmatimonadetes; order Gemmatimonadales; family GWC2-71-9; genus JADJOM01. The sequence goes on from CAZRCT010000030.1 coordinate 34,530, forward strand.
CCCGTTGTTGCCGCCGTGGTTGCCCCAGCCGCCCTGGTTCCGCCACTGGTTGAACCAGCTGCCGATGACGGTGATGACTCCGTGTCCGTTCCCCGTAAGCCCGGAGGCACAGGTCGAGAAGCTCGAGCCGCGGCAGGAGGACGAGCCGGAGAAGCCGCGGTTGTTCGACGCGCTGGCCGAGGTGACCGCGATCGCCACGAGCGCGGTGGTCGCGAGGGCGGTCCGAAGGAGGCTACGCATGGGGACCTCGGAAATATGGAAGGGAACTTGGCCCAAATCGCTACAAGATTCACGCCAGCAGGCACCACCCCCAACGGATTCCCGTGTACAATCGCCATGCGATTGCCCCACAACGACTTGGCGCAGCAGGCCGGGGCCGGCATCCCTCCCCGGTACCCCCAACCTGTTGCGCCGCTGAGACGTCAACCCGAGGCGCGGCTGCGTCACCCGCGCCGCCTCACGCCCCCTGATGTCGGCCGGTTGGTCGGCGGCACCCCCGCCGACCCGGCCGGTCTCACCCCGTGGCGCCGAACCCCGCCGAGATGCAGTTGATGGAGAGGAGCAGCGCCGAGAGGTAGTGCTGCCGCTCCTGCTCGCCCTGCGAGGCGCGGAAGCGGCGCAGCAGCTCCACCTGCTGCCGGCTCACCTGGTTGATCGTCGCCATGCGGCGCTGCAGCCGGCGGCGGAAGCGCGGGAAGCGCTCCGCCAGCTCCTGCCCGCCGGTCAGCTGGAGCACCGCCCGGCAGGTGCGGTGATACTCCGCCTCGACCATCGCGAAGATCTCCTCCCGCCCCGGGCCCGCCGGCGCCAGCTCGGCATACTGCCGGGCGATGTCGAGGTCCACGTACGACAGGGTCTTTTCCACCTCGTCCATCACCAGCTGGAACAACCGCGACTCCTCGTACATCCGCTTGAGCAGCTTCTGTCCCCGCTCCCCGCGGATCTGCAGGAAGGTCTCGAGGCCACTCCCCATCCCGTACCATCCCGTGATGAAGTGCCGGTTCTGCGACCAGGCGAAGACCCACGGAATGGCGCGCAGGTCGGCGAGGCTCCGCACCCCGGTGCGGCGCGCCGGGCGCGACCCGATGTTGAGGAGCGTCAGTTCCTCGAGCGGGCTCGCCGCCGTGAAGTAGGCCAGCAGGTCGGGATGCTGCACGAAGCGCCGGTAGGCCGCCTGGGCCGCGCCCGAGAGCGCCTCGAACGCCTCGTCGAACTCGGTGGTGGGCGCCAGCGCCGCCTCGTGCTCGGAGCGGAGCGAGTGCTCGATAACGCTCGCCGCCAGCAGCTCCACCTGGTACTGCGCGGTGCCGCGGTTGGCGTACTTGAACGAGACGACCTCGCCCTGTTCCGTGATCCGCATCCGGCCCCGCACCGAGCCGGCGGGCTGCGCTGCGATGGCGCGCCCGAGCGGCGCCCCGCCCCGGCTCACCGACCCGCCCCGCCCGTGGAAGAAGGCGATCGGCACGCCGACCTCCTCCCCCACCCGGGTGAGCCGCGCCTGCGCCTTGAACAGCTCCCAGTTGGACGACAGGAACCCGCCGTCCTTGTTGCTGTCCGAGTAACCGATCATCACTTCCTGGGTCCCGCCCAGGGCGCGCACCGTGCGCCGCACCACCGGGATGTTGAGCAGCTCGCGCATGATGGCCGGCGCGCGGTGCAGGTCCTCGATGGTCTCGAAGAGCGGCACGATCGGGAGCGTGCAGCTCTCCGTCCCCGCCTCATCGGCGAAGAGCCCGCCCTCCTTGGCCAGCAGGTAGCCGCCGAGGATGTCGGCCACCTCCCGGGTCATGCTCAGGATGAAGGCGCCGAACGCCTCACGATCGAGGTCGCTCCGGATCTCGCGCACCAGGCGGAACATGCCGAGCGTCTCCTGCACCCCGGCCGGCAGCCCCGCGAGGGCCCGGTCGCCGCGGCGCGGCCGGGCCAGCTCGGCCACCAGCCACGCCTTCCACTCGGGCGATCCCACCGGCGGGGGCTCCCCCTCGCTGCCGGTGCCCTGCCGCCACAGTGCCACCAGCGCCTCGGTGAGCTTGGCGGAGTTGTCCCGGAGGTCGAGCCGCACGGTGCTGAAGCGGAACGTCTCCACCTCGCGGCGCACCGGGCGCACCAGCGCCTGCGCCACGTGCGCCGCGCCGCCGTGCGCCAGGGCCGCCTCGAGCGCGCGGAGGTCGGCCAGCAGCTCATCCGCCGAGGTGTAGCCCTCGCCCGGCGGCGCGGTCTTCCCCTGCTCGGCGTGGCGCAGGGCGCCGTCGAGCCGCCGGATCATGCAGGCGAGGAACTGCCGGAACACCTCGCCCGGGTTGCGGCCCAGGATGCCGGGGCCGTCACCGCTCTGTTCCAGGGCGCGCGCCAGGAGCTCGCGGAAGTCCGCCGGGATGTCCAGGGCCCGCTCCGTGATGCTCATGGTGCGCAGCAGCTCGCCCAGCCGCTGCCGGTAGCGGTGCAGGCTCGCCACCCGGTTCTCGCCCGCCGTCCGCCGGGTCACCTCGTTGGTGACGAACGGGTTGCCGTCGCGGTCCCCGCCGATCCAGCTGCCGAACTGGAAGAACGGCGGGACCTCGAAGCGCTCGCCCGGGTGGAGCTGCGCGAGCAGCCGGTCGAGCTTCTCGAGCATCTCGCTCGTGGCCTCGAACAGCGTCTCGCTGAAGAAGTGGAGGCCCCAATACACCTCCTGCGGCACCGTGGGCTTCTCGAGGCGCAGCTCCCCGGTCATCCACAGGAGGTCGATGTCGAGCTTGAGCTGGTCGAGGATTTGCTGCCGCTCGCGCGGGGTCCAGCGGGGCGACTCGAGGTCCACCAGCCGGCGGTAGATGCGGCGGTGCTTCTCGAGCACCGTGACCCGCTTGGCCTCGGTTGGATGGGCGGTGATGGTGGGCCGGATGCGCAGGGCGCCGAGGAGCTGGCGGAGCTCGGCCGGGCCGGCGATCCGCTCCTCGGCCGTCTCGTGCAGCACCTGTGCCAGCGTCCCGCGCACCTGTTCCTGGCCGCGCTCGGTCTCGGTCTGCCGCCGGCGCCGCATGCCCGCGTTCTGCTCCGCGATGCTCAGGAGCTGGAACCAGATGCCCTGGGCCCGGAGGCAGGCCTCCAGCTGCTCGGTGGTCCAGCCGGCGTCCATCGGGCCGCCGGCGAGCGCCTCCTCGAGGTACGGATGGCGCGCGCGCACCACGTCCCGGAGCAGCCCGAAGAGGAGCTCCGCGACTTCCGTCGCGTACTGCGCCGCGCTCGCCGCGAGCGGGTCGGTGGAGGGGGCGAGGGCCTCCGCCGCGAACGGCGCCTGGCGCTCGTCCGTCACACCACCCGGTCGCGCACCGGCTGCCCGGCGAAGAAGAGCTTGAGGTTCTCGAGCGCGCGGAAGCCCATCGCCTCGCGGGTGTCGAGGGTGGCGCTGCCCAGGTGCGGCAGCAGCACCACGTTCTCCATGCCGAGGAGCGCCTCGGTGACCACCGGCTCCCGCTCGAACACGTCGAGGCCCGCGCCCTTGATCGTGCCCGCCTGGAGCGCCGCCGCCAGCGCCGCCTCGTCCACCACGTCGCCCCGGGCGGAGTTGATCAAGTAGGCGTCCTTCTTCATGAGGCGCAGCCGCTCGGCGTTGATCAGGTGCCGCGTCTCCGGGGTGGCCGGGCAGTGGAGCGAGACGAAGTCCGCCTCCCGCAGCACGTCCTCGATGCTGGCGCGGGGCTCCGCCCCGAGCGCCTTCGCCTCCTCGGCCGGGGGCGGGTACGGGTCGCTGAAGATCACCCGCATCCCGAAGCCGTGGTGCGCCCGCCGCGCCATGGCCTTGGCGATCCGGCCGAAGCCGATGAGGCCGAGCACCTTGCCGCTCACCTTGGTGCCGAGCATGTGGGTGGGCCGCCAGCCGGTCCACGCCTTGCCGCGGACGTGCCGCTCCCCCTCCCCCGCGCGGCGCGCCGTCATGAGGAGCAGCGTCATCGCGATGTCCGCCGTGTCGTCGGTGAGGACGTCGGGCGTGTTGGTCACCGTGAGGCCGAGTTCCTTGGCCGCCTTGATGTCGATGTTGTTGAAGCCCACGCCGAAGTTCGCCACGATCTTCGCCCGCCGCCCCGCCACGCCCAGCACCTCGGCGGTCACCTTGTCGGTGACCGTCGGGAGCAGGGCGTCCGCCGTCTTGAGCGCGTCCTGCAGCTGGGCCGTGGTCAGTGGCGTGTCCGACGGATTGATCACCGCGTCGAAGAGCCGCTGGGCCTCCGCCTCGCAGGCCGCGGGGATCTTCCGGGTGATGACGACGCGTGGCTTCGGGCTCATCGCGTCACCAGCTTCCGCTTGGCCGGCCGCTTGGCCAGCGCCTCGGCCACGGCCTCGCCGAGGTGCGCCGGGCTCTTGGCCACCGTGAGGCCGAGCGAGCGCATGATCTCCGCCTTCTCGGCGGCGGTGTCGCCGAAGGCGGAGATGATGGCGCCGGCGTGGCCCATGCGGCGGCCCTTGGGCGCCGTGAGGCCGGCCACGTAGCCGATCACCGGCTTCGTCATGTTCTCCTTGACCCACATCGCCGCCTCCGCCTCCTGCGGGCCGCCGATCTCGCCGATCATCATGACGGCCTCGGTCTCCGGGTCCTGCTCGAA
>CAZRCT010000031.1:0-17175 GCA_964598655.1 uncultured Gemmatimonadaceae bacterium
GGCGTCGCGGTGCCGGCGCGGAGCCGGAGCAGGTCCAGCCGCAGCGTGTCGAGCGCGGCCAGCCGCTCCGCCAGCGCCGCCGCCACCCGTCGCCGCTCTGCCGCGAACTCGGCCCGCACCTGGTCCCGCGCCGGGTCGCCGGGGCCGCCGGCCGCGGCCTCGGCCTGCGCCAGCTCCTCGTCGCGCGCGCGGAGGCGGGTGGCCTCGGCGCTCAGCGCCTGGATGGTGCGGCCCACGTCGCGGAGCCGCTCCTGCTGCGCCGGCGGCAGGGCCGCGAACAGCCCCTCCGCCTGCCCGGCGAGCAGGACCTCCGTTGGCGCCGCGGGGGGCAGGGCGGGTGGCGCGGGCGTGCGCCGCCCGAGCCTCGCGAGCTGCAGCAGCTTCCGTCCTTTCCACACCGCAAAGCGGCTCATCAGTCCCGGCTTCCCGCCCTCCGGCGCGTCGAGCCGTGCCCCGAACCAGCGGCCCAGCGCGATCGGCAGCCCGAACGACACCAGCTCGACCGCCAGCTGCAGCGGCCACCCGCCGAGGACCCCCATCAGGTATTCCCGCGGCCCCACCCAGAAGCCGATCACCGCCGCGAGCCCCAGCCCGAAGAGCGTCCCCGCCCGGCGCCGCGACATCGGCGGCGGCTCCGCGGCCGACTGCGCCAGCGCCTCCGCCCGCACCGCCTCACCGAGGTCGTCCGCGGTCCAGCCCTCGCGCACGGCGTGGCGCGCGTGGGACGCCACGCTCAGGCCCTTGAGCGCCGTCAGCGTGGCCAGCAGGATGGTGATGCCGGAGGTGTAGATCTGGCCGAAGCCGAAGAAGTCGTGCGCCGCCGTGAGCACCTGTGCCACGATGGCCGTGCCCGCGAGCGTGGCGAAGCCCGTCAGGTCCACGCCGAGCTGCCGCGTCTCCCGCGCCAGCGCCTGCAGCGTGGCCGGCACGGCGGGCAGCGCGCTCCCGCCCGCCTCGAGCGCGGCCGAGAGCGCCTCGCCGCTCGCAAAGCGGTCGCCCGGCGCCTTGGCCAGGCACCGGTCGATGGCGCTGGCCAGCGCCCGCGGCACGTGCGCCCGCACCGACGCCACCGGCGGGGCCGGCACCATCAGGTGCTGCATCAGCAGGCCCGCCGCGCCGTCCGCCTCGAACGGGTAGCGCCCCGTGAGCGCGTAGTACGCGGTGACGCCGAGGGAGTAGAGGTCGCTGCGGCCGTCCACCGGCTCGCCGGCCGCCTGCTCGGGGCTCACGGAGCGCGCCGTGCCCACGAGGTCGCCGGTGGGCGTCACCGGCGTGGCCTCCGTCAGGTGCGCAATGCCGAAGTCCGCCACCAGCGCCCGCCCCGTCAGCCGCTCGAGGAGGACGTTCTCCGGCTTCACGTCCCGGTGCACCACGCCCTGCTGGTGCGCGTACGCCAGCGCCCACGCCACCTCGCGCACCAGCCGCTCCACCTGCGGCGGCGGCAGCGGCCCGCGCGCCCGCACCCGCTCGGCCAGCGTCTCGCCCGCCACGTAGCCCATGGCAAACCACACCAGCGTGCCGTGGCTCTCCACCGCGTGGATGGGCACGATGTGCGGGTGCGCCAGCCGGGCCGCGGTCCGGGCCTCGCGCAGGAAGCGCTCGCGCAGGTCCGGCGTGCCCGCCAGGTGCGGCAGCAACAGCTTGAGCGCCACCAGGCGGTCGAGCGCCACCTCGCGCGCCAGGAACACGGCGCCCATGCCGCCGCGGCCCAGCTCGCGCTCGACGACGTACCGGCCGCGCAGGGCCGCCTGCAGGGCATGGAGCTCGGGGGACTCGGTCATGGCTGGCCAATCGTAGCCGCCGGGCCCGGCCGGAGCCAGAGCGGGGCGGGGGTGACGGGCGGCGCCGGGACGGCCTACGTTTCCGGCCATGCCGATCATCACCCTGCTCACGGATTACGGGACCGCCGACTCCTACGTCGGGGAGGTCAAGGGAGTTCTGCTCTCCCGCGTCCCGGGGGTCACCCTGGTGGACATCACCCACGAGATCGCCCCCGGCGACATCGCCGCCGGCGCCTACGTGCTGGCCCGCACCTGGGGCCGGTTCCCCGCGGGGACCGTGCACCTCGTGGTCATCGACCCCGGCGTCGGCGGGCAGCGCGCCGGGGTCGCGATCACCGCGGGCGGGCACGCCTTCGTGGGCCCCGACAACGGCCTCTTCGGCACCCTGAACGGCCGCGAGGGGCTCCGCGTCGTCTGCCTCCCCGTGCCGGAGTCCGCCTCCCACACCTTCCACGGGCGCGACCTCTTCGCCCCCGCCGCCGGGGCCCTCGCCGCGGGCGTCGCCCTGGCCGACCTGGGCGCCGGCCACCCCGGCGCCCTGGTCCCCCTCCCCGTGGCCGAGCCGCGCTACGAGGGCAAGGTGGTCATCGGCGAGGTGATCTATGTGGACCGCTACGGCAACCTCGTCACCAACCTCACGCCCGCCTTCGTCCCGCCCTATGCCTCGCTCGAGATCGAGAGCCTGGTGGTGGGCCCGCTGCGGCAGACGTTCAGCGACGTCCCGGTCGGCGGCCTCGTGGGCTACGTGGGCTCCGGCGGCTTCGTGGAGGTGGCGGTGCGCGACGGCTCCGCCATGCGCCGCACCGGGCTCGGCGTCGGCGGCAAGGTGAAGGCCCGGCTCGGCTGAGCGCGCCATGGCCCGCGTGCAGTGCCGGCTCCTCGGCCCCATCGAAGTGCTGGTGGACGGCGCCCCCGCACCGGCCGAGCTCCTCTGGCGCAAGAACGTCGGGCTCCTCGCCTACCTGGTCACGGCGCCGCACGGCCGCGGCCGCGAGCGCGACCACCTCGCCTCCCTCCTCTGGACCAACGACGAGCGGGGCCGCCACTCGCTCAGCCAGGCCGTCGGCAGCCTCCGCCGGCTGCTCGGCGAGGGCGTCCTCGTGGTGGACCCCGTCCACCTGGCGCTCGCGCCCGGCGTGGTGAGCGCCGACCTGCACGCCTTCGCCGCGCATGAAGCTGCCGGGGCCTGGGCCGAGGCCGGCGCCCTGGCCCGGGGCGACTTCCTGGCCGGCTTCGCCATCCCCGACGCCGACGGCTTCGACGACTGGCTCGGCGCCGAGCGCGCCCGCTGGCGCGCCCGCATGGCGCAGGCCCTCGCCCGCGCGGCCCGCGCCGCGAGCGACCAGGGCGACCTCCCCGCGGCCCTCACCCACGTCACCCGCGCCACCACCCTCGATCCCGACCACGCCCCCGCCCACGCCGAGGCGCTGCGCACCCGCGCCCTGGCCGGCGACGCCCCCGGCGCCCTCGCCGCCTGGGAGGCGTTCCGGGCGCGGCAGGTGGCGAGCTACGGCACCGCGCCGCCCGCCGAGCACATGAAGCTGGCGGAACGCGCCCGCCCCCTCGCGCGGCCCCCCGCGGAACGGCTGCCCGGCCCGCTCGGCCCGGCGCTCCAGCAGCTGCTGCAGGCCGTCGACGCCGCCCTGCGTGCCCCACGCGGCACCCTGCTCCTCATCGAGGCGCCGGCCGCGGGCGGCGCGGGTCGCCTCCTCGACGAACTCCTGGCGCGCCTCCGGCTCGACGGCGCCTCCACGGCCCGCGTCCGGGCCAGCGACCCCGCCGCCGGGTCCTGGGCCGCCTTCCACGCCTTTGCCGCCGCCGGTGTGCTCGGCTTCCCGGGCATCGCCGGCGCCGCGCCCAACTCGCTGGCCGTGCTCGCCGGCGCCTTCCCGGCGTGGGCCGAGCGGTTCCCCGGCCTCGCCATCACCAACCCCGACATCCCCCCGATGTTCGCGCTGGCCGAGGTGCTCTGCGCCGCCGCGGACGAGGCGCCCGTGGTCCTGGCCCTCGAGGATGCCCACCTCGCCGACGCCCCCACCGGCATGGCGCTCGGCGCCGTCCTCACCTACGCCGCCCGCCTCCCCCTCGTGATCCTCGCCACCCGCGACCCCACCCACGCCCCGCCTGCCCTCGACGGGCTGCGGGCGCGCGCGGATCTCGTCATCGCCCTCGGATAACTTGGCGGAACTGCAACTGCAGAACCACAGAGGCACAGAGGGCACGGAGGTCACAGAGAACTACCCGGGGATGGTGGGCTCACCGCAGGGTGAGCCATCATGTTTTTTTGTGGGTGCGGGTTTGGGTTCGGCAACGCACCCCACTGCTCGCGGAGCCCCATCCAAAAACATCAGAGCCCGGGTCGGCAACGCGCCGATCCGGGCTCGATCCCTCCGTGACCTCTGTGTCCTCTGTGCCTCTGTGGTTTTGCAGTCCCTCTGTGCCCCTCGGCACTCGCCGCGCTGCGGCACACCGAACCCGACGCCCGCCCCTCACCCCAGCGGCGGCGGCGTCTTGTCCCGCGGCGGCCGCTTCACGGCCGTCACCCCGAACTGCGGCGTGAGCCAGAGGTACTCGTCGGTGAGCGCCTCCTGCGGCAGCAGCCGCCCCGCGAAGTGCTCGCGGAAGCCGGCGCGCGAGAGGAGCGACGCCCCGAAGCCCACCGTGGCCAGCAGCCACGTTACCAGCGACGCCGTGCCCAGGAGCAGCGAGCCCGCCACCGGCACCCATCCGAACGCCACCCACACCAGCCAGAGCAGCGCCACCCCGCCCAGCCCCACCGTCACGTAGCGATAGCTGTTGGCGTTGGCGATCGAGGCGCCCTGCGCCAGCTGCCGCCGCGTCAGGCTCTCGCCCATGGCGTGCGCCACCGCCAGGAACCCGCCCAGCACCGCCACGATGAGGAGCAGCGCAAACACGATCACCGCGAACGGCACCAGCAGGATCCCCGCCACCGACAGGATGAGCCCCACCACCAGCATCCCGAACGTCGGCAGCACCAGCACCTGCCCCAGCAGCCCCACCATGAAGGAGCGGCTGAAGGAGTGCAGCGCCGTGTCGCTCACCACCTCGAGCGGCTGGCGGGCAAAGAGCACCAGGCCCGTCCCCACCAGCACCAGCATCAGCAGCGTGCCGCCCACCCCCGCGGCATTCCGCGCCGCCTGCATGAGCGGCGGGAGCGGCTGGGCGTCGTCGCGGTCACCGGGTTCCAGCGCCTCGAGGATGCGCGTGGTGCCGAGGGTGCGGATCTCGCCCCGGATGTCGCCGCCCAGGTCGCGCACCTCGCCGCTCACCGCCAGCACGTCGCCCGTGACCACGGCGCCCGGGTGCACCACGATGTTCCCTTCCACAGACGCGATGTTGCCCTCGAGCACGCCGTAGATGTCCGCATGCCCGCGCACCACCAGCACGTGCCCCACGTGCCGTTCCGCGCTGCCGATGCTGTACGCCCCCGCATGCGCCTCGCCGCCCGGCACCGTGATCCGGAGCGCCGGCCCGCGGAGCGTGGCGGCCGAGCGGAGCAGCGGCGCCAGCCGGTCGGGGTTGCTGAGGTCCGCGAGGTCAATGGTGAGGCCGCCCGCCTGCGCCGGCTCGATGAGCCGCGGCGCCGCCAGGCTCGCCGGCGGCGCCGACAGCTTCTCGGCCCGCTCCCGGAACGCCTCGGCCAGGCCGGCCTCGTCCCGCGAGAGGCCGGTCGGGGCAAAGTTCTTGAGCAGCTCGAGCGCCCCCGGCGTGTCCCGCCGCGCGGCCTCGAGCACCAGCGCCCGCCAGGCCGCCTCGAGCGCGCCGCCTTCGGGATAGCGGCCCAGGCTCCGGCCGCCCGCCCGCACCTCGCCGTGCTCCAGCGCGATCACCAGCGCGCCCCCGTCCCCATACTCGAACGTGAGCGACGCCACGCCGCTCGCGAGCGCCACCACGTGGTCGCGCACGACGTGCGCCTGCGCGTCGTCGTCCGCGAAGTAGGAACTCAGGAGGTCGAGGGAGGTGCGAACGGCCGTCGAGGGACCACCGACATCGGCGCGGAGCGCGCCGGGGAGGAGCAGGGCGCCGAGGAGGAGCCCCGAGCGGAGCAGGGCGCGGTCAGGCGTGCGCACGGGCGGCCTGCGGCAGGGCGATGAGCCGGCGGAGCATGACGATGCCCGCCGCGTAGAGGGCCGTGATCCCGGCGGCCGCCACGGCGGCCCGTCCCGGGGTGAAGGCGCCCGAAAGGGCCTGGTACCAGCCCTGCGCCTCCAGCGTCCCCACACCAGTCCAGAACCAGGCCTGCCCCGTCGAGAGCGCCCACTGCCCCGCGCCCGTGATGAGGTCCTGGTTGCCGGCTGCCCATGCGGCACTCGCCGCCACCGATCCGCCCAGCAGCACTGCCACCCCCGACACGGCGGCGACGGCCATGGGCCGCCGTTCCACCCGCGTCTTCCACAGCCGGAGCGCCCCGCGCAGCGAGGTCACCGGCAGCTCCACCTGATCCAGCACCCGGTTGGCGAACCCCGGCGCCGGGTCGAAGAGCGGCAGGCGCTCCAGCGCCATGACCAGCAGCTTCTCCCGGTTGGCCAGCTCCTGGCACTCGGCGCAGCCCCTGAGGTGGCTCTCGCGAGCCACCGTGAGCGCACCCGCCACCCAGAGATCCAGCTCCTCCAGGGTGACGTGCCCGGCCGCCGCCGGCGTTTCCTTCTGCACCTTGGCCACCACCCGATCCGCAAAGGAAACACTCGGCGCCTCGAGCTTCAGGCCCCCGAGGGCGTCCACCAGCTCCCGCGTCTCTTCGGCGAGGGTCCGGCAGGCTTCACATGTTTCCAGGTGGGACAAGCGGGCGGTGGGCAGACCTTCGTCGAGCAGGAGATCGAGCTCGTCGGGGGTCAGGTGCAGCGGGGTATCCGGCATACTGGGGTGTCTACGGCCTCGGTCTGGGGGCGGTTTCAGTCGCGCAGGTGCGCGAGGTGGCCCCGGAGTTCGTTCCGGGCCCGGTGGATGTAGGTCTTCACGGTGCCGAGTGGCAGGTCGAGGAGCTGGGCGATCTCCTCGTAGGCCATCCCCTCCACATGGCGAAGCAGGATGCAGCTGCGGTACTCGGGGCGGAGCCGGCCGATCGCCTCCTCGATGGCCGAGCCGAGCTCGCGGGACTCGAGCTCGCTCAGGGGACCCTGAGCGCGATCGCCCACCTGCAGGGCGGTCGCCTCGATTTCGTCGGCGGTGGTGGCGTTGGGGGAGCCGTCGAGCGAGAGGGTGTCGAGATCGCGGCGGCGCAGGTGATCGATGGCCGCGTTGTTGGCGATCTTGAAGATCCAGCTCGAGAACTTGTACTCGGGCTTGTACGTGGCGATGGCGTTGAGCGCCTTGATGAAGGTCTCTTGCGCCAGGTCCTCGGCGAGCTGGCGGTCGCGCACCATGCGGAGCACGAGCGAGAACACGGGGCGCTCGTACCGGCGGATGAGCTCGCGGTACGCCGCCTCGCGCCCCTCGCGTGCGAGGGCCACGATCTCCTGGTCCGTCGCGGACGCCAGATCCACCCGCTCAGCCATGAACAGGCTCGCGGCTTGCGAGTGCGCTCCGCCCGGGACTACATTCTGCGCCTATGTTCGCCACGGATAGGAAGTTACCGCTCTCCGGCGGCCGGGAGAAGCGGTCATATGTCCGGGCCATGTTCACGGCCATCGCGCCCCGGTACGACCTCCTCAACCACGTCCTCAGCCTCAACATCGACCGGCGCTGGCGGCGGCAGGCCGTGGCCCGGCTCAACTGGGAACGGGTCCCCGGCGGCCGCTACCTCGACGTCTGCGCCGGCACCCTCGATCTGGGCGTCACCCTCGGCCAGAAGGCCGGCTTCACCGGCTCGGTGATCGGGGCGGACTTCGTCCTCCCCATGCTGGTGCTCGGCAAGCCCAAGTCGGAGCGCGTCCGCCCCGTCAACGCCGACGCCCTCGAGCTCCCCTTCCCCGACCAGAGCTTCGACGGCGCCACCGTGGGCTTCGGGGTCCGGAATCTCATGGACCTCGACGCCGGCCTCGTGGAGGCCGCGCGCGTCCTCCGCCCCGGCGCCCGCTTCGTGATCCTCGAGTTCTCCACCCCCAACCACCAGCCGCTCCGCGGGCTGTACTTCTTCTACTTCCGGAAGCTGCTCCCGCTCATCGGCCGGCTGGTGTCGAAGCACGGCGACGCGTACACCTACCTTCCCGAGTCGGTCCTCGCCTTCCCGGAGCCCGACGCCCTGGCGGCCAAGATGCGCGCCGCCGGCTTCCGGGAGGTCAAGTATGAACGGCTCCTCGGCGGCATCTGCGCCATCCACGTGGGCGTGCGCTGAGCGGAACCTGCGCCTCCCGGCGGGGTCATGACACCCGTGCCCCGGCCGACACCGACTAGACGACCCTCATGAGTCTCGACTCCCTGCAGGAATTCATCGCCGCCATCGACAGGATGGGCGAGCTGGTCCGGGTCAAGGAACCCGTCCGCGCCCACCTCGAGGTCGCGGAGATCGCCGACCGCTGCATGAAGAGCCCGGGCGGCGGCCCGGCGCTCCTCTTCGAGCACGTGATCCTCGAGAACGGCCAGAAGAGCGAGTTCCCCGTCGCCATCAACCTCTATGGCTCCATGAAGCGGATGTGCCTCGCCCTCGGCGTCGAGAACCTCGACGAGATCGGCGGGCGCATCAGCGAGATGCTCAACCTCAAGGTGCCCGACGGCTTCCTCGGCAAGCTCTCCATGCTCCCCCGGCTCGCCGAGGTGAGCAAGTTCCCGCCGCGGACGAAGGGCGGCAAGGGCACCTGCCAGGAGATCATCTGGAAGGGCGACGAAGTGGATCTCGACAAGATCCCCTTCCTCACCACCTGGCCCAAGGACGGCGGCCGCTACATCACGCTGCCGATGGTCATCACCGAGGACCCGGCGAAGGGCATCCGCAACGTCGGCATGTACCGGGTGCAGGTGCAGGGGAAGCGCGAGCTGGCCATGCACTGGCAGCGCCACAAGACGGGCGCGCACCATTGGCGCGAGCTCGCGGCGGCCGGCAAGAAGATGGAAGTGGCCATCGCCGTCGGCGCCGATCCCGCCTCGCTCTACTCGGCCTCGGCGCCGCTGCCGCCGGCCATCGATGAGTTCATCTTCGCCGGGTTCCTCCGGAAGTCCCCGGTCGAGCTGGTGAAGGGCGTCACCGTGGACCTCGAGGTCCCGGTCGAGGCGGAGATCGTCATCGAGGGGTACATCGACCCGGCGGAGCCGCTCGTCACGGAGGGGCCGTTCGGCGACCACACCGGCTACTACTCGCTCGCCGACCTCTATCCCCGGGTGCATGTCACCGCCGTCACCATGCGGAAGCAGCCGGTGTACGCCGCCACCCTGGTGGGCCGGCCGCCCATGGAGGATTACTACCTGGGCCACGCCACGGAGCGGATCTTCCTGCCGCTGCTCCGGCTCACCACGCCCGAGGTGGTGGACTACCACATGCCGGCCTGCGGCATCTTCCACAACCTCGTCTTCGTGAGCATCGACAAGCAGTACCCGGGGCAGGCCTACAAGGTGATGAACGCGCTCTGGGGCGCGGGCCTCATGTCGCTCGCCAAGGTGCTGGTGATCGTGGACAAGGACGTGAACGTCCGCGACGCCAACGAGGTGGGCTGGATCGTGCTCAACAACATCGACCCCGAGCGCGACGTGCGCTTCACCAAGGGCCCGGTGGACGTGCTGGACCACGCCAGCCAGTACTTCTCCTTCGGCACCAAGATGGGCATTGACGGCACGCGGAAGTGGAAGGACGAGGGCTTCACCCGCGAGTGGCCCGAGCTCATCACCATGGACGACGCCACCAAGGCGCGCGTGGACGCGCTCTGGCCCAGGCTCGGCATCCGGCTCGGATGACAATGCCCGCCACCCGCGAGGGCCAGACCTACGCCGGCGACTCGATGCTCGCGCGCTACGCGAGCTTCGTGAAGCTGCCGCACACCCTCTTCGCCCTCCCCTTTGCGCTGCTCGGCGTGCTCGAGGGGTCGATCGAGGCGGGGGTGTCCTGGCGGGTGGTGGCGCTCGTGGTGCTGGCCTTCAGCGCGGCGCGCTTCGGCGCCATGGGCTTCAACCGCATCGTGGACCGGCACTTCGACGCCCGGAATCCGCGCACCCAGGGGCGGGAGCTGCCGCAGGGCAAGCTGTCGCTGACGCAGGCCTGGCTGGCGGTGGGGGCGGCGGCGGCCATCTTCATCACGAGTTCGTACTTCCTGAATCCCATCTGCTTCTATCTGTCCCCGGTGGCGCTGGGCTGGATCATGCTCTACAGCCTGGCCAAGCGCTTCACCTGGTGGCCGCACCTCTGGCTCGGCATGTCGCTCGCGATCGCGCCGGTGGGCGGCTACATGGCGGTCACGGGCGGCTGGAGCGATCCCTGGTGGGTGCTCATCGCCATCACCATCGGCGTGGCCACCTGGGTGGCGGGCTTCGACATCTTCTACGCCCTCCCCGACCGCGACTTCGACGCGCGCGAAGGGCTCCGGAGCGCCGTGGTGAAGCTCGGCGAGCGGAACAGCATCTTCCTCGCCAAGATCCTGCACGGGATCACCATCCCCGCGCTGCTCCTCTTTGGCTGGGGCGCGGGCTTCGGCGACTGGTACTTCGGCGGCGTCGTGGCCGCCGCCTGCATCCTCTTCTACGAGCACCAGCTCGTGAAGCCGGGCGACCTCTCGCGCCTCGACGCCGCCTTCTTCACCATGAACGGCGTCATGAGCCTCACGGTCTTCGGCTTCGCGCTCGTGGACCGGCTGGTGGCGTGAGGTGGCTGGCGCGTAGGTTTCGTGGGGTCCTGCGAGGGAACCACAGAGGCACAGAGGACACAGAGGTCACAGAGAACAGCGGGTGATGTGGGTGTCTGTTCGGGTTGGGCAACGCCCCCGAACCCTCACGGAGCCCCACCACAAACACACCGGCCCCGGCTCGGCAACGCCCCGTCCTTGACGCGATGCCTCCGTGACCTCCGTGTCCTCTGTGTCTCTGTGGTTAGTCACACCGTATCCCACCGGAGGCACCGATGTCCAAGAAGCAGAAGTCCGGTTTCATCCCGCAGAAGGGCAAGCCCCAGGTCGGCAAGCAGAAGGACCTGACCCAGCCCACCAAGGCGCCGCCGCCGCCGCAGCCCGAGCGGCACCCGCCCAAGCTGCCCACGGGCAACCAGCGGGGCCGCTGAGCGTGCACCCGGTCGTCCTCGCCATCACGGGCGCCTCGGGCGCGCCGTACGCCGTGCGGCTGCTGGAGGTGCTGGCCTCCAACCAGGTGCCCACTTGGCTCATCATCTCGAGCCACGGCTGGCGCCTGCTCAGCACCGAGGCGGGGATCGCCACGCAGAACGAGCTGCAGGCCCGGACCGGCGGCGACTGGGCCAGCGTCACCGTCTTCAGCGACACCGACCGCGGCGCCCGGCCCGCCTCGGGCTCCGCGAAGAGCCGGGGCATGGTCATCTGCCCCTGCTCCATGGGCACCGTCGCCGCCATCGCGGCCGGGACCAGCCGCTCCCTCGTGGAGCGCGCCGCCGACGTGGCGCTCAAGGAACGCCGCAAGCTCATCGTGGTCCCGCGCGAGACGCCCTTCTCGCTGATCCACCTCCGCAACCTCACCACCCTCACCGAGGCCGGCGCCGTGGTGCTCCCCGCCGCCCCCGGCTTCTACCACGCGCCGAAACAGATCGGTGAGCTGGTGGACTTCGTGGTGCAGCGCATCCTCGACCAGCTGGACCTCGACATCGCCATCGCCCCGCGGTGGCAGGGCTGACCCATGCGGCTCGGCATCATCGCCGACACCCACGGGCTCCTGCGGCCTGAGGTGTTCGAGGTCTTCAGGGAAGTGGACCACATCCTCCACGCCGGCGACATCGGGCCCTCGGACCTCCTCACCGAGCTCGAGGCCATCGCCCCCGTCACCGCCGTGTACGGCAACACCGACGACTGGGACCTCCGCACCCGCCTCCCCCAGGTGGTGGAGGTCCGCCTCGAGGGCCTCGACTTCGTCCTCACCCACGGCGACCAGTTCGGCTCTCCCACCCCCGAGAAGCTGCACGAGGCGTATCCCCACGCCGACGTGCTCATCTTCGGACACACGCACCGCCCGCTGCTCACCACCGTGGACCTGACGGTCACGGTGATGAACCCGGGCGGTGCGGGCCGGCGGCGCTTCGACCTGCTGCCGTCGGTGGGGATCATGGAGCTCGAGTCGGGCCTGCCGCCGCGCGCGCGGCTGGTGCCGCTCACCGGGGAGGAGTGACGCCCGTCAGCTCCCGGCGTCCGGCTCCGGCGTGCCGCCCTTCGGGCCCATGCCGACGCCGTCCACCTCGCCCTGCTCGTTGAACACCCAGCGGATCACCAGGGCCTCGGGGTAGTTGGCGAAGCTCCCCTCGTGCCAGAACTGCGGCTTCCCGTTCCGTCGCGTCATCTTCTCCACCAGCACCTCGACCTCCATGCCGGCCCGCGACGTGAACTCGCTCATGTGCTGCCGCACCCCGTCCACCCCGCCGGCCCCCTCCTTGGCGCCCGCGCTCAGGTGTGCGTAGAGGCTGTCGGCCTGGCCCTCGAAGAACCACAGGGTGAGTTTCTTGCCGAGCGTCAGCAGGGCGGCATCATCCGGCGCCGCCTGCGCCTGGACCGCCACCGGGGCCACGCCGAGCGCGGCCACCAGGACTAGGGAACGAAGTGACACGCGATATCCTTTGAGGAGAGTGCGGGGCCTACGGCGCGGCGTGACGGCAGGTTTCGGCTTGCAACTCGCGGCGTTTCATTCGTTCCATCGTGCCGTGGGGGAAGGCGCGACGGTCGGCGTCGTGGTGGCGCGACTCAACGCAGAGGCGCAGAGGACGCAGAGGGCGCAGAGAGCAAGTCCGGGGTGGCTCATTGCCAACCCCCAGAGCATCACTTTCCTGCTATTCTTTGCCGTACCCGGATGCCTCTGCGTCCTCTGCGCCTCTGCGTTGAGCTCGCGGGCCCCAGCCCCACCGACGCCCCAACCATCGCCGCCATGCTCCTGCTTCTCACCACGCTGCTCACCGCAGACGACACGCTCCGGATCCGCCCCCTCACCACCCCGCCCGTCTTCGACGGCGTTGTGACGGAGGCGGAGTACGGCACGCCGATGTTCGAACTCGGGGGCGGGGCAGGCTGGGTGGCGACGTACCAGGACACCGTGATCATCGCCGTGCGCTTCGCCGATTCCACGTTCTACTGGGGGGATGACGTCGTGGTGAGCCTCGACGTCTGGGGCGACCGCGGCGCCGCTCCCGGCCACGACGACTTCCAGTGGTACCTCCGCCGCACCCTCGACAGCAGCGTCGTCTACCGCGGCGACCAGGGCAAGTGGCGCGCCCCGCGCGACGATCCCGACTGGCGCCTGGGGCAGGACCGCGAGGGCGGCGGCTGGGAGGTGCGCGCCGTGAGCGACTCGGCCGGCTGGTCGCTCGAGCTCCGCCTCGACGCCGCCTTCTTCCGTGAGGCACGCCCCGGCGCCACGCCGGCGCTGGCCTTCCGCACCTACAACGACGCCCCGCACGGCTGGGCCACCTGGCCCGCGCGCGACGGGCTCCGCCACCCCACGGAACTCGAGCGCCGCCCCGAGTGGTGGGTGCCGGTGCGCCTCACTCCCTGATGCCGAGCCGCCGGGTGGCGAGCGCCTTTCGCCCGCGGCTCGTCACCTCGAGCTCCATCACGTAGTCCCCCGCCTTGAGGCGCGAGAAGTCGAGCTCGCGCGCCACGCGCGTCACGCCGGCCATCCCATCGCCTTCCCAGCCGAGGGTGAGCAGGGCGCGGCGCCCGCGGCGGACCGTCAGCGTCGCGCGGTACCGCTCGCCCTCGGCCAGGCCGTAGATCTCGTGATAGAGCTCGAGCGTGTCGGTGGCGCGCCAGCGCGCCCCCGGCGTGAAGTACGCCGTGTCTCCCGGGGCGGGACTCCACGCCACGCTCACGTCGCGGCGGCCGAGCACCAGGTCGCTCACCACCAGGGTGCGGCCGTCGGTGGGGCGGACCGGGAGGGAGTCGAGTGGATAGACGCGGCCCGTCGAGTCGTCGGTGCTGATGGCCAGCCGGTAGCGATAGCGCCCCGGCGGCACCGGCACCGCCACGCGCCCCGGCACCACCACGGTGTCCGCCCGGCTCGTGGTGGCGAGCACCACCGTGGTGTCCACGTATCCCGCCGACGCCCCCGTGCTGTCGAAGAGCGCCACGCGCACCGTGGCGCGCGTGCGGAGCCCGCTCGTGCTGTCGGCGCCCGGCGGCCGCGTCATGAACACCTGCCACACCGCGTGCACCATCGGCCGCCCGTCCTCGCTTCCCACGGCAAAGAGCGCGGCCCCGCCCGCGAGCAGCCGCGGGAAGCGGAGTTCCGCACCGTCGGTGCTCGTGGCCGCCCAGGTGCTCCCCGCCACCAGCTGCTCCTCGTCGCGGAAGATCTGCCGCTGCCCGAACGGCCCCCACCCGTTGAACTTGCAGTACGGCTCCCAGAGCGCGCAGCGGCTCTCGAGCATGGCGTCCAGGGCGTTCTGTCCCGCCTGCCCGTCGGGACGGATCACCGCCCAGAGGCTCGGCACCAGCCGGTAGTCGTGCAGGTCGCCGCCGGCGCCGTACTCGATGGTGCCCATGTTGGCGGCAAAGTGGAGCAGAAGGTCCCCATCAGCTAGGCGATAGCGCCACGTGAGGTTGGGCGGCAGCCCGAAGGTCACCGTGGACACCGAGTCGTCCGGCGGCCCGTGGCGGATGTACACGATGCCGCGGTCGTCGAAGCGCGTGGAGCCGCTCCGGTAGCTGTCCCACGCATGGTGGTAGCGCCGGTTCACCTCGAGCCCGAAGCGCCGCTCCGCCTCGGTGATGCGCCGGTAATGCTCCGCCAGCCGCGTCCCCTCCGCCCGGAGCGACGCCCGGTCCCGGTCCCGCCAGAACCCCCGCAGCCATTCCGCCCGCGCCGCCCCCGCGCGCGCGTCGAAAGCCGCCAGCTCCACGCTGTCCGCGATGAACGCCAGGTCCTCCCGGTACCCCGCCACCCCCGCCGAGTCGTCGAGCGCCGCGCCGGCATAGTACGCGGTCTCGGCGGCCGGGTCCCCCGCCACGAACGCGCTCCACGCCAGCTCCCGGAGCGTCCGCGCCGACGGCCCCGCCAGCTCCACCAGCCGGTGCGCCGCCGCCAGCGCGCGCAGCGAGTCCCCCACGCTCCGTTCCGCGTGGGCCTGGGTGTAGAGGAGCAGCGTGTCGTGGGAGAGACCCGCGCGCGCCAGCGCGGGAAGGAGCACCTGCCGCGCCCGCGCCGTGTCGCGGAGCAGCACCACCGTCTCGGCCAGCTCGCGGAGCGCGGGCTCGAACGCCGGCTCGAGCCCGAGCGCCCGCTCGAAGTGCGCCACCGCCGCCTCGTACGCCCCGAAGCCCACGCGCGTGCCGAGGTTGAGCCGGTCGGCGGCCAGCCAGTCGCCCTCGCTGCGCTTGGCGCGGCCGCGGAGGTACCAGGCCCAGGCCCAGCCCGAGGCCAGCTCTGTGGCGCGCTCCAGGTCGCCGTTCGGGGCGCCGCGATACTCGTCGAGCTGGTTGAGGCGGAGGCGCAGCAGGCCCAGGTGGAGCCGGCGGAGCGCCTCGGCCTCGGGGTCCTGCTGTTCCCGCGCGCGGAGCCGCCGCAGCGCCTGCTCCAGCGGCCGCGGTGCCTCCGCCGCCGCCACCTCGGCCACCAGCCGCTCCACCTCCGCGCGCGCCGGCCCCTGCTGCGCCGCCAGGGGTGCCGCGCCGAGGAGGAGCAGCGCGCTAGCGCTGCCCCAGCCGCGCCAGCACCCGTGTGGCATTGGTGTTCCCGGCGTTTATGGCCAGGGAGCGGCGGTAGTTGGCCACGGCGCCCGCGGTGTCGCCGGCGGCGAGGAGCGCCTCACCGAGGCTGTCGTAGGTGTTGGAGCCGCCGGGGTACATCTCGGTGTTGAGCGTGAAGATGGCCACGGCGTCCTGCACTGCGCCGCCCCGGAGCAGGGCGTAGCCGAGCTGGTTGAGCTCGCGCTCGGAGAAATCGTAGGCGTCGGGCCGCCGCGCCCGCACATCGCGATACTGCCGGATGGCCGTCTCCACCCCCGCCTCCCGCACCACCGGCAGCAGCGCCCGCGCAATGCTCGGCCGGGGCGGCACCACGGGCACGCCGTAGAGCAGCTTGACGATCTCCTGCGACAGCGGCGGCACCTGCCCCGTGTTGTCGTACCAGAGGATCACCGCGTCGTCCTCGGGGAGGCGGAAGTTGACGGCCGTGAAGCCGGGCACCCCACCCACGTGGCTCACGCTCGTCAGGCTGTCCCGCCCGGCGCCCACGAAGACCCGGTCCACCGCCCAGCCGTAGCCATACCACCCCGTGGCCGTCCGCGCCTGCAGCCCTTCCATCAGGGCGTAGGCCGAGTCGCTGAGCAGCTTCCGCTCGCTGAGCGCGCGGTCAAAGCGCCAGAGATCGTCGAGCGTGGAGTACATCCCCGCGGCCGAGTACATGAGCGACATGTCGAGGAAGTCGGCGGGCCTGAGCCCGCCCAGCGTCTGCAGGTAGCCCTCGGCGCGGCCGGCGATGACGGTGGTGCCGTCGTCGTAGCCCGTCTGCTTCATGCCGAGCGGTTCGAGGATCCGGGCGCGGAGCAGGTCGGCCCACTTGCGGCCGGTCACCCGCTCCAGGATCACGCCGAGGATGAAGTAGCCGGAGTTGCTGTAGGCGTAGCGCCGCCCGGGGACAAAGTTGAAGGGCAGCGAGTCGAACGTCGCCAGGAACTGCGCGGGGTTGGTGGGCTGGCGGTTGCGGACCGGCTGGAAGAGCGGCAGCTCCACGTAGTCGGGGATTCCCGAGGTGTGGCTCAGGAGCTGGTGCAGCGTGACGTGGTCCCCGGCCGGGAGCGGGTAGCTCGGCAGGTACTCGCTGATGGTGCCGCCGAGCCGGAGCTTCCCCTCGTCCACCAGCTGCAGCACCAGCATCGCCGTGAACGCCTT
Organism: uncultured Gemmatimonadaceae bacterium; assembly: GCA_964598655.1. GTDB lineage: Bacteria > Gemmatimonadota > Gemmatimonadetes > Gemmatimonadales > GWC2-71-9 > JADJOM01. Next base: position 16,715 of record CAZRCT010000031.1, read on the forward strand.
GGTGAGCGACCCGATCCGCACCCGCACCCCGGGCCCGTTCCGCACCTTCCACTCGGCGTTGGCGTACCCCATCCCTTCCTTGTAGATGACCCGCCCCTTCCACCCCACCAGCACCGCGCCGCTGAAGCGCCCCTGCTCGTGGTAGGTCCGCACCAGGTCCTCGATGCGCGCGGCCAGGTCCTGCGCGCGGAGCGTCGCGGGCAGGGAGAGCAGGGCAAGGAGGAGGAGGAAACGGTGGCGCATGATGGAAAGAACACTGGCGGCAGCGAAAACGCGACGAGCGTGCGACGAGCGTGGCCCACGGGCCCACGGGCCCACGGGCTGAAGCCCGGGCTCGGCCAAAACCCCGCTGAAGCGGGTACTGCGGATCGAGCCCGGGCTCGGGGCCTATCGCGTGGCTGGGCGTGCCCACGGGCTGAAGCCCGGGCTCGGCCAAAACCCCGCTGAAGCGGGTACTGCGG
>CAZRCT010000031.1:17275-38834 GCA_964598655.1 uncultured Gemmatimonadaceae bacterium
GCCCACGGGCTGAAGCCCGGGCTCGGCCAAAACCCCGCTGAAGCGGGTACTGCGGATCGAGCCCGGGCTCGAGGCCTCTCGCGTGGCTGGGCGCTGCCGTACCCGCTTTAGCGGGGTTGCGGCCGAGCCCGGGCTTCAGCCCGTGGGCGAGCCGTGGGCGCTCACACCCAGCTTTCCAGCCTCGACGTCCGCCGAAACGCCTCCGGATGCTTCCGGAACCACGCCATGAGGAGCAGGATCTCATCGAGGTGCTGGAAGGGCAGGGGCCCCGGCGCCGGATCGGGCTTCGCCAGCTCCTCCTCCACCACCGCGCGGAACGCCTCCCGCTCAATCGGCGTCTCCGGCCACGGATACGCCGCGCGCACCACGCCGTGGCGGATCAGGTAGGCCCAGTCGTCGCCGAAGTCGCCCGGGTCGCGATAGACGAACGTCAGCCCCTCGATGGCGCACCGGGCCCGGCTGGTGGCGGCGAGCAGCCACTCCAGGTCCTCGAACCGCGTTCGCCACTTGGCGGCCCGCTCGAACTCCGCCGCCTCCGCCGCCCGCTGCATCTCCGCCACCGCGCGATCAATGGGCCGGATGCTCCGCCCCTCGAGGAACGCAAACGCCTGCTGCACCCGCGCGGCGTAGTCGTCCTGCGTCACCAGGCCGGCGCAGGGGCCGGTGCAATAGCCGAGCTCGTGCCGCAGGCAGGCCGCCTGTCGCTGGGCGGAGAAGAGGTCGATCTGCCCGGCGAAGACGATGGGCATGGCGGGCGCGCAGTCGCGGAGGCCGAGCAGGTCGTTGAGCGTCCGGATGGCGGCCTCCACCCGCGCGGGCGACACGAACGGCCCATACCACCGCTGGTCGTCCCGCCCCGTGGCCACGCCGGCCGACACGCGCGGCGCCAGCCCTCCGCTCACCTTCACGAAGTGCGTGCGCCGTGCCCGGTTCATGTGGTGGTTGAACGGCGGCCGGTGCCGCGCAATGAGCCTGAGCTCCTGCAGGTGCGCCGCAAACTCGCTCGGCGTGTAATCCCAGGTGATGTCCGCGGCCGCGTGCAGGATGCGCGCCGCCTTGTCGCTCGGGAATTCGGCCCGGAAGTACGACAGCACCCGCGCCCGCACCCGCTTGGCCTTCCCCACGTACATCACCCGGCCCAGCGGGTCGATCATCCGGTACACGCCCGGCCGCTGCTCCGCGAGGCGGCGGACGCGCTCGCGCAGCTGGTCGAGGTCGGCGGCCGGCAGGGCCAGGCGCAACGCAGTAGCCATGGATCCGCGGAAGGGTGGGGTCGGGTCCCCGAATATACCCGCCCCGCCCGCGCCATCCGACCCGCCCCGGGTGGCGCGGGGCCCGCGCCCGCCCTCCCCCCGGCCCCCGGTGCGGCGCGCGTCCCTCACCCCAGGGTCCACTTGTGGCCGTCCCGGCCGGGTGTACCTTGTCACCCGACAGCCTCATTCCTGACGATCCCTGGCCACCCCCTGACCTCGGGACCGATGTCCGACGCCCTGACCTCGCTCGCCCTCGCGGCCCCCGGCGCCCTCCTGGTGCTGGGCCGGCGGCGCTGGGCGCGTCGTCGGGGGGACGGGCTTCCGGGTCCTGCCGCCCTCCCGGTGCCGCTCACTGACAAGGACGTGCTGGACCGCATCCACCGCCTGACCCTCGGCAACCCCGAGGTGCCCATCCCGCGGAAGCAGTTCGCCACGCTGCTCGGCCTCCCGCTCAAGGAGACGGGCGTCATCCTCCAGCGCCTCGCCAAGGCGGGCCTCATCACCTTCGTGCCGTGGCGCTCCTTCCGCCTCACGGCCGCGGGCGCCGCGGCCACCCCGAAGCCCCTCCCCACGCTCCGCGACATCCGCCGGACCTAGCCCCCGTCCCGCGCGGAGGAAACCAAGCCCCCGCGGTCGTCGTCAGGCATGGCACCCACACGCCATGCCACGTCTCACCCTGCATCCCCATGCCACGCCCTCCGCGGCGCGGGCCCAGCCCCGGGCCCGGCGCCCGCGCCACGTCGCGACCGTCCCCGCCGCCGTCCCGGCTCATCCCGCCCTGGCCCGCGCCTCGTTCCCACCGCTTCCCGGAGCCGTGCCGATGCCGTCCCGCCTCTCCGTCCGCCTGCTGTTCCTCCTCCTGTCAGGCGCCCCGGCCCTCGCCGCGCAGGGCGGGCCGCCGGTGCCGCCCGCCGTCCGCGCCGCGCGCGCCGAACTCCAGGCCGGCCGCCCCGACAGCGCCATCACGCTCCTCACGGCCTTCTTTGCCGCCACCCCGGACGCCGTGACGGGCCGCCTCCTCCTGGCCCAGGCCTATCACGCGCGGGGGCAGCTCGAGCCCGCCCTCGCCGCCTACCTCGCGGTGGAGCGGCCAAGGCCGCAGCGGTTCGAGGCGCGGGTTGGGGCGGCGCGCGTGGCCACGCAACTCGGCCGCACCGAGGAGGCGTTCCGGCTGCTGGCCGAGGTGAAGGGGAGCGGCGCCTGGGACATGGACCGCCTCGACACCATCGCCGAGCTGGCGCCGCTCCGGGGTGACGCGCGCTGGGCCGCGGTGCACTTCCAGCCCGCCGACTTCACGCGGCCCTTCGTGGAGCCGGCGCGCATCCTCCACGAGTGGGTGGGAGAGACCAAGGGCGACCAGTTCTCCTGGATCGCCCGCGGCATCGGGGATGCCACGGGCGACGGCGTGGCCGAGGTGGTCACGAGCGCCCCGACCTACGGCGCGGCCGGTGCGGCGCAGGGGCCGGGCCGCGTCTACCTCTATGACGGCCGGAGCGGCCGCCTCCTCTGGCAGTGGACCGGCAGCGGCACCGAGGGCGCGGGCACCGGCCTGGAGGGCGCCGGCGACGTGAACCACGACGGCGTCCCCGACGTCATCGCCGGCGCGCCGGGCAGCGGCAAGGCGTACGTACTCTCCGGCCGGGACGGTGCCGTACTCCACGTGCTGGTGGGGAAGGCGGAAGACGCCTTTGGCCAGGCGGCGGCCGGCGCCGGGGACCAGGATGGCGACGGCTACGCCGACCTCCTCGTGGGCGCACCCGCCGGCAGCGGCCTCGGCGCCGGCGCCGGCAAGGCCTACCTCTACTCGGGGAAGGATGGCGCGCTGCTGCAGGTGCTCGACGGCGAGGGCGCGGGCCACGCCTTCGGCTCCATCGTGGCCGGGAAGAAGGACGGCACCCGGACCCCCTTCCTGGTCGGCGCGCCGGGCGCCGGGGCGGGCGGCACCGGGCGGGTGTACGTCTATCCCGGCCTCCGTCAGCTCCCGTCCTTCGTGCTCGAGTCCGACAGCACGGGCGCCGCGCTCGGCGCCATGTTCACCTCGGTGGTGGGCGACGTGGACCGGGACGGCGTCCCCGACCTCTACGCCTCCGACTACACCAACGCTGCCCGCGGCCCCGCCACCGGCCGCGTGTACGTGGTCTCGGGCGCTACGGGCCGTCCGCTCCACGCCCTCACCGGCGAGCATCCCGGCGACGGCTTCGGCATCGGCTCAGCCGAGGCGGGCGACGTCAACGGCGACGGCTACGACGACCTGACCATCGGCGCCTGGCAGTACTCGGAGGCCGCCCCTTCCGGCGGCCGCATCTACGTGTACTCTGGACGGGACGGAACCCTCCTCCGCACCCTCACCGGCCGGGTCCCGGGCGAGACGCTGGGCTTCGACGCCACCGGTGTCGGCGACGCCAACGGTGACGGCATCCCCGACCTCCTCGTCACCTCGTCCTGGAGCAACATCCGCGGCTTCCACACCGGCCGCATGTACCTGATCGCTGGCGAGCGCGCGCGCTGACCACGGGCTCTCGACGCCCACGGGCTGAAGCCCGGGCTCGGCCATGACCCCGCTGAAGCGGGTACGGCACACCGAGCCTACCCCCTGCCTCGAGCCGCTGTACCCGCTTCAGCGGGATTGCGGCCGAGCCCGGGCTTCAGCCCGTGGACTCCCGTGGGCCCCGTGGCACGATCGTTCCCATTCCCACCCCCAACGGAGACCCCTGATGCCGAATCCCGTCAGCTGGTTCGAGATCTACGTGCAGGACATCGAGCGGGCCAAGAAATTCTACGGCGCCGTGCTGGGCCACGAATTCACGCGGCTCTCGTCGGGCGGCCTCGAGATGTGGGCGTTCCCGTCGGACTACAACACGTATGGCGTGAGCGGCACGCTGGTGAAGATGGACGGCGTTCCCTCGGGCGGGAACAGCACGCTGGTGTACTTCGCCTGCAAGGACTGCGCGGTGGAGGCGGGGCGGGTGGAGAAGGCGGGCGGGAAGATCTTCCGGCCCAAGTTCTCGGTGGGGGAGTACGGCTTCGTGGCGCTGGCGGTGGACACTGAGGGGAACATGTTCGGGCTCCACTCCATGGCCTGACCGGATGCCGCCGATGACCGCCACGTCCGCCCCGCTGCCGCCGTCCCGCCGCTTCGCCGAGGCCACGCTGCTGGTGGCGCTGCTGGACGGGCTGGCCGCCGTCACCTTCTACGCCCTGATCCTCCACGTCACCACACCGGCCCGGATCTTCCGGGGCATTGCCTCGGCGCTGGTGGGGCCGGCGGCCTTCGAGGGCGGCGTGGGGATGGTGGTCCTCGGCGTGCTGATGCATACCGGCGTGGCGCTGGGCTGGGTCACGGTGTACGCGGTGCTCTGGTCCCGCTGGCCGGCGCTGCGGGCGCTCACGCGCACGGCCCGCGGGGCGGTGCTGGCCGGGGTACTCTACGGGCCGTGCGTCTGGTTCAGCATGCGCTTCCTGGTGCTGCCGCTCACGCACGCGGCCCTGCCGCCGGTGGCCTCGTGGCGCACGCTGGTGATGATCGGGATCCACATGGGGGCGGTGGGGGTGCCGATCGCGGTGCGGGTGCGGGAGCCGGCGTAGGGGCCGCTGCGAGCACCTCACCAGGATCCCTCAACGGGGGCAACGCGAGGTCTCCATCCGTCCCGCGTGCGGCTGGCGCGGGCTCCGGAAGGGCGGTAACTCTCAGGCGGCCCGGCGCGCACGGATGCCTGCCGGGCCCTCTCTCCCACCTTCCGGACTTTCCCCGTGCCCCTGCTCGAGCTCGAGAGCACCCTCCAGACCCTGCGCGACTGGGCCCGGGCCCACCACGTCACCCTGGCCGCGGGGATGGTGGAGCTGTCGGAGGAATTCCCGCAGGTCACCATCCGCGCCTTTGAGCCGGGGGACGTGGACCTCTTCCTGCTCCTGGCCGACCAGCTGGCCCCCAAGGTCCTGGCCCTCGACGCCCCGCCCTTCGACGAGCACGACCTGGAGCTGGCCCGCGCCTTCACGGGCCGCATCAGCGACATCGAGGAGCGCGCCGTCTTCAACCGCCGCGTGGCCGAGGCGCGCGCCCACCTGGGCCAGGTGCACACGCTGACGGTGGTGGCCTTCACCCCGGGGCTCGAGCGGGCGCTGGTCTATCGGGCGGTGGCGGGGTGGGCGGAGGAGTTGTTTGGGATCATGCGGAGCGTGGCGGCGGGGGAGGACGAGGACGGCGGGGACGGGGAGGGGGACGGCGGGTTCGGGGGGATGCCGCCGACGCACTAGCGGGCTGGACCGACCACTTCCGCGCGGTGCGCCTCCGCTTCAGCGACGCCGGCGTGGCGGGCCGCTTCGAGGGCGACCTCTGGTCGGCCACCACCATCGAGGGCTGGGCGCAGCTCGACGTGGTGACGCAGGAACTGGGGAAGGTGACGGTGGAGGTGCGCTGGCAGGGGCGGCGGGGGGCGTGACCTTGGGCGGGCGCCGGTGATCCGGCGGCGCCCGCCTCCGCCCCCTCCATGTGGGCGACCCCACCGGGCACGTGGTAAATCCGCCGGGCCGGCGGGTTGGACGCGCGCGCGGGCCCCTCGGGGCCCGCGATTCTTGTCTCACACCAGCTCACCCACTCAGGCTGACCGCGCCAGGACCGCCATGGTGGCATGGATGCCTCCGGTCGGGGTGGGCTGGGGGAGACGGCGCATGCTACGCTCAGCCGGCCGAGGTGGGGAAGCAGTGTCCGGGGGTGTCCTGTGTCAGGCTGGCACGGGTTCCGGAAGGGCGGTAACTCTCAGGGGGCCCGGTGCGCACCCATCGCATGGCGATGGCGCCGGCCATGGTCGAGCTGACGGACACCCTCCCGCAGGTGACCATCCGCGGCTTCGAGCCGGGGGACGTGGAGCTCTTCCTCCTCCTGGCCGACCAGATGGCCCCCAAGGTCCTGGCCCTCGACGCCCTCCGTTCGATGACGGGGACCTGGAACTCGCCTGCGCCTTCAAGGGCCGCATCGGCGACATCGAGGAGCGCGCCGTCTTCAACCGCCGCGTCGCCGAGGCGCGGGCGCACGTGGGCCACGTGCACACAGTGCCATTGGTGGCGCTCACGCTGGGGCTCGAGCGGGCGCTGGTCTACCGAGGGGTGGCGGTGTGGGCGGAGGAGCGGAGGAGCTGTTTGGGATCATGCGGAGTGTGGCGGTGGGGGAGGGGGAGCGCGGAAGCGAGGAGAGTGGATTCTAATCAGGGCAGGGAAGCCCGTAGCCGACTGCCGCGAGCAAGCGGATTGGCTGGTCCAAGCCCCGGATGGGATGGCACGCCGGTCGGTATTTACCGTGCTGAGTCGGCAGGCGACCGATTTTCGGGAGCCATAGTCACCGGTGCCCCGAGGGTATCGACAATGTATCCTCTACCTGCTTACCGAATCTCCATTCGGGATGCTGAGAGCGTCTGGTGCGCTAGCTTGTTTTGACGAACCTACCCTGGGGTGTGATTGGCTGTACTATCGAGGGTCGCCATGCTTATTTGGTTACAATCTCAAGCTAGTTGCTGAATCGTTCGAGAAACGGCTCCCGGCCTCTATCTTGTTGTAGCTCAGTGGGTTACATGGTACTCCCACTCTATCGCATAGCCTCGTCCGAAGTTATTGGGATGTGCCGGGTGCGATCGTTGGCGGAGTGGCTGCTGTACGCCTATGGCCATTCTCCCAATCCGGCTAGTTGCAGGAACCGAGCAACTTCGCGGCCCCTTTTGTGTTTGGCGATCTAGACACCCGCTGTCACTCGCGGTACACTCGCACCGTTCCCGATCTCGGGGCGCGTTCGGTTCTTGGACTAGTTCGCCCACGGGCGGGATTTAGGCTGCCGAACTCGGTGACCGGGGCGTCTCGCTTCGTCCGTTCCACGGGCTTTCCCGATTGAGGCTCCATGGCTCCCTTCGTTATCGAACTCACTGCAGAGAGTACGAGAGATTTTCAGGGTGATCTACGTGTCCTGTCAGGACTGCCGAAAGACGTGCTCGCTGCTATCCCGAATTGGGTCGACCCCGATTGGGGTTTGGCGTATTCAGTTTCCGGCAAGGATGCGGCTGAGCAGTTCCTGGGACGGGCGGGTCTGGGAATTGAGAGCTTGGAGTCCGCTCTCAAGCCATTGCGCTACACCTTGCAGCTTGCTGCTGAGAAGGATGCCACCGCTGAAGAAGCGGTTGATGCTCTTCATGAGTTTGCCCGACGCAATGACATTGAGAATCTCGGAAACGCAGAGCCGTTCTTACCGTCGCTGCTCCAGATCTTGCCGCGCTATAAGAAGCGTGTTCAGCTGTCGCCCTACGCGCGTGGATTGATGACTTCTTTGGAGAGCGTCGGCGGGACGGTTGAGTTACGAGCTGGCTTTCCGGAGGTGGCTTCCGAGGAAATCCTCGGGTTTGTCCCTGTGGCTTATCTTACCTTTAGCTTGAAGGCCGATGGCGACCGGCCACGCCAAACTTTCAATTTTCAGGTCAATCCTATTGAGCTCCAGTATGTGATTGAACAGTTGCAGATCATAGAGAGAAAGTTAAGTGCGGTTACCAAATACGCAGAGGAGCGCCTTGAGTTCGTTGATTCCCTCAGCCGGGTCTAGTTATGGCAGCGCCTAATATCATCGACCGTCCGACGCCGCCATCTCGAAAGGACGAACTCGTGCGCAATATGGCCGAGTCGCAGTCTCGGCTGGCATACAAAGGAGTGTCTCAGGTTTCTGCGGATGCCGACATTCTTGCTCCACTCGGGGGCACAGCACAGTTCGTTCCCATCAAGGGTGCCAGCGCGGGGACTACTTTCGTGTCGAACTTGGTCCAGTCCTTGGTGCCGCAGGCAACCTCATTCTCCTACTCGACGAAAAGTGCGACCCAGCCATTCCAGGCGCCGTTCACCACGCTCGCTCCCAGCGTCGATCTGTCACTGAGCGACACAAGGTACGGCATCCTGAGCCGGTTTCGTCGCCTAGTTGAAGGCTGGCGAAAGAACACGCTGACTGTTTCCGCCGTGGATCGTCTTGTGCTCGATGACAACTACCAGCAGATCATCGGCATGGGCAGGCCGGCCCTACCCCTTATTCTCGAGGAGCTGCGGACCAGCGGCGGTTTCTGGTTCCCGGCTCTATGGGCGATTGCTGGTGAGGATCCGGTGCCTGAAGACTTCCGTGGGAATGTTCAAAAGATGACGGAGTATTGGCTGCAGTGGGGTCGCGCGAATGGATATCAGTGATCCCGCGAGCTTCTATTCAGATCTGCCTGGGCTGACGCCGGCATCGATCCGAATCACTAGCCCCGAAGACGGCAACTACAACTGTATCGCTTGGGCAGCAGGCGACAACCAGAACTGGTGGTGGCCTTGGGGCGGTCGATATGCCTACTGGCCTCGGCGTGCACCGCGTGAGGTGACCCTGTCGGCCTTCATCGATGCATTTCAAGGGCTAGGATACGAAGTTGTCACGGATTTCGATCTTGAAGTTGGCTATGAAAAGGTCGCCATTTACGCACTCCAAGGAACTCCTACGCACGCCGCCCGCCAGTTGCCGGGCGGCGAATGGGCGAGCAAGTGTGGTGCGAGCGTAGATATTGTGCACGACTTAGTCGAGCTTGAAGGGCCGGGCTACGGTCAGGTGGCAGTCGTGCTTCGCCGGTCCTTTCGTCCCCGACCCGTCGTTCCGTAGGGTCGGCGCCAGAATAGGCGCGGTCTCGTGTTGCCCCCCCCGATCTCTCCCCCTCCCCCTCCCCCCTGTCGACCGTTGAACATCGCTTGGCCGAAGGTCCTGCAGGTGTTGCATTGGACCAAGCCCCGGCATCCAGCAGCCATCCTTCTTCGACCCCCAATGCGGGCTTCGGGGGCGTTCATTTGGGGTGCCCCAGGCCCATACGCGGGTGGCTTCCAAGCCTTCATGTACCGGAGTACTCAAGGAAGGTGTTACCCCGTCACTACATCGCCGAGGGCCACGCGGACGCTTCCCGAGCTCCCCGGCTGGCTCTTGAAGGTGCCACTCCTGAGGACAAGTGTAGCTGCATGCTATACAGGTATGGGGGTGATGCGAGTTGCTGCGTGTGTGGATGGAGGAAATGCGTACGCCTTCGAGCCTAACGCTACGCCGCTATCGGCATCCCATCGGACGCCCGGGCTTTCAACCCCACGGCTTGCCATCGCCCCTTTCTGAAGCTGCAAGCATCCTCCACCGGTTGGAAAACGGCCCGTCCCTGCACGTAGGCTGCCCGATGTGGCTCGTTGAGCGACTCGCGATCCTACTGACTCGCTTGCTTCGCTCTTGACGTGGTTCACGGCGTATAGCGAGGTCCCACACCGATCTCTTTGCCGGGCTTGACCATCTGACATCAGCACCCTACTTTGCTCTCCACTAACCACGTGAGTGGAGACCATGCCCCGCCACCCCACCGACCTCCTCCACGGCACCCTCGACCTCCTCGTCCTGAGGGTCCTCGCCTGGCGCCCCTCTCACGGCTACACCATCGCCAAGGAAATCGAGACCCGCTCCAACGGCGCCTTCACCATCGAGGACGCCGCCCTCTATAAAGCCCTCCACCGCCTCGAAGCCGCCGGCGCCATCACCGCCGAGTGGGGCCTCAGCGAGAACAACCGCCGCGCCCGCTACTACACCCTGACACCCGCCGGCCGGAAGGAACTCCGCGCCGAGACCACCACCTGGCGGGCGTATGTCGCCGCGGTGAGCGGCGTGCTCGAGCTGGCCTGAAGAGGCGCCATGAGCCACGACTCCCCCCGCCGCTCGTTCCGCCTGCCGTGGCGGAAACCAGACGAGATCGCCACCGAGCTCGACGAGGAATTCGCCTTCCACCTGGAAGAGCGCACCAAAGAGCTGATCGCCAAGGGCATGGACCCCACCGCCGCCCGCGACGAAGCCCTCCGCCGCTTCGGCAACCTCCCCGCCGCCAAGGCCGAGATCCGTGTGCTCGACCAGCGCGCCGCCAGCTCCACCCAACGCCGCGACTGGTGGGCCGGCTGGCGCCAGGACGTCACCTTCGCCGTCCGCCAGCTCCTCCGCGCCCCCGGCTTCACCCTGGTCGTCATCCTCACCATCGCCTTCGGCGTCGGCGCCAACACCGCCATCTTCAGCGCCGTCCACCGCCTCCTCGTGGACCCGCTCCCCTTCCCGGGCGGCGACCGCCTCGTCGCCCTCATGGAGGCGAGCCCCAAGACCGGCGCCATGATCGCCCCCTTCGGCGACGTGCTGGACACCTGGCGCAAGGACGCCCGCTCCTTCGAGGGCATCGAGGCCTTTGGCGAGCGCGAGGTGGCCATCGCCACCCCCGGCACCGACCCCGAACGCCTCGCCGCCGGCCTCATCTCCCCCACGCTGCCCAGGTTCCTCGGCATCGCGCTCCACCTCGGCCGCGCCTTCAGTCCCGACGAAGCCGCCCCCAACGGCCCCCGCGTCGCCATCCTGGGCTACGGTCTCTGGCAACGCCGCTTCGGCGGCCAGAGCGATGTCCTGGGCCAGGCGATCACCATTGATGGCGCCCCGTACACCATCGTGGGCGTCATGCCCCCGGACCTGAGCCTCCCGTTCATGCAGGCCGGCCCCGCACGCCAGCTCTGGCTGCCCTTCGCCCCCGCCGCCGGCATGGACCGTCCGCAGGCCATGGCCCGCCTCCGCCCCGGCATCACCCCGGAAGCCGCCACCGCCGAGCTGGTGCGACTCGAGGAGGCCATGGACAAGGGCTCGCCGCGGCCGATCGACTTCCGCGGCAAGGCACTCCGCCCGCAGGAGTTCATGCCCGACACGCTCCGCGACGGGCTCCTCATCCTCTTCGGCGTCGTCGGCGTGGTGCTCCTCATCGCCTGCGCCAACGTCGCCAACCTCCTCCTCGCCAAGGCCGCCACCCGCACCCACGAGTTCGCCGTCCGCACCGCGCTCGGCGCCGGCCGAGCGCGCCTCGTCCGCCAGCTCCTCACCGAGAGCTCGCTCCTTGCGCTCCTCGGTGGCGCCCTCGGCGTCGGCCTCGCCTGGCAGGCGCTCGAGCTGCTCCGCCGCGTGCGCCCCGCCATGCTGAGCCCGCTCGACGACGTGCGCATCGCCCCCGTCGCCCTGGGCTGGAGCCTCGGCCTCACGGTGCTCACCGGCCTGGTCTTCGGCCTCGCCCCCGCGCTCTTCGCCACCGACCGCCAGCTCGCCGACCCGCTCCGCCTCTCCACCGGCAGCACGCGACGCGGCCCCGCCCGCGTCCGCACCGCCCTCGTCATCAGCGAGGTGGCGCTCTCCGTGGCCCTCCTCGTCGGCGCCGGCCTCCTGGTGCGCACCCTCGCCGAGCTGCAGAAGATCAACCTCGGCTACGACCCCGAAGGCATCACCGCCGTCACCCTGGCGCTGCCGCAGGCGCCGCCGGCCTCCGGCGCCACCCCGTCGCCACTCGACCCGCTGCTCGAGTCGCTCCGCCAGCGCGTCACCGCCCTCCCCGGCGTCACCGGCGCCACGTTTGCCTCGAGTCTCCCGCCGCAGACCGGCCTCGCCATGGGCGTCCTCGAGGCCGAGGGCACCCCGCCCGAGGGCGACGCAGCGCCGCGCGCCCTGGGCTTCAGCAGCGTGGACCCGGACTTCTTCAGCGTGATGGGCCTCCCCCTCCTCGCCGGCCGCCCCTTCGCGCGGGACGCGCGGGTCCCCGAGATGGTCATCAACGCCACCATGGCCGAGCGCTACTGGAAGGGCACGGACCCGGTGGGGCGACGGTTCCGGATCGGGGAGCGGGGGAACTGGATCACCGTGGCGGGCGTGGTGCCGGATGTCCGCGTACCCGTCCGCGGCAGCCAGCTCGGCGCGCTCCAGATCTACTCGTACCGCGCTGGCGCAGCTGAAGACTTCGGGCAAGTGTTCCTGGTGCTCCGCACCACGGCCGGCGCGGACGTGGCCCGGGAGGTGCGCTCCCTCGTGGCCCAGGCGGGCGGCGGCATCACCCTCCGGAGCATCGAGCCCATGGCGGCGCGGATGGAAACGGTGCTCGCGGGCCCCCGCTTCACCATGCGCCTCTTCGCGGGCTTCGCGCTCCTGGCGCTGGTGCTCGCGAGCATCGGCCTCTACGGTGTCGTGAGCTACTCGGTGAGCCAGCGCACCCGCGAGATCGGCGTCCGCATCGCCCTCGGCGCCGGCCGCCGCTCCGTGCTCGGCATGGTCCTCCGCCAGGCCCTGGGCCTGGCCACCGCCGGCGTGGCGCTGGGCCTCCTGGCCGCGGCGGCCGGCACCCGTGCCATGGGCAGCCTCCTCTATGAGGTAAGCCCGCTCGACCCGCTCACCTTCGGCGTGGTGGCGCTGGTACTGGTGGCGGTGGCGCTCCTCGCCGCGTGGGTGCCGGCGCGGCGGGCGGTGGGGGTGGATCCGGTGGTGGCGCTGCGGGGGGAGTAGCACGCGAGGGGAGGGCAGGGGAGCGTGCGGGAGCTTCCGCGCCCTCCCCTCCACGGTTTATCCACAGCGCTCCACGGTCCCGGCCGCGGCTCCGGTGCTCGCGGCATTCGCTCCACTGCTTTTTCCGGCTGCTCCACTGCGCCGGCTGCCCGCTCCACCGCTTTCGCCGGCCGCTCCACCACGCGCCCGTCGTCTCCACCGCTGGCCGCGGCCGCTCCACCGCGCATCGCGCCGTCTCCACCACTAGAACGGCCGGCTCCGCCGCGCCGGGCCACGCCATCGTCGTCCTGGCCGCGCACCACGGGGTTCGCGCGGTCCGCTCCACCGCATTTTCTCCCGTCTCGACCTCGCTTCCGTCACAAATCTTCGGTTTTTCCCCGAAACAATTCGCGTGTCCCGCGCCCGGATGCGCTCCGGAGACGCTCGTCCGCGCTCGAGAAATTCGGTGTCGAGCGGACCTGTCGTCCTGCGCGACCTGTCAAGCACCCCCTGAAAATGGCCCCGCGGGCGGCGAGTTTGCGGAGCCTAACATATTGCCACGCATAGCACAGCCCGCCGCGCAAGTCTTCCGCTTGACGCGCCAAGTGGCCCGTTGGCACGACGCTTGCCCCCACACATCTCCGGCGCCGCGCATCGCGGTCGTGTGCGGCGCCGTGGTGTGCGCGGGGTGCGCGCGTGCCGCTCACATGTGCCGCAGCGGGATCGGAGGGACGTATGACGTCGGTCGTGCAGGTCCTCATGAAGGTCATCCTGGGCATCCAGGGCTTCTTCGCGGCCCGCCCGGGCCTCCCGCCCAAGTTCCTGGCCGCGGTGGGCCGGCTGGACGGGCTGGTGGCGACCATCCTGGCCCTGGGCAAGATCCAGGAGACCGGGGAAGTGCGGAGCAAGAAGGCGGTGGAGCAGGCGGAGGAGGTGCGCCGGTACATCTGGTTCTTCATCCTCCAGCCGTTCGGCCGGATCGCGGCCGCGGCGTTCGCGGGCTCGCCGGCCCGGAAGGCGGAGTTCCGGATCACCCAGGCGCTCAACATCTCGAAGGCGCGATTCCTGACGCGCGCCGGGGCGATCCTCGACGCCATCCGGGCCAACGAGGCGGTCCTGCTCGAGTACGGCATGGACCCGGGCCTGCCGGCCCTGCTGGAGGCCAAGCTGGCCGAGTACACCGCGCTGCCGGTGGAGGTGACGGAGGGCCGTCGTACCCGCGCCACCGCCACCGACAAGCTCGACACCGCCACGCGCCAGGCGATCCAGACCATCCGCTGGCTCGACGGCCTCGTCACCCATCACTTCCGTGACGACCCGGCGACGCTGGCCGAGTGGGCCACCGTCCGGAACATCCCGTGGCCCGGCAGCGCCCGGCGCGCCGCGACCCGGCGTACCAAGGCGAACGCGGAGGCTGGCACGAAGTCGCAGGCCCCCGCCGCGGATGGCACCACGCCGTCTGCCGGCAGCGGCACCTGATGCCGGACCCCACCACGCAGTGACGCCGCCGCTCCAGGACATTGGGGCGGCGGCGTCACTCTTTTCTTCTGGCTGTTCCGGCGGCCCGCCCGCCGAGGCAGGGCTACGCCTACTGCCCGCGCGGCCCCGCGTCCCGCGCCTCCCGCTCCAGCTCGGCCAGCGCGGCCAGCAGGCCCTCCGTGTCCTCGCGGCAGGCGGCGCAGTTCTCGACGTGCGCCGTGAACGCCGGGAAGCGCCGCGCCGCATCCTCCCCGCGCCGCACCGCGTCGCAGTAGGCGTCGAGCTCCGCGAACGCCCCCTCGCAGCCCGGGTCCCGCCGGGCATGGCCCAGCAGGCGGGCCAGCGGATCGTCGCTCATGGCGCTTCCTCCCCCTCGTGGCGCCGCAGGGCGCGGCGGAGCTTGGCGCGCGCGTCGTGCAGCACCTTGTAGATGGCGCCGCGGCTGGTGCCGGCCTCGCCGGCCAGCACGTCGATCGGCACCTCGTCGAGCACCGCCGCCTGGAACACCCGCCGCTGCCGCTCCGTCAGCTCCTCGCGCACCACCCGCGCCAGCAGCGCCAGCGTCTCGGTGCCCTCCAGCGCCTGCAGGGCGGGGGGCGCGTGATCGGCCAGCGTGTCCCAGACCCGCTCGTCCGGGTGCACCTGCCGCTGCCGCCAGGCGTGGCGGCGGAGCCGGGTGCTCACCTCGAAGATGGCGAACTTGGCGGCCCACGTGGTGAACCGCGCCTCCCCCCGGAACTCCCCCAGCTTGGCCAGCACGCCGAGCAGCGCGTCGTTCGCCGCCTGGATGCAGAGGTCGTCCACCTCCTCGGCGCCGCGGGTCGGGAGGCTCGCCCGCCGGCGTCCCGCCTCCATCCGCGCGATCCGGAGCAGGTACGCATGCAGCCGCGCCGCCGCCGCCTCGCGCCCCGCGGGTGAGGCGAGGTCGCGGAGCCAGGCGGCGTTGTCGGCGTCGGGCGGCGGCAGGGGCACCCGACGATTCTGGCGGCCGGGCACCCCGGCCGCCAGTCCCACCCGCGGTGCGGGCAGGGTCATCGCCGCGGCGCCACCCGCTCGGCGTGGAAGGTCTTCATCCGCGCCACGATGTATTCCAGGTGATCCTCCACCGCGAAGTGCCCGCCATCCAGCCGGTGCAGCTCGGCGCGCGGCAGGTCGGCCAGGTACGCCTCGCCGCCCTCGGGGGTGAAGAACAGGTCCTGCTGCCCCCAGAAGATGAGGGTCTCAGGCTGCCGCTCGCGCAGGAACCGCTGCCACGCCGGGTACAGCCCCACGTTGTGGCGATAGTCGTGGAACAGGTCCAGGTTGATGCGCACGGCATGGGGCCGGGCCATCACGGCCGAGTCGGCCACCCAGTTGTCGGGGCTGACGAACTCCGGCCGCGGGCTGCCGTGGAGGTAGATGCCGCGGATGGCCTCCGGCGTGAGGAAGGCGTGGAGCGGCGCCTCCGTCTCCGGCGTCCGCGCCTTCCAGAGCGCGCCGCGGAGCCCGTCCCACGCGGCGGTGAAGCCCACCTCGTAGGCGTTCGAGTTCTGCACGATGGTCCACTCGATGGCCTCCGGACGCGCGGTGGCGAGCCGCATGCCCACCGGGCCGCCGTAGTCCTGCATGAACAGCCCGTAGCGCGTGAAGCCCTTCTTCGCCAGGAACTGCGCGGTGACCTCCGCCAGGTGGTCGAAGGTGTAGGCCCACGTGGCGGGGTCCGGCCGGTCGCTCTCGCCGAAGCCGGGGTAGTCCGGGGCGATCACGTGGAAGCTGGTGGCCAGCGCCGGCACCAGCTCCCGGTACTGGTGGGACGACGACGGGAAGCCGTGCAGCAGCACCAGCTTGGGGAGGGACGGATCGCCGGCCTCACGATAGGCAATCGAGAGCCCGAGCACGGACTCCGTCCCGAAGCGGACGCGACGGTGCGGCTGGATGTGCCCCAGGGCGGGGCTCGTGGGGGCGGGAGCGGAGCGCTCCTGCATGGCGGACGACCTGGACATCGGGACCTCCCTGACGGGGCCGCGGGCGGGCCCGGGCCGGTGATGGGAGGCGAACCGCCCCCCGTGGCTGCGTACGGGGGGTTAGTGGCGCGGGGCGGAGGGATCTTACGACGGGCCCACGGCGGGCCACGGGCTGAAGCCCGGGCTCGGCCATGACCCCGCTGAAGCGGGTACTGCGGTCCCAGTCCGCCATGGCCTCGGCCTACGGGCTAAAGCCCGGGCTCGGCCATGACCCCGCTGAAGCGGGTACTGCGGTCCCAGTCCGCCATGGCCTCGGTCCGCCGTACCCGCTTCAGCGGGATTCCGGCCGAGCCCGGGCTTTAGCCCGTGGGCACACACGCTCGCCCCATGCGCACCCCTGCTCTGGTGGCCTCCCATCCCGCCCCCTACGTTCTCCCATCCCCGCTCCGCCCCCTCCCCTCGAGCGCGGCCCGCCCACCTGACCGGAGGTAGCCCCTGACCCCGCGCCCGATGCCCGCCGCCCGCGTGGGCGGCCTCGCCCTGGTGCTCGCCGCCGTCCTCTTCATCGCCGTCTTCAGCTACCTCGCCGCCACCTTCCACTACCCCGACGTCCTCGACGGCCCCGCCGACCAGGTCCTGCCGAACCTCCTGGCTCTCGGCACCACGGGCCGCGCGGTCTGGGCACTCTACGGCCTGATCCCGCTGCTCCTGATTCCCACCGCCGCCGGCACCGAACACCTCCTCGCCGCCCGCGCCCCGGGCCGCGCCCGCGCCGCGACGCTCCTGGCGTACACGGCCGCCCTCACCATGATGCTGGGCCTCCTCCGCTGGCCCACCCTCCAGTGGGCCCTCGCGACGGCCTACACCACCACCCCCGACCCCACCGCCCACGCCACCCTCGCCGCCCTCTTCGACGGCTTCAACCTCTACCTCGGCAACTACCTCGGCGAGTTCGTGGGCGAGCTGGCGCTCAACCTCTTCTTCCTCCTCACCGCCCTCGCCACGCGAGGCGACGCGCGCTTCCCGCGCTGGACGGCGCCGGCCGGCGTGGTCGCGGCGCTGCTCGGCCTCATCGCCTGCTGGCGGAACGTCACGCCCGCCGTGGCGATGGTCGCGGAGGTGGAGAACTCGGTGTTGCCGCTCTGGATGATTGTGTTTGGGGTGCTGCTGATGCGGGCGGCGGGGCGGTCGCCAGGGTGAGCGTTCGCCGATTGCTCGCTGGAGGGAGCCCTCGCCGATCGCTCGCCAGAGTGAGCCCTCGCCGCTCGCTTCAGCGAGCGATCCGCTCTTGACGCCACCCGTCCCTCCCTCGATTCTATGGCCAGCGCGCCACTGGGGCGCCTCCTGTCCGCGGCAAGGGAATCGTCCCACCCAGCGGGGTTCGATCGGCGGCCGGATATATCCGGCCGGTACGAGATAACCCTTCTTCCGAGCCTCACGCTCAGCGGACCGGAGGCGCATCGGAGGAAGGCCCATGCCTACGCCCGCGCAGGATCCCGTCCCGCCCCGCCGCTCGCTCGAGAGTCTCCAGAAGGAAGCCAAGCAGTGGCTCCGCCGGCTCAGGGCCGGCGACGCCGAGGCGGTGGCCCGCCTGGCCCGCGCGCTGGAGCGGGTGCCGCCCGCGCCCACGCTGCGCGACCTCCAGCACGCCCTGGCCCGCGAGCTGGGCTTCCCCGGCTGGCGCGAGGTGAAGGCCGCGCTCGAGCGCGCCGCCGCCGGCAACCTCGCCGCCCTGGCGCCTTATGAGGAGAAGGCCGACGCGCTGCTGCAGGCCTATCGTCTGGGGACGCCCGAGGCCATGGAGCGGCATTATCGCCTGACGTGGCACCGCCGTGCCTGGTCCGGCATGCGGCGCTACGTCCGCCTCGACCTGGGCCTCCCCGACCAGGATCCCGACAACACCATCGACATCACCCTCGACGACGCGCGCACGCTCATTGCCCGGGAACACGGCTACCGCGCGTGGGACGAACTCGTGGGCGACGTCACCCATCGCGCCCCGGGCGGCCCCTACACCGCGCGCCCCACCGAGGTGCTCTGGCCCGGCGCCCCGCGCGGCCTCCCCGACCGCCACACGCGCGACTGGGGCGCCACCCTCGAGCGCCTGCGCGATCCCGCCGTGGAAGGCCTCGACGCCCACGGCCAGATGACCGACGCGCTCATGGCCACCCTCACCGGCTGCGGCCACCTCACCACGCTCTCGCTCGACGGCTGCAAGGCGCTCACCGACGCCGGCCTCGCCCATCTCGCCACCCTCCCCAACCTCCGCCACCTCGGCCTCGGCGGCACCGCCATCACCGGCGCCGGCCTCGGCGTCCTCGCCGGCCTCACGCAGCTTGAGACGCTCAACCTGGGCGGCACCCGCGTCACCGATGCGGGCCTCGGCGTGCTCGCGCGCCTCACCCGGCTCCGGGCGGTGGACCTCATGTGGACCCGCACCGGCGACGGCGCCCTCCGCGCCCTCGCCGGCCACCCCGACCTCGCCGACTTCAAGAGCGGGATGGGCGTCACCGACGCCGGGCTCGGCCTCCTGCGGGACTTCCCGGCGTGGCGCACCTGGCGCGAGCCGGCCCCGGCCATCGGGCTGCTCGACTTCGACACCAGGCCCAACCACCTCTTCCTCCGGGGCCGCTTCAGCGACGCCGGCCTCCGCCAGCTCCACGGGCTCGACGGCCTCTTCGCCCTGAACATTGACCAGGCCGACAACGGCATCGGCCCCGCGGGCCTCGCGCTGCTCGCCGGGCTGCCGCGCCTCGCCTGGCTCGCCTACCCCGCGGGCGACGCCGCCATGGCCGTCATCGCCGACCTCCCCGCGCTCCGCTTCCTGAGCTGCCAGGACACCGCCGCCACCGACGACGGCTGGGTGGCGCTGGCGCGTTCCCGCACCCTCGCCGGCATCTGGGGCCGCGAGACCATGAACCTGACGGACCGCGGCTTCCGCGCCCTCGCCGCCATGCCCACCCTCGCGCAGCTCGCCGTGGGCCTGGGCCACGTGAGCGACGCGGCGCTGGCGCTCCTGCCCGCCATGCCGGCCCTCCGCCACCTGATGCCCATGGGCGTCCCCGACGCCGGCTATCGCCACATCGGCCGCTGCGGCGCGCTCGAGGAGCTCACGCTCATGTATTGCCGCCACACCGGGGACGAGGCCACGAGCCACCTGACCGCGCTGCCCCAGCTCCGGAAGTACTTCGCCAGCTACAATCACATCACCGACCGCACCCCCGAGCTGCTCGCCACCATCCCCACGCTCGAGGACGTGACATTCTCCGCCTGCGCCGGCATCACCGACGCCGGTGTGGCGAAACTCGCGGCGCTGCCGCGGCTCCGGAAGGTGGACGTGTCGGGGCAGGGGGTCACGGCGGCGGTGGCGCAGGCGTTCCCGGCGCACGTCGAAGTGCGTGTGTCGCCGTAGCGGCTGGCGGTTTTCGTTCCCGGCATTCCTTCATGAAGTCTCCGCGCCGCTGTGGCACCCCGGCGACAGTGGCGCGGCGCGGGACGGCGCCTATTGTTAGGGCGTCCGCGCAGTCCGTCGCCCCCTCCACGGAGCCCTCCCGGGAGGTGCTCATGTCCCGCCCCGTCCTGTCCTTCCTGGCCCTTGCCACGCTCGCCCCCGCCGCCCTCCGGGCGGATGCCCCCGTGGTCACCACGCGCGAGTTCCTCAACTACTGCACCTCCGGCGCCTTCCACACCTGCGCCAGCGTGCGCATCAAGGTGTTCTCCACGGCTGCCGGCTCTGCCCTGGTGTTCCAGATCCAGAACCGCCAGGGCAACAGTTACGGCTACGACAACGTCGGGCCGACCTCCATCAGCAGCTTCACGCTGCGGAGCCGCCCGGGGCTGACGCACTACTTCCCGGAGGACTCGATCCCCGGGCTCCGCTGGCCGATGCTCGGCATCACCACCGTGGGGCCGGTGGGAAGCCTCGGGCAGTCGCCGGGCGTCTGGGACCCGACGCTCGGGACGCAGGTGCCCGGGGAGGGCGGTGATTACATGATCTCGTCGTGGTACCTGTACCCCTTCGGCAAGGGCATCTTCGGCTGTGACGCCCTCCCCATCGACCCCAACGCGCCCGAGTTCGAGGGGACCCCGCAGGGCTTCAGCGGCGCCTACCAGACCTGCGCCCCCGCCGGCCAGAGCGGCTGGGTGGAGTTCTGGATGGTGGTGGACATTCCCTCCACCGCTGCTGACTGGGAGCTGAGCTGGTCCATGGACGGCGGGGGAGGGTTCAACGGCATCGGCGGCTGCAGCACCGGCCCCGAGAGCGACTGCATCACCGTGACCCCGGAGCCCGTGAGCCTCACGCTGGTAGCCACGGGACTCGCCGGGATGGCGCTGGTGGGCCGTCGGCGGCATACCCCGCACTGAGGGGCACCGCCCCCCGGATCCCGCGCCGTCACCGCCGTACCCGCTTCAGCGGGATTGCGGCCGAGCCCGGGCTTCAGCCCGTGGGCCCCGGCGGCGCGCCCCGCACTGAGGGGCCCCGCCCTCCGGATCCCGCCCCGTCACCGCCGTACCCGCTTCAGCGGGATTGCGGCCGAGCCCGGGCTTCAGCCCGTGGGCCTGGATGTCGTGCCGGCCCCGGCGTCGGCGCTCTCCCCAGTGACGCCCTCACGCCCCCCGGAGCCCGCCATGGACATCCTCGCCGCCATCGGCCACACCACCCTCGTGGAGCTGACCCGCGTGGTGCCTCCCGGCGCCGCGCGGGTCTTCGTCAAGCTCGAGTGGGAGAACCCCACCGGCAGCATGAAGGACCGCATGGCCCTCGGCGTCATCACCGCGGCCGAGCGGTCCGGCGCGCTGCGGCCGGGCGGCACCATCGTGGAGTACACCGGCGGCAGCACCGGCACCTCGCTCGCCCTGGTGGCCGCGGCGCGCGGCTACCGCATCCGCATCGTCACCAGCGACGCCTTCAGCCAGGAGAAGCGCGACCACATGGCCGCGCTCGGCGCCGAGCTCCTCCTGGTGCCGAGCGAGGGCGGGAAGACCACGAAGAAGCTCATCCTCGACATGATCGCCCGCGCGCGCGAGCTCGCGGCGGAGCCCGGCGCCTGGTGGAGCAATCAACTCGAGAACGCCGACAGCATCGCCGGCTATCACGCCCTCGGCGAGGAGATCTGGCGGCAGACGGAGGGGCAGGTGGACGCCTTCGTGCACGCGGTGGGCACCGGCGCCTCGAGCCGCGGGGTGGCCACCGTGCTCAAGCGCCACAAGCCCTCGGTGCGCCTCGGCATCGTGGAGCCGGCGGAATCCGCGGTGCTCGCCGGCGGCACGCCCGGGCCGCACAAGATCGAGGGCGTGGGCATCGGCTACCCGCCGCCCCTCTACGACGCCGCCCTCGTGGACGACCTCCTCGCCGTCCCCACCGAGGACGCCAAGGCCATGGCCCGCCGCCTGGCGCGGGAGGAGGCGCTCTTCGCCGGCATCAGCTCCGGGGCCAACGTCCTCGCCGCGCTCGAGATGGCGCGGCGGCTCGGGCCGGGGAAGGTGGTGGTGACGCTGCTGTGCGACTCGGGGCTCAAGTACCTGAGCACGGATGTCTATCGGCC
>CAZRCT010000032.1:0-37678 GCA_964598655.1 uncultured Gemmatimonadaceae bacterium
TGGCTCCGCTGGATCATGCCGGTGGACCTCGCCATCACCTGGGGCATGGCGGTCCACTTCATCCTGGCCGGCTGGCTCACGTTCCTGTTCGTGCGGGCCCTGGGCCTGAGCTGGACCGCGGCCATCACGGCGGGAGTGGCCTACGAGCTCACCGGCATCGTGGCCTCCCAGATGAGCCCGGGGCACGACGGCAAGCTCTTCGTCTCCGCGCTGACGCCGCTGGCCTTCCTGGTGCTCCTGCGGGCCGTCCGGGGCGGGGTGCGATGGGCGTACGGCGCCTTCGCCGTGGTGGTGGCCCTGCTGATCCTGGGCCACTACCAAATGTGCTACTTCCTGATGATGGCCCTGGGCCTCTGGACGCTCTACCTGGCCTTCTGGGACGACCAGCGGCCCGTGGGACGGAATCCCTGGCTCGCCGTGGCGGCGGCGGCGCTCGCCGTGGGCGTGGGGATCGCCATCACGGGCATCCAGGTGGTGCCGTTCCTCGACTACATCCAGTGGTCGCCGCGCGCGGCGGGCGGGCCCAGCACCGGCTGGGAATGGGTCAACAGCTACGCCATGCCGCCCTCGGAGGTCTTCACCTGGATCCTCCCCGAGTTCAACGGGGTGCTCGACAAGTACTGGGGCGGCAACCCGATCAAGTTCCACACCGAGTACGTGGGCGTCATGGCGCTGGCGCTGGCGTGCTTCGCCTGGGGAGACCGGAGCCGGCGCCGCCTCGTGGTGGCCATGCTGGTCGGCGTGGTGCTCTTCCAGCTCTTCGCCTTCGCGGGGCACACGCCGTTCTACCGGCCGTTCTTCGAGTTCGTGCCCATGCTCAAGAAGATGCGGGCCATGGGCATGGTGTTCTTCCTGGTGGCGTTCCCGCTGTCGGTGCTCGCGGCCATCGGCCTCGACCGGATCCTCTCGGGGCAGGTGGCCGCCCGGCGGGTCCTCGTGGTCCTCGGCGGCTTCGCGGTGTTTGCCCTCCTCGGCGCCGTCGGCGTGCTGCAGGCCGTGGCGCAGGCGCTCGCCATTCCCGAGCGCATGGGCGCGGTCCAGGCCAATGCCGGCAGCCTCCAGCTGGGCGCGGTTCGCCTGCTCGTGTTCGTCGTCCTCGCGGCAGGCGCGCTCTGGGCGGTGGCCTCAGGCAAGCTCCGCGGGAGCGTCGCCGCGGCGGCGCTCCTGGCCGTCACCGTGGCCGACCTCTGGGTGGTGGACCGGCAGTTCTACACCTTCTCGCCCCGCGCCGCCCAGCTCTTCCGGGACGACGAGATCACCACGCACCTCAAGTCCGTGCCGATGCCGTATCGCGTGCTCGACGCGGGGAACTCCTATCCCCAGTCCACGCTCATGGCATACCGCATCCCGTCGGTGCTGGGATACCATGGCAACGAGCTGCGGTTCTACCAGGAGCTGGCGGGCAAGGATCAGGGCTGGCGCAGCGTCGGCTCCCCCTCGCTCATGGACCTGCTGGCCATGCGCTTCCTGATCCTGCCCGGGGAGCAGCCACTGCCCGGGTACCACAAGGTGCTGGGCCCCATCATGTCCACCTTCGGCCAGCCCGCCGTGCTCTTCGAGCGCGACACCGTGCCGGCCTACGCCCGCGTGGCGGCCTCCGCCGCCAAGGCGCCCGAGGTCCAGATCCCGCCCACGGTCACGGACCCGCGCTTCCCGGCCTCCGACGTGGCCCTCTACGCCGACACCGCGTCGGTGACCCCGGCGCCCCTCGCCGAGCCATTTCCCAAATCCGGGATCACGGCCACGGTGGCGGAGTGGAAGCCGGGGGCCATGCGGATCACCCTGGACGGGAAGGCGACGACGCCGACCTACCTCGTGGTGAGCGAGAACTGGTACCCGGACTGGCACGCCACGGTGGACGGCCAGCCGGCCCCGGTGCTCCGTGCCGACCACAGCCTGCTGAGCGTGGTGCTCCCGCCGGGCGCCGGCGAGGTGACACTCCGCTTCACCTCGGCCGCGTACGCGAAGGGCAAGCTGGTGAGCATCGCCGGCCTGCTCGCCGCCGCCGCGATGCTCGCGGCGGGCCTGATCCCTGGCAAGAGGAGGGCCCAGGGTGCTTGAACGGATCCTGGTGATCATCCCGACCTACAACGAGGCGTCGAACCTGCCGCAGATCGTGCCGGCGGTCCTCAAGCAGGACCCCCGGCTCGAGATCCTCGTGGTGGACGACAACAGCCCCGACGGCACCGGCGACATCGCCGACCGGATGGCCACCACCAAGAGCCGCGTGCATGTGCTGCACCGGCAGGCCAAGGAGGGGCTGGGGCGGGCCTACATTGCCGGCTTCAAGTGGGGCCTCACCCATGGCTACGAGGCCATGTTCGAGATGGACGCCGATTTCTCCCATGACCCGGCCTTCATCCCGCGCTTCCTGCAGGCCATCGAGGAGGCGGACCTGGTGCTGGGGTCCCGCTACTCGCAGGGCGTCAACGTCATCAACTGGCCGATCTCGCGGCTCATGCTCTCCCTCGGCGCCAATTACTACGCGCGCTGGATCACGGGGCTGCCGCTCTCGGACTCCACGGGCGGGTTCAAGTGCTTCCGGCGCGAGGTCCTCGAGGCCATCGACCTCGACGACGTGCGGTCGGGCGGCTATGCCTTCCAGATCGAGATGAGCTTCCGGGCCTGGAAGAAGGGGTTCCGGCTCAAGGAAATCCCGATCGTCTTCACCGACCGGGTGGAGGGACAGAGCAAGATGAGCAAGAAGATCGTGCGGGAAGCCATCTGGATGGTCTGGTGGCTTCGGCTGCAGGGCCTGCTCGGGCGGATGAAATAATGAAGGGGACCGTCTTCTACAAGATGTCCGGGTCGGGGAACGACTTCGTCGTCCTCGACGGCCGCTACACCACCCCCGAGGCCTGGCCCGCGGAGGCCATCGTGGAACTCTGCCACCGGCGGATGGGGGTCGGGGCCGACGGCCTCGTCATCCTGACCCCGGAGGGCCAAGGCCGGGTCCGGATGGACTTCTGGAACTGCGACGGCAGCCGGGCCGACATGTGCGGAAACGCGGCACTCTGCAGCACCCGGCTCTCGGCCTTCCTGCGCCTGGCCCCGGCCGAGGGAATGCAGCTGGTCACCCGGGCCGGCACCTTCCCGGTCCGGACCGAACCCGGCCCGGGTGAGCGGGCGGCCCTGAACCTCCCGGACGTCCACCTGCCGGCACCGCCGGTCGGCCTCGAGCCCGGGCCGGGGTTCGGGAGTGCCACCCTGACAACGGTCGGGGTGCCGCACCTGGTGCTGCTCACCGACGACCTGGAGCGCCCGGACCTGATGGACCAGGGCCGCCAACTCCGGTCCGACCGCGCCGTGGGCCCCGGCGGCGCCAACGTGAACTTCATCGGCCTCGGCCCGGACCAGCGCTGGTGCATCCGGACCTACGAGCGGGGCGTCGAGGCCGAGACGCTGGCCTGCGGGACGGGCACGGTGGCGGCCGCCATCGCGTTGGCGATGGCGGGGCAGGCCACGCTGCCGGTGGACATCATCACCCGCAGCGGCCGGATCCTCAGCATCTCCGCGACACTGTCTGGGCCGATGGCCACGAACGTCTGGCTGATTGGCGAGGGTCGGCTGGTTTTCACCGGCGTGCTGTGACCCCTGCGGTGCCCGCTCCAACTCACCTCACGACAACAAGATAGGGAGCTGCCATGGGGATATCCTGGAGTTATCCCCAGTTGTCCATCGAGTTAGTTAACATAATACATATTATACGTCATTTCTGAGAAGGAGTATCCGCGCCGACTGGACCCCGAATCCGCCCCCGGGACCCCACGCGACCCCCTCCCACGGCCTGATCCAAGCCGGCGCCTGAGGCCCCGTTCCCCATCGCTGATGCCGAAAGCAAGAAGGCCCCGGGCATGGGTTGCCCGGGGCCTCGACCGAAGGAACTCGGCCTCCTTACATGGCGCCGCCGGTGAGCTCCGCCAGCCGGATCTCGGCCTCGGTCACCGCGTTGGTCTTCTTGTAGGTGTCGAGGATCGACCGGTAGGTGGCGATCGCCTCGTCCTTCTTGCCCGCTACCGCCTGGTTCCGGCCGACATCGAGGAGGTAGCTCGCCTTCAGGTAGTCCACGTCCGCGGCCTTCGAGGCAGCCAGGTAGGCCGTCGCGGCATCCGCCGGCCGCTTGGCATTCTCAAACGCCCGGCCCAGCAGCCCATTGGCCGGTGCCAGGTAGTCGGCCGGCGGGTTGCTCTTGATGAAGTCCTGGAGGCCCACCACCGCCAGCTCGTGCTGTCCGTTCAGCAGGCGGACCTGGTTCAGCACGATGGTGGCCTCGGCCGCCGCCCGGCTGCCGCTGTAGGTGGTGATGACGTTCTGGAGGTCGCTCGCGGCCTGGGCGAAGTTCCCCGCCTCCGCCGCGTTGCGCGCCTGATCCAGCGCCTGGAAGCCGAAGGTCTCCTTGCGGCTGTTGCTGAGCGTGATGAACCACGCCACCAGGGCGACGAGCACCACGCCGCCGCCGATCGTGAGGTACCGGTTGACCGGGTTGGCGAACCAGCCCGGCGCGGCGGGCGCGCTGGTCGTCTTGGCCGGTGCGGGATGCGTCGGGGCGTCCACGGTTGCTGCCACTGTTCCTTCCCTCTGGTGAACCGGGTGGGGACACCCGGAGGATCGGCTGGTGCCCCCGAGACGATTCGAACGTCCGACCAACGGTTTAGGAAACCGCTGCTCTATCCAGCTGAGCTACGGGGGCGAAGCCACACAAAGTACCCGCCCAACCCTCAGTCCGTCAACGACCTAGGTCAGATTTCCAGCACCACATGGGCGTCCACCCCCCCCAGCCGGTCCAGCCCCTTCAGGAACGGGATGCTGAGCAGGAAGGAGTACCCCACCAGGGTGCCGCCCAGCTGACGGACCAGCGTCCCGGCGGCGGCGGCGGTCCCCCCCGTGGCCAGCACGTCGTCCACCACCAGCACGCGGGACCCGGGCGGACAGGCGTCCTGGTGGATCTCCAGGGCGTCCGTCCCGTACTCGAGCGCGTACTCGTGGCGGGCGGTCTTCCACGGCAGCTTCCCTGGCTTCCGGAGGGGGATGAAGCCGGCGCCCAGGGTCACGGCCACGGGCGCGGCGAGGATGAAGCCCCGGGCCTCGATCCCCACCACATGGGTGATCCCGGCGGTCCGGAACGGGGCGGCCAGTTCCTCCCGCATCTGTCGGAAGAGGTGCCCATCCTGCAGCACCGGGGTGATGTCCTGAAAGATGATCCCGGGCTTGGGATAGTCCGGAATCGCGCGCAACGTCCGGCGGAGCCGGTCGGGGAAAGCCTCGGCCATGGCAGAGAAGTCGGTTGAGGGAAAACTCCTAACTACCTGATATCGAATGGCTTCGGCAGGGTCGGATCATCCGTAACCTCCTGCCGTTCGATGCCCATCACCTCCGCCCGCGCAGGGCCTTCCCGGAGGGCGCTTTCCAGGAAGGCGAGCTGGTCGCCCGGTCCCCGGGCCACCACCTCCACCCGCCCGTCCGGCAAGTTCCGGGTCCAGCCGGCGAGGCCGACGGCCCGGGCCCGGTGGACCACGAAGTAGCGGAAGCCCACGCCCTGCACCCGGCCCTGCACCAGCCAGTGCACGGTCACACCGCCCCTGCCCCCTCGCGCCGGGCCCGTACCCACTCGATGACCACCGGCATCACCGAGACCACGATGATGGCGATGACCACGAGGCCGAAGTTCTGCCGGACCACCGGGATGTTGCCGAAGAGGTAGCCCCCGAAGATGAACAGGCCGACCCAGAGCACGCCGCCCACCACGTTGTAGGCCAGGAACCGGCTGTAGTTCATGGACCCCACCCCGGCCACGAACGGCGCGAAGGTCCGCACGATGGGCACGAACCGGGCCACGATGATCGTCTTCCCGCCGTGCTTCTCGTAGAAGGCCTCGGTCTTCCGGAGGTGGGCCTGGTTGAGGAACGGCACCGCCCCGGTGAAGGCCCGCGGCCCGATCCGCTTGCCAATCCAGTAGTTCACGGTGTCGCCCAGGATGGCGGCCACGGTGAGGAGCACGAACAGCAGCCAGGGATTCAGGGACCCCATCCCCGCGAACGTCCCCGCCGCGAACAGCAGCGAGTCCCCCGGGAGGAACGGCGTGACCACGAGCCCGGTCTCGCAGAACACGATGAGCCAGAGGATCGCATAGGTCCACGTGCCGTACTGGCCGATCAGCTCGTTGAGGTGCTGGTCGAGGTGCAGGAAGAGGTCGAGGAAGTCCTTGAGCAGCTCCATGCCGGCCTTTCAGGAAGAGGCGTCGCCGGCAAACCCGAACTGGCCGATGAGCGGGACGAAGCGCACGTCGCTCACCCGCTCCACCCGGGTGCCGTCGCCGGTGGGGTCACGAGTCACGAGCACCATGGTCTGGCTCTCCCGGGTGCCGAGCGGGAGGATGAGGCGGCCGCCGGGGCTCAGCTGCTCCACCAGCGGCCGGGGGATCTCGGGGCTGGCCGCCGCCACGATGATCGCGTCGTACGGCGCATACGGGCGCCAGCCGAGGGTCCCGTCGCCCGTCATGAGACTCACGTTCCGGTAGCCCAGCTGCTGGAGCACGTTCCGCGCCGCCTGCGACAGCGCCGGGATGCGCTCCACCGAGAAGACCTGCTCCGCGCACTCGGCGAGCAGCGCCGTCTGGTAGCCGGAGCCGGTGCCCACCTCCAGCACCCGCTCCCGGCCCGTGAGGCGCGCCAGCTCGAGCGAGCGGGCCTGCACCCAGGGCTGCGAGATGGTCTGGCCCGCGCCGATCGGGAGGGCCGTATCCTGGTAGGCCCGGTGGCGGACGCTCTCGGGCACGAAGAGGTGCCGGGGGACGTGCGCCACCGCCTTGAGCACCGCGAGGTCGCGGATGCCCTTGGCCTGCAGCTCATTGACGAGCTGGGTCCGGTACCCGCCATAGCTGTCGGCTAGTCCGCGAGCGCCCATCCCTGCACCGTCTGGAGGAGTTGGTAGCTGGTGAGGTCCATGTGGAGCGGCGTCACGGCGATGTAGCCGTCGGCCACGGCGTGATGGTCCGACTCGGCGCCGCCCGTCCAGTGCACGGAGCCGCCGCCGATCCAGAAGATCTCGCGCCCCCAGGGGTCCTTCATGCGCGTCAGCGACTCGCTGAAGTAGCGGCTGCCGAGCGCGGTGACCTTGATGCCCTTCACGCCGGCGGCCCCGCAGGCGGGAAGGTTCACGTTGAGGATCATCTTGGGCGGGAAGTCCGGCACCGCCACGATGCGCTGCACCAGGCGCGTGAGGAGGGCCTTGTAGCTCAGGATGCCCTCGAGGTCGCTGCCAGGCCCGGCGAAGGAGATCGCCACGCTCGGGACGCCAAGGGTGACCCCTTCCATGGCCGCCGCGACGGTGCCCGAATAGAGCACGTCCTCGCCCATGTTGGGCCCGTGGTTCACGCCGCTGAACACGAAACGCGGACGGTCGGGCATCAGGGCGCCCAGGGCCAGGAGCACGCAGTCGGTGGGCGTGCCATCCACCTGGAAGCTGCCGTCGGGGCGGCGGGCGGGCCGCAGCGGCCGGTGCATGGTCAGGCTGTGCGAGGTGCCGCTCTGCTCGCGATCGGGCGCCACGACGGTCACCTGCCCCACCGGCTGGCAGCACTCCGCGAGCAGCGCCAGGCCGGGCGACAGGATCCCGTCGTCGTTGGTCACCAGGATGTGCATGGGGGACAAAGCTAACCCCGGCCGGGGGCCGGCGGGCCGGGATGCCTCACTCGGTGGGCGGCTCGGGCCGGGGCGGCGGCACCTTGCCGTCGAGGATCATGATGACCTCCTCGACCGACTCGCGCAGCTCGCGCAGCGTCTCGCGCTCGATGGCGCTGCGGGCCGCGCTGCGGAGCTCGCCGGTGCGGCGGTAGTGCTCGATCCGCTGCCGGGCGCCCTCGATGGTGAACTTCTCGGTGTACAGGAGGTGCTTCACGAGCATGATGAGCTCGACCTCGCGGCTCTTGTACACCCGGTTCCCCGACCGGTTCTTGGCCGGGTTGAGGAAGCGGAACTGGCTCTCCCAGTACCGGAGGACGTGCGGCTTCAGGTCGGTGAGGGCGCACACCTCCCCGATCGAGAAGAACTCCTGCACCGGCCGCGCCATGGTCACCGCCACTGCTCCGCCTTGAGGGTCCGTTCCATCAGGTCCGCCACCGCCTGCCGGGCGGGCTTGCCGTCGTGGAGGATGGCGCCCACCTGCGCACAGATCGGGAGCTCCACCCCGACCCGCGCCGCCAGCGCCAGGGCCGCGTGGGCCGTGTTGGCGCCCTCCGCCACCGTGCGGTGGGTCGCGGTCCACTGCGCCAGCGTCTGGCCGCCGGCCAGCGCCACGCCGAGGGCCCGGTTGCGGCTCAGGGCGCCGGTGGTGGTGAGGATGAGGTCGCCCATCCCGGCCAGGCCCGCGAAGGTCAGCGGGTCCGCCCCGAGCGCCACGCCGAGCCGCGTCATCTCCGCGAGGCCGCGGGTGATGAGGGCCGCCCGCGGGTTGTTGCCGAGCCCGAGGCCCTCCAGGATCCCGGCCGCGATGGCGATCACGTTCTTGAGCGCCCCCGCCAGCTCCACCCCCACGATGTCGGTGTGCGAGTACACCCGGAACCGCGGCGTCGAGAAGATCTCCTGCACCCGCTCCGCGGTCGCCCGGCTGCGCGCCGCGGCGACCACGGCCGTGGGCTGCTGCTGGAACACCTCGAGCGCGAAGCTCGGGCCCGACAGCGCCGTGACGGGCCGCCCCGGCAGGGTTTCCTCGAGCACCTGCGACATCAGCGCGAGCGACCCGTCCTCGATCCCCTTGGTGGCGCTCACCACCAGCGCGTCGGCCGCCACGTCGTGCTGCGCACCGGCCACCACCCGGCGCAGTACATGGCTCGGGGCCACCGTCACCACCACCTCGGCCCCACCCACCGCGGCACCCACATCCCCGGTGGCGCGGATGCCCTCCGCCAGGGCGCAGCCCGGGAGGAAGATGGGGTTCTCGCGCCGGGCCGTGATGGCCTCCACCACCTCGGCCTCGTGCGCCCAGAGCCGCACCGCGTGGCCCTTCCGCGCCAGCAGGTCGGCCAGGGTGGTGCCCCAGCTGCCCGCCCCGAGGACCGCGACCGTGCTCACGCGCGGGGGGCGGAGCCGGCGGCGCGCCGGCCGAAGCGGTTTTCCGTGCCGGCGAGCAGGCGCTGCACGTTGGCGCGGTGCTTCCAGATGATGAACCCGGCGATCAGCAGGTCGAGCCCCAGGCCGAGGATCGTCCGGCGCGCCGGGTACAGCAGGTAGTCCGCCAGCGGCAGGGCCACAGCCGCCATGATGGACCCGAGCGAGACGTACCCGGTGAGCCAGAGCAGCACGCCCCACACCGCCGCCGCGATCCCCACTGCGGCCGGCGCGAGCGCCAGGAACATCCCCGCCGCCGTGGCCACGCCCTTGCCCCCCTTGAACCCCACGAACGGCGACAGCGTGTGCCCCACGATGGCGGCGACGCCACAGAAGGTCCCGAAGCCCACCACCTCCGGCTGCCGCGGGCCGAAGAGCAGCACCGGCAGCGCGCCCTTCGCCACGTCCACCAGGCCCACCGGGATGGCGAAGCGCCAGCCCATGGTGCGGTACACGTTCGTGGCGCCGAGGTTCTTGCTGCCATGCTCCCGTAGGTCGATGCCCCGGAAGAACCGCCCCGCGAGGTAGCTGGTCGGAAAGGAACCGACGAGGTAGGACAGGACGAGCCAAGGGACGCCGCTCACGCGATCCCCCGCGGGGTGCGGCGGCTGGAGCGGGGCGGGCGCGTCAGGGGCATGCGGTCGATCCCGTGGTGGAAAGTGCTCGGTCTGGACGCGCGGGCCGGCACCGGGACCTCCGGGACCGGCCTACTCCCGCACCCGCCGCCCGTCGTCGCGACGGTCGTGCTTGCCCGCCCCGCGACTCGAGAACTTGAGCCGGAGCGGCGCCCCGAGGAAGCCGAAGGCCTCCCTGAAGCCGTGGTGCAGGTACCGCTGGTACGACTCCGGCACATCGTCCGGCCGGTTGCTCACGATGGCGATGGCCGGCGGGCGGGTGCCGACCTGCGAGGCGTACAGCAGCTTCACTTCCTCGCCCGGGGCCTGCGGCGGCGCATTCCGTTCGAGCAGCGCCTGCAGCACCCGGTTCACTTCGCTCGTGGCCACGCGCTTCTCGCGTTCCGCCGCTGCCTCCAGGATCATGTCAGGCAGCCGGGTGATGCGCTGCCCCGAGAGGGCCGAGATGTAGACAAACGGGACGTAGCGCAGGAACGGCGCCTTCTCCTCCAGCAAGTCCTGCCCGCGCTTCGCCGTGTTCGGGTCCTTCTCCTCGATCAGGTCCCACTTGTTCACCGCGATGATCAGCGCGGCCCCCGCGTCCCACGCTTCCGTGGCGATGCGCAGGTCCTGGGCATGGAGCCCATTGGCGGCATCCACCACGAGCACACAGACATCGGCGCGCTCGATGGCGCGGCGGGTCCGGAGGGTGGAGTAGAACTCGATGTCATCTTCTACTTTAGCCCGGCGGCGTAACCCCGCTGTATCAATGAAGTTGAGCGTCTTGCCGTGATACCGCAAGGGGGTGTCGATGGCATCCCGGGTCGTACCGGGCTCCGGGGACACTACCAATCGCTGCTCCCCCAGCAGTCGGTTGATCAGCGAGGACTTCCCCGCATTGGGCCGGCCGACGACCGCCACCTGCACCGCTTCCTCCCCCTCCCCCGGCTCCTCCACTGGTAACTTCTCCACAATACGGTCCAGCAAGTCCCCGCTCGCCTTGCCCACGGAGGCGGAGACGGGCTGGGGCTCCCCCAAACCGAGCTCGTAGAAGTCGAACTGGGAGGTGGTGTCCGGGAAGTTGTCCAGCTTGTTGACCACCAGGATGACCGGGCGACGAACCTTGCGCAGCTGGGCGGCGATCTCCCGGTCCACCGGGTTCAGGCCCTCCTTCCCATCCACCACGAAGACGAGCAAGTCCGCCTGCTCCACCGCGAGCTCCACCTGTTCGCGGACGGCCACATCCATCGAATCGCTGGACCCCGGCACCAGCCCGCCCGTGTCCACCAGCCAGAAACACCGGCCCGCCCACTCGGCATCGCCGAAGTGGCGGTCCCGGGTGGTGCCGGCCTGGTCGGAGACGATCGCGTCGCGACCACCCAGGATCCGGTTGAAGAGCGTGGACTTCCCGACGTTCGGGCGTCCCACGATGGCAACAGTTGGCTTGCTCACGGCACCAGGGGGGTATCGAGGACGTCGGTGAAGCAGTACGAGGGGCGCACCGGCATCGGCACCGCCGCCTCGAGCTCCGCGAAGGGGAGGCTGTCCATGAACAGCCGGTCGTCGTTCAGGGACTCCCCGGGGATGAGCGCCAGGTCGAGGTCGCGCCGCTCCAGGAGCGCCGCCGCGAAGTCGCGGCCCGGCAGGAGCCCGGCGCAGGTGACGCTGGCACCGAACAGCGAGTTGGTCACGGGAATGAGCTCGAAGCGGGCCCCGGTGGCCTCGGTGAGGCGCGCCAGCACCTGGGGCATGAGGGGCGCCATCGAGGTGCCGGTGAGCACGCCGATCCGGCGGCCGCGCCAGTCCGCGAGCTGGTCGTGCTCCTCGGCGATCCGCTGCTGGAGGAACCGCACCGAGCCCACCCCGTTCTCCACCTGCTCGAAGCCGTCGTAGTGCTCGGCCGGGGGGAGCGGCAGGTCGGCGCGGAGGTAGAGCTCGTCCGCGCCGAAGGCCCAGGTCACGCCGCGCTCCGCCCGGGCCCGGGTGGCCCACCGCTCGATCTGGCCCAGGGCGCGCCTGCACTCCGCCTGCGTCGGCTCGCGCACCAGGTGATGCTTGCTGAACTCCGTCAGTCCGACGGGCACCACCGACACGTTGAGCACCGCGGGCCCGAAGGCCCACAGGTCGCTCAGCGTCCGTTCGAGGACGTCCCCGTCGTTCACCCCGGGCGACATCACCACCTGGGTGTGGAAGACAATGCCGTGGCCTGCGAGCAGCCGCAGTTGCTCCACGATGTCGGGGGCAAGCGGGTTGCGCAGCAGCCAGCGACGAGCCACGGGATCGGTGGCGTGCACCGAGACGTACAGCGGCGACAGCCGGTAGGCGATGATCCGCTCAATGTCCCGCGGCTTCAGGTTGGTGAGCGTGGCGAAGTTGCCGTACTTGAAGGAGAGCCGGTAGTCGTCGTCCCGGATGTAGAGCGTCTCCCGGAGACCCTCGGGCAGCCCGTCCACGAAGCAGAAGTCGCAGCGGTTGGCGCAGCGCCGGATCCGCGGTGGCTCCACCGCGACGCCCATGGCGAGGTCCTCCGGCCGCTCCACGTCATACTCCACCTCCTCCCCATCCGGGTGGCGGACGTGGAGCAGGAAGTGGTCGTCGGCGGTGAGGAACTCCCAGTCCAGGAAGTCCTCGACCTCCCGGCCGTTCACGGTGAGCAGCTCCGTGCCGGGCCGGAGGCCCAGTTCGGCCCCAAGGGACTCCTCGGCGACGGCAGTGACCTTCAGCATGGGCGGGAATGTAGGCGGGCACCCTCCCAAGACCAAACGAGCCGGGGTCCCGAAGGACCCCGGCTCGTCGCTCCGCCAGCCCGCCGACGCCCTACCAGCAGGCGGGCGATCCCTCGAGCGTGACGGCCGCGTTGGGGGAGTTGGCCGCCGGGCCGACGAACACCCCGCACGTCTGGATGGTCCCGACGATCGACGGGTTGGTGATCGTGGCCTTGTAGCCCGTGGCGCTGATGTAGGTCAGCGTGAGCACATTCCCCGTCGAGGGGGTGAACTGGATCTGGCCTGCCCCGCCGACGCCGTTCACCTGCCCGGTGGTGTTCACGGAGCCGGCGTAGTCGGTGTTGTCGAAGTAGAAGCCCTCCTGCGAGGTCACGAGGTTCCGCAGGTCGGTCTTCATCGACGCGAGGATCGACTTCTCCTTGGTGTTGGAGAACTTGGGAATGGCGATGGCCGCCAGGATCCCGATGATCACCACGACGATGAGCAGCTCGATCAGGGTAAAGCCCTTGTTGGACATAGCCACTCCCACGGAGGCGTGGAACGACGACTCGGCCTGTGGCCCACTCGACGGTTTGGATGGCAATGCATATGCCAAAGGCGACCGATCAGCCTAAGACGTTGTCAAACAAGAACTTGTGGAATAGATGGCGCTTTATGACCATGGAGGAAGGAGCGGCCGGATTCGGCATCCTGCCACGCCCGGGCGGGCCGAGGCGTGGGGGCCCGGGTAGGGGGGACCGGGCGCCTCCGCCCGGTCCGCCCCACCCCGCGAGGGCAACCCTACTTGTGACTGAGGCTGTAAACGTAGGCCGCCACGGCCTTCACATCGTCGTCGGAGATGCTGGAGCCACCCTTGGCCGGCATCGGGATGCCGCCCTTGGCCTGCTCCTTCGGGATCCCGTTGGTGACGATCCCGATAATCTCCTCCCAAGTGCCCTTGCCGTGAATCCAGGTGTCGTCGGTCAGGTTCGGCCCGACCAGGCCCTTGGCCTCCTGCCCATGGCAGGCGTAGCACAGGCCCTGCTTGGTGAAGATCTCCTTCCCGCGCTCCACCATGGCCGGCGTCGCGCCCTGGGGCACGGCCTGAGCCTCGGCGGAGGCGGTCCCGAGAGCGGTCGCGAGGGCCACCAGCAGCAGCGAGCGGGTGATGCTCTTCATGGGTTCGAATGCTCCTGAGTCGAAGGTTGAAGCAGTAGAGGGTCGCGGACAATCGTGCCTCGACTTCCCCCACCCTCTGGCGCAACTCCCGGACCATGTGACCGAGGTCACCATCCGATCTGCGCCTGAAGTCCAAGTTATTGAAAAACAAAGACCTGCGACGTCCACCCTGCGGGTGATCGGGGCACCGGAGGTGACGGAGGCCTGCCCCCGCGCACCGCCGGGAGGGCGTGGCATCCGCCGCCTGAGCGATCCACCCCGGGGCAAGTAGCGAGCGCCTGAATCCGCGGATTCAGGCGCCGGGGGATTGCGGTCGGATCTGGAGAGCGGGCGACCGGACTCGAACCGGCGACGTCCAGCTTGGGAAGCTGGCATTCTACCAACTGAATTACGCCCGCAACGAGGGCCAAATCTGGCCCGGGCCGACTTGGGTTGTCAATGCCGAAGCGCGGCGTCCCTGCTGGGACGCCGCGCCCGGCATGCCCACCACTGGCCGACGCTACTTGACCTTGTAGCGCCAGTTGCGGATTCCCTGCCCGGTGCCGGTGACGGTCAGCTGCTGGGTCTCACCCACGCCCAGCGGCTTCACGGCCACATCCTGCGTGGTGACGACGTTCCCGGCCTGGTCCAGGAACTCGACGGCCAGCGTCAGCGCCTTGGGGGCGATGATCTTGTTGTTCTCGTCGCGGGCCTCGCGCCCGGTGGCGGTGGCCGTCAAGGTGACCCCCTGGGCGCCACGCTTGAACTCGTCGATCTTCACCTTGGCGGTGAGGGCCTCACGGGCCACGACGGCCTGGAAGACGCCGTCGGTGTTCCCCACCCACTTCTGGCCCTGGATGAGCAGCGAGTAGTCGTTCTCGTTGAGCGGCTCCAGCACGAGGAGCTTCTGCGCCGCGCCGACGAGGTTGGCGCCATCCTGCAGCGCCAGGTAGGCGTTGGCCTGGTTGTAGAGCGCGTCGCGGTTGTTCGGGTCCTGCGCGAGCACCCGCCCGAAGGTGCTGGCGGCGTCGGCATAGTGCTTGTCGTTGAACTGCTTCACCGCGATGTCGAACAGGTCGTCGGCACTCACCTCGCCGGTGGCACCGGCGCCCGCCGTGGCGTTGACCAGGGCCGCCTCGACGGCGGAGGCGCTGTCCGTCATCCCCGCCGCGCGGAAGGCGCTGGCGAGGCCCTTCTTGGCGTCGATGTCGGCCGGCTCGAGCGCGACGTACTTGCGGAACGTGGCCACCGCGTCCTGCGCCTTGCCGGCCTGGAGCTGGAGCACGCCGGAGTTGAAGAGCGCCTGGTTGCGGGTCTTCACCTGGTTACTGTCCGTGGGCGTGGTGGCGGCGGCCCTCGCGAAGTAGTACATGGCGCTGTCGTTCTGCTGCTGCTGGCTGAAGATGACGGCCATGCCGTAGAAGGAATTGGGCTCCTTCTGGCTCAGCCGGTTGGCCGCCCGGAACATGACGAGGGCCGAGTCCGGCTGGTTGCCCGACTTGAAGGTGTTGCCGGCGGTGAACAGCGTGGCCCAGACGCGGAAGCGCTGGTCATCGATGTCCTTCTGGCACCCGGGCGCCAGCGCCAGCGCGCGGCTGTAGGCGGTGTCCATGCCCACGATGTCGCCGTGCTGCATGTGCAGGCGCCCGAGCCAGTACCAGGCGCCCGCGGACTTCTCCTGGCCATTCTGGGTGATGGCCTCGGTGATGACGCGGATGCCGTCGTTCACGAGCCGCGCGCGGTTGGCCGGCTCGGTGGCCGCCAGGGCCGAGCTCAGGTAGGTCTTGCCGCTGCGGACCAGGAAGTGGCCGCCGTCCAGCTTGCACGCGGGCTCGGTGACCTTCTTCTCCGTGATGCCGCCGATGACGCGCGAGGACACGCCGTCCGTCTGGGCGGCGAGCGGGGTGGCGAGTGCCACCAGCGCCACGCCGACGAAAGCCAACTTGGTCATCCCTGCTCCTAAAGTGAGCGTGATCGCCCGGGGGCCGTGCCGGCCACCTGGGCCCGTGCGCGCGCTTCAATCTCGCGCGCCATCTCGAGCGCGGGCCGGCCGAGTGCGCTGGCCGCCCGCCGTACGTCATCGAACTCCGCCTTCACCCGCGGGCCCGCCGGGGTGTCCAGCACCTTCACCCGCACCGCCGAGCCATCCGGCGCCTCCACCTCGATCTGCCGCCGGGGCAGCGTGACGCGCTCGGCGACGCTGCGCCGGACGCCCGCGGTGGTACTGTGCAGGAAGAATGCCTCGGTCACAGCTGACACTGCGCCGGTGTCGCAGATCACCTCGACCCGGAAGCCGGGCCGGCCCTTCTTCATCTGGGTGGCCCACACCTGCACGTCGAGCCCGCCGGCGGCCACGAGGGCCTCACGGAGCGGGTCCACGTACTCCGGGCTCAGGTCATCGAGGTCTGCGGCCACCGTGACCACCTGCCCTGCCTCGGCCGCTTCCTCGGCGACCAGCAGGCGCAGCGCGTTGGGGTAGTCGTGCGGGTCCCGGGTGCCGGCACCCCAGCCGGTGGCCAGCATCCGCCAGCGCGCGGGCGGCGGTCCCGCCTCGAGGGTGCGGAGGAGGACCGCACCCGTCGGCGTGGTGGCCTCGCCCGTGACGGGCCCGTTGGGGCCGATCTCCACGCCGGCCAGCAGGTAGGTGACGACCGGCGCCGGCACGGCCATCACGCCGTGGGCGGCGCGGACCCAGCCCGTCCCGAGCGTGACGGGCCGGGTGACCACCCGCGCCACGCCGAGCCGCTCGAAGCCCTCGAGGACGCCGAGGATGTCCACCAGCGCGTCCACCGCCCCCACCTCATGCAAGGCGACGGATTCCGGGGCCAGCCCATGCACCCGGCCCTCGGCCTCACAGAGAAGCCGGAAGGCGCGGGCGGCCCGCGCCTTCACCGTGGCCGTGACCTCCGCGCGCTCCACGATGGCCAGCAGGTCGGCGAGATGCCGATGGCCGCCGGGGCCGTGATGGTGGTGCCCGTGTGGCTCGTCGTGCGGCGCATCATGGTGGTGGTGAGCGTGATCATGGACGTGTCCCACCGCCTCCCCAGCGTAGGCCGGACTCGGCCCCTCCGTGGCGCCCGAGGGCAGCCGCACCTCCACCTTGGTGGCCGAGACACCGCAGCGGAGCACGCGGTGCACGCGGATCTCGACCTCGGGGAAGCCCAACCGGGCCGGCAGCGACTGCAACCAATCGGTGGGGAGCCCGGCATCCAGGAGGGCGCCCAGCAGCATGTCCCCGCTCAGGCCCGCGGCGGGATCCAGGATGGCAAGGCGTCCGGGCATCATAGCCGTGAAATATCGCCCGGGGTTCAGCCGGGGAGCAAATCGGCCGGCTCCCGGTAGAGCCAGCCCGAGCCGGTGTTGAAGACCAGCACCCGGTCGTCGGGGCGGAGTTCGCCGCGGGCGCGCAGGACGGACACCGCGGCCAGGGCCGCGCCCCCTTCGGGCGAGAGGTCGATGCCCGTCTCGCGCGTGCCCTGCCGGGCCTCCTCCGCCAGCAGCTCGTCCGGCACCGCGACGGCGCTGCCCCCGCTCTCCCGGAGTGCCCGCAGGATCAGGCGGTCGCCGAGCGGCCCGGGAACGCGCAGGCCGCTGGCGATGGTCCAGGGTTCCTCCCACGGGGTGGCGCGATCGGCACCGGCCTCGAACGCGCGGATGATGGGAGCGCAGCCGGTGGACTGCACCGTGTACATGCGCGGCAGCGGATCGGTGACCCACCCGGCCGCACGCAACTCCTGGAACGCCTTCCACATGCCGATGAGGCCAGTGCCGCCGCCCGTCGGGTAGATGATGGCCTGCGGGAAGGTCCAGTTGAACTGCATGGCCAGCTCGAGGCCGAGCGTCTTCTTGCCCTCGATGCGATACGGTTCGCGCAGCGTGGAGAGATCCATGGCGCCTGACTCGGCCGCGTAGGCGCGGCTCGCCTTGCCGCAGTCGCCGATGTGGCCGTCGAGCAGGTGGAGATCCCCGCCGTAGAGGACGATCTGGGACAGGATGGTGCGGGGGGTGGTCCGCGGGGCGAACACGCGCACCGCGGCCCCGGCGCGCGCCGCATAGGCGGCCGCGGCAACGCCCGCGTTGCCCGCCGTGGGGAGCGTGAAGGTGGTGACCCCCGCCCGGACCGCCCGCGTGATGGCCGCGCTCAGCCCGCGCGACTTGAAGGAGCCGGTCGGGTTGGCGCCCTCGTCCTTGATCCACAGCTCGGGTTGGCCCAAGCGGCGCCCGGTGCGGGGGGCATCGAGGAGCGGCGTGTCGCCCTCCCCCAGGGTGACGGGGACTTCCCCGACGGCCAGCGGGAGGAAGGGACGATAGCGCCACATGCCGTGGCCGCGCCGGACCTCCGCGCGCGCGGCCACGCTCGGCGCCGGCCGGTCGGGATAGCGCACCAGCCAGGGCTGGCCGCAGGCGTCGCAGACGGTGGGGAGACCCTCGGGGCCACGGGTGACGCCACAGCCGGAGCATTCGAGCTGCCAGTCGAGCACGGGAACGAGGGGGTGCGGGGTGAGCGCCGTCAGGCGCGGCCGAGAAAGCGCTCGGCGAGTTCTTCGAGGCGGTCGTCGCCCTTCCGGCGTGCCTGGGCCAGGATCTTCTCCACCGAGGGATGGAGGGCCGGGTCGCCCCAGCGGTAGCCGGTGGCGGCCTCGGCGCCGAGCGAATCGCCCCGGTTGGCGCCCTCGAGGAGCGCCCAGGCGGCGGCGTCGGGAAAGGCCGGGTCGTCGCGCGGGGGCAGCTCGTAGCGCGCCGGCGGTTCCTCGGAATCTTCCTTGACGAAGGCGCGGGACATGGGCGGTGAAGGTAGCGACCGGACGGGGCGCTGACGAGCGCCCTGCCCCCTCAGCTGCCGTCGGCGAGTGCCGCCAGCACGCGCTCGGCCAGCGTCGTGGAAAACCCCGGCAGCGTGGCGATCTCCGCGGCCGTCGCCGACTTGACCCCCGCGAGGCTCCCGAAGCGCTCCAGCAGGGCCCGCCGCCGCGAGGGGCCGACGCCCGGGATATCGAGCAGCGCGGAGGTGATGGTGCGGTCGGTGCGCCGCTTGCGATTGTAGGCCACGCCGAAGCGGTGCGTCTCGTCGCGGAGGCGCTGCAGCAGGCGGAGGGCCGGACTCCGCCGGGAGAGCCGGAGGCTCTCGGGCCGGTCGGGGAAGAAGACCTCTTCCTCCTTCTTGGCGAGGCTCACCAGCGGCATGGCGCCGAGCCCGAGCCGGTCCAGCGCGTCCTTGGCCGAGGAGAGCTGACCCTTGCCGCCGTCGATGACCACGAGGTCGGGCAGCGGGTCCCCTTCCTGGGTGCGGCGCGTGAAGTAGCGGGTGACCACCTCGTGGATGGCGGCGAAGTCATCCTGCTGCCCGAGCCCCTTGATCTTGAACTTGCGATACTCGCCCTTCTTGGGCCGGCCTGCCTCGAACCAGGCGAGCGAGCCCACGGTGTCGCGGCCCTGGTTGGTGGAGATGTCGATGCAGATCATGCTCCGCGGCACGGTGGCGAGGCCGAGGTCGCGGCCGAGGGCGTAGACGGGATCGCCGGCCCGCTCGTCGGTCTCGAAGGTCTCGATGCGGAGGCTCTCCATGAGGTGCTGCGCGTTCTGGTCGGCGAGGTCGAGCCAGCGGCGGGCGGTGCCGCGCTGGGGGACGTGCCAGTCGGTCTCGGGCAGGAGTTCCTGCAGCAACTCCAGGTCGGCCGGCGGGAACGGGAGGACGAGCCGGCGCACCCGCCCCGGCATGGGGACGTAGGAGCGGACCAGGAGGAAGTTGAGAATCTGGTCGTCGGGGTCGTCGGCCAGGTTCTCGAGGAAACTGTGCTCGCGGGCCACCACGCGGCCCTCGCGCACCCGCAGGAACACGCCCACCGCGTCGTCGCCGTCGCGCGCGTAGCCCACGACGTCGGCGTCTCCGGCCCCGATGATCTCGACGGTGTCCGGCTTCTCCACCTGTTCCAGCCACTTGAGCTGGTCGCGATACTGGCCGGCGCGCTCGAAGTCCTGGCGCTCACTGGCGGCGAGCATCGCGTCGCGCACGCGGGCCCGGACGTCGGTGGTCTTGCCCTCGAGGAACTCGAGGACCTCCTGGATCATGGCCCGGTAGGCGGCCATCTCCTGCCAGCCCACGCAGGGCGCCTGACAGCGGTGGATGAAGTAGTCGAGGCAGGGCCGCGCGCGTCGCTCGGCGGGCAGGTCGTCGTGGCAGCTCCGCACGGTGTAGAGCCGGCGGACCACGGCGAGCGTCTTCCGCAGCAGCGCCACGTCCGTGTACGGGCCGAAGTAGCGGGCCCCGGGGATGTCGCGCCGGCGGGTGACGAGCACGCGCGGAAACGGCTCGGCCATGGTGACGGCGATGGACGGGTAGCTCTTGTCGTCCTTGAGCCGGACGTTGAAGCGGGGCTGGTACTCCTTGATGAGGTTGTTCTCGAGGAGCAGCGACTGCGCCTCGTTCTGCACCACGATGGTCTCGACGTCGGCAATCTGGCGGAGCAGGAACTGGTGCCGGGGGCTCGCGGCGTGGTCGTCCAGGAAGTAGCTCCGCACCCGGGGCTTGAGCCGCTTGGCCTTCCCCACGTACAGCACGTTCCCCTGGGCGTCCTTCCAGAGGTAGACACCGGGGGCGTCGGGGAGGGTGTCGAGCTTGCGCTGCAGCGCGTCGGGGATCTCGGCCATCGCGGAAAAGATAGCGTGGCGCCCGCGGCGTCAGCGGCGGAGGCGGGCCACGAGCGCCCGGGCCTCGGGCACGCCAAGGAGGAGGGTGCCCCCGAGGTAGATGGCGGCAAACGGCGTCACCACCAGCACGGCCCGGAGGACCGGATGCACGGGGGGGAGCACCGACTGGATGGCGTACCCGGCGAGGGCGCCGGCCAGCGCGGGCGCCCAGAGGCGCGCCACTTCCCCGCCCCGGAGACCGGTGCGGCCGATGCGCGCATGGAGCCCGCGCTGCAGCAGGTAGAACTCGATCCACCCCGCGAGGCCGGCCGTGGCGGTGAGCCCGGCCGCGCCCCAGCGGAGGTCCAGGCCGAGCAGCGGCGGCAGGGGCACGGCGGCGAGGTAACCCAGCACGGTGGTGACGAGCACGCGGATCACGGCAAAGCGCAGGGGCGTGCGCGTGTCGCGGAGGGCGTAGTAGGCGGAGCTGTACAGCCGCCCCATGGTGGCGGCCAGCAGGCCGACGGCGCTGCCGGCGAGGATGGCCCAGACGTAGCGGCTGTCCTCGGCCGAGAAGCGGCCGGTCTGGAACAGCGCGGCGGCGAGCACGGCGCCAAACCCGAGGAACGCGGCGGCCGAGGGCACGACGAAGTACGCGATGCGCCGGAGCCCGGCCTCCAGCCGCGTCCGCAGCGCCGCCGCCACCTCCGCCTCGCTCCCGGTGGCGCTCGACATGGCGGGCAGTTCGGCCGCGGAGACCGACATCCCGAACAGGCTCACCGGCAGCGTATAGAGCACCTGCGCCGTGTTGAGTCCCGCCACCGCCCCGGTGCCGAGGAGGCTCGCGATGATGGTGTCCACGAACGCGCTGAGCTGCACCACGCCGCGCCCGACGAACACGGGCACGAAGTTGGTGAGCACCACCCGGACGGAGGCGTTGCCGGTGTCGAGGTTGGGACGCAGGTGTGGCACGAGGCGCAGGACGGCGGGCACCTGGACCAGGAACTGGAGGGCGGCGCCGAGCACCGAGCCAACTGCCGCCACGGTGGCAACCCCGGCCTCGCTGCGACCGGCCGCGGCCAGCAGCAGGCTCAGGATGATGGCGAGGTTCCAGAGCACCGGGGCGGCGTAGGAGAGCAGGAAGCGCCGGTGACTGTTCAGCACCCCGAGACACCACGCCGACGCCACGAAAAGCCCGGCGCCCGGGAAGAGGAGCCGGACGAGGGCGACCGTGAGGTCGCGCTTGGGCCCGCTCCAGCCCGGCGCGATCATGTCGGTCAGCGGGCCGGCCGCGGTAACGCCGGCCAGCACGATCAGCGCGGTCAGCAGCGTCACGAGCCCGAGCACGGCACCCGCCACCCGCTCCGCCTCTGCATCCCGGCCTTCGGCCCGGAGGCGCGCGTAGACCGGAATGAACGACGCCGAGAGCACGCCCTCCCCCAGCAGGTTCTGCAGCAGGTTGGGGATGCGGAAGGCGGCGTTGAAGGCATCGCTGCCATCGCCGAGCCCCAGGAAGTGGGCCAGGGCCCGCTGGCGGACCAGGCCGAAGAGCCGGCTGAGGAGAATCCCCGCCGCCACGAGGGTGGCGTGCGAGCGCTGGGGACGGCGGGGTGCGGGTGCGGCCTCGGCCACGGCGGGGGCGGGCCGCGGCTACGGAGTCTTGGGAGGCGGGAGCGGGCGGCCGGACTGGTCCTCGAGTAGGCGCTGGAGGAACTGGTTCTCCTCCTCCACCGCCTTCACCGCGCGCTGGGTCTCCTCGAGCTCGGCCTCCAGGACCTCGACGCGCTT
This sequence comes from uncultured Gemmatimonadaceae bacterium, assembly GCA_964598655.1. Taxonomy (GTDB): domain Bacteria; phylum Gemmatimonadota; class Gemmatimonadetes; order Gemmatimonadales; family GWC2-71-9; genus JADJOM01. Next base: position 21,997 of record CAZRCT010000032.1, read on the forward strand.
GGTGAGTTCGGCGAGGCCCTGGGGCACCTGCTCCACAGGGCCCTCGAGCCGCCGGCCGAGCGCCCGGCCGACCGGCGAATCGAGCACGATGCCGATGATCGGGATCATCAGTGCCACGAGGAGGACGAGGCCGAGGAATGCCATGCGTCGAGTCTAGGGGGAAGCGGGCAGCGCTTCAAGGCCGGTGCGGTACCAATCGCCGATCACGGCGAGGAGCGCGTCGAGCAGCTCGGGTCCGTGCCGGGCGAGCCACGGGGCCACGCTCAGGAGCCGCTCCTGCGGCTTCCCCCCGGGCAGCACGCCCTCCCGCGCCCGTGCAATCTGGGCGGTCTCGACCTCCTCCCGCAGGCGCAGGTGCTTCACCAGGCGGGCTTCGGCCTTGTCCGCGCCGGCCTCGGCCTGGCGGGCCAGGTTCTCGAGCGTGCGGCGGAGCGTCGGATCGACTTGGCCGGCCACGGCGCCGAGTCGCCCGTACTCCCGCGCCACCGCCTCCCGCAGGCCGGCGAGCGCCTCGCGCGCCTCCGCAGGCATCTGGGCGCGGATGACGCGATTCTCGAGGAAGGGGGACGGCTCGAGCAGGTCCGCGAGTGAGGCGCCGAACTTGCGCAGCGTGCGGTCGATCCGAGGCTCGACCACGAGTCCCGACCAGCGGGGCACCGGACGCTGGCGGTGCACGCCGAGCGATGGGTACAGCGGTGCGGCCAGCGGGAGGTAGCGGAGTTCCCCCGGGCCGGCCACGTACGCCACGGTGGGGAGCAGCGCGCTCTCCACCACCGGACGGAGCAGGACGTTGGCCGAGAGCCGGCGCGGCTCCGCGCGGGCGACCTCGGCGAGTTGCGCCAGGGAGAACGCCTCCCCGCTCCGCCGGGTGCGGAACCCGTCGCCGTGGCGCACCAGCCGGTCACGGCCGCGCTCCCCCTCGATCATCACCAGGGTGGCGCCGTCGCCGACCAGCACCCCGGGGTCCGCGCCCTCGGCGCGCAGCTCCGCGGCCCGGGCCACGAGCTGCTGCTCCAGCGTGGCCGCCTGGCGGAGCGCCTCGACCAGGATCGGCGCCTGCGCCTGCTTGGCGGCGGGCCGCGTGGCGTCGAACACCACCATGCCGAAGGGGGCCAGCAGCTCCGCCAGGTAGCCGGTACAGCTTGCCCCCATGGTGGCCTCGGGGCGGTAGTGCCGGCGCAGGCGGGCCAGGACCTCGGCCCCGGTGGGGACCTCGGCCGCGAGGCGGTCGAGCAGCGGGACGATCTCCGGCCCGAGCGGCTCGCGATAGAGCGGCGTGAGCACGGCATCGGGGGCGCGCTCCCGCAGCACCACCGTGGTGAGCGTGCCCTCGGCGGTCAGCCAGGCGGCGTGGTTGGCCTCGGCGAAGTCGTGGTCGTCCCCGGCGCTCCAGAAGACGGGGACCACGGGGCGCGCCCAGCGAGCCTCGAGCTCGCGGGCCAGCACCACCGCCGAGAGGGCCTTGTGGAGACTGTAGAGCGGTCCGCCAAAGAGGCCGGGCTGCTGCCCGGTGGTGACCGCCAGCGCGCCGGGCAGCGCCAGCCGCGCCATCGCCGCCTCGGCCCCCGGCAGCGGCACGCACGCCTCGCGCAGGGCGGCCGCCAGGCCGCCGGGCCGAGGCGAGGGCCAGGAGAGGGGGGTGGCGAGTGGCGTGGTGACGAGGCGCAGGTTCACGAGGGGACCTGCGCGGCGAGGATGGTCCGGGGACCGGCGCCGAGCGCCGCGCCGTCGTAGTCTCCGAGGCGGTGCGCGATGCAGGCCCCGTGGGCCTCGAGCATGGCCTCGAGGTCCCGGGGACCGAGGAGCCGGACCCGCTCCTCAAACGTGCGCCCGTCGGCCAGGGAGATCGTCTTGCGGACGAACCGCCCGTCGATGGTGAGCTCCCGGCGCACCCGGACCTGCTTGTCGCCGAGCGTGACCGCCTCCTCCGGCACCAGGGCCGTGCGGACCTGCTCGGCATTCAGGAAGTCGATCACGAACCAGCCTCCGGGCCGCACCGTCGCGAGCATCTGGCCCAGCGCATCGGTGTGCTCCTCGTCCTCGGCGAAGTAGCCGAAGCTGGTGAACAGGTTGACCGTCAGGTCCATGGAGCCGTTCCGGAACGGCAGCGCGCGCATGTCCGCCCGCACTAGGGGGCACCGGGTCCCGTCTCGTGCCCGGCGCAGGAGCGCCCGCGAGAGGTCGAAGCCGAAGGGCCGCGCCCCGGCCTGCTCCAGGGCCGCAAGGTGGCGCCCGGCGCCGCATGCCACGTCCAGCACCCGCCAGCCGGCGCGCCAGGGCAGCACCTGCGCCAGCAGGCGCACCAGCTTGCCCGCGTCCACCTCGTTCCGGTGCGGGTAGAGGTGCAGGTACTCCTCCCCGAACCACTCCTCGAACCACTCGGCCATCGGGTCGCGCCCTCCCAAGCCGCGAGGCGGCGATTCGGTTCCCGCCCCGCCCTACTTGTGGTACTTCTCCCCGCGGCGGATGGTGCAGGCCCGGTAGAGCTGCTCCAGGGCCACCACCCGCGCCAGTTCGTGCGGAAGGGTAAGGGGTCCGAGGCTCCAGCGCTCGTCCACCCGGTCCATGATGGCGGCATCGAGGCCGGTGGAGCCGCCGATCACCACCGCCACCGGGCGGGCGAGGCGCTCCCAGCGGCCCAGCCGGTCCGCCAGCTGCTCGCTGCTCCACGCCTGTCCGGTCCGGTCCAGGGCCACCACGTACGCGCCGGCGGGGAGCTTCTCGAGCAGCCGGGCCGCTTCCTGCCGGCGCGCCTCGAGATCGCTCCCCGCCTTCCCCGCCTCCTTCACCTCGCGCTCGTCGGCCGTCAGGTAACGCGCGAGGCGGCGGAGGTACTCATCCGCCGCCTCGCGATACGCCGGGCGGAGCCTGCCGACGGCGAGCACCGAGAGCTGCACGCCGGCGCCCGCCCGCCTCAGGCGTACATGCCGCGGAGGCGGTGCACCGCCGCCACCCGGTCGATGGACAGCATGTAGGCGCCGATGCGGTTGTCCACCTTGTGCTTCTCGGCCATGGCGGTGACTTCCTCGAACGAGTTCACCATGATGCGCTCGAGGCGCTGGTTCACGGTGTCCTCGTCCCAGAAGTAGCCGCCGCGATCCTGGACCCACTCGAAATAGCTGACGGTGACGCCGCCGGCGTTGGCGAGGATGTCGGGGATGACGAAGATGCCCTTGTCGTTCAGGATCTTGTCGGCCTCGGCGGTGGTGGGGCCGTTGGCGCCCTCACAGATGATGCGGGCCTTGATGTGGGGGGCGTTCTCCTCGGTGATCACGTTCTCGAGCGCGGCCGGCACGAGGACGTCGCAGTCGAGGGTGAGGAGCTCGTCGTTGGTGATGGCGTCGGCGCCCTTGTAGCCCTGCAGGAACTTGTTGGCCTTCACGTGGGCGAAGACCTCGGCCAGGTTGAGGCCCTTCGGGTTGTAGATGCCGCCCGACTTGTCGCTCACCGCCACGATGGTCATGCCCTGCCGGGCCATCAGCTCCGCGGCGATCGAGCCGACGTTGCCGAAGCCCTGCACCGCCACGCGCGTGCCCTGGGCCGACTTGCCGAGCTTCTTGAGCGCCTCGCGGGTGACGAACATGCAGCCGCGGCCCGTGGCCTCGCGGCGGCCCAGCGAGCCGCCCATGGCGACGGGCTTGCCCGTGACCACGGCGGTGACGGTGTGGCGCTTGTGCATGGAGTAGGTGTCCATCACCCATGCCATGACGCGCTCGTTGGTGTTGACGTCGGGGGCCGGCACGTCCGAATCGGGACCGAGGGTCTCGATGATGCCGGTGGTGTAGCGGCGGGTGAGGCGCTCGATCTCGGTGTTGGACATGCTGGCGGGGTCGCAGATCACGCCGCCCTTGGCGCCGCCGAAGGGGAGGTTCACCACGGCGCACTTCCAGGTCATCCAGCCGGCCAGCGCCTTCACCTCGTCGAGCGTCACCTGCATGTCGAACCGGATGCCGCCCTTGGCCGGCCCGCGCGAGGTGTTGTAGATGACGCGATAGCCGGTGTAGACCTCGACCTCCCCGTTGTCGCGCATCACCGGGCAGGCCACGATGATCTGCTTCTCCGGCGTGCGCAGGATCCGGTACAGGTTCGGCTCCAGCCCGAGCCGCTGGGCGGCATCGTCGAAGCGCGACATCATCTCCTCGAAGGGGTTCTCCTTCGCGAGGAACCGGTCCTTCTCGGGGCGCATGACATTCTGGCTGGGGCGGGCACTCGTGGACGTCATAACCTCTCCAGTGATGTTTACAGGCCCCCGGCCGGTGTCACGACGGCCTCGAGGGCGCGGGCGACGGCGTCGCCACCTTCCTCCCAGGTCAGGTCCAGCCTGGCCACCAGCGGTTCCGGCGCGCTGGCGGGCCACACGCCGCGCAGCTTCACGGCGTCCTTCTCGGTGATCACCACGTGGTCGGCGCGCCGGGCCGCCTGGGCGAGCCAGGCAATGTCCTCGGGCCGGTACTGGTGATGGTCCTTCCACGTGGCCACCTGCACCTGCGCGCCCGTGGCCTTGGTCTGCGCCACGAACGCCTCGGGGTCGGCGATCGCCGAGGCCGCCACCACTCGCCGGCCGGCCAGGGCGGCGGGGGCGGTTGCCACCCCGCTCAGGAGCCCCTCGAACCGGGTGAGCCCAAGGTGCGCCACCGCCACCGGCACGCGTGCCACGGCCCGCAACTCCTCAGCGAACGTCTCCGCCGCCTCGCGGCTGGCGCGCTTCCTGGTGATGACCACCAGGTCCGCCCGCCGGACCGCCTCCAGGCCCTCCCGCCAGGGACCGGCGGGAAGGGGCCAGCGGACCGCCCGGGTGGTTTCCGCGCTCACGACGAGCACGTTGAGGTCCCGCCGCACGTCGAGCCGCTGGAACGCGTCGTCGAGCACCAGCACCCCGGCGCCCCGGGCCAGCGCCCGCTCCGCCCCGGCCACGCGGTCGGGATCCGCCACCACCTGGGCGCTCGGCAGCGCCCGCGCGTGCACCGCCGCCTCATCCCCGCCGCCATAGCCGCGCAGCAGGATCCCCGGCAGGAGGCCTCGGCTGGCATAGAACTGCGCGATCCACAACGCCAGGGGCGTCTTCCCCGACCCGCCCACCGTCAGGTTGCCCACCGCCACCGAGGGGAGCGGCAGGTCGTGCACCGGCATCCAGCCGCGGGCGTAGGCCGCGGCACGTGCGCTCATCCAGCCTCGCCACAGGGCGGAGACCGGGAGCAACGCGGTGCGGGCCAGGCGGGCGTCGAGCCGGCGGCTGGTCCACAACCAGCGGATCAGCCGGTGGGTGTCGCCGCGCCGTTGGGCCATGCCGTTGTCTCCACTCGGTCTGCCAGGGCCGCCGTCAGGCGACGCGCCGCCTGCTCCCGTGCCGCATCGTCCCGTGCCACCGGCAGCGGCTCGCCATACGCCAGGCGCACCACTGCCCAAGGCTTCGGCACCACGAATCGATCCCATGAGCCGGCCCGCCACACCGGCTCGGCCCAGACCCGCACCGGCAGGAGCGGCGCCCCCGTGAGGGCCGCCGCCGCCACCGCCCCGGGCTTCATCACCCGGCGGGGGCCCCGGGGGCCGTCCGGCGTGAGCCCCACCGCGTGGCCGGCCCGAAGTGCCCGGATCGCCGCGCGAAGTGCCCCGTCGCCGCCCCGGGTGCTCGAGCCGCGGGCCAGCCCGTACCCGAGCCGCCGGGCGAAGCCCGCCAGATGCTCCCCATCCCGGGCCTGGCTGATGACGGCCGTGAGGCCGAGCCCGCGGTGGTGCCACATCACCGGCAGGAGCACCTCGTGCCAGCACACCAGGACATACGGCCGGCCGCTCCGGGCCAGCGCCTGCCCGGCCGCCGAGCCGTCCACCTCGAGGCGCCAGCTCCGGGCCAGGCTTTCGGCAAGAGCCGGGCCCCACCGGCCACCCAGACGGTCCAGGAGGGCCTTCACCGGGCCGCCAGCTCCATGGCAAGCTGCGCCACCCGTTCCGCCGCCCCGGTTGGCCCGAGCGCCTGCCGCACCTGGGCCAGCCCGGCCCGCTGGGCGCGGTGCTCGTCGCTCCCGGCGTCGAGCAGGGGCCGCAGCGCCGTCGCCACCGCATCGCCCGTCACCGGGAGATGCCAGAACTCCGGGATCACCTCCCGGCCGGCGACGAGGTTGACCAGGCTGATCCAGCGCACCGTCATCAGGCGCTTCGCCAGCGCGTAGGTAGTACGCGACGAGCGGTACGCGCAGACGAGCGGCGTGCCGGTGCAGGCAGCCTCGAGGGTCGTGGTTCCGGATTTCACCAACGCGGCCGTGGCCGCCGCGAGCACCAGCTCGGGCTGGTCCCGCACCACCACCAGCGGCGACGCATCGGGGTAGTAGCCCCCCGAGGTCCCTGCGACGAGCACCTGGCATGCCCGCCCCTCCGCCAGCATCCGCCGGGCAACATCCCGGAACAACGGCCAGTTCCGGGCAAGTTCCCCTTCACGAATGCCGGGAAAGATACCTAGGACAGCCCCCTCCGGCGTAACCCCAAGGGCTGCCCGGGCTTCCGCCCGGCTGGGCCAGGGCCGCTCGGCCACGGGATGGCCCACGAAGTCAGTCGGCAGACCCCGGTCGGCAAACCAGGTGGGCTCAAACGGGAGGGTGACCGCCACCCGGTCCGCGGCCTGGCGAAGGGCCTTGAGGCGCCCGGGTCGCCACGCCCAGAGCTGGGGTGCGACGTACCAGAGCACCGGCACGCCGTGGCGGCGCAGCGCGGCCCCGAGACGCAGGTGGAAGCCGGGATAGTCGATGAGGACGGCGGCACGATAGCGCCCGGCCCGGGCGTCGGCCACGAGGGAGCGATACAGCCCGACGTGGCGCGGCACGCTGCCCAGCACCTCCGCAAATCCGATGGCGCTCAGCCGCTCGATCGGGAACCGGAGCCGCACGCCGGCCTCCGCCATGGCGCGGCCGCCGGGGCCCTCGAGCGTGAGGTGGGGGGCGAGGTGTCGGAGGGCGAGGGCCAGCGCGGCCCCGTGCCGGTCTCCGGACGGCTCGCCGGCCGAAACGAGGAGCGTGGGCCCCGCCTCGCCGGTCACGGCTCCTGGGCGGGCGCGATCGACGCGTCCCGCACGGCCTCCGTGACCTGCACGGCCAGGCGGAGCGCGGCGAGGCCCTCCCGTCCGGTGACCACCACGTCGCGCTCGCCCCGCACGGCGTGGACGAAGCTCGCCAGCTCGAGGCCGAGCGCGTCGGCCGCGTGCGCCTCCAGCGGGATGCGCTCCACCACTTCCTTGAGGCTGGCGGCGTGGCCCGGCTGCCAGCGATGGCGCAGGCGCAGGAACTCGCCGCCGCCGGTGGCGAGGTCGAGCGAGAGGTATCCCTCCTCCTGGTAGATCCGGAGCTTCCGCACCCGCGTCTCGGCGATGCGTGAGGCCGTGACACTGGCTACGGTGCCGCCCGCAAACTCGACCCGGGCGTGCGCCACGTCGAGGTGCGGCGAGAGCACCGTGGCCCCGTTGGCGCGCACGTCGAGCGCCTCGGCGCCGCCCGTGAGGTGGAGGATGAGGTCCAGCTCGTGGATCATGAGGTCGAGCACCACCGGCACGTCGGTGCCCCGCTCCTGGAACGGCGCCAGCCGCTCCCCCTCGATGAAGAGCGGGTGGTCGAGGTAGCCCTCGGCCGCGCGGATGGCGCGGTTGAAGCGCTCGATGTGCCCCACCTGCAGCAGCAGGCCACGGCGCTCCGCCAGCTCCACGAGGCGCTCCGCCTCGGCGAGCGTGGCCGTGAGCGGCTTTTCCATCAGCACGGGCACCCCGGCCTCGAGGGCCGCCGCGCCCACCTCCGCGTGGCTGGTGGTGGGCACCGCGATGGTCACCGCCCGCGAGGCCGCCAGCAGCGCCTCCCGCGACGGAAACGCCCGCACGCCGAGGGACCCCGCCACGAAGCGCGCCCGGTCGGGCCGGATGTCGTACACGCCCACCAGCGCCGCCCCCGGCAGCGCGGCGAGGTGCCGGGCGTGGTGCCAGCCCAGTGCCCCGACGCCGATCACGCCCACGGGCAGCGGGACGCTCACCCCGGCACCCCCCGGCGGGCCGCGGTCACGAAGGCCACGAGGCGCGCCACCTCCGGCCAGGCCCGCGCGTCGTCCGCCAGGGCCGCCACCGCCTCGGCCCGGGGCAGCGGCGAGTTGAAGAGCAGCCGGTAGGCGTGCTTGAGCGCCCGCCGCACCTCGGGTGCGAAGCCCGCGCGCTCGAGCCCCACGCTGTTGAGCCCGAAGAGCGCGATCGGGTTCCCCACCGCCTTCACGTACGGCGGGATGTCCTGCGGCACCCGCGACGCGCCGCCCACGAAGGCATGGGTGCCGATGGTGATGAACTGGTGCAGCGCGCACAGTCCGCTGACCGTGGCGCGGTCCTCGATGACGATGTGGCCCGAGAGCGAGGTGCTGTTGGCGATCGTCACGCCGTCGCCGAGCACGCAGTCGTGGGCCACGTGGACGTAGGTCATGAGGAAGCAGTCGGCGCCGATGACCGTCCGGCCGCTCGCGACCGTGCCGCGGTTCACCGTGCTGTACTCGCGGATCACCGTGCGCGGCCCGATCTCCACCCAGGTAGGCTCGTCGCGATACTTGAGGTCCTGCGGCGCGCTCCCGAGCACCACGCCGGTCCCGAGGGTCACCCCCTCGGCGAGGCGGACGTTCTGCTCCAGCACCACGTGCGCCCCGAGCCGGCAGCCGTCCCCGATCTCCACCCCGGGCCCCACGACCGCATACGCCCCGAGCTCGACGTCCTGGCCGAGCCGGGCGGAGGGGTCCACCACCGCGGTGGGGTGGATGGCGACGGTCACTTGTCCACGATCCCCGCGAGCATCTCCGCCTCGGTGACCACCTTGCCGTCCACGTAGGCGGTGCCCTTCATCTTGGCCACCTTGCCGCGGAACTGGAGCATCTCCACCTCCATGCGCAGCTGGTCCCCCGGGACGACGGGCTTGCGGAACTTCACGTTCTCGAGCGCCATGAAGTAGACCACCTTCTTGTCGCGGTCGGGGATCTGGTCCATGAGGAGCAGGCCGCCGGTCTGCGCCATGGCCTCCACGATGAGCACGCCCGGCATGATCGGGTGCCCCGGGAAGTGGCCCTGGAAGAAGGGCTCGTTGATCGTGACGTTCTTGAGCCCCACGATCTTCTGCGTCCCCTGCACCTCGAGCACCCGGTCCACGAGCAGGAACGGGTACCGGTGCGGCAGCAGGTCCATGATCTTCGTGACGTCGAGCATCACTCCTCCACGTAGCGGACGGTCCCCGCGAGCGCGCGGGCGAAGGCGATGTTGCCGCGGTGGCTCGGCCGGGTGGCCGACACCGCGAGGCGGAGCCGGGCGCCGAGGAGCGCCAGGTCGCCGAGCAGGTCCCCGAGCTTGTGGCGGGCAAACTCGTCCGGCCAGCGCAGGGTGGTGTTGAGCACGCGCGCGCCATCGAGGACGATCGCGCAGTCCTCCGAGGCGCCGGCGAGGAGCCCGCGCTCCCGGAGGGGCGCCACCTCCGACAGGAAGCCGTAGGTCCGCGCCGCGGCCACCTCGCGCGCGAAGGCGCCGGGCGTAAGCTCCACCGTTGCGACCTGGTGCCCGATCACCGGTTCCGCATACTCGAGCGCCACCGAGAGCCGCGCCACCGCCGCCGGCTCGGCGGAGTACCACCCGCCGTGGGATTCCACCGTTACCGGCTCGCGCAGCATGGCTATGCGCACCGGGCCGGCCTGCTCCGCCACCCCCGCCTCCTCGAGCAACGCCACGAACGGTGCAAACGAGCCATCGAGGATCGGGACCTCGGGCCCATCAACCTCGAGGAGCACGTCGTCGCACTCGGCGGCCATCACGGCGGCGAGCAGGTGCTCCACGGTGTCCACGCGCTGCTCGCCGCTGCGGAGCGCGGTCCGCCGCTCGGTGGCGCCCACGCTGGCCAGGCCCACGGCAATCCGCCGCGGCGCCGGGACATCGGTGCGCACCAGCACGATCCCGCTGCCCGCCGGCGCGGGGCGCACCCGCACCCGGGTGGCGGCCCCCGAGTGCAGGCCCACCCCCGCGCGCTCAGCGCTCCGCGCGACCGTCCGCCTCGCCACGATCCTCCGCCTGCCGCGCCAGCGCCTCGAGCGTGGCCGCGTGCGGCGCCAGCCTGTAGAGCGCCGCCTGCGCCCGCAGGAAGGCGCGGTGCGGGCGCGCCGGGTAGCCGCTCACCACGGCACCCTCCACCACCACCCCCGGCCCGAACACCACGCTCTTGGCGCCGATCACCGCACCCGCCCCGATGACCACATGGTCGGCCACGCCGACGCCGCCGGCGATGGTCACGTCATCCCCGATCCGGCAGCTCCCGGCGATGCCGGTCGTGGCCATGATGAGGCAGCGCCGCCCGATCCGGACGTTGTGCGCCACCTGCACCAGGTTGTCGATCTTCGTCCCGGCGCCGATCACCGTGTCGTCGAGGCTCCCGCGGTCCACACAGGTGCCCGAGCCGATCTCGACATCATCCTCGAGCACGCAGGCGCCGAGGTGAGGCACCCTCCGGTGCCGGTCACCATCGCGAAGATAACGAAACCCCTCCCCACCGATCACCGCCCCGGCCTTGAGCACCACGCGGTCTCCCAGGCGGCTGCCGCTGTGGCACACCACGTGGGGCCCGATCCGGCAGTCCTCCCCGGTCACCACGCCCGGCCCGAGCCAGGCTCCCGCCCCGATGACGCTGCGCGCCCCGATCACCACGCCCGCCTCGAGGATGGCCCGCGGGCCCACCACCACCCCGGCGCCGAGTCGCGCGTCCGCAGCCACCTCCGCCGAGGCCGCCACGCCCTGCCCGTCCGCCGGACGCGGGGCGAACGCCTCCGCCACGCGCAGCAGGGCCTGCTCGGCGTCCGCGACGATGATCCGGGGGATGGAATGGGGCGCCTGCGGGGCGAGATGGGCCGGCATCAGCACGGCCCCAGCCTGCGTGGCGCGAAAGGCGGGAAGGTACCGCGGGGCCAGCAGGACGCTCAGGGCGTCCGGCCCCGCCCGGTCGAGCGGGGCCAGCCGCTGGAGGGAGACGTCCCCGCTGCCCTCCAGGCGGCCGCCGACCAGCTCGGCGACCGCCCGTGCCGTCAGGGACCGGGAGGGCCCGGGCGAGGTCAGGGGGTGGCCTTGACCTTGTCGATGACCTGCTGGGTGAGGTCGAGATTCTTGTCGACCGCGACGATGAGGCCGTCGTTGGCGCTCACGTCGAACACCAGCGCGTAGCCCCCGGCGGCCCGCACCGCCTCGATGGCGCTGTTCACCCGGTTGTGGATGGGGGAGAGCAGCTCCTGCTCCCGCTGCTGCGCCCGCCCCTGGAGGTCCTGCGCGCGCTGCTGCAGCTGGTCGCGCTGGGTCTCGAGCTCGCGCCGCTTGGCCGTCTTGGCGGCCGCCGAGAGCATCACCGAGCGCTGCTCGAAGTCCGCGGCGGCGGAGTCGAGGCTCTGCTGCAGCCGCTCGACCTCGGTGCGGAACCCCGCCACTTCGCGGGTATACGTGGACTCGGCCTGCGCGAAGCCCGGGGTCGCGAGCAGCACCGCCCGGGCGTTGATGAACGCCACCCGCCCGGCCGTGGCCTGCGCGGGCAGCGCGGCCGGAGCCAGGACGAGCGCGAGCGCCAGGACCAGCCAGCGAACCGACGAGGAACGGACCATCGAGGAACTCCTGCTGAGGGTGGTGGACCGGCCTAGAAGAACTGGCCGAGCTTGAAGTGGAGCTGCCAGCCCGGGTTGGGCCGGCCGGTCCGGGTGACCTTGTCGAACCCGTAGCCCAGGTCGATGCCGATGGGCCCGAGCGGAGACAGCACCGCCACCCCGAACCCCGCGCCGCGGAAGAGGCGGCTCGGGTCGTACTGGCGCGCGGTGCGGTACACGTTGCCCGCGTCGAGGAAGGTGCTGAAGTAGAGCGACTGGCTCACCCGGGCGCCCGCCTCGACGGTGAAGGCCGCGTACGCCTTGCCGAAGCTCGACGCGCCCGCCGCCGAGCTGCCGCCCGCCGTGGGATCGAAGCCGTTGGGGGTGATGGAGAACTCGTCGTAGCCGCGCAGCGGCACGCCGAACTGGGTGCCACCAAGCGAGTACAGCTCGGTGAAGAACGGCCCCGCGTCGCCGAAAATGAAGCCGCTCTTGGCCGTGAAGCCCAGCACGAACTGGATGCCGCTCCCCAGCTGCTCGTTGCCGCCCAGCTGGCCGAGGGGCGCGTAGAAGCGGTTCTCCACCTCGGTCTTGCGGTAGTCGCCGGTGCCGCCGAGGGGGCCGCCGTTGAATTCGAGCGAGAAGTTGGTGAGCGTACCGCCCGTGGCGAACGGCAGCCCGATCCGGGTGTCGCGCACGATGCTGCCGCCGATGGTGGACCGGGTGCAGCTGGCGCAGCGGAAGCGCGAGCGCAGGTCGGCGGAGCCGCCGGTGAACTTGATCTGCTGCAGCCCGTAGCTGGTGAAGATCCGGGTGAAGCGCGAGCCCAGGAACGGGAACCCGAGCTGGAGGCTCCCGCCGAGCTGCCGGCGCCGCCCGAGGTCGCCCACGGTGAAGCGCTGGCGGGAGTTGAACAGGGTGACGGTGCCCGAGATCCGACTCTCCTTGATGGCCGGGTCGGTGTAGCTCAGCGTGAAGTCGTTGATGTTCCGCCCGAACTGCCACATCAGCCGCCCGCGCTTGCCGCGGCCAAAGAGGTTGGGCTCCTCGAGGCCGAGGAAGCCGCCGAGCCCGGTGCCCTGCCCCAGCGAGGCGCCGAAGTTGATGTTGCCGGTGCGCCGCTCCTCGACACGGAATGTCAGGTCAACGTCCACGCCGTTTTCCGTCGGGTCCACGCTGGGCGGCGCCATGGGCTGCTGGAAGAAGCCCAGGTTGCCCACGTTCTGCCAGCTGCGGATCAGGCGGTCGCGGTTGAAGAGCTCCCCGGGGGCCATCACGATGGCCTCGCGGATGACGCGCTCGTGGGTCACGTCGTTGCCGACGATGTTGATCTTGTTAATCGTCGCCGGGCTGCCCTCGCGGATCGTCCACTTGAGGTCGATCGTCGGGGTGCCGTCCGGCGCGGTGCGCCGGGTCTCCTCGGGCTCGATCTGGGCGTAGATGTAGCCGTTGTTGCTGTAGAGCGTCTGCACCGCCTCGGTGGCGGTGCCCCACTCGACGCTGTTGAAGTCGAGGCCGGTCCCGCCGTCGGGGCCGAAGGGGTACAGCGTCATCAGCTCCTCGGTGCTGAAGCGCCGGTTCCCGTTGATCTGGAAGGTCCCGATCGTGTAGCGGGCGCCCTCCTCCACCGTGAGGTGGAGGGCCGCCTTGCCGGTGGTGGAGTCCACCTCCAGCGAGTCGCGCACCACCTGGAAGTCGATGTAGCCGTTGCTGCCGTAGAAGGCGGGCAGCCGCTCGCGGAGGTCCTGCTGCAGCTTGTCGTCGTCCAGGCGGCCGGGGCGCCACCACCAGAAGCCCTCGGGCTTGGTGCCCATGCGCTTGACCAGGGCCTTGTCGTCGAATCGCTCGTTCCCCTCCACCACCACCGCGGCGATCGCGACCCGGTTGCCCTCGTTGATGTCGTAGATGATGTTGACCTGGCCGGGGGCCGGCGTGGTCTCGATCACCTTCACCGTGGCGGCGTAGTAGCCCTGGGCGTGGTACATGGAGTCGATGGACGCCCGGCCCCGCTCCACCACCGCGCGGTCGAGCGGGCGGAAGTCCACCAGCTTCACCCGCTCCTTCACGTCGCCGCTGGAGACGCGCTCGTTGCCCTTCACGGCCCAGCGCTGCAGGACGGGACGCTCGCGCACCTTGACCACCAGGATGACCCGCTGGAAGGGATCCTCGGCCTGGAGGATCTGCACGTCGTCGAACTGCCCGGTCTTGAAGAGCGCCTGCACCGCGCGCTGGATGTCGCGGTAGTTGGTGGCGCGCCCCGGGACCAGGGCGGCGGTGCCGAGGATCTGCTGCACCGTGAGGCGGGCATTGCCCTCGACGGCGATGCTGTCCACGACGGGGGCCGGGGCGCCGCCCTGCTGGGCGGTCGCGGGGACCGCCCACAGGGACACACCGAGGCTGGCAAGCAGGAAGGGGCGCCGAAGCAGTCGCATCTGGGGAAGCGTCGCGGCGGCGGCCGGGGGTCCCGGCCGCCGCCGCTTGGGAGGTGTCGTCAGGCCTTCGAGCCGCTGAGCGCGCGGAACACGAGGCGGTCGCCGTCGGGCGCCTTGTCCACCTCGATCTCGTCGGTCTTGCTGAACTCGCCGAGCAGGATCTTCTCGCTGAGCGGGTCCTCGATGTACTTCTGGATGGCGCGCTTCAGGGGGCGCGCCCCGTAGTTCTGGTCGTAGCCGTGGTCCACCAGGAAGTCGATGGCGGCGGGGGTCAGGCGGATGACCTCCTCGCCCACGCGCTTCTGCACGTCGCGCACCAGGATGGTGACCACCTGGGCGATGTGCTCCTTGGCCAGCGGATGGAAGACGATGATGTCGTCGATCCGGTTCAGGAACTCCGGGTTGAACGTGCGCTGGATCTCGTCCTTGATCTTGTCCTGCATCTTGTCGAACGAGGTCTTGAAGTCCTGCCCGTGGAAGCCGAGCGTCTTGCCCTGCATGATGTCGCGGGCGCCGACGTTCGAGGTCATGATGACCACGGTGTTCTTGAAGTCGATCACCCGGCCGTAGTTGTCGGTCAGGTGGCCCTCGTCCAGCACCTGCAGCAGGATGTTGAAGACGTCCGGGTGCGCCTTCTCGATCTCGTCGAGCAGCACCACCGAGTACGGCTTCCGCCGGATCGCCTTGGTCAGCGTCCCGCTGTCCTCGTAGCCCACATAGCCCGGGGGCGCGCCGATCAGGCGGCTCACCGAGAACTTCTCCATGTACTCCGACATGTCCACGCGGATGAGCGCGGACGGGTCGGCGAAGAGGAACTTGGCCAGCGCCCGCGCCAGCTCCGTCTTGCCGACGCCCGTCGGGCCGCAGAAGATGAACGAGCCGATCGGGTGGTTCGGGTCCTTGAGCCCCGCGCGCGAGCGGCGGATGGCCCGGCTGATGGCCTTGATGGCCTCGTCCTGGCCCACCACGGACAGGTGCAGCTCGTCTTCCATGCGCAGCAGCCGCGACGCCTCCTGCTCCTGCAGGCGTGTCACCGGGATCCCGGTCCAGCGGCTCACGATGAAGGCGATGTTCTCCTCATCGATCACCGGCCGGCGGGTCTGGCGCTCCTTTTCCCACTCCTCCTGCCGCTGGCGGATCTGGGTCTGGAGGTCACGCTCCTTGTCCCGCAGCGCGGCCGCCCGCTCGAAGTTCTGGTCGCGGACCGCGTCCTCCTTGTCCAGATTCACCTTCTCGAGGTCGGCCTTGAGGTTGGCCACCTCGGCCGGCGGCACCTGCGAGGCGAGCCGCGCCCGGGCGCCCGCCTCGTCGATGACGTCGATCGCCTTGTCCGGCAGGAAGCGGTCGGTGATGTAGCGCTCCGACAGCTTGGCCGCGGCCTCCAGCGTCTCGTCCGGGATCACCACCCGGTGGTGCTCCTCGTACTTCTTGCGGAGGCCCTTGAGGATCTCGACCGTCTCCTCGATGCTCGGCGGGTCCACCATGACCGTCTGGAACCGCCGCTCGAGGGCGCCGTCCTTCTCGATGTACTTGCGGTACTCGTTGAGCGTCGAGGCGCCCACGCACTGCAGCTCGCCGCGCGCGAGCGCCGGCTTGAGCATGTTGCTCGCGTCGATCGCTCCCTCGGCCGCGCCCGCGCCGACCAGCGT
>CAZRCT010000033.1:0-37622 GCA_964598655.1 uncultured Gemmatimonadaceae bacterium
CGGTCCGGGGGCTTTGGCGGGAATCGACGGCCTTACATGCGGGCGATCATGGCGTCGCCGAAGCCGGAACAGGACAGCTCGTCGGCCCCCTGCATCAGGCGGGCGAAGTCGTAGGTCACCTGCTTGTCGCCGATGGCTGCTTCCATGGCCTTGATCACCAGGTCGGCGGCCTCGGTCCAGCCCAGGTGGCGCAGCATCATTTCGGCGGAAAGGATCAGCGAACCGGGGTTCACCTTGTCCAGCCCGGCGTACTTGGGCGCCGTGCCGTGCGTCGCCTCGAAGCAGGCGTACTGGTCGGAAATGTTGGCGCCCGGGGCGATGCCGATGCCGCCGACCTGGGCGGCCAGCGCGTCGGAGATGTAGTCGCCGTTCAGGTTCATGGTGGCGATCACGTCGTACTCGGCGGGGCGCGTCAGGATCTGCTGCAGGAAGGCGTCGGCGATGACGTCCTTGATGATGGTGCCGTTGGGAAGCTTGCACCACGGCCCGCCGTCCACCTCCACGGCGCCGTACTCCTGCTTCGCGAGCTCGTAGCCCCAGTCGCGGAAGGCGCCCTCGGTGAACTTCATGATGTTGCCCTTGTGCACCAGCGTCACGCTCTTCTTGCCGTGGCGGATGGCGTAGTCGATTGCCGAGCGGATCAGGCGCTTGCTCCCCTCCTCCGAGATGGGCTTGATCCCGATGCCGCTGGTGCCCGGGAAGCGGATGGTGGTGGCGCCGAGCTCCTGCTGCAGGAACGCGATGAGCTTCTGCGCCTGCTCGCCCTTGGCCTTGTACTCGATGCCCGCGTAGATGTCCTCGGTGTTCTCGCGGAAGATGATCATGTCCACGAGCTCCGGCTGCTTCACCGGGCTCGGCACCCCGGTGAACCAGCGCACCGGGCGGACGCAGGCGTAGAGGTCCAGCTTCTGGCGCAGCGCCACGTTGAGCGAGCGGAAGCCGCCGCCCACCGGGGTGGTGAGCGGGCCCTTGATGCCCACCAGGTAATGGTCGATGGCGCGGAGCGTGTCGTCGGGGAGCCAGCTGTCGAGCTGGTCGCGGCTCTTCTCGCCCGCCAGCACCTCGAGCCAGACCACCTGGCGCTTCCCGCCGTAGGCCTTCCGCACCGCGCCGTCGAACACGTGCTGCGACGCGCGCCAGATGTCGGGGCCGGTGCCGTCGCCCTCGATGAAGGGGAGGATGGGGCGGTCCGGCACCACGAGCTTCCCGTTGGCCATGGTGATGGCGTCGCCGGTGGTCGGGGGGACGAGGGTGTCGAAGCGCGGAGGCGTAGGCATGGGGCGGGGCCTCGGGTAAGTTGAGGAGGAAGCTGGTGGCGGGCCGGGCGGGACTGGCCGCCCGCGACTGGCCGGTCCCGCAGGCCCCTCAATATACGCCGCCCCGCGCCATGAGCGATCCCGCCGCCGCCTTACGCGACTCCCTCGCCCGGCAATCCCGGGCGATGGAGTCCGCGCACGCGATGCTGGCCGTCTTCGACGCCCACCAGGCGCAGTTCCGCCTGGTGACGCGCCGCGCGGAGGGCCGCTTCCTGACGCGCGACTGGCGCGGCGGCCAGCAGGACGCCGCCGAGCGGCTCACGCTCTACCGGCAGTTCGTGCAGTGGTGCGTGCAGGACCTCCGCCGCGCCCGCGGCGACGCCACCGCCGACCTCGCCTTCTGGCGCGTGCTGCGCGAGGCGTACCATCGGCTGGCCCGCGAGCGGACCGACGCCGAGCTGGCGCTCACCTTCTTCAACTCCGTCGTCCGCCAGGTGCTCCGCGCGGTGGGCCCCGAGGCGGGGGTGTACTGCGACGACCGCGACTTCCAGGCGCTCCCGCCGCCCCTCACCGGCCCCGGCATCCGGCGGATCCCCGGGCAGGGGCTCGAGATGATGTTCCACGCCGCGCTCGCGCAGCTCCCCTTCGCGGGCCAGTACCCGGGCCTCGGCGCGGACGCGCACCGCCTGGCGCAGGTGGTGGCCGAGGAGCTGGCGCGCCGCCCGCGCACGCCGCCGCCCGAGGCGCTCGAGCTCTACCCGGTGCCGTTCTATCGCAACAAGGGCGCCTACCTCGTGGGCCGGCTGGTGGCCCCGGGCCTGCTCGTGCCGGTGGTGCTGCCGCTGGTCCATGACGAGCGCGGCATCCGGGTGGACGCGGTGCTGCTCACCTCGGACGAGGTGAGCGTCGTCTTCTCGTTCACCCGCTCGTACTTCCAGGTGGAGGCGGACTGTCCCCGGGCGCTGGTGGAGTTCCTGCGCACCCTCATGCCGCGCAAGCCCCTCGACGAGCTCTACACCTCCCTCGGCTTCCACAAGCACGGCAAGACGGAGCTGGTGCGCGCGCTGCTGCGCCACATGCAGGCCAACGACGCCCGCTTCGAGGCGGCCGAGGGCGACAAGGGGCTGGTCATGGCGGTCTTCGCCATGCCCTCGCTCAACGTGGTGTTCAAGATCATCAAGGACCGCTTCGGCCCCCCGAAGCAGACCACGCGCGCGCAGGTGATGGAGAAGTACCGGCTGGTCTTCGTGCGCGACCGGGTGGGCCGCCTGGCCGACGCGCAGGACTTCGAGGAGCTCGAGTTCGAGCGCGCGCGCTTTCATCCCGGAGTGCTCGCCGAGCTCGAGGCCGAGTGCCCGAGCATGCTGCGGGTGGAGGGGGACCGCGTGGTGGTGCGCCACCTTTACACCGAGCGGCGGGTGACGCCGCTCAACGTATACCTCAAGCAGGTGGACGAGGCGCGCGCGCTCGACGCGGTGCTCGACTACGGTCAGGCCATCAAGGACCTCGCCGCGGCCAACATCTTCACCGGCGACATGCTGCTCAAGAACTTCGGCGTGACCCGGAACGGCCGGGTGATCTTCTACGACTACGATGAGCTCTGCCTGCTCACCGAGTGCCACTTCCGCGCCATCCCCCAGGCCCGCCACGACGACGACGAGTACTCGGCCGAGCCGTGGTTCCCCGTCGGCGAGCACGACATCTTCCCCGAGGAGTTCCGCGCCTTCCTCACCCTCCCCGGCCGCGTGGGCCAGGCCTTCCTGGAGGCCCACGGCGACCTGCTCACCGTGGACTACTGGCGCCACATGCAGCGGCTGGCCGAGCAGGGCGAGATCGTGGACATCTTCCCCTACAAGCCGAGCCGGCGGCTGCGGGCGTAGGGCGGACGGGCCTCTGCGCCCCTGGGGGTGTGCGGTTACATTCCCGCCTCCACGCCACCCCTTTTCCCGGCCGACCGTGACCCTCGTCTCCCTCGCCAACATCGCCATCCAGTACGGCGCGGACGTGATCCTCAAGGACGTCCAGTGCACCATCGCCGCCGGGGACCGGTGGGGGCTCATCGGGCGGAACGGGTCGGGGAAGACGTCGCTCTTCCGCGTCATCACCGGGGACCAGGATCCCTCGGCCGGCCACGTGGCCCGGATGCCCGGACTGCGCATGGCGGTGCTCGACCAGCACCGCGACTTCGCCGGCGCCGAGACGGTGTGGGATGCGGCGTGCGCGCCCTTCGCCGACCTGCTCAAGCTGGAGCACTCGCTCCAGGAGCAGGGCGAGGCCATCGCGGCCCTCGGCGAGCGGCTCACCCAGGAGCACCTCAACCGCTACGACCGCGACCTCGAGCGCTTCCGCCGCGAGGGCGGCTACGAGATGGAAGCGCGCGTGAGCGGCGTGCTCCACGGTCTCGGCTTCGACCCCGAGCTGGCCAAGACCCAGCAGCTCGCCACCCTGAGCGGCGGCGAGCGCGGGCGCCTGGGCCTCGCCTGCCAGCTCGTCACCGACGCCGACCTGCTGCTGCTCGACGAGCCCACCAACCACCTGGACCTCGCCACCACCGACTGGCTGGTGGGGCACCTCAAGGGGCTCGAGGCGGCCACGCTCATCATCAGCCACGACCGCGCCTTCCTCGACGCCGTCTGCAACCACGTCCTCCACATCGAGGGCGGCACCGCCTTCAGCTACACCGGGGGCTACGCCGACTTCGTGCGCCAGCGCGACGAGCGGCGGCTGGCCCAGGGCCGCGCCTTCCAGAAGCAGTCGAAGGTCATCGCCAAGGAAGAGGACTTCATCGCGCGGAACATCGCGGGGCAGAAGACCGCCCAGGCCAAGGGCCGCCGCCGGCGGCTGGAACGGCTCCCGCGCCTCTCCTCGCCCCTGCAGGACGAGGCGGCCATGGCCGTCCGCTTCAAGTCGAGCGGCCGCGGCGGCGACCAGGTGCTCGTGGCCGACAAGCTCACCGTGGCCATCGGCGACCGCGTCCTCCTCGACCGCTTCAGCGGCGTCATGCGCCGCGGCGACGTGCTGGGCCTCGTGGGCCCGAACGGCGCCGGCAAGTCCACCTTCCTCGCCACCCTGCTCGGCGACCGGCCCCCGTCGGGCGGCACCATCCGGCTGGGCGACAGCATCGAGGTCGAGGTGTACCGCCAGGACATGAGCCAGGTGCCGCGGGACAAGGCGCTCTTCGACATCATCCACGACATGCGCCCCACCTGGACCCGCGGCCAGGTCATGGACCACCTCGGCCGCTTCGACTTCTCCGGCGATGAGCAGTTCCGGAAGGCCGGCGGCCTCTCCGGCGGCGAGCTGGCCCGCGTGGCGCTGGCCATGATGACGCTGACGCACGCCAACCTGCTGGTGTTCGACGAGCCCACCAACCACCTCGACGTCGAGTCCATCGAGGCGCTGGAAGACGCGGTCGAGCGCTATGAGGGGAGCGTGCTGCTGGTGAGCCACGACCGGGCGCTGCTCACGGCGCTCTGCACCCGGGTCTGGAACCTCGAGGACGGGACGATCACCGACTTCGACGGCGGCTTCGACGAGTGGGAGGCCGCGACGGCCGAGCGCCAGCGGGTCGAGGAGGCGAAGGCGCGCGAGGCGGAGCAGGGGCGGCGCGCCCGGGAGAAGGAGCAGGCCCGGGCCGCCGCCAAGGCCGATCCCGCCACCCGCAAGGCCGACGCCTCCGCCCAGCGCGCGGCGCGCCGCGCCGTGGAGCAGGCGGAGGCCGCCGTGGGCAAGCTCGAGGGCGACGTGGCGCGCCTCACCGGCGACCTCGCCGCGCCCGACCTCTACGCCACGCCCGCCGGCACCACCCGCGCGCGCGACCTCGCCGCCGAGCTCGAGCGCCAGAAGACCGCGCTCACCCAGGCCTACAAGACCTGGGAAGCCGCGATGGCCGAGGCCGAGCGGCTCGGCGCCTGAGCGCTAGCCGCCGAAGGACCACCCCGCGAGCGACGCCGCATAGAACAGCGCCAGCGCCAGGTACGCCGCGAAGCTCACGCCGAGGAGCACCGCGAAGCGGAGCGGCGGCTGCGCCCAGCCGGGCACGCGGGCGGGGAGGTGGCGGTAGTTGAGCAGGAAGAGCGCCACGGGGAAGATCACCGTCCCCACGAAGCCGATCACCGCGGAGAGCAGGATGAGCGGCCCCGGCGCCTCGAGGGCCATGGTGACGCAGGTGATCACCGTCAGCGCGGCCAGGCAGCGCCAGTACCATTGCTGCCGCGTGGCCCGCGAGGCCGGGAAGACGGTGCGGATGATGTCCGCCTGCATCCGGCTCACGCCGTCCACGGTGGCGAGCCAGGTGTCGGTGAGGAAGAGCGCCGCCACGAGGAGGAAGAGCAGCTTGCCGGCCGGCCCCCAGCTCACCTCGAAGAAGCGCGCCTGCACCACGGCGAGCTCGTAATCCTGCGGCAGCAGCCCCTTGGGGAAGAGGAGCGCCCACGCCAGCAGGCAGGTCATGAGCGTGGTGAAGAGGTTGCCGGTGATGCCGATGAGCGCATCGACGGTGAGGTAGCGCCGCCAGCGGCCCCACGCCGCGCGGCTCCCGGCGCTGTCCTCGGGCACCAGGTCCCCCTGCTCGGCCGGCCCGGCGGGACCGCCGCTCACGCCGTGGATGTGCGCGCGATAGGCGCCCATCCCGGTGCCCTTCTCGAGCAGCCAGTAGCTGTAGAGGAGGATCCAGAACCCGCCGAGCCCGGCGAAGGTGATCCCGGTGAGGAGCTTGGTGGCGTCGCCGGGCTCCCACTGGCGGGGCATGGCGCCGCCGGGCGGCATCACGATGGCGGGCAGGAACGACGGCAGCGCCTGCCGCACCTCGGGCGACAGGCAGGCCCAGACCAGGCCGATGACGGTGACGATCGCCACCACCTTCATCACGGCCTCGATGAGCCGGTACACCACACCCGCGCTCACCAGCGCCACGATGAAGGCGGCGATGGAGGCGTAGCCCCAGAAAAGCGTCTGCCCGCGCGCGCTCCAGCCGGCGGGGAACCCGGTGAGCGCCGCCAGCGCGGTCCCGCCGGCCGACGCAAAGGCGCCGAACCAGAGGAACGACAGCGTCATCAGCACCCAGAGGAAGACGCCGAGTCCCTTGGACAGGCGGAAGAACCCGCGGAAGACGCTCTCCCCCGTGAGCAGCGTGTACCGCCCGATCTCCACGTTGAGCGGGAATTGCAGCAGGCAGGCCGGCACCAGCAGGAAGAGGAACGTGAGCCCGTACTTGGCCACCAGGTACGGCCACCACACCAGTTCGCCGCTCCCCTGCGCGAGCGCCATCCACACGATCCCGGGCCCGAGGGCACGCGCCCAGCCGGGAAACGCGGGCAGCGGGCGCGCGCTGGCGCGGCCGGGGCCGGAACTCAGGGAGGCAGCAGGCACCGCATGACCTTGGGCGTCAGCAGGCATCACGGCTCCTCCGCCGCGGCGGGGACATGAGGGATCGCGCACGGGCGCGCCTCGAGATCCTCGGCGCGGCCTTCCTGTTTTCCACGGGTGGCGCCGCCATCAAGGCGGCGGATTTCTCGAGCTGGCAGGTGGCGGGGTTCCGCTCCGGCATCGCGGCGGTGGCCGTCTGGCTCTTCCTGCCCGAGGCGCGGCGGCTGCGCCAGGGGCGGCTCGGCGTCACGCTGGCCACCGCCGTGGCCTACGCGGCGACGCTCATCCTCTTTGTGCTGGCCAACCGGCTCACCACGGCGGCCAACACCATCTTCCTCCAGTCCACCGCGCCGGTGTACATCCTGCTCCTCGCGCCGTGGCTCCTCAAGGAGCACGTCCGGCGGCAGGACCTCGTGTTCATGGGGCTCGTCGCGGTGGGGATGGCCTGCTTCTTTGCGGGACGGCAGCAGGTGTTCGCGACGGCGCCGGACCCGGTGCGCGGGAATATCCTCGCCCTCTGCTCCGGTGTCACCTACGCCGCCATGCTGCTCGGCCTGCGCCACATGGGGACGCAGGGCGGGAGTCCCGCCGCGGCGGTGGCCCTGGGCAACCTGCTGGCGTTCCTGCTGGCCGCGCCGCATGGGTTTCCCCTGGGCAGCCACGATCTCGTGAGCTGGGCGGTAGTGGCGTATCTCGGCGTCTTCCAGATCGGGCTGGCCTACGCGCTCCTCACCCGCGGCATCCCGCACGTCCCCACCTTCGAGGCCAGCCTGCTCCTGTTCCTCGAGCCGGCGCTCAACCCCCTCATCGCCTGGTTCGTGCACGGCGAGTTCCCCGGCCCGTGGGCCCTCGCGGGCGGCGCCATCATCCTGGCCGCCACCGGCTTCAAGGCCTGGACCGACTCCCGCCCCACGCCCCAACCGACGTAAGCAGCAACCCCCACAACGCCAGAGGGAGCCCGACCCGGCTCCCTCTGTGTCCCGGACCTCCGCGGTGCACCACGCGCCGCCCCCGGGTCAGTCGATCGGCAGCCCGCTCGGCACCGACGCCGGGACCTCGTCCGAGAGATCCGCCGCCGCCGGATCGGTGAGCGCGCCGAGGAATGCCACGATGTCGTCCACGTCCGCGTCGTTGATGGTGAGCGGCGTGGCCACGAACTGGTCCAGCGTGGCCAGGATGTCGGTGATGTCCTGCGGCGTGCTCCGCACCGTGGCCTGGAGCGACGCGGGGAGCTGGCTGGCGTCGTAGCCGGCGAGCGCCTGCTGCACGTTGACGTAGTGCTTCACCGCGGCGCGGAGCGTGGCGTACGCGCCGTTGTGCATGTAGGGCGCGGTGAGCGTCACGTTCCTGAGCGGCGGCGTCCGGAAGGCGTAGCGTTCGCTCGGCGTCCCGGTGACGTTCTCGCGCCCGTGGTCCACCCCCGGCCCGTTGGTGCCCGGCCCGAACTGCGGGATGGCGATGTTGTGGAACTTCTGGTCGGTGAAGAGCGGGCCGCCGTGGCACTTGGAGCAGTTGGCCGTGCCGTAGAAGAGGATGGCGCCGCGCTTCTCCTGGTCGGTCAGCGCGTCCTTGTTGCCCGCGAGGTACGCGTCGAACGGGGTGTTGACCCGCGTCCACGCCTTGATCTCGAAGGCCGCGATGGCGTTGGCCGCGTGGGCGATGGTGGCGCTGTTCACGGACAGGCCGTAGGCCGCCGTGAAGAGCGTGTCGTACTTCGGGATGGCGCGGAGGCGGGTCATGATCCCGTCCCAGATCCCGGTGAAGTTGGTGTCGGCCACGTCCGCGAGCTCGTTCTGGCCGGGGGCACCGCGCATCTCGGCGCGGCTCGTGATCGGGAACAGCGCCTGCGCCGCCAGCACGCTGGAGAGGCCCGGCGGTGTCTGGGCTCCCGCCGGGGTGGTGAAGCCCTGCTGCACCGAGCCGCCCACGCGCGCGTCCCAGAACATGGTGCCCCAGGCCGGGTAGCCGCGATTGAAGACGTCCGGCGCGTGCCGCGGGATGTCCACCCCGCCGCCGCCCCGCGTGGGCCCGCGCCCCGCCGCCCCGTGGCCCAGCGAGAGCGTGCGGTGGTCCGTGGTGCTCTCCAGCGGGTGATGGCAGGTGGCACACGACATGTCGCGGTTCCCGCTCAGCTCCTTGTCGAACATGAGCGCCTGCCCCAGCGCAAACATCTCCGGGGACGGCATGCTCAGGGCCGGCAGCGGCGCCACGTTGGCGGCCTGCAGCAGCGGCGCCAGGTCGTCGTCGAGGCTGGTGCTGCCGCCGGTCTTGGAGTCGGCGGAACACGCCACGACGAGCCCGAGGAGGGGAAGCAGGCGGTACGCGCGGGGCATCAGGGCGGCTCGGGTTGGGGTCATATATCTTCGAAGAATGTCGAGCAAGACGCCAGTCCTTGTCGAAACTGTGCGCCTCCGGGATGGCCGGGCGCCGCTGTGGCACCTGCACGTCCGCCGGCTGGCGCTGAGCTGCGAGGCGCTCGGCATCCCGTTCCCGCGGACGCTGCTCGTCCCCAGTGACGGAGAGGACCGGGTCCACCGTCTCACCGTGTCGCTGGCGGGGACGGAGGTGACCACCCGTCCCGTCGGCCCGGTGGCCCCGGTGCGGCTGGTGTCGAGTCCCGTGGTGCACGAGCCGTACCCCCACAAGGTCACCGACCGGGCGCCCTTCGAGCGGGCCCAGGCCGCCGCCCGCGCCGCAGGCGCCGACGATGCAATCCTTTATACCCCAGCAGGTTCCGCCGCCGAGTCGAGCATCTGGTGCCTGTTCTGGTGGGAGCCGGCCGGGCTCGCCGCCCCGGCCCTGGACCTCGGCATCCTGCCCGGGGTGTCGCGCGCACGCATAGCCGAGCTGGTCGGGGGGATTGCGGCCCGCCGCGTGGACCGGACGGGTCTCCGGGGGTGCTCGCTGTTCGTGGCCAACGCCGTGCGGGGCATCCTGCCGGTGGCCACGCTGGACGGCGTTCCGGTCCCGCCGGACCCCCGGACGGCCGCGCTGGCCGACCGGTTCTGGCCTTGACCACCCCGGGGGCGCTCACTAGGTTCCCCCGGCTCTTGGAGGCGGCGGGTAACCGCCCCGTGGTGGTTGTAGCTCAATCGGTTAGAGCGCCGGACTGTGGCTCCGGAGGTTGCGGGTTCGATCCCCGTCAGCCACCCTGCATGACGGTCTGTAGGTCCGTAGCTCAATTGGTAGAGCACCGGTCTCCAAAACCGGGGGTTGGGGGTTCGATTCCCTCCGGGCCTGCTGTGGTTGATAGGTGTTGCGCCGCTATCGTCTAGAGGCCTAGGACACAGCCCTCTCAAGGCTGGAACACGGGTTCGAATCCCGTTAGCGGTACTGGGGTGGGCCCCAACGGCCCCATCGTCTATCGGTTAGGACGCGACCCTTTCAAGGTCGAGAGACGGGTTCGACTCCCGTTGGGGCTATCCACCGCGCGCCGCTAGCTCAATTGGCAGAGCAAGTGACTCTTAATCACTAGGTTGTAGGTTCGATTCCTACGCGGCGCACTCGACGGCCCCGGCGATCCACGATCGCCGGGGCCGTCGGCTTTCCCCGGGGGCCCTGGGGCGGCGCCCTCAGTCGGCGGAGACGATCCCCTTCAGGCGATCCACCCACGTCGGCTCCGGCGCCGTGACGAGCGCGGCGCGCCAGGCCCGAAGGAACTCCCCCGCATCGAAGAACCGCGCCTCGGCCTCGGGGGCCAGCGCGCGGGCGAGCACCCGCGCCACCGGCGGCGTCACGTCGGGGAGCGAGGGCGCGGCCTCGCGCTGGCGGCGGAGCACGTGCTCGATCGTGCCTCCGCCGAAGGGGGCCCAGCCGGTGAGCGCGTACGCCGCCAGCGCCGCGGCGCCGTAGATGTCACTCCGCGCGTCCACCGGGAGGCCCTCCACCTGCTCGGGCGGCGCGAAGCCCGGCGTGCCCGCGTGCGCCCGCCCGCCATGCACGCCCGCGATGCCGAAGTCCGCCAGGCGCCAGTGGCGCCAGCGGTCGATGAGCACGTTCTCGGGCTTGAGGTCGAGGTGCAGCACCCCGGCCCGGTGGGCCGCCTCGAGCCCCTCGAGCAACTGCGCGAACTGGTGCCCCACCTCCTCGAGGGGCCGCGCCCCGTGCCGCGCCACCAGCGTGGCCAGGCTCCCCGACTCCGCCAGCTCCATGGTGTACCACACCACGCCGCTCCGCGTGTCCCAGTCGTGCACGGGGATGATCGCGGGGTGCTGCAGCCGGGCGGCCATGCTGGCCTCGTGCCGGAACCGCGCGATGGCCCGCGGGTCCCGCGCCCGCTCCGCGTGCAGCAGCTTGAGCGCCACGTCCCGCTCGAGCGCCACGTCCCGCACGCGCCACACCGAGCCCGCGCCACCCTCGCCGAGCGGGGCGAGCACCTGGTAGTCCGCGCCCACCAGCGCCTGCAGCCCCTCCGCCGTGGTGGGCACCGCGCCCGACTCCACCGGCCGCACCGGCACGGGTGCCGGCGTCTGGTCCGCCCGCTCGAGCGCCCGCAGGAAGGCCGGCAGGGTGGGGAAGCGCGCCTCCCGCAGCGGGGCCAGCGCCTGCGCAAAGACGGCCTGCGCCCCGGGGCCGAGCGGCAGCTGGGCCGCCGCCTCCGCGGTCACGCGGAGGGCGGGGAGGCCGGTGAGCGCCGCCACCAGCGTGCAGGCCAGCTGCCATTGGTCCGAAAGCGCGTCCGGCTGCCAGCCGCCCTGCCACTCGGGAGCCCACGGCACGGTCCCCGCCTCGGGCGCCAGGCCGGCGGGGATCACGGCGCGCGGCAGCGCCCAGTGCCAGCCTAACAACCACACCCGCCCGCCCGGCGCCGTCCAGATGAGCTCCGGCCCGATGGCTCCGTGGGCATCGCCCCGGTCGTGCAGCGAGGCGATCGTGCTGCCGAGCTGCCGCAGCAGGTCGAGCGCGAGCACCGGCTGCAGGGCGCCGTCGCGCGCCAGCCGCGGGGCCAGGGCCTCGCCCGCGATCCAGCGGCGCAGGTAGCCGGGGCCGCGCACCACGTTCTGGCTCCGGGCCCAGAAGTGGTAGGCGGTGGGCGCGCTGACGGCGTTGCGGTGCGCCAGCGCGCGGGCCTCCGCGGTCAGCCACTCGGCGTGCGCCGGGTCCGGGGCCGTCACCAGCGACAGCGAGCGGCCCAGCGCGTCGATCACTTCCTGGCTGTGGCGGAACCGGTCGAGCCACACGCCCTCGTGCCCCCAGCCCCACGCACTCGGCAGCTTCCAGTCCACGAGGTGGCTGGGCAGGCTGGCGGGGTTGGGCACGGGCGTCGGGGGCATGGTCGGTCGCGGCTCGAGGTGGGCGGAAGCTACCGGTGGGCAGGGGCCCCGACCAAGCCCCTCGTCGCGTTCAGCCGAGCGGACCCCACAGGCACCGCAGGCCGGCCCCGAGCCGCATGAACGCGTGCGCCAGGTGTGGCGTGCTCCCGACGGGGATGGGGCGCACGCCGAGGGACCGGAAGGTGGAGGCCACCGCGGTGTCGAAGGCGCGGACGCCCCAGGGGAGGTAGTACACGGCGGGGCGGCCCCGGCATCGTCCCGCCACGAGGTTGCAGGCGGTGAGGTCGAGGTTCCGCACGTCGGCGGGCGAGCGCTTCCCCTGGCCACGGAGGTCGGGGAGGTGCACCACGTCACAGCCCGCCTCCCTGATCCGCGCGCGGTAGGCCGCCAGGAGCGGCCCCCGCTCCCGCCCCGCCGCGCGGTATTCGGCCGTGATGAGGCGCCGCGCGCGTGCCTGCGGGGCGAAGTGCTCGCGGCTGATCACGGGATCGCGGACCACGGCCGGGAGGAGGGCCAGGCCAAGCGCGGGATCGGCCACCATGGCCACTGGGCGCGCCCGGCCCGGCAGGGTGCCAAGCAGGGCGACATCCAGGTCAATGTGATACGAGGCCTGGCCCGAGCGGGTCATGCGGTCGGTCTCGGGGTCGTAGCGCGCCCGGCGCAGGTCGCCCAGCACGATGGGGGTGCTGCCGAACTCGGCCGCGAGGATGCGGAAGATCTCGTCCTCGTGGAGACCGAGGCGCATGCGGTTCTCGACGATGGTGTCGGCGCCGATGAACCAGCGGGCCCCGTCCTGCACGATGTTGCCTCCCTCCCAGTACAGGAGCGAGCGCACCACGCGCCGGTCGAGGCTCCGTGCCGCGGCGCGGGGCGCAAGGGGCACGAGCGGGCAGCCCCGCTCCGGGCGGAAGCCGCGGGGGATGACCAGCACCGGCCCGCCGGCCGCATCCCGGGCCAGCAGCCCGTTGTCGCGCGCGTAGACGGTGGCGGAGGCGAGCGCCACGGTGCGGGCGCGGCGCGCGGCGGGGCCGAGGGCCGCGCGGAGGAGCGGGGTGAGGGTGCGCCAGTCGCGCGCCGACTCGACCACCAGCGTCAGCGCCACGTCCCGGTCGAGCCGCGGGACGAGCTGGCCCAGCAGCCGCAGCATGAGCGCGGCGGTGCCGACGTCGGGGGCCACGTGGAGCCGGGCGGCGCCGAGGGGGAGCGCCGCGCCGGCGGGCGCCACCTGGAGGCCGGTGGGCTGCACCCGGAAGCCCGCGCGCGAGCCCTCCTGCCACCGCGGGAAGAGCGGCAGCAGGTCCACGGGCAGCCGGAGCATACGCAGCGCCGGCAGGTCCGCACCGAATGCCTGATGCAGCGCACCGGCCACCGAAACGAGGTGCGACGCGGCGAGCGCGCGCCGCACCCACGCGAAGAGCCGGGCGACGGTGGCCGCATCCTCGAAGCATCGCGGCGCGGCGCCGGCGCGCAGGGCCCGGCGCTGGGCCGCGAGTTCGCGCCCCAGCGCCGGGGGAAGTGCCAGGGTCACCCTCGCAGCCTAGCGGCCCCCGTCCCGGCTGCGGTCCCGCTTGCGGAGGCGGCCACCCTTCAGCTTCTGCGCCTGCTCGTCGAGCAACTCGAGGTCGCGGACGGTGCCGGCACTCGGGGCCTTGGGTGTCGCGCCGGCGGACTTGCTCGCCTTCTTGTCGGTGCTCATCGGGATCTCCGGGTGTGAGGAGTGCCGCGACCACCGGAGTGGTGGGCGTCGGCTGCGCCTGCTCGGGTTGGGTCGGGAACCAGGGGCTGCGCGGCCTGCGCGCGCGTCCAGCCAAGGTTTGGGGGACCGGCGGACCTGTCAAGAAAGCGGGCAGTCACCCCGCGCCCTGCGATCACGGCCCCGGCAAGAGACGTCCGGCCCCGTCCACCCTTCTCGCCCTCGCGGATTCCCGCCCGGCCCCAGGGTGGGAAGGGCCGGCTTCCCGGGACGTACTACTCCCGGGCATGGAACTTGTACCCTGTGCCCCAGATCACCTCCGCCGGGGCCCCAAGTCCCGGCGCCACCGAGCTATGCGCCACTCGACCCCGGGCCCCGCCATGCGGAATACCCTGCGTTTTGCACTCCTCACCGCCCTCTTCGTCGCGGCCGCCTGTGGCGGCGGGGACAGCTCCGGGCCCTCCGACCCGGTCCCGACCTCGATCGCCCTCTCGGCCGGCAACAACCAGTCGGCCACGGTGGGGACGGCGGTGGGGGTGGCGCCGGCGGTGCTGGTGAAGGACCAGCGCGGCAACGGCATCCCGGGCATCACGGTGACGTTCCAGGTGGCCTCCGGGGGTGGTGCGGTCACGGGGGCCCAGGCCGCCACCGATCAGGGGGGCGTGGCCCGGGTAGGCAGTTGGGTCCTCGGCACGGCCACCGGGGCCAATACCCTGACGGCCACCGTCACCGGGCTGACGCCGGTCAGCTTCACCGCCACGGCCACGCCGGGTGCCCCGGCCGCGCTCGTGTTCATCACGCCGCCCTCCGGCACCGCCAGCAGCGGCGCCGCCTTCGCGCAGCAGCCCGTCCTCCAGCTCAAGGATGTCTTCGGCAACAACGCGACCACGGCCGGCGTGCAGGTCACCGCCGCCATCGCGACGGGCGGCGGGACGCTGCTCGGCACCGCGACGGCGGCCTCCAATGCCAGTGGCGTCGTGACCTTCGCGGGGCTCGGCCTCACGGGCAGCGTGGGTGCGCGGACCCTGAGCTTCACGGCCACCGGGATCCCGGCGCTCACCTCGGGCGCCATCCAGCTGGGCGCCGGCGCGCCGGCCACGGTGGCGGCCGTCGGGAGCACCACCCTCACGGGCGTGGCGGGCGGCGCCGCACAGGGCGGCGCCACGGTGCTCGTCACCGACGCCAGCGCCAACCCGGTCCCCGGGGCCACGGTCACCTTCGCGGTGACGGCGGGCGGCGGGTCGGTCACCGGCGGTACCGCGACCACCAATGCGCAGGGCCAGGCCAGCGTGGGTACGTGGACCCTCGGTACCACCGCGGGCCAGACGAACACCCTGACGGCGACGGTCGGCGCCCTGCCGGCCGTCAGCTTCACGGCCACCCCGACCGCGGCCGGTGCCGGCGCCCTTTCCATCACCACCCAGCCGGGCGGCACCTCGGCCGCGAGCGGCTCACCGCTGGCGCCGCAGCCCGTGCTGCAGGTGACCGACGCCTTCGGCAACGCCGTGG
This sequence comes from uncultured Gemmatimonadaceae bacterium, assembly GCA_964598655.1. GTDB lineage: Bacteria > Gemmatimonadota > Gemmatimonadetes > Gemmatimonadales > GWC2-71-9 > JADJOM01. The sequence goes on from CAZRCT010000033.1 coordinate 15,099, forward strand.
CGCAGGCCGGCGTGAGCGTCACTGCGAGCCTCGCGAGCGGTGGCGGCACCCTGGGCGGCACCACCACAGTGGCGTCCAACGCCGGCGGTGTGGTGACCTTCACCGACCTCGCCGTGACCGGCACGGCGGGAGCGCGGACGCTGGCGTTCGCCGCCAGCGGCCTCACCGGAGCCACCTCCGCCAGCTTCACGCTCACCGCCGGCGCGGCCGCCACGATCGCCGCCAGCACGGGCAACGGCCAGTCGGCCGTAGCGGGCACCGCGGTGGCGGTGGCGCCGAGCGTCCTCGTCACCGACGCGAGCGGCAACCCGGTGGCCGGCGTGGGCGTCACCTTCGCCGTCGCCACGGGTGGGGGCAGTGCCACGGGCACGAGCGCCACCACCAACGCGAGTGGTATCGCCGCGGTCGGCAGCTGGACGCTCGGCACCACGGCCGGCAGCAACACCCTGACCGCCACCAGCGCGGGCCTCGCGGGCTCGCCCGTCACCTTCACCGCCACCGGCACGGCCGGGGCGGGGAGCGCGCTGGTCATCACCACGCCACCCTCGGCCACCGCTGCGAGCGGCGCGCCCCTGGCGCAGCAGCCGGCCGTGGCGCTCCGGGACGCCTTCGGCAATCCGGTCGCCCAGGCCGGCATCACCGTGACGGCCACGGTGGCCAGCGGGAACGGCACCGCCACCGGGAGCACCACCGCACAGACCAACGCGAGCGGCGTCGCCACGTTCAGCGGCCTCGCCATCAGCGGCCTGGTGGGGAACTACACGCTCGCCTTCTCGGCGCCGGGCCTCACCGGTGCCACCTCCGGCACCATCGCGCTGTCCGCCGGGGCCGCCGCCACGCTGGCGCTCAGCGCCGGCGACGGCCAGGCCGCCACCGTGAACACCGCCGTGACCACGGCGCCGAGTGTCCTCGTGACCGACGCGGGCGGCAATCCCGTGAGCGGCGTCAGCGTGACGTTCGCCGTGGCCACCGGCGGCGGCAGTGTCACGGGCGGCAGCGCCACCAGCAACGGCAGCGGCATCGCCACCGTCGGCAGCTGGACGCTCGGCACCACCGTCGGCAGCAACACCCTCACGGCCACCAGCGCGGGGCTCGCCGGCTCGCCCGTCACGTTCACGGCCACGGGCACCGCCGGCCCGGCCGCCACCCTCGCGCTGGCGGGGGGCGACAACCAGTCCGCCACCGTGGGCAGCGCCGTGGCGGTGGCGCCGAGCGTGCTCGTGACCGACCAGTTCGGCAATCCGGTGAGCGGGGCCAGCGTCACGTTCCAGGTCACCGGCGGCGGCGGGTCCGTCACCGGGGGCAGCGCCACGTCCAACGCGAGCGGCCTCGCCGCCGTGGGCAGCTGGACCCTCGGCACCTCGGCGGGCCCCAACACCCTCTCGGCCACCAGCGCCGGCCTCGCCGGCTCCCCCGTCAGCTTCACGGCCAACGCCACGGCCGCCGGCGGCGCGAGCATCGTCGCCAACGCCGGCAACGGACAGGTGGCCACCGTCAACACGGCGGTCGCGACGGCGCCGAGCGTCTTCGTGGCCGACGCGTTCGGCAACCCGGCCCCGGGCGTGAGCGTCACCTTCGCCGTGGCCACCGGCGGCGGCAGCGTCACCGGCGCCGCGGCCACCACCAACGCCAGCGGCATCGCCACCGTGGGCAGCTGGACGCTCGGCACGGCGGCGGGCGCCAACTCGCTCACGGCCACGGCGGCGGGCCTCACCGGCTCGCCCGTCACCTTCACGGCCACGGGCGCGGCCGGCATCGCCAGTACCATCGCGGTCTCGGCCGGCAACGGGCAGTCGGCCGCGGTGGGCACCGCGGTGGCCACGGCGCCGCGCGTCCTCGTGACCGACGCGTTCGGCAACCCGAAGAGCGGCGTCAGCGTCACCTTCGCCGTCGCCACCGGCGGCGGCAGTGCCACCGGCACCAGCGCCTCCACCAATGCCGGCGGCCTCGCCTCGGTGGGCAGCTGGACGCTCGGCACGGCCGCGGGCAGCAACACCCTGACGGCCACGAGCGCGGGCCTCACCGGCTCGCCCGTCACCTTCACGGCCACGGGCACGGCGGCGGCCGCGGCCACGATCGCCCTCAACGCGGGCAACGGCCAGAGCGCCACCGCGGGCACGGCGGTGGCCGTTGCGCCGAGCGTCCTGGTCACCGACGCCTTCGGGAACCCGGTGAGCGGCGCCGGCGTCACGTTCGCCGTCGCCACCGGCGGCGGGAGCGTCACCGGCGGCAGCGCCACCAGCAACGCCAGCGGCATCGCCAGCGTGGGGAGCTGGACGCTGGGCTCGAGCGCCGGCAGCAACACCCTCACCGCCACGAGCGCGGGCCTCGCGGGCTCGCCCGTCACCTTCACGGCCACGGCCACCGCCGCCTCGGCGACCGCCCTGGCGCTCAACACGCAGCCCTCGGGCTCGGCGGGGAGCGGGGCGGCGTTCGTGCAGCAGCCGGTGGTCCAGCTCCGCGACGCCTTCGGCAACGCGGTGGCGCAGGCGGGCGTGAACGTCGCCGCGGGCATCGCGAGCGGTGGCGGCACGCTCGGCGGCACCACCACCGTGGCCACCAACGCGCAGGGCCAGGCCGCGTTCACCAACCTGAGCATCACGGGCACCGCCGGGTCGCGCACGCTGGCGTTCAGCTCGGCGGGCCTCTCCGGCGCCACCTCGGGGCCCATCACCATCACGGCGGGCGCCGCGGCGACGATCGCGGTGAACGCCGGCAACAACCAGAGCGCCACCGTCAACAGCGCCGTGGCCACGGCGCCGAGCGTGCTGGTCACCGACGCGAGCGGCAACCCGGTGAGCGGCGCCAGCGTCACCTTCGCCGTGGCCACTGGCGGCGGCAGCGCCACCGGCCTCAGCGCCACCACCAATGGGAGCGGCGTCGCCTTCGTGGGCAGCTGGACGCTCGGCACCACGGCGGGCGCCAACACGCTCACCGCCACGAGCGCCGGCCTCGCCGGTTCGCCCGTCACCTTCACGGCCACGGGCACCGCCGGCCTCGCCACCCAGATCACCGCCTCCGCGGGCAACGGCCAGTCGGCCGCGGCCGGCACCGCCGTGGCCACCGCGCCGGCGGTCCTGGTCCGCGACGCCTTCAATAATCCTGTCCCGGGCGCGAGCGTGACGTTCGCCATCGCGACGGGCGGCGGCAGCCTCACCGGTGCCACGGCCAGCACCAACGCGAGCGGCATTGCCACCGTGGGCAGCTGGACCCTCGGCACCGCCGTCGGCAGCAACACCATGACGGGGCGGACCGGCCTCCTCACCCCCGTGACCTTCACGGCCACCGGCACCACCGGCGCGGCCGCGCTCCTCACCAAGACCGCGGGCGACAACCAGGCGGCCACGGCCGGCACGGCCGTGGGCGTGGCGCCGTCGGTCACGCTCACCGATGCGTTCGGCAACCCGGTGAGCGGCGCCAGCGTCACCTTTGCCGTGGCCACCGGCGGCGGCAGCGTCACCGGCGGCTCGGCCACCACCAACGCCAGCGGCGTGGCGACGGTGGGGAGCTGGACCCTCGGCGCGATCGCGGGCAGCAACACCCTCACCGCCACGGCCGGCGCGCTCAACGTCACCTTCAGCGCCACCGGCAACGCCGGCACCGCGACGACCATCGTGCTCAACGGCGGCGATGCCCAGTCGGGCGCCGTCGGCAGCACGCTCGCCAGCGCCATCACGGTCCTGGTGCGCGACGCGGGCACCAACCCGGTGAGCGGCTACGGCGTCAGCTTCAGCGCGCAGAACGGCGGCACGGTGAACTGTGGCGGCGGCCCGGCCGCGAGCTGCCTGGCCACCACCAACGGCAGCGGCATCGCCAGCGCCAGCTGGACGCTGGGCGGCACGAGCGGTGCCCAGACCGCCACCGCCACGGCGGGCGGCCTCGCCGGCTCGCCCGTCACTTTCACCGCCACGGCCACCGCCGGCGCGGCCACGAAGCTGTCCATCACCACCCAGCCCTCGGCCTCGGCGCAGAACGGCGCCGTGCTGGCGCAGCAGCCGGTGATCCAGCTGCTCGACGCCAACAACAACCCGGTCCTCCAGGCCGGCATCGACATCGACGCCGCCATCCAGTCGTCGGCGGTGCAGCTGGGCGGCACCACCACGGCGACCACTAACGCCTCGGGCCAGGCGACGTTCACCGACCTGTTCCTGCTCGGCGCCACCGGCAGCTATCCCCTCCGCTTCACCTCGGGCGCGCTGACGGCGGCGACGTCGTCGGGCGTGGCCGTCACGGCTGGCACGGCGGTGGCCATCGCCGTCAATGGCGGGAACGGCCAGAGCGCCACGGCGGGCAGCAGCGTGGCGGTGGCGCCGAGCGTGAAGGTGACGGACGTGAGCGGCAATGCGGTGAGCGGCGTGGGGGTCACCTTCGCGGTGACCGCCGGCGGCGGCAGCGCCACCGGCCTCGGCGCCACCACCAACGCCAGCGGCATCGCCACGGTGGGGAGCTGGACGCTCGGCACCACGGCGGGCAACAACATCCTCACGGCCACGAGCGGCGGCCTGGCCGGCTCGCCCGTCAGCTTCACGGCCACCGGCACCGCCGGCGCGGCCACCACGCTGGCGCTCTCGGGCGGCAACGGCCAGACCGGCGCCGCCGGCGCGGCGCTCGCCACTCCGCTCACGGTGCTCGTCACGGACGCCAACGGCAACCCGGTGAGCGGCACCACCATCACCTGGGCCACGGGGAGCGGCGGCTCGCTCACCCCGGCCACCAGCCAGACCAACGCCGGCGGCATCGCCACCGCGAGCTGGACCCTCGGCGGCGGCACCGGGGCGCAGACGGCCACCGCCACGGCCGCGGGCCTGGCCGGCTCGCCCGTCAGCTTCAGCGCCACCGCCACGGCGGCGGGCGCAGCCAGCATCGCCCTCAACGCGGGCGACAACCAGTCGGCCACGGCGGGGAGCGCGGTGGCCACGGCGCCGAGTGTGCTGGTCACGGACGCCTTCGGCAACCCGGTGAGCGGCGTCGCCGTCACCTTCGCCGCGGCCACCGGCGGCGGCAGCGTCACCGGCGGCAGCGCCACCACCAACGGCAGCGGCATCGCCACCGTGGGGAGCTGGACGCTGGGCACGAGCGCCGGCAGCAACACGCTCACGGCCACCAGCGCGGGCCTCACCGGCTCCCCCGTCACCTTCACCGCCACCGGCACCGCCGGCGCCGCGGCGAACCTCGCGCTGAACGCCGGCAACGGCCAGGCGGCCACCGTCGGCGCGGCGGTGGCCACCCGGCCGAGTGTCGTGGTGCGGGATGCGTTCAATAATCCGGTGAGCGGCGTCAGCGTCACCTTTGCGGTGGCCACCGGCGGCGGCAGCGTCACCGGCGGCTCGGCCACCACCAACGCGAGCGGCATCGCGACGGTGGGGAGCTGGACGCTTGGCACCACGGCGGGCAGCAACACCCTGACCGCCACGAGCGCGGGCCTCAGCGGCTCGCCCATCACCTTTACGGCCACCGGCACGGCCGCGGCGGCCACCACGATCGCGCTCAACGGCGGCAACGGCCAGAGCGCCACGGCGGGCACCGGCGTGGGCACGGCGCCGAGCGTGCTGGTCACCGACCAGTACGGCAACGCGCGGAGCGGGGTCAGTGTCACCTTCGCCGTGGCTACCGGCGGCGGTAGCGTCACCGGCGCCAGCGCCACCACCAACGCGAGCGGCATCGCCACGGTGGGCAGCTGGACCCTCGGCGGCACCGTAGGCAGCAACACGCTGACCGCCACGAGCACCGGCCTCGCCGGCTCGCCGGTCACCTTCACGGCCACCGGCACCGTCGGTGCCCCGGCGAGCATCACCAGGACCGCCGGGGACAACCAGGCCGCCACGGCGGGCACCGCCGTCCCGGTGGCGCCGTCGGTCACCATCAGGGACGCCAACGGTAACGTGGTGAGCGGCGTCAGCGTCACCTTCGCGGTGCTCACCGGCGGCGGTAGCGTCACCGGCGGCGGCGCCACCACCAACGGCAGCGGCGTGGCCACGGTGGGCAGCTGGACGCTCGGCGCGGTGGCGGGGAGCAACACGCTCAGCGCCACGGCCGGGGCCCTCAGCACCACCTTTAGCGCCACCGGCAACGCCGGCAGCGCCACCACCATCGCGCTCAGCGGCGGGAACAACCAGGCGGGGACGGTCGGCTCCACCCTCGGCACGGCGCTCAGCGTCGTGGTGCGCGACGGCAGCAGCAACGCCGTGAGCGGCTACAGCGTCAGCTTCACCGCCCAGAACGGCGGCACGGTGAACTGCGGCAGCGGCGCCGCCGCGAGCTGCCTGGCCACCACCAACGGCAGCGGCATCGCCAGCGCCAGCTGGACGCTCGGCAGCACCGCAGGCGCCCAGGCGGCCACGGCCAACGCCGGCGGCCTCACCGGCTCACCGGTGACGTTCAGCGCCACCGCCAACGCCGGCGCCGCCTCGCTGCTGAGCGCCAGCGCCGGCCAGGGCCAGACGGCCAACGCCGGCACCGCCGTGGCCACGGCCCCGGCGGTGCTCGTCACCGACGCCTTCGGCAACCCGAAGAGCGGCGTCAGCGTCACCTTCGCCGTCGCCACCGGCGGCGGCAGCCTCACGGGCGGCGGCACGGTGCTCACCAACGGCAGCGGCATCGCCGCCGTGGGCGGCTGGACCCTCGGCGCCACGGCGGGGAGCAACAGCGTCACCGCCACCAGCGTGGGGCTCGGCGGCTCGCCGGTCACCTTCACCGCCACCGGCCTCACCGGCCCGGCGGCCACCCTGGCCCTCGCGGCCGGCGACGGCCAGGCGGCGCAGGTCGGCTCGGCCGTGGCCACCGACCCGGCGGTGCTCGTCACCGACGCCTTCGGCAACCCGGTGAGCGGCGTCAGCGTCACCTTCGCCGTGACGGCCGGCGGCGGCAGCGTCGCCACCACCAGCACCAGCACCGATGCGCAGGGCCTCGCCACGGCGGGCGCCTGGACGCTCGGCACCACGCCGGGCACCAACACGGTCACGGCCACGAGCGCCGGCCTCGCCGGGTCGCCCGTCAGCTTCACCGCCACCGCCGCCACCGCCCCGGCCTCGGTGCTGCAGCTCAGCACCGCGCCCTCGGGCACCGCGGCCAGCGGCGCGGCGTTCGCGCAGCAGCCCGTCGTCACCCTCAAGGACGCCTTCGGCAACACCGTGGCGCAGGCGGGCGTGCCCGTGACCGTGAGCTTCGCGAGCGGCAGCGGCACCTTCCTTGGCAGCACCACCATCGCCACCAGCGCCGGCGGCGTCGCCAGCTTCAGCGGGCTCGGCATCAGCGGGCTCGCCGGCAGCTACACGCTCCGCTTCAGCTCCACCGGCCTCACCGCCGCCACCAGCGGCGCCATCACGCTCTCCGCGGGCGCGGCCTCCGCGCTCACCCTGCAGGCCGGCAACAACCAGTCGGCGACGGTGAACACCGCCGTGGCCGTGCTCCCGGCCGTCAAGGTCACCGACGCCGCGGGCAACCCCGTGGGCGGCATTCCCGTCACCTTCGCGGTCGTCACGGGCGGCGGCAGCGTCACGGCCGGCAGCACCACCACCAACGGCAGCGGCATCGCCACGGTGGGCAGCTGGACGCTCGGCACCACCGCGGGCAGCAACACGCTCACGGCCACGAGCGCGGGCCTCGCCGGCTCGCCCCTGACCTTCACGGCCACCGGCACCGCCGGCGCGCCCGCCACGCTGACGGCGCAGAGCGCCACCAGCCAGAGCGGCCGCGTCGGCATCGCCGCCACGGCCCTGCCGTCGCTGCTGGTGCGCGACCAGTTCAACAACCCCATCCCCGGCGCCAACGTGACCTTCCAGGTCACCGCCGGCGGCGGCGCCATCACCGGCGGCAACGCCCTCACCGACGCGAGCGGCGTCGCCACGCTCGGCAGCTGGACCTTCGGCACCACCGTGACCACCAACACGGTGACCGCCTCGGTCGGCGCGCTGACCCCGCTGGCCTACGACGCCACCGTCACCTTCGAGCTGGCCGAGGTGAGCGGCGGCGGCGTGCACGGCTGCGCGCGCACCGTGGACGGCGTCGGCTTCTGCTGGGGCGCCAACAACTTCGGCAGCGTGGGTGACGGCACCGGCACCCAGCGCCTGGTCCCCGCCGGCGTCCTCGGCGGCCGCACCTTCATCCACATCGAGGCCGGCGCCGACTTCTCCTGCGGCCTCGACGGCGCGGGCCTGGCCTACTGCTGGGGCAACAACACCAACGGCGCGCTCGGCAAGGGCTCGGCCGGCAACTCCTCCACCCCGGTGGCGGTGGCGGGCGGCCGCGCCTACACCGACGTGACCCTGCAGCGGGCGGGCGCCACCAACCACGCCTGTGCGCTCACCGCGGCCGGCCTGCTCTTCTGCTGGGGCAACAACACCAACGGCCAGTTCGGCACCGGCGCCACCGCCGCCACCAACCTGAGCCCGGTGCAGGCCGGCCAGTCGGGCGGCGGCGTCACCTACACCCAGGTGAGCGTCGGCACCCTCTACACCTGCGCCGTGCGCACCGGGGGCGCGGCATACTGCTGGGGCAGCAACGGCTTCGGCCAGCTCGGCGACAGCAGCACCACCCAGCGCACGTCGCCGGTCGCGGTGCGCGGCGGGCACGTCTTCACCGAGGTGGCCGCGGGCCAGGTGCACAGCTGCGGCCTCGACAACGCGGGCACCGTCTGGTGCTGGGGCCTCAACGCCTTCGGCCGCCTCGGGCAGGATCCGGGCACGCTCGCCTCGAGCACGGTCCCGGTGCAGGTGCCCGGCCTCACCGGCGTGCAGCACATCGCCGTCGGCGGCGCCCACTCCTGCGCGCTCCTCAATGGTGGCCAGGTCTACTGCTGGGGCTCGAGCGAGTCGGGCGAGCTCGGCAACGGCGTCTCCGGCGTCAACACCTTCTCGTTCACGCCGGTGGCGGTCACGCTGCCGCCGGGCGTCGGCAGCTTCACCAGCATCACCGCCGGCGCGGCCTATGCCTGCGGCATTGGCGGCAGCTCCGCCTACTGCTGGGGCGAGGGCAGCAACGCCCAGCTCGGCAACGGCAACATCGTGGACGTGGACGTGCCGGGCGCCGTCAGCAACCCGTAGGCGGCACCGGCCCGACGTGAACGGGGGCGGCGCCAGCTGGGGCCGCCCCCGTTTCGTCATCCCCGTCGGGGTTCGCGGGTGAGCGACGCGGGCCGCCGGCGCGTGCGCGGGGGATGGTCCTTGCGGCCGACGCGCGTGTGCCGCGCGGGGTTGCTTCGGCGCGTGGCTCCTGCGAAACTCCCGGACGGCCTCCTCCATCATGCTGCCAGCCCCCCGAATCCCGCGCCGACTCCGGCTCCCGCTCGTCCTCCTCGCGCCCGTCCTGGGCGTGGTCGCCGCCCTCGTGGCGTTCCGGCCCGCGCCGCCGCCGCCCGCGCTGGTCATCCTCGTCACCGTGGACCAGATGCGTGGCGACTACCTCGCGCGCTGGAGCGGCCAGTGGACCGGCGCCTTCCGCCGCCTCGAGCGCGAGGCCGCCGTCTTTCCCGAGGGGCGCCAGGACCACGGCCTCACTGAGACCGCGCCGGGCCATGCCACGCTGCTCTCCGGCCGAGAGCCGGCCGGCACCGGCATCGTCACCAACGGCCTCGGCGTCGGCGACTCCTCGGTGCGCCTGCTCGGCACCACCGGCGGCGGCGCCTCGCCCTGGCGCTTTCGCGGCCCCACACTGGTGGACTGGCTCCGCAAGGCCGACAGCGGCACCCGCGTGCTCTCCGTCTCCGCCAAGGACCGCGCCGCCATCCTCCCCATCGGGAAGACGCGCGCCAGCGTGGTCTGGTACAGCGACGGCCGCTTCACCACCAGCAGCTACTACCGCGACACCCTGCCCGAGTGGGTCGAGGCGTGGAACGCGCGCGGCGGCATCGCCGCCGTCAGCGGGCGCCCGTGGCGCCTCCTCCTGCCTGACTCGGCCTACCCGGAGCCCGACAGCGTCCCCCGCGAGAACCGAGGCAAGGACTTCACCTTCCCCCACGTGGCGCGCGAGCCGGTGGCCGAGGGCATCAAGCGCACGCCGTGGGTCGACTCGCTCATCCTTGACCTGGCCCTGGCCGGCGTCCGCGCCCTCGACCTCGGCCGCCGGGCGCGCCCCGACCTCCTGGCCGTCTCCCTCTCCGGCACCGACTACATCGGCCACGCCTTCGGCCCCGACAGCCGCGAGGTGCACGACCACCTGCTGCACGTGGACCGCTGGCTGGGGCAGTTCCTCGACTCGCTCGAGGCCCGCGTGGGGAAGGGCCGCGTGTTCCTGGTGCTCTCCGCCGACCACGGCGTGACCCCGTTCCCCGAGCTCACCCAGGCCCGTGGCCGGGACGCCGGCTACCTGCGCCTCGGCGCCCTCATCCGCGAGGTCAATCGCCAGCTCGCCGCCCGCCATTCCAGCGCCCCAAAGCTGGTCCAGGACAACGGCCTCGTCTTCGCCGACCGCGAGCAGCTGCGCGAGGCCGGCGTCTCCCCCGAAAGCCTCGCAACGGCGCTCGCGGCCCAGGCCTGGCGCCTCCCGGGCGTGGCCGACGCCTGGACCCCCGCCACCCTCGGTGCGGCGGTCCCCGTGAACGTCCACGCCCGCCGCTGGGCACGGCAGCTGCCGCGCGACTTTTCCTGGCTCCTCGCGGTGCAGGCCAGGCCCGGCTGGGTCTACGGCGACGGGCCCACCGGCGGCGCCGAGCACGGCACCACCAATGAGGACGACGCCAGCGTACCCGTGATCTTCCTCGGCCCCGGCATCCCCGCCGGGATCTTCCCCGACACGGTGCGCACCGTGGACATCGCCCCCACCCTCGCCAGCCTGCTCGGCCTCAAGCCCGAGGGGCGGCTCGACGGCCGGCCCATCCGGAGGCTCACGCGATGAGCGCCTACCCCGCGCTCCCCTGCTTCCCCTGCCCGCACCAGTCGGCGTGCTGCGCCTACGGCGTCACCCTCTCCGAGGAGGAGGCCCGCGACCTCGCCACGCGTTACGGCGAGGAGAAGGTCTATCGCACCCGGTGGGGCGAGTGGCGCACCCGCGTCCGCAACCGCCGCTGTATCTTCATCGTGAACAACGCCTGCTCCATCCACGCCGACCCGTCCTATCCCGCCGTCTGCCGGGCCTTCCCCTGGACCGACGCCGAGACCGGCGGGCCATACGAGTACGACCAGACCATCTGCCCCGAGTTCCTCACCCGCCCGGAGCTGGTCCAGATCGGCAAGCGCGGCGGCAAGCCCGCGTGAGTCCCCCGTCCCCTTCCCGGAGTCCCGTCATGCGTCGTCCCGCGGCCGTGGCCGTCCTTGCCCTCAGCTTCGTGGCCGCGCCCGTCGCGGCGCAGTCGGACTCGGCGCTGCTCCGCCGCGCGGAGCGCCTGCTCGACCACACCATCCTGGTGGACGGCCACAACGACCTCCCCTGGGAGATCCGCACCAACAAGGACCACCCGCGCGACGTCGCCGCCTACGACCTCCGCCAGCGCACCCCCGGCCACACCGACATCGCCCGGCTCCGCGCCGGCCGCGTGGGCGCGCAGTTCTGGTCCATCTACATCCCGGGCGAGATCAAGGACAGCGGGTATGCCCGCGTGCAGCTCGAGGAGTTCGACATCGCGCGCCGCATGGTGGCGCGCTACCCCGAGGCCTTCACCCTCGCCCTCACCGCCGACGACATCGTTGCCGCCCGCCGCAAGGGGCGCATCGCCACCCTCCTCGGCATGGAGGGCGGGCACGCCATCGAGAACTCCCTCGGTGCGCTCCGGGCCTACTACGCCCTCGGCGCCCGCTACATGACGCTCACCCACAACGTCACCCTCGACTGGGCCGACGCCGCGCAGGACACCCTGAAGCACGGCGGCCTCACCCCCTTCGGCCGCGAGGTGGTGCGGGAGATGAACCGGCTCGGCATGCTGGTTGACCTGAGCCACGTCTCCCCGGGTGTCATGAGCAACGCGCTCGACGTGGCCGAGGCGCCGGTGATCTTCTCGCATTCCTCCGCCTACGCCATCACGCCCCACAAGCGGAACGTCCCCGACTCCATCCTGGCCCGCCTGCCGAAGAACGGCGGGGTCGTGATGGTCACCTTCGTATCGTCCTTCATCTCCGACGCCAATCGCCGCGCCGACCTCGCGGCCGACAGCGCGGTGAGCGCCGCCATCCGCGGCATCACCGACTCCACCGAGCGGCGCCGCATCGCGCGCGAGGTGCGCGCCGCGCACCCCGTCCCGCCCGCCACCATCGCCGACGTGGCCGACCACATCGAGCACATCGTCAAGGTGGCCGGCATCGACCACGTCGGCCTGGGCGGCGACTACGACGGCACCACCGAGCTGCCCGTGGGCATGGAGGACGTCTCGAAGTACCCCGCGCTCTTCGCCGAGCTCATGCGCCGCGGCTGGAGCGACGCCGACCTGAAGAAGCTCGCGGGCGAGAACCTGCTCCGCGCCTTCCGCCAGGCCGAACGCACCGCCGCCCGCCTCCAGCGGGAGCGCGAGCCCTCGACGGCGACCATCGAGCAGCTGCACTGAGCCCGGCGCCGCGGTTGTGGGCAGGGCACGGAGGATTGCAGTAGATCTGCGTTCGGAGAGGTGAGGGCGTTGGCAGGGCTGAGGGCTCGCCCAGGAACCACAGAGGCACAGAGGACACAGAGGGCACAGAGGCATCGAGCCCGGATTGGCGTGTTGCCAATCCGGGCTCGGGTGTTACCGGGGTGGTGCTCCGCGTCAGGGCGGGGGCGTCGGTGGACCCGAAGGGGGACCCACAACAATTGCTGTTCTCTGTGCCCTCTGTGTCCTCTGTGACTCTGTGGTTCCTGAGGCGCGCCTGCGGCCCTTCACGCCTCCCGGACGATGAAGGCGCGCCGGACCTCAGTGCAGTGTGATGCCCACCCCGATCCCCACCACCCGCTCGTCGTGGGTGTCGTAGTGATGCCGCTGGATGTCCACCAGCGGCGTGATCGACGCGCGCCGCCCCACCGGGATGTCGTAGCCCAGCCCGATCGACACCGCCGAGCCGTTCTCCGTGATGGTCCGCCCGCCGGGCCCGTACTCGTCATACACGTCCGCCGCGAAGCCGAGGCCGCCCTTGAGCCAGAGGCCGCTGTTGCGCGCCGGGTACCACTGGCCCACCGCCATCAGGGTGCCGAGCGACCGGTCATAGCCCTCGTAGCGGTAGGTCCGCGCCCACCCACTGAGCTCCACGCCGAGCAGGAAGGAGCGGCTGACGGTGCCGCCGAGCTTGAGGAACACCATGCCGCCGCCCTGGTCGTCGCTCCAGCCCAGGCCGTCGTTGGCGTCGAACGACTCCGACCCGGCCCCGAGGCCGGCCGAGAACCAGAGGCCGCGCCGGCGGCTGGGCCCGCCGTCGTCGTCGCGCACTTCACGCAGGCCGCACCGGCAGTCGCCATCGCGGTCGCGCGGGCGGGCGGGGCGGCGCTCGGTGGTGCTGTCGTCCTGGGCGTGGGCCGCGGCCGGCAGGGCCAGCGCCAGCAGCGCAAGGGTGGTGAAGACGATGCGTCGCACGGGAATCCTCCTTGTTAGTCGTGTCCGGAGTACTGAACGGTGAGGCCAAGGGTGAGGACCCGCTGGCGATACCCGCCCGGGCCCCCGACATCGAGGAAATACAGGTCCACGGCGGGGCCGATCGTGGTGTGCGCCCCGACGGGCACGAGGATCCCTGCGCCCACGTTCCACGCGAGCCCCACGTCGAAGGCGAGCGGGACGTCGCAGTCGCAGTAGCCGTCGTCGAAGAGGTCGTTCCACCACGAGTCTTCCCACTGCAGCTGGTACGCGCCCACCCCGCCGCCGGCCCGCAGGTAGAGGCCCGAGGACGGCGCCGGCGTGAGCCGCCCGCCGAGCAAGAGGAGGCCCGTGGTTTCGAGGGTCTGGTTGCCGGTGAAGTTGATCCAGCCCATCGTCTCGAGCCCCACCGAGAACTCGGGCGACACCTGCGCCCCGACGCCAAACGACGCGGTCGGCACCGTGTGCGAGGGGGCATAGCTGAGCCCGCCGTGCGGCCGGATGGAGAGCGCGGCGGCCCCGAGGTTGAAGCCGGCGTAGAAGCGCGGCCGGAAGTGGTCCTCCCGGGGCGCGTCGTCTTCCTCTTCTATTGTGTGGTGCTGGTCTTCGACCTTCGATGCGCTCGCCTCGGTGCTGTCCGGCACCTCCCGCAGGTACGGATTGTCGCCGCGCCGGTCCTTGCCCGACTGGGCCAGGAGCGGCGCCGCAAGCGCGGCGAGGAGCAGGGTGGTGAGGGCGACGGGGCGCATGGAGTGCGGCTCCGGCTGGTTATGTTTGGTCGTCGTGCGAGCTGCCTGACCCCCGGAGATGCAAGTGGCGGACCAGATTTCGTCCTTCGTGTCAAGTCATTCCGCTGGCGTCGCTTGCCGAGTTTTTCCACAGCCTGACGACTCACAAATTTTCGTCCGCGAAGAGCGGCTGGAGAGTTCTCGATGACCGCCAGCGGGCGCGCCAACCTCTTCCTTGGCCTCGCCGTCGTCCTCGCGCTCCTCTTTCTCCGGCTCGGCATCTGGCAGGTGGCGCGGCTGCATGAGAAGCAGGCGGGCAACGCCGTCGCCGCGGAGCGCCGCGGCCGGCCCGCGGTGGACCTCGACGACCCGGCCCAGGCGGCCACGGTGGCGGGCGCCACCATCCAGGACCGGCGCGTGGTGGTCACGGGGCGCTACGATGCGGCGGCGGAGGTGGTGCTGCGGGGGCAGATCGTGCAGGGCGTGCCGGGGGTGCGCTTCGTGACGCCGCTCCGGCCCATGCGCGGCGACACGGCCATCCTGGTGCAGCGCGGCTACGTCTCGAGCCCCGATGCCCAGACCATCGATCCCGCCAAGTTCGTGGAGGACGGCGTGGTGCGGGTGGCGGGCATCGCCCTCACGCTGCCGGACTCCGGGGTGGAGGGCCAGCCCATGGAGAAGGACGGCGTCACCACCTGGCGCCGCGTGGACCTGACGGCCCTCCGCGCCCGGCTCCCTTATCCAGTGGCCGGGTACTACATCCTCCAGCTGCCGGACTCGGCCCTTCCCAGGCTCCCGCGCCGCGACGACGCCCCCGCCTTCAACGAGGGCGCCCACCTGAGCTACGCCATCCAGTGGTTTGCCTTTGCCACCATCGCGCTGGTTGGGGGTCTCGTCTTCCGGTTCCGCCCTCCGGCCGGGCGCTGAGAAGCGCACCCGGATCGTTGCGTCTTTCTCCGGATGGGCGCGTCCGCCGGTGGGCATCTATGTAGTGATGCCACAACAGGTTCCGTTTTGAGGCTTGGGTGTCATTCCGGAACTGCTGGCGCCATGGGCATTTAGGTGCTACCCTCCCCATTCCGCGATGGGCACGACCCCTGCCGTCGCCGTATCCGTCTACTGCCTGCAGGTCTCGTGGTGTCTAGTCGTTCCGTCCGCCGTGCTCTTCTTGCCCTCCTCTGCGCCACCGCCGTGGTGCGCTGCGGCGGGGGCAGTGACCTGACCCTCCCCTCCGAAGGCCTGCCCACCGCCATCACCGTCCTCGCGGGCGACGGGCAGTCGGGCACCGTGGGGCAGCCGCTGCCGGACACGCTGGTGGCGCGGGTGACCGATGCGAAGGACCGGCCGGTGCAGGGCGCCCGCGTGGTGTTCCAGGCCATCGCCGGCGGCGCCGGCGCGGACCTGATCCCCGACACCGCCGTGACCGACGCCGACGGACAGGCCCGGAGCGTCTGGCTCCTCGGCACCCTCGCCGGGCAGCAGCGGGTGGAGGCGCGGGTGATCGTGGTGCCCCCCGCCACCACGGTGCTCAAGACCCCGTTCACCGCCACCGCCCTCGCTGCCGCCGCGGACACCATCTTCGCCGTGAAGGGCCAGGGGCAGGTGGGCACGGTGGGCGCCGTGCTCACCGACTCGCTCGGCGTCCTGGTCACCGACCGCTTCGGCAATCCCATCAGCGGCCGGACGGTCACCTGGGCGGTGCCGGGGGGCCAGGGCTCGGTGAGTGCCGCGAGCACGGTGACCGGGGCGGACGGCCGCACGGCCGTGACGCGCCGCCTCGGCCCCAACGCCGGGGCCCAGTCGGCCACGGCCGCATCGGCCGGGCTCAAGGGGTCGCCCGTCGGCTTCACGCACACCGCCACCGCGGGCGGCGCCACCACGCTGGTCAAGGTGCACGGCGACGCGCAGACCGCCCCCGCCGGCTTCCAGCTCACCGACTCCCTCGTGGTGCAGGCGCGCGACGTCAACGGCAACGGCGTCCCGGGTCTCAGCGTCATCTGGGTGGTGGCCACAGGCGGCGGCACGGTCACGGCGCAGAGCAGCGTCACCGACGCGCAGGGCCGAGCCTTCACCTTCTGGAACCTCGGGGCCGTGGCGGGCAGCAACACCGTCACCGCGGCCGTCACCGGCCTGCCGCAGGTCACCTTCACCGCCACCGGCACCAGCGCGCAGCCGGCCGTCATCCAGGCGCAGAGCGCCACCAGCCAGGGCGGCACTGCGGGCGCCCCGGTGGCCGCGCTCCCCTCGGTCAAGGTCACCGACCAGAACAACAACCCGGTGGCCGGCGTCACGGTGACCTTCACCGTGACCCAGGGCGGTGGCAGCGTCTCCGACGGGCAGGGGAGCGGGCCGAGCGTGTCCATCCCCACCAGCGCGGGCGGCGTGGCCACGCTCACCAGCTGGACGCTTGGCACCGTGGCGGGGGGCAACACCCTCACGGCCACCGCCGCCGGGGCCGGGATCAGCGGAAACCCCGTCAGCTTCACGGCCGTGGCCGCGGCGGGCGCCGCCGCGCGCGTGCGCCTCACCACGGAGCCGAGCGCCGCGGCCCAGGTGGGCGTGGCGCTGGCCACCCAGCCCCAGGCGCAGCTGGTGGACCAGTTCGGCAACGCGGTGGCGCAGGCCGGCACCACGGTGACCCTCGCGGTGCTGGGCGGCGGCGCCACCCTCCGGGGCGGCGCCGCCCAGGTCACCTCGGCGGGCGGCACGGTGGCGTGGAGCGGGCTCGACCTCGTGGGCCCCGTGGGCAACTACGCCCTCGTCGCCGCCGCCGGCGCGCTCGCGCCCGACACCACCGTGACCATCGCCCTCGCGGCGGGGCCGGCCAGCAAGCTCGGCCTGGCCACGGCGCCCGGCGCGTCGGCGCAGAGCGGCGCGCTCCTGGCGCCGCAGCCGGCCGTGCAGGTGCAGGACCTCGCGGGCAATCCCGTGGCCCAGGCCGGCGTGCAGGTCACCGCCAGCCTCGCCACCGGCGGCGGGACGCTCGGCGGCACCCTCACCCAGCAGAGCAACGCCAGCGGCGTCGCCACCTTCACCGACCTGGCCATCACCGGCAGCGCGGGCGGGCGCACGCTCGCCTTCAGCGCGCCCGGCCTCACCGGCGTCAGCTCCGGCACGATCACCATCGGCGCGGGTACGGCCACGCAGCTGGCGCTCACCACCGCCCCCTCCACCACCGCGCAGAGCGGCTCCCTCCTGGCCACGCAGCCCGTGGTGGAGCTCCGTGATGCCAGCAACAACCCGGTGGCGCAGGCGGGCGTGGCGGTCACCGTCAGCGTGTCGGCGGGCGGCGCGCTCGCCGGCACCACCACTATCAACACCAATGCGCAGGGCCAGGCGGCGTTCAGCGGCCTCGCCATCGCGGGCCCGGCCGGCAGCTACACGCTCAGCTTCGCGGCCACCGGCCTCACCGGCGTCACCTCCGCGCCGATCAGCCTCTCCGCCGGCGCCGGCGCCAAGCTGGCGTTCGTCACCGCGCCGCCCGCCGCCGGCCAGAGCGGTCAGGCACTGGCGCCGGCCACGGTGGTGCAGCTCCTCGACGCGGCGGACAACCCCGTGGCGCAGGCCGGCGTGAGCCTCACCGCCAGCATCGCCACGGGCGCCGGCGGCACCCTCGGGGGCACGCCGAGCGTCACCACCAACGCGCAGGGGCAGGCCAGCTTCGCCAACCTGGTGCTGAGCGGCCCGGCCGGCAGCTACACGCTGGCCTTCGGCGGCGCCGGCCTCACCGGCCTCACCTCGTCCGCCATCACGCTCTCGGCGGGGGCCGCGGCGCAGCTGGCGTTCGTGACCCCGCCGGCCGCCACCGCGCAGAGCGGCGTGCCGCTCACCACGGTGCCGGTGGTCCAGCTGCAGGACGGGGCGGGGAACGCGGTGACGCAGGCGGGCGTCGGCGTCACGGTGAGCCTCGCGAGTGGGAGCGGCAGCCTCGGCGGCACCACCACCGCCACCACCGACGCGCTGGGCCAGGCCACCTTCAGCGGCCTCACCATCACCGGCCTGGCCGGGCCCCGCACGCTCGGCTTTGCCGGCACCGGGCTCACCGGGCTCACCAGCGGCACCATCACCCTCTCCGCCGGCCCGGCCGCCGTGCTCGCGCTGCAGGCGGGCAACGGCCAGTCGGCGGTGGCGGGGTCGCCGGTGGCCATCAACCCCGCCGTGAAGGTCACCGACGCCGCGGGCAACGCCGTCAGCGGCATCACTGTCAACTTCGAGGTGACGGCGGGCGGCGGCAGCGTCGGCGCGCCGACCGTGGCCACCGACGGGCAGGGCATCGCCGCGCAGGGCTGGACGCTCGGCAGCGCCGCCGGCAGCAATACGTTGATCGCCTTTGCGGCGCTCGTGGGCGGCACCGACACCGTGACCTTCACGGCCACCGGCACCGCCGGCTCGGCGGGCCGCCTGGCCATCCTCACGCAGCCCTCGGCCACGAGCGCGAGCGGCAGCGTCTTCGCCACGCAGCCGCAGGTGCAGCTGCAGGACCAGAACGGCAACCCGCTCACCACCACCGGCGTGGCCATCACCGCCACCGCCAGCGGCGGCATCCTGGGCGGCACCACCATCGCCACCACCACCAACGGCGTGGCGAGCTTCGCCAACCTCTCGCTGACGGGCCTCGCCGGCAGCTACACGCTGACCTTCTCGGCCACCAACGTCACCGGCGTCACCTCGAGCGCCATCACGCTCACGGCCGGCGCTGCCACCCGGCTGGCGGTGGTGACGCAGCCGGGCGGCTCGCCGCAGAGCGGGATCATCCTGCCGCAGCAGCCGGTGGTGCAGGTGCAGGACGCGGCGGGCAACCCCGTGGCGGCCGCGGGCCGCACCGTGGTGGCCGCCATCAACAACGGCCCGGGCGGCGTGGTGGACCCGGTGGGCCGGAGCGCCTCCACCTCGGCGCAGGGCACCGCCAGCTACACGGCGCTCCGCCTGACGGGCCCCGTGGGGGCGTACTCGTTCATCTTCACGAGCGCGGGCCTCGCCTCCGACACCTCCGACACCTTCGTGCTCGCCGCGGGCACCCCGGCGGCCGTCGCAGCCAACGCGCCCACCACGCAGTCGGCCGCGGCCGGCAGCGCGGTGGCGAGCCCGCCCTCGGTCCTCGTGACCGACGGCGCCGGCAATCCCGTGCCCGGCATCGGCGTCACCTTCGCCGTGACGGCGGGCGGCGGCAGCCTGAACGGGGCCACCCCGCAGACCGACGCGCAGGGCATCGCCACGGTGGCCGGCTGGACGCTCGGCCCCGTGGCCGGCGCCAACACGGTGACGGCCACGGTGAGCGGGAGCGGCATCAGCGGCAACCCCGTCACCTTCAACGCCACGGGCACCGCCGCCACCGCCACCACCATCGCGCTCAACGCGGGCAACAACCAGGTGGCCACCGTGGGCACCGCCGTCGCCGTGGCGCCGAGCGTCAAGGTGACGGACGCCAACGGCAACCCGGTGAGCGGCGTCAGCGTCGCCTTCACCACCGGCGGCGGCGCCACCTTCACGGGCGGCGGCACCAGCGCCGCCGTGGCCACCAACGCCCAGGGCCTCGCGAGTCCCACGGCGTGGATCCTCGGCACCACGGCCGGCGGCTACGGCCTCACCGCCGACGTGCCCGGCCTGGCCGGCACGCCCGTCAGCTTCAGCGCCACCGCCACCGCCGGCGCCGCCGCCAGCGTCACCAAGCAGGCCGGCGACGGCCAGGTGGCCACGGCCGGCAGCGCCGTGGCCGTGGCGCCGAGCGTCCTGGTGGCCGACCAGTTCGGCAACCCGGTGAGCGGCGCCGGCGTCACCTTCGCCGTGACGGCGGGCGGCGGCACCGTGGTGCCCACCACGGCGCTTCCCACCGACGCGCAGGGCGTGGCCACGGTCACCAGCTGGACCCTCGGCGCCACCGCGGGGACCAATACCCTCAGCGCCACCGTCGGCGCGCTCCCGCCCGTCAGCTTCAGTGCCACCGGCCAGGCCGGCGCCGCCGCGCGGCTGGTGCTCAGCACGCCGCCCTCGAGCACCGGCCAGAGCGGAGTGGCGCTGGCCCAGCAGCCCGTGGTGCGGGTGGCCGACCAGTTCGGCAACCCCGTCCCCCAGGCTGGCGTCACCGTCACCGCCACGCTCGCGAGCGGCACCGGCACCCTCGCCAACTTCACCGCCGTCAGTGACGCCCAGGGCATCGCCGCCTTCAGCGGGCTCACGCTCACCGGCCAGTCGGGCGCCTACACGCTGAGCTTCGACGCAGCGCCGCTCACCAGCGCCACCTCCGGCACCATCACCCTCGGCGCCGGCGCGGCCACCACGCTGGTGATGGCCACGCAGCCCTCGAGCAGCGCCACCAGCGGCGTCGCCCTTGCCACGGCGCCGGCAGTGCGGCTCGAGGATGCCAACGGCAACACCGTGGCCCAGGCCGGCGTCACCGTCACCGCCGCCGTGGCCACCGGCCCGGGCGGCGCCGTGCTGGCCAGCGCCAGCGCCGTCACCAACGGCAGCGGCGTCGCCACCTTCAGCGGGCTCACCATCACCGGCCTCATCGGCAGCTACACGCTGCAGTTCTCCGCCACGGGCCTCGCGAGCGCCACGTCCAACAGCATCGCCCTCGCCGCCGGCGCGCCGACGCAGCTCAGCATCACGGTGCAGCCGCCGCCCTCGGTGGCGAGCGGCGCCACGTTTGCGCCGAGCCCGGTGATCCAGCTCCGCGACGCGGCGGGCAACCCGGCCGGCGGCACCCGCACCATCCTGGCCACCATCGCCACGGGTCCCGGCGGCGCCACCCTCGCCGGCAGCTCCGCCATCACCAACTCGGCCGGCGCCGCCACCTTCACCGGCATGAGCCTGACCGGCCCCGCCGGCGACTACACGATCACCTTCAGCTCCGCCCTGCTCGGCGCGTCGGTGACCTCCACCACCGTCACCCTCGGCGCCGGCACGGCCTCCAAGCTGGCGATGACGACGCCGCCCTCGAGCTCGGTGCAGAACGGCGTGGCCTTCGCCCAGCAGCCGGTGATCCAGCTGCAGGACGGCAGCGGCAACAACGTCCCGCTCGCCGGCGTCTCGGTGCTGGTGCAGTCGCTCACCGGGAGCGCGGCGCTCTCCGGGACCACCTCGGTGCAGACCGACGCCCAGGGCGTCGCCACCTTCACCAACCTGCGGCTGACCGGCCCCATCGGCCCGAACACCCTCATCTTCTCGGCCCTGGGCTACACCGGCATCAGCTCCGGCACCATCACCGTCACCCCGGGCCCGGCCAGCCAGCTGGCGCTCGTCACCGCGCCCGCCACCACGGCGCAGGCCGGGGTGGCCCTCGCCACCCAGCCGGTGGTGGAGCTCCGCGACCAGAGCGGCAACGTGGTGAGCCAGGCCGGCGTCAACATCACGGCCGCCATCGCCTCGGGCGGCGGCACGCTCGGCGGCACCACCACCATCGCCACCGCGGCGTCGGGCCGGTCCACCTTCACCGACCTCGCCATCAACGGCACCGCCGGCACGCGGACGCTCACGTTCAGCTCCGCCGGCCTCACGTCGGTCACCTCCGCCGGCATCAGCGTGGCGGCGGGCCCGGCCGCGACCCTCGCGGCCAGCGCCGGCAACAACCAGAGCGCCACGGTCGGCACCGCCGTGGCCACGCCGCCGCAGGTCCTCGTCACCGACCAGTTCGGCAACGCGGTGAGCGGCGTCAGCGTGACCTTCGCCGTGGCCACGGGGGGCGGCAGCGTCACCGGCGCCAGCGCCACCACCGACGCCCAGGGCCACGCCAGCGTCGGCAGCTGGACGCTCGGCGGCACCGCCGGCAGCAACACCCTCACCGCCACGAGCGGCGGCCTCACCGGCTCGCCGGTGACCTTCACCGCCACCGGCACCGCGGCCGCCGCCACGCAGCTCACCATCACCACCCAGCCGAGCGCGAGTGCGGCGAGCGGCGCGGCCTTTGCCACCCAGCCGGTGGTGCAGCTCCGCGACGGCTTCGGCAACGCGGTGCCGCAGGCCGGCGTCACGGTCACGGCGGCCATCGCCTCGGGCGGCGGCACGCTGGGCGGCACCACCAGCACCAGCACCAACGCCCAGGGCGTGGCCACCTTCAGCGGGCTCTCGATCACCGGCCTGGTGGGGAGCCGCACCCTGAGCTTCACTGCGGGCGTGCTGCCCGCGGCCACCTCGAGCAGCATCAGCATCACGGCCGGCGGCGCCACCACCATCGCGGCGAGCGCCGGCACCGGCCAGAGTGCCACGGTGGGCACGGCGGTGGCCACGGCCCCGCAGGTCCTCGTCACCGACGCGAGCGGCAACCCCGTGAGCGGTGTCAGCGTGACGTTCGCCGTGGCTACCGGCGGCGGCAGCGCCACCGGCACGAGCGCCACCACC
>CAZRCT010000034.1:0-37058 GCA_964598655.1 uncultured Gemmatimonadaceae bacterium
ACGTACTCGGGCTTCTTCTTCCGCCCCTCGATCTTGAGGCACCCGATCCCCGCCTCGGCGATGGCGTCGAGGTGCTCGGCGGCGGCGAGGTCGCGGGCTGAGATGAGGTAGCCGCGGTCCAGCTCGGCGCCGGTGATGGCGTCGGTGAGCAGGTAGTCCTTGCGGCACGACTGCGCGCAGGCGCCGCGGTTGGCGCTCCGCTCGCTGATCATCCCCGACATGAAGCACTGCCCGCTGTAGCTGATGCAGAGCGCGCCGTGGATGAACGACTCGAGGCCGAGGCCCGGCACGGCGGCGCGGATGGCCTTGATGTCGTCGAGGGTGTTCTCGCGCGCCAGCACCACGCGCTCGACACCGAGCTGCTCGAGCACGCGGGCGCCGGCGCCGTCGTGCACGGTCATCTGGGTGGAGCCGTGGATCTCGAGGCCGGGGTACAGCGCGCGGATGAGCCGCACCGCGCCCAGGTCCTGCACGATGGCGGCGTCGATGCCGAGGTCCACGCACTCGCCCAGGTGGCGGAGGGCGTCGGCGAGCTCGGCGGGCTTGAAGAGGATGTTGAAGGTGAGGTAGATCCGGGCGCCCTGCGCGTGCGCCAGGCGGCAGGCCTCGCCGACGTCCGCCATGGAGAGCTGGGCCCCGTCGTCGCGCGCGTTGAAGCGCTCGGCGCCGAGGTAGATGGCGTTGGCGCCATTGGCGAGCGCCGCCCGGACCGCCTCGAGGGTCCCGGCAGGCGCCAGCAGCTCCGGCACGGCAGGCGTCTTCATGGCGGCAAATCTAGTCGGGGGTCCGCGAGGATGGTGGGGGCGGCGTTGGCGGTGGCTGGTCGTGCCTCAACGCAGGGGAGCCGCAACTGAAAAACCACAGAGGCACAGAGGACACAGAGGTCACGGAGGGATCGAGCCCGGATCGGCGCGTTGCCGACCCGGGCTCGGATGTTTTTTGGTGGGGCGCCGCGACTGGTTGGGGGCGTTGCCGGACCCGAACTCACACCCACAAAAGCATCATGGACTCACCCTGCGATGAGCCCACCATCCCAGGGCAGTTCTCTGTGCCCTCCGTGTCCTCTGTGCCTCTGTGGTTTTGCAGTTGCCGTTCCCCTGCGCCCCTGCGTTGAGACACGAGCCGCCCCCCACCGCCGCCCCTCAGAACCGTGACGACCGCAGCGCCACGTCGGCGCGGGCCCAGGCCTCGTGGAGGTCGCGCTCCACGCCGTGGGTGTCCTGGCCCTGCGCGCGGAGCGCCTCGGCGAGGCCGAAGAGGCTCCAGCCGTTGCGCGGGTGGTCCGCCAGCTCCGCGCGGTAGACGCGCTCGGCGTCGGCGGGGCGGCCCGCCTCGAGGAGGTGGGCGCCGAGCCAGTGGCGGGCGGAGAAGGGGAGGGGCTCGGGCTCGTCGTAGGTGAGCGAGTCCTCGAGCGCCACGGCGGCCTCGAGCGTGGTGATGGCGGCCGCGGGATCACCCGCCGCCTTCTGGAGCTCGGCGCGAAGGATTCCGCCGGTGATGCCGAGCAGGCTGTGCGCGGTGTGGAAGCGGAACTGCACCGAGTCGGGCGTGGTGCGGGCCAGCGAGTCCACGATGGTGAGCGCGGCGCGGGCGCCGGTGGTGTCGCCGGTGCGGAGGCGCGCGTAACCCTGCGCGAAGATCCAGAGGCCGCGCGTCGTGGCGCGGCCCACCGGGTCGGGGAGCGCCAGCACCTCGTCCCACCGCCCGAAGCGCATCAGCACCAGCGCGCGGTAGAACGTGCCCCAGGAGATGCTGTCGGCCGCCGGCTTCTGGACCCGCGCGTAGTCGCGCGCCGCCTGCTCGGCCACGGCGCCCTGGCCGTCCATGCTCGCCGCGAAGAGCAGCATGTGCAGGTTGTGCGACGGGTAGATGGCAAAGCCCTCCTGCCGGAGCGCCGCCTCGTCGGAGTGCCACGCGGCGAGGTTGGCGCGCACCGCGTCGCCCCAGCGGCCCACCCGGTTCCAGGTGTGGCTCGGCATGTGGTTCAGGTGGCTGGCGCCGGGGATGGCGTGGCCCAGGTGCTCGGCGCAGGCCGCGGCCTCCTCCGCGCGGTCGGTGGACTCGGTGGCGTGGATGTAGAGGTGGCAGGCGCCGGGGTGCTGGAGGTTTCGCGCCAGCACCTCCTCGAGGACGGCGTGGATCTCCCGGACCGAGGGCTTGGCGGCGTCCCAGTAGCCGCGGCGCGGCTCCAGCAGCATCAGCGCCTCGGCGTACATGGTGCCCACCTCGGCGTCGTGCGGGAAGCGGCGCCACACCTGCTTCATGGCGCGGGCGTAGGCGGAGTCGAGGCGCTTCCGCTCGTCGGCGTCGTGGCGCGGCGTGTAGCGGACGGCCATGGCCTCGATGAGGGCGCGCTCGCGCGCGGTGCCGGCCTGCCGCCCGGCCTCGACGGCGCGGGCGGCGGCGTAGGCGGCACGGGGCGCATCGTCCGGGGCCATGCCCTCGTTCAGGTACGGCCCCCACGCCCACGCCTCGCCCCACCAGCACATGGCGCAGCCGGGATCGCGCCGCTCGGCCTCCCGGAAGGAGCGCGCCGCGTCGTCGGTGGCAAAGGCGTACATGAGCTGCACGCCCTGATTGAAGAAGCGCTGGGCCGAGTCGCTCCGGGTGGTGATGGTCCAGCGGTAGGCGCCGAGGCCCTTGGTGTAGAGCGGCATCGGGGTGGTGAAGCTGCCGGGATAGGCGGGCTCGCCGGATTGTTCCTGCGCGGCAAGCGGCGCGGCGCCCAGCGCGAGCAGGGTAACGGGCAGGAGGAATCGCATGACTTGAAGGTTGCTGAGCGGACCTCCCCGCGCCATGGGGAGGCCTGCTGCCGTCAGGAGATCCAGCTGCCTGTCGCGATGATCACCCAGCGCCCGTTACGCCGCACCAGCGTGACGCTGGTGCCGCCGCCGCAGAGGCACATCGTGCCCGGGGGGCCGTAGGGGCGGAGGTCCACGCCGGTCTCGTAATAGCGCCCGTAGCGGAGCACCGGGCGGATGGTCAGCGCCATGACGAGGCCGCTCGAGTCGGCGCGGGCCCGGAGTGACGCCTCGTCCACTAGCTCGAAGCGGTCCCGCCACCAGGGCGAGGCGGCGATCGAGGGATCGAGGCCATCGAGGATCAGGAGGTGCTCGCCCGGCGTCTCGTCGTGCGGTGAGAAGGCGAACGCGGTGTCGCCGCCGGCGGTGATGAGGGCCTCGCCGCGGGTGTGGCGGAGGAGCAGGTCCTGCAGTTCGGCGAGCTCGGGGCCGGCGCGGAGCGTATCGGCGAAGCGGTCCTGCCACTCCCAGCGGCTCATCACCCGGTAGGCGGCCTCGGCCACGGCGCTGTCGGCATCGAGTGCGACCTCCTGGATCCACGACACCGGCGTGGTGTCGTTGAGGAGCAGCAGGTACTGGGCCCACACCAGGCGGCCTTCCGGGGATGGTTCGGTGCGGAAGCGCTCGCGGAGCCGGGCGTGCCCGTCCGGTTCATGCGCGGCCAGCCACTCGGCGAACCAGCCCGGGGGCGCGTTGCCCGGGCGCACGCGGGCGCGCGCTTGGTGGGCCTGCCAGGGCTCGTCGAGGTCGGGCTGCGGGTCGGCCTTCCGGGCGCTGTCGGTGTGCTCATCCACGCCCCAGGTCTCCCCGGCGAGGCCGAAATCCCCCCGCGTGACGCGCCACAGCATGCGCCGGTAGCCGCCGTACGGCGGCAGCGACTCGGCCAGCGCCAGGTAGCGCGCCGGGCGGCCGCGGTAAGCGCCGAGGAGGAAGAGGTCGCGGGCGCTCGGGTCGTCGGCCCGGCGGGCGCCCTCCACGAAGACGTCGGCGGCCTCGGGCGTGATGCTGTCGGGGTCCATGACCATCTCGGTGAGCGCCGCGAACGCCTCCTCGCGGTCCACGCCGAGGCGGCGCTGCGTCTCGAGGGCGGCAAAGATCGTGGTGAGCCGGCGCGCGGCACCGGCGCCCAGCCAGGTCTCGGAGGCGTAGCTCGGCAGCAGGCGCGGGGTGAGCGGGTCGGTGGCCTCGAGGCGGACGAACGGCGCGTGCTCACCGAGGTCGCCGCGCCGCTGGCGGTAAAGGATGGCGGTGATCTGGCCGACGAGTTGGTTGCCGTCAATGCGACCGGCCAGCGTGGTGGCGGCGTCACGGCGTGCGAGCGCGCTGTCGAGCGTGGTGGTGTCTCCGCGGAACGCGCGCGTCACCAGCTGCTCCTCCGGCGTGGGGGGCCGGACGGAGTCGGGGGGCGGGTTGCGGCCGTGGATCATGAAGTAGCCCATGGCGGCGTCCGCGTCGGGACGCTGGTTGGCCTGCCAGGAAGCGGTGCGCTCCGCGCGCCAGCGGCCGCGGACGATCACCACGGGGCCGCGCGGGCCGGTGAAGCGGAAGGTGCCGGTCCAGCGGAGGTCTTGCCGGAGGCTGTCCACCCGGCCGGTGGCGGGCTCGAGCAGGTAGGTCTCCTCCACTGGTCCCGCCAGCTGCACGTCCACCCGGGTCCGCTCGAAGGAGTTCTCGATGAAGCGGATGCCGGTGAGCGTGTCGTGGCCCGTGGCGCGGAGGCGGAGCCAGGTGCGCCCCTCGCGCCGGAGGCGCTCCACCACGCGCCCGCGGCGGTGGCGGGCTAGGGCAAGCGTGTCGCCGCCGATGGTGTTGTCCAGGATGGAGCTGACGCGGAGGGGCACGAGGTGGCGGGCCCGCGTGTCGTCCACCAGCGAGTCGCGGCGCACGGTGGCGGGCACCAGGAAGGCGCGGGCCTCCAGCTGGAGGCTGCCGAGCGGGGTTTCGAGGTCGATGTCCTTGAGGTACCCGTCTTCCTGGTCGGTGCGCATGGCGGCCACGCGGCCGTCGCGGCCGAGCGAGACGGCAAAGGGGAGCGGCGAGGGCAGGTCGCTGGTCAGCGACGTGAGGGTCACCGCCGTCAGCCGCCGAGTCCGCGCATCCCGGACCGGCGAGGTGACCACGAAGGCGGTCTCGGCCACCGCTGGGTGGATCACGGGGGTGCCGTCCGGCTGCCACTCCGAGAGCTGCCGCCACACCCAGCCTTCCTGCTGGGCGTGCACGGGGGTGGCAAGGCCGAGCGCAAGGACAATCATCGAGAGGATTCGTGGCGACATGGCCATTCCCTCGGTTGGCCTCCGACGACCCACGACTTCGCCGCGCGGCGCATCTGGGATCGCTGCCTCACGCTTCCTGGTGGAAGTGTGGCAGAGGGGAGGAAAACTCTTGCTGGAGGATGCGCAGCGGCCCTGGCATCCTTCTAGAAGATGCCGGATGCCCGGCCATCCGCCACATGTTGCAGGACTGGAACGACAAAGCCCCCGGGCATCCCGTGCCCGGGGGCTTCATCCCGCATGGAACCGACTCAGGCCGTCTCGGCCGACCGCGTCATCTTCTTGAAGAGCCAGAAGGCGAACCAGATCATCAGGAGGATGAACCCCCACTTGAGCACCACGAAGGTGATGCCCACCGCCACCACGATGAGCGGCAAGATGAAGAGCGTGAACAGCTTGAACAGCACCAGGGCGACGATGCCCGTCGCGGCCAACCCCATCACCGGCTTTAACATGGCGGATGTCTCGGAAAGGGACGCGGCCCCCTACGCGCACGGGGCGCCGCTGGTGTCAGCGGCGCCCCGTTCCAAGGATGAAACAGCGGGTCAGCTCGGGTAAGAGACGCCGAGCTTGGCCAGCGCCTCCGGCGGGCAGCCCTGCCATTCCATGACGAAGGTGTTCCCCTGGTACTGGAGGTCTATCACGCCGAGCTCGCTCGAGAAGAAGCCGCTGGCGGTGAGGTCGCGGAAGCGGTTGAAGAAGGCCACGCCCTGCGAGTGCTCAGGCTTGGCCCTCTTGGGCCAGGCGATGTCGTCGAGGATCGCGCGGCGGCGGGCGTCGGCGATGTCGGCGAAGTTGGCGCCGAAGCGCTCGCGGGCCTCGGTGTCCAGCCAGGCGAGGCCGCCGCGGAAGTGGACCTGCATCCCCGGGTTCTCGTTCAGGATGAAGTCCATGAACTCGGGCACGCCGGCATCGAGCGCGCCGCCGGAGCGGCCATCGCGCGGGATGACGAGTTCGCTCAGGATGCGGACGGTGCGGTACTCGTCGGCGGTGAAGAAGGCGGGGGTGAAGCCGTCCTGCGCCACGGCGGCCTTCGCGGCCACGGCGGCGCGCTTCACCTCCGCGGGGGAGAAGCCGGCCGCCAGGAGCGGGATCCCGGCCAGGGCCTGCAGCGCGTCGCGCCTCGAGATGTCGGTCATGGGAAGCCTCAGAGCTCGCCGCGCTTCATCGCCTGAGCGATGAAGTCGGAGGTGCGCATGGAGAGGGCCAGGATGGTCCAGGTGGGGTTCTTGTCGGCCTGCGACACGAAGGGCCCGCCGTCGGCCACGAAGAGGTTCTTCACGTCCCACGCCTGGCAGTTGCTGTTCACCACCGAGCTGCCGCGGTCGGCGCCCATGCGGACGCAGCCGAGTTCGTGGATGATGGCGCCGCCGTTGGCGATGCCGTAGCCCTGCTCCTTGGTGGGCATGGGGCTCCAGACCTCACCGCCCATCTCGCTGATGAGGGAGCGGAAGGTCTCCTGCATGTGCCTCACCTGGTTGTACTCGTGGTCCGACCACTTCCAGTGGAAGCGGAGCACGGGGATGCCGTACTGGTCCACCACGTCGGGATCGATCTCGCAGTAGCAGTCGGCGTTGGGGATCTGCTCGCCGCGGCCGGAGAAGCCCACGGTGGCGCCGTAGTAGCGGCGGTAGTCCTCCTTGAGCTGCCGGCCGTAGCCGCCGCCCGAGGGGTAGTTCTGGATGCCGCCCATGAAGCCGTAGCTCGGCGCGCCGAGCCCGCCCCAGATCTCGATGTGGTACCCGCGGGGGAAATCGAGCTTCGTGTTGTCGAGCCACCAGGGCATGTAGAGGTGCGCGCCGCCGACACCGTCCTCGTTGTGCGGCACGTGGTCCATGAGCTTCGGGATGAAGCCGCCGACGTCGGTGCCGGTGGTGTCGGTGAGGTACTTGCCGACGGTGCCGCTCGAGTTGGCGAGGCCCTGGGGGAAGAGCGCCGACTTGGAGTTGAGGAGGATGCGGGCGCTCTCGCAGGCGCTGGCCGCGAGCACCACCACCTTGGCGTTGACGCGCCGCTCGGTGCGCGTGGCCTTGTCGATGTAGACGACGCCGTCGGCCTTCCCCGCCTTGTCGAGCGTCACCTCGCGCGCCATGGCGCCGGTGACGAGCGTCAGGCGGCCCGTTTCCATGGCGGGCCACACCAGCACGTTGGTGGAGGAGAAGTTGGCGTTGACGCCGCAGCCGCGGTTGCACTGGCCGCAGTAGTGGCACGCCGGGCGGCCGTTGTGGGGCTTGGTAATGATGGAAAGGCGCGACGGGATGCAGGTGATCTTGAGCCTGTCGCTCGCCTGCTTGACCATCAGTTCCCAGCAGCGCGGCTTCGGCGCGGGGAGGAAGATCCCGTCGGGGTGGTTTTCGAGGCCCTCGACGGTGCCGAAGATGCCCACCAGGCGATCGACCTCATCGTACCACGGCTTCACGTCCTCGTAGCCGATGGGCCAGTCGTCGCCGAGGCCGTCGCGGGACTTGCCCTTGAAATCGTGGGGGCCGAAGCGGAGGGAGATGCGGCCCCAGTGGTTGGTGCGGCCGCCGAGCATGCGGGCGCGCCACCAGTCGAAGCGGGTGCCGGGGGCCTTGGTGTAGGGTTCCCCGTCCACGTTCCAGCCGCCGATGCAGGCGTCGAACTCGCCGAAGGGCCGCTCCCGCGTGGAGCTGCCGCGCCGGGGCGACTGGTGCGCCCAGGTCAGCATCTTCGAGTCCCTGGTGTTGTCCCACGAGTCGCCCGCCTCGAGCAGGACCACATTGGCCCCGGCCTTGGTGAGCATGTACGCGGCCATCCCGCCGCCGGCTCCGGAGCCGACGATGGCGACGTCAAAGGGCGTGTCCCGGAGCGCGAGCGCGGGCATGAGGCGTGGTCTGGCGGAGGTGAGGGGACGGCGGGGAGACTGGCTTCAATCTGCGCCCGCGCGGGGGCGGGCGTCAATTGGGCGCGGAGGGGCTCGCAGAGGGGAGGGCGTCGGCTCGGCTGGGTCCTCGCCCGGGAACCACAGAGGCACAGAGGACACGGAGAGCACAGAGAACTGCGGGTGATGGGGGTGTCTGTTCGGGTCTGGCAACGCCTCCCACCCCTCACGGAGCCCCACCCAGAAAGACCCGAGCCCGGGTTGGCAACGCGCCCATCCGGGCTGGATCACTCCGTGACCTCCGTGTCCTCCGTGTCTCTGTGGTTACCCGCACCAGACCCCAGCCCCGCGAAGTCCCGTCCACGGCCTCCCCAGCTACGGCCGCGCCCCGGTTTCGATGACGAGGTAGGGTGTGTCGTCCTTGGCCACGGCGCGGAGCCAGCTGGTCAGGTCGTAGAGCTCCTCCGGTGGGTAGATCCCGCGTGCGCCCTCGAGGCGGCGCTCCAGGCGGAGGGTGCGGCCCTCCTGCTGGTAGCGCGCGATGTAGGTGCCCCACTTGCTCCGGGCCTCCACCGCCGGCGGGAGCTGCGCCTGCCAGCCGGCCGGCAGCGTGAGCGTGACG
This sequence comes from uncultured Gemmatimonadaceae bacterium, assembly GCA_964598655.1. GTDB lineage: Bacteria > Gemmatimonadota > Gemmatimonadetes > Gemmatimonadales > GWC2-71-9 > JADJOM01. The sequence goes on from CAZRCT010000034.1 coordinate 8,536, forward strand.
GTGTTGGTGTTGGCCCACACGCCGAGGATCTTCTCGGCGTCGATCGGGTAGGTGCGCTCGCCCTGCGCCTCGAGGGCGGTGGCGGCGTCGGCCATGCTGCGCATGGAGCCGAAGGGGAGCTGCAGGATGGCGGTGCGGCCGCCCGCGCCGGTGAGCCGCGCCGCGCGGCCGCCCGAGAGGCGCACTGCCACGCGGGTGTCGGCGGTGAGGTCGCGGCCGTCGAAGGTCTGGAAGCTGTCGGCGGTGGCCCCGGGGTAGAGCGAGGTGACGATGCCTCGCGCCATGTCGGCGCGGCGCGCCGAGTCGAGCGGGGCGGTGAAGAGGTTGCGGAGGCCGTACTGCCGGCTGCCCGTGCCCCGCTCGGTGTAGGTGCCGCTCAGCAGCCCGTCGGGCGACACCTCGCCGGTCAGCTCGATGGCCTGCAGGTTGTCCGCCGGCTCCACGTCGGGCAGCGTCACCTCCTCGGTGCGCCCGTCGGGATGCACCACCAGCGCGAACTGCCCCTGGTCGCTCGGCGGCAGCTCGCCGAAGGGGGTGAGGTCCGTGGTGAGGTCGGTGAAGGTGCGCCGGCCGCCATGGTCCACCACGGCGATGGCGTGGTCGAACTGCTCGATCGACGGCGTGGCCCGCACCACCTCGCCGCCCGCGTTGAGGAGCACGGGGTAGGCCTTGTAGCCCAGCGAGGAGGCGAGCGCCACGAAGAGCGTCGCCTTGTCCTTGCAGTCGCCGTAGCCGGTGCTGAACACCTCGGCCGGCGTCCGCGGCTGGTAGCCGCCGATGCCGAGGGAAATGGAGACGTACCGGATGTCCTGCGCCACGTACCGCTGCAGGCCGCGCAGGGTGTCCACCGCGGTCCTCGCGCCGGCGAGGAGCTCGGGGTAGCGCGCCTTGAGCGCGGCGGGCACGTCGTAGCGCCCCTTGGCGAGCCCCGCGTACCAGCGGCCGATGTCGGCCCAGGAGCGGGCACCGCTCAGGACCACCGTCATCCACACGCCGTTGGAATCGGCGGCGAACTCCTCGCTGCGGGGCTTGGGGACGTCCTGCGCGGCCCACATGGTGACCCGGCGGCCGTGGGCCACCGTCACCACGGGGGTGATGGTGAGGTTCCGCTCCAGCAGGTGCGGCGTGAGGCTGGCGGGGAGGTCCACGATGTAGCGGGAACGGCGCACGAAGGCGCCGGTGTGGATCCGCCAGTAATGGTGGAAGTCGCCCGCCAGGAAGGGCTTCTTCTCCTCGGTGGTGTAGCTGAAGTCCACGATGACGCCGGGGGCCACGCCGGCGAGCGAGTAGCGGAGGACCTTCCGGTCGGCGTACACCGGGTTGCCCATGGTGGCGGGCACGTCCGACTCCTGCACCTGCGTCGGGGTCTCGCTGATCACGGTGCCGTCGGGGCGGACCACGCGGATCCAGTTGACCGTCAGCTTCTCGTGCCCCGGCGCGTAGGAGAACTCGTGCTCGGCCCAGGTCTCCACCGCGTCCTGCTGCAGCACCTGGACGATGGTGCGGTAGGTGCGGGTACCGGTGCCGTCGGCCTCGTAGCGGAGGACGCCGTCGTCCAGCAGCAGCACCCAGCGCTCGCCGGGATGCTCGGCCGGGTTGACCGCCAGGCGGTAGATGGTGTCCGCCTGCACCGAGGGATCCCCGGCCGGCGTGATGACCGGGGCCTGGGCGCGGAGGGCGAGCGGCGCCAGGGCGAGGACGAGGGCGAAGCGGCGGAGGGCGCGCGGCATGCGGGTCCTGGAGGCAAGAGACCGGGGACGGGCCGGCGAGGGCCCTTCCTGATGCTACGGCCGATCCGGGCGGCGCGCCACCCGGGCCGCGCTACGGCGGCGGGACCCGTCCCGCCGGCTCCGCCGGCTCCACGCGGACCGGGAGCCAGAGCAGCGCGCCGAGGAGGGAGATGGCGGCGGTGGTGGCGAGCGCCGCCGGCCAGCCGAAGGCGTCCACCGTGAGGGGGACGGCGAGCGCCACCGCGGCGCCCACCACGTTGCCGGCGGTGTTGAGGACGCCGCACGCGCCCGCCGCATGGCGCCCGCCCACCACCGCCGTGGCGGCCCAGTACACCGGGTCCGTGGCCTGCTGGAAGCCGAGGCAGAGGGAGAGCAGCACCACCGCGCTGAGCGGCGAGGGCGCGCCCGCCACGGCAAAGATCAGCCCGCCCGCCACCGCCAGGCTCACCAGGGCCGGCCAGCGGTAGCCCACGTTGGGGCCGTGGCGGTGCGTCAGCCGGTCGGCCACGAGGCCGCCGAGGAGGGCGCCCACGGCGCCGGTGATCCAGGGCGCGGCGGCGTACCAGCCGCCCTCGAGCAGGGTGAAGTGCCGCGCCTCGACCAGGTAGATCACCAGCCAGTTGAAGAAGAAGTAGAAGAGGTAGTTGCTGCAGAAATAGCTCAGGGTGAGCAGCAGCACCTGCCGGTCCCGGAGCGCCGCCATCCACGCGCCCGGCGCGGGCGTCGCGAGGGTGTCGCGGCCGCGGTCTGCCCCGATGTAGGCCGCCTCCGAGGCCGAGACGCCGGGGTGCTCCGCCGGCCGGTCGCGGTAGCTCCACCACCACCAGGCCGCACACAGGAACGCGGCCGGTGCCGTGAGGAGGAAGGAGAGCCGCCACCCGGCCGTGACCACGAGCCAGCCGATGAGCGGTCCCGCCGCCGCGGAGCCGAAGGCGGCGCCGGCGTTGAGGAGCGCGTTGGGGAGGGCCCACGCGGCGGGCGGGAACCAGAACCGGATGGTGGCGCCGCCGGTGATGGGGAAGAGGGGCGCCTGCGCCGCGCCCATGAGGAAGCGCGCGCCCGCGAGCAGCATGGTGAGGAGGAGCGGGGAGAGGAGGCCGGTGGCCGGCACCAGCGCCGGCAGCAGGTTCATGACGCCCCAGGCCACGATCAGCCAGGCGAGCGCGCGGCGGGCGCCGATCCGGTCCCCGAGGAGCCCGCCCGGGAACTGGAACAGGCCGTAGCCCCAGGCGAAGGCGCCGAGGACCACGCCGAGCTGCACCCGCGAGAGCCCGAGGTCGTCGCGCACCGCGTCGCCCGCGACCGAGAGGTTGATGCGGAGCACGTACGCGAGGAAGCTCGCCACGGCGGCGAGCGCGATCATCCGCCAGCGGACGCCGCTCAGGAGGTGCTCACTGCATGTAGTTCCGCACGGGGTTGGCTTCCTGGAGCACCGGACGGTCGAAGCGGAAGGGCGTGAGGTCGCTGGGCGTGGCGTCGGCGATCGACAGCTCGCTCAGGATGCGGCCGATCACCGACGCGAACTTGAACGCGTGCCCCGCGCCGATGGCCATCGCGATGTGCGGGTGGCCGGGCACCGTGTCGAGCACGAAGTCCCGGTCGGGGGTCAGCGTGTAGAGGCAGGTCTTGGTGTAGAGCTCGGGGCCCACGGCGCGCGGCAGGTGCCGCGTGGCCCAGTCGCGGACGCGCGCACTGTTCGCCGGGTCGGGCGTGAAGCTCCGGGTGTCGGCGGTGACCACCTTGCCGCCGGCGTCCTGCGCAATCTTCGTCGCGGGCTCGCCGAAGACGGGGAAGCCGTAGTAGCAGGGATCGTCCATCCAGATCCAGACCGGGAAGCGGTCGGGCGCAAATTCCTTCAGGTGCGGCGTGGCGAAGTAGGTCACCTGCTCCTGCGTCACCTCGAGCGGCAGCGACTGGCCGAGGTAGCCGAGGACCTGATTGCTCCAGGGACCCGCGGCCACGGCGAGCTTGCGGCAGCGGTAGGCGGTGCCGCCGGCCACCACCTCCACCTCCCCGCCGATGGAGCGGACGGCACTCACCGGCGCCTGGTCGCGCAGGGTGGCGCCGTGCTCGCGGGCCAGGCGCTGGTGCACCGCGTTGGCGCGCGCGGCCATGGCGATGCCGCCCTGCAATTGGTAGAGCCCATGCACGTCATCGCCGATGGCCCACTGGGGCCAGCGGTAGCGGATCTCCGCCGCGTCGAGGTGCTCGAAGGGCACGTCCTCGGCCCGGAGGCTGTCCATGTAGGGCCCGAGGGGGATGCGGCTGTCCCGCGGGGCGAGGTCGAGGCCGCCGGTGACGAGCACGCACGACTCGCCGGCCTCGCGGCCCACGAGGTCCCAGGATTCGTAGGCGCGCCTGGCGAGCCGCACGTAGCCCGGCGTGTGATAGGAGAGGCGGATGATGCGGCTGTGGTCCTGCGACTCGCCGCGGACGTGGCCCAGCTCGAACTGCTCGAGCCCCAGCACGTCGCGGCCGGCGTGCCGGGCCAGCCAGCAGGCGGCGGCACTGCCGAGGCCGCCCAGTCCCAGCACGAGGTACTCGTAGTCGGTGCGCATGCGCTGCAAGGTGCGCCGTGATCGGGCCGCCGGCTAGGGCGGGGCCGTTGCGGGGCGAGACAATTCTGTCGGGCCGGCGCGTTTCGGGTTGAGGCTCTTGACGGCACCGCGTTCCGGGCCGATCATGGTGGCCATATTGTGAAAACTGCTTCCACCATACGGACAGCCCGCACCACGGGCACGCAGGCCGTGGCGCGGACGTTCCTCGTGCTCCGGGCCTTCGACGACCAGCATCGCCACTGGACGCTGAGCGCGCTGGCCCGCACCGTCGGCATGACCCGGCCCACCACGCTCCGGCTGCTCGGCGCGCTCGAGCGCGAGGGCATGGTGGAGCGCACCGCGGGCGGGGAGTACCGCCTGGGCCCGGGCGCCATCCGGCTCGGCGCGCTGGCACAGCGGGCCACCGACCTGCCCGAGGCGGCGCGGCCCGAGCTGCTGGCGCTCGCCGCCGCCACGGGGGAGACGGCCAGCCTCGAGATCCTGGTGGGCACCGAGATCATGGTGCTGGCGGAGGTGCGCGGGACGCACCGCGGGGCGTGGACCGAGGTGGTGGGCGGGCGCTGGCCGGCGCACGCGGCGGCCACCGGCAAGCTGCTGCTGGCCGACGCCCGGGCGCACGACGATGGCTGGGCCGAGTTCCGCGCCGAGACGCGCGGGCGGCTGGCCCGCTTCACCCCGCGCACCCCGGCCACGCTGGCGCGGCTCGAGGCCACGCTCGACGAGGTGGCGGCGCAGGGCGTCAGCGCGGCCATCGAGGAACTGGAGCCGGGCTACACGGCGGTGGCCGCCCCGGTGCGGAATCACCTGGGGCGGGTGGTGGCGGCGGTGTGCCTGGGCGGGCCCTCGGTGCGGCTGCCCCTGCGGCGCCTGCCATCGCTGCAGCGCGAGGTGCGCGCCGCCGCCGACCGGATCTCGGCGCGCCTCGGCGCGCCGGCGGTGGCCCCGCCGGGACGGCGTTCCGCGTGAGGCGGCTGCCGGCGCTGGTGCTGGCGCTCGCGCTCCTGGCGCCGGGCCGGGCGGCGGGGCAGGGGACGCTCTTCATCGTGGGGGGCGGCGCCCAGCCGGACGCGCTGGTCGCGCGGTTCGTGGAGCTGGCGGGCGGGCCGGGGCAGGCGATCATCGTGGTGGTGCCCTTCGCCAGCGGTGAACCCGCGGCCACGGGCGACGACAAGGCGGCGCAGCTGCGCGAGTTCGGGGCGCGGGCCTTCACGCTCCCGCTCGCCGGGGACCGGCCGGCGCCGGGCGCCGCGGCCACGCTCGACAGCGTGACGGGCGTCTGGTTCACGGGCGGCGACCAGGCCAGCCTGGTGGCGGCCCTGGCGGGCACCGATGTGCTGCAGGCCATCCGCACCCGGTTCCGCCGAGGGGCGGTGCTCGGCGGCACCTCGGCGGGGGCGGCGATCATGAGCGACTCGATGATCACCGGCAACCAGCACCGGCCCGACAGCCTCGGCTACTACGGCGACGAGTTCCCCGACGTGGCGCGCGGCGTCATCGAGGTGCGGCCCGGGTTCGGCTTCCTCCCGGGCACCATCGTGGACCAGCATTTCCTGCGGCGGGAGCGGCACAACCGGCTGCTGGCCGCGGTGCTCGAGCGGCCCGGCCTCGTGGGCATCGGCATTGATGAAGGCACGGCGCTCGAGGTGGGGCGCGACGGCACCTGGCGGGTGCGTGGCGCCAGCGCCGTGAGCATCTACGACGCGCGGGGCGCCCGGGTCACCCGGCCCGGGGCGCCCGTGCTCGGGGCCCGCGGGGTGCGCCTTGCGCTCCTGCCCCCGGGCAGCAGCTTCAACCCGGTCCGCGGCGAGGCCGCGCTCGCCGGTGAGTGACCAGCAGGTCCCGTTGGGCAATACCGGCAGGATCCCGTTTTTCCCCCTGTGGAGGTGTCATGCGATTTTCCTGGTCCAGTAGGCTCGCCGCGCTGGGCGTCCTGCTCGCCCTGGCCGTGGGTGCCGGGCGGGCGGACGCCCAGACCGTGCGCGGCACGGTGTCCGACTCCGCCAACGGCAAGCCCCTCGAGGGCGCGCTCGTGACGGTGATCGGCACCGCGAAGCGCGCCGTGTCGTCGGGCAACGGGCAGTTCCTGCTCGAGAACCTCACCGCGGGCAAGATCACCCTGCGGGTGTCGATGATCGGCTACGCGCCGCAGGTGCGCTCCCTCGCCCTGCTCCCGGGCGACGAGGCCACGGCGGACTTCAAGCTGGAAGTGAAGGCGGTGGAGCTCGAGGAGCTGGTGTCGGTGGGCTACGGCACGGTGACCCGCGAGAACCTCGCCACGGCCGTGAGCTCGGTGAGCTCCGAGGACATCAGCGGCCAGGCCAACGCCAGCTCGGACGCGGCGCTGCAGGGCCGGGCGCCGGGCGTGCAGGTGGTGCAGAACGCCGGCAACCCCGGCAACGCGGTGACGGTCAAGGTGCGCGGCACCGCGTCCTTCTCCGCCAGCTCGCAGCCGCTCTACGTGGTGGACGGCGTGCCGGTGGTCTCCGAGGACCTGTCGCAGATGGGCTTCGGCGGCCAGGGCATCCGGGCCATCACGGGCCTCTCGCCCGACGACATCGCCTCGATTGACGTGCTCAAGGACGCGGCGTCGGCCTCGATCTATGGCTCGCGCGGCTCCAACGGCGTCGTGCTCATCACCACCAAGCGCGGCCAGACCGGGCGCTCGCAGGTGACGTTCAACGCCTTCTACGGCACCCAGGCGCCGTCGAAGACGATCGACCTGCTGACCGGCACCGAGTACATGACGTACATGAACGAGGCCGCCCAGAACGACGGCTACGGCCCCGACTACTTCGGCGTGGTGGGGGTGGACGACACCATCAACACCGACTGGCAGGACGCCATCTACCGGCGCGCGCCGATCTCGAGCGCCGAGCTTGCGGTCTCGGGCGGCACCGACCAGGTGCGCTACCGCGTGGCCGGGACCTGGTTCGACCAGGACGGCATCGCGCTGTCGTCGGGCTACCGGCGCATCGGCACCCGCGCCAACCTCGACTTCGTGGCCAGCCCGCGGCTCAACTTCTCGGTGGGCCTGGCGGTGAGCGGCGAGCGCAACCAGCGCATCCAGAACGACGACAACCTCGAGGGCGTCACCACCAACGCCATCGCGGACGAGCCGCTCTACCCGGTGCGCCAGCCCAACGGCGCCTTCACCACCACCGCCGACGGCATCGCCTACCCGAACCCGGTGGCGATCGCGCACTTCAACGAGGCCTTCGCCCGCACCACCACGGTGATCGGCAACGTCGAGGGGCGGTACTCCTTCACCCCGTCGCTCACCTTCACGGGGCGCGTGGGCGTCAACCTCTACACCCTGCGCGAGCAGCAGTACCGCTCGCCGCTGGTGGAGGGCACGGAGGCGGCCGGCCTCGGCGGCATCGCGGAGCAGGCCTACTCCACCGGCAACAAGTACGTCTTTGACGGGTTCTTCGGCTGGAACCGGCTGGTGAGCGGCAACGAGCTGTCGGTGACGGCGGGCACGTCGGTGGAGCTCAACCGCTCCGACCGGAACTACCTGCGGGGCGAGAACCTGAGCGACCCGTCGGTGAAGCAGGTCAACAACTCCAACAAGGTGACGAGCTTCGGCGGCACCTTCGCCGAGGACAACCTGGTCTCGTTCTTCGGGCGGGCCAACTACAGCATCGCCGACAAGTACCTCCTCGGCGTGACCTTCCGGCGGGACGAGGCGTCGGTGTTCGGCCCGGGCAACCGCGCCGGCTTCTTCCCGGGCGCGTCGCTGGCCTGGGTGGCGAGCCGCGAGGGCTTCCTGGCCAACAACAGCACCATCAGCCTGTTCAAGGTCCGCACCAGCGTGGGCCGCACCGGCAACCAGGCCCTCTCGGCCTACCCGTGGCAGGGCACCTGGTGCAGCGCCAACTACGGCGACGAGTCGGGCTACTACCCCTGCAAGATCGCCAACACCAAGCTGGGCTGGGAGAAGACCACGCAGGTGAACCTGGGCGCCGACCTGGAGCTCTGGAACGGCCGCGTGGTGTTCAGCGGCGACTGGTACAACAAGAACACCACCGACCTGCTGCTCGACCGGCCGCTGGCCGGCAACAGCGGCTACACCACGTTCATCGCCAACATCGGCGAGCTGCGGAACCGGGGCGTCGAGCTCGGCCTCACCACGGTCATCGCGCAGCCGGCCCGCGCGGACGGCCTCCGCTGGGTGACCACGCTCAACGTCTCCTTCAACCGGAACACGGTCACGGCGCTCTACAACGACCAGCCGTTCTCCACCGGGTACTACGAGATGAACCGGGTCGAGGTGGGCCATCCCCTCGGCGCCTTCCACGGCTACAAGTTCACCGGCGTGGATCCCGCCACCGGCGACGCCACCTACAAGGACGTCAACGGCGACGGCCAGCTGACCAGCGAGGACCGCACCTTCATCGGCGACCCGTGGCCGGACTACACCGGCGGGTTCACGAGCACCTGGAGCTGGAAGCGCTTTGACCTCACCACGTTCTTCCAGTTCAGCAAGGGGAACGACGTCTTCAACGCCATGCGCGTCTTCTCGGACGACGGCGGCTACAACTACGACAACAAGTTCGGCGACGTGATGGACCGCTGGCAGCAGCCCGGCGACAAGACCGACCAGCCGCGCCCGAGCTTCGACGGGCTGTCGGATGCGCGCCGCGTCTCCAGCCGCTGGCTCGAGGACGGCTCGTACCTGCGCCTGCAGGACCTGACGCTGGGCTACCAGCTCCCGGACCAGCTCGCCGCCAGCGCCGGCTTTGCCAGCGCCCGGCTCTACGTCCGCGCGCAGAACCTGTGGACCACCACCAAGTACTCGGGCTACAACCCCGAGGTGAACAGCAACGGCTCGTCCTCGGGCCAGACCGCCCAGATCGCCACCGACTTCTACGCCTATCCGCTCGCCCGCACCTGGTCGTTCGGCATCCAGGCGGGGTGGTGATCATGACGACCACGACTCTCTCGCTCCCCACGGGGGCCCGCATGTTCCGACGCTCGTTCCTCGCCGTGGCCCTGACCCTGGGCCTCGGCGCCTGCGACAGCCTGCTCGACACCAGCCCGCCGGACCAGGTGGACGACACCAAGGCGGTGCAGACGCAGGCCGGCGCGCGTGCCGCGCTCGCCGGCGCCTACGGCGCCCTGCAGAGCGGCTACTACTACGGCGGCACGCTGACGCACTTCGGCGACCTCTACGCCGACAACGCCGTCCACACCGGCACCTTCGTGGTGTACCAGGAAGCCTCCAACAAGGACCTCCGGCCCGACAGCCGCGAGGTGCAGGGCGCCTGGAACGACATCTACGAGGCCATCAAGCGCGCCAACGTGCTCATCGCGCGCGTGCCGAACATCACGTTTGACGACCCGGTGGAGCAGGACCAGATCCTGGGCGAGGCGCACTTCCTCCGGGCGCTCAACTACTTCAACCTGGTGCGGATGTACGGCGGCGTGCCGCTGCGCACCACCCCGGTGACCGACGCCAACGAGGCGGCCAACATCACCCGCTCCACCGAGGCCGAGGTCTATGCCCAGATCCTCCAGGACCTGAGCGACGCCGAGGGGCTCATCACCAACACCGGCAGCACCAACCACGCCAACGTGAACGCCGTGCACGCCCTCCGCGCCAAGGTGTACCTGACGCAGGGGAACAACGCGGGCGCCCTCACCGAGGCCAACATCGTCCAGGCGCAGGGCTACTCGCTGCCCGCCTCGTACTCCGACAACTTCAACGGGGACGACGTCGAGACCAGCGAGACGATCTTCCGCCTCACCTTCACGTCGAACCTGGACCAGAACAACCTGCTCGGGTACTACTGGCAGACGTACTCGGACGGCGGGCGCTACGAGATCGCGCCGAGCCAGTCCCTGATGAATGCCTACGACACCCTGGGCACGGACACCCGCTTCACCTGGAACATCAAGCCGGACCCGACCGACGGGTACACCGAGTCGTACGCCTCGAGCCAGAAGTGGCCCACGGTGAACGGCGGCGAGGATCTCCCGATCCTCCGCTACGCCGACATGCTGCTCACCAAGGCGGAAGCCTTCGCCAACCTGGGCAACGTGGACAGCGCGGTGGCGTACTACAACCCGATCCGCACCCGCGCGGGCCTGCCGGCCCACGTCTCCGGCGTGGACGTCACCACCGCCCAGCAGGCGCTCGACGAGATCGACCTGCAGCGGCGGCTCGAGTTCTTCGGGGAGGGACACCGGTTCTTCGACCTGGTCCGCATGGGCCGGTTCGTCCCGGTGGCCACGCCGGACGCCTTCCGGGTGCTCTGGCCGATCCCGCAGTCGGAGATCACGGTGGCCCCGAACATCACCCAGAACCCCGGCTACTAGTCCCCAGGCTTTCCCTTCCGGCGCGCGGCCCACGGGCCGCGTGTCCGGAGCCAGCCGGAAACAGCACGGCCGCCTCCCTCACGGAAGGCGGCCGTCGTCTTTCTGCCGGGCCGCGCCCGGCCACCCGGTGGGCGCTCCGTCGCTACTCGTGCTCCGGCAGTGCGCCGAGCGCGGGATCCCAGAGCCTGGCGACGCCGTGCGTGACGTCCACCGGCTCCGCCCACGCCGCGTTGGCGAGCGCCACCACCGTGAGCCCGTCCTCGGGGTAGCGCACGATGTGCGTCTGGAACCCCTGCCACGAGCCGCCGTGCGCCATGATGCGGTGGCCGCCCACCTCGCCCACCATCCAGCCGTAGCCGTAGCCGGTGGACCGGCCGTCCCGGAGCCGCATCGGGGTGCGGATGCGCTCCAGCTCCGCCGGCGTGAAGAGCGTCCCGTTGCGGAGGCCCAGGTCCCAGCGGGCCAGGTCGCGCACGGTGAAGTAGAGGGAGCCGTCGGCGGTGGTGTTGATCCGCGGGGCCACCCAGGCCTGGTTCCCGATGGTGCCCGCCGAGTCGCGCTCGTAGCCCGCGGCGCGGTTCGGGATGATGGCCGCCTCGTTGATGATCCGGGTGGTGTTCATGCCGAGGGGCCGGAAGATCCGCTCGGCGAGGAAGTCGCCGTAGAATTGCCCCGACACCTCGTGGATGATGAGGCCGAGCAGCACGTAGCCCATGTTGCTGTATTCCCACTGGGTGCCGGGCGGGAAGCGGAGCGGGCGGGAAAAGATGAAGGTCTTGAGCTCGTCCTCGGTCCAGTCGTGGCGGAGGTCGAAGTTGTCGGGGTAGTCGCCGGTGCCGCCGGTGTGGGTCAGCAGATGCTCGATGGTCACCTGCTGGAACTCGGCCGGTGCGGAGGGGAAGACCTGGGTGACGGGCTCGTCGAGCCGGAGCTTGCCGTCGCGCACCAGCAGCATGATGCCCGCCGCCGTGAACTGCTTCCCCACCGAGCCCGACTGGTAGATGGTGGCCGGTGTCGCGGGGACCTTGTGCTCCAGGTTGGCAAGGCCGTAGCCGCGCTCCAGCACCAGCTTGCCATCCTTGAAGACGGCGAGCGAGAGCCCCACGAGCTGCTGTCGCGTCATTTCCTCCTTGACGAAGCGATCGACCCGTGCCGCGAAGTCCCTTGGCGGCGCCTGGGCGGCGAGGGGAAGGGCCAGCGTGAGGGCGAGGGCGGGAAGGAAGCGCATGGCCAGTGGGGTGAAGGGAGCCCCAATGATGAGGCCCGTGGCGCCAAAGCGCCACGGGCCTGCTTGCGCCGGCAGCGCGGCCCCGGGGCCGCGCCCGTCACCCCGCCCGCTTGAGCCGGTCGAAGAACGCCTTCCGCACCTTGGCCACCTTGGGGGCCACCACGGCCATGCAGTACGGCTGGTACGGGTTCCGCCGGAAGTACTGGTGATGGTACGCCTCCGCCGGCCAGAACCGGTCCAGCGGCACCACCTCGGTGACGATCGGGTCGCCGAAGACCTTCCCCTGCTCGAGCTCCGCGATCACCTCCCGCGCCACCCGCTCCTGCCCGGCGTCGTGACAGAACACCGCGGAGCGGTACTGGGTCCCCACATCGTGCCCCTGCCGGTTGAGGGTGGTGGGGTCGTGGATGGTGAAGAACACGCCGAGCAGGTCGCGGAAGCTGATCACCGCCGGGTCGAACTGCAGCTGCACCACCTCGGCGTGCCCGGTGTCGCCGCTGCAGACGGCCTCGTAACCCGGGTTGGCCACGTGGCCGCCGGCGTAGCCGGAGGTGACGCGTTCCACCCCGGCCAGCTGCTCGAAGGCGGCCTCGAGGCACCAGAAGCAGCCACCGGCGAGGGTGGCGAGGGCGGGGGCGGCGGCAGTCATCGGGTCACTCCATGGCGTCGACGGCGTCCTTGGCCTCCTTGAGGCCGAGGCCGGTGTGCTCCCGATAAAGCTTGATGGCCTCGATCTTGTTCCCGGCGGCGAGCGCGGCGCGGACCTGCGCCAGCGCGTCACCGGTGAGCCCGGGCCACTCCACTGGGGTGGCGCTGTCGGGCGGCATCCCGCCGAGCCGCTCGATCAGGTCCACCAGCTTCTTGGCCTCGGCCAGGTCCACGCCGCCGACCTCGCGCATCAGCTTGATGGCCTCGATCTTCTGGCCCTGCTCCACCAGCCGCACGATCTCGTCTCGCCGCTCCATCACCGCCCGGGCCCCGGCTGAGCGGCTCACCGCGGCGGCCCCACCGCCCGCGCGGCCGGCGGAGCCCCCCATCATCTGTGAGGCCAGGAACGCCAGCACCACCAGCATGATGCCGCCGGCCACCAGCATCCACGTGGGCATGGTCAGGGTCCTTCCGGGTGGTTGACGCGGTAGGTGGGGAGTCGCACGTCCCAGATGATGGCGATGAACCGGAGCGTGATGGCGGTGACCGTGGAGATGGCCGCCGCCGGCTCGGGCGCCATCCCCCACTCGCGGAGCAGCACCCACGCCGAGCCGCCGGCGATGGCCGCGGTGGCGTAGAGGCTGCCGCTCCGCATGACGAGGGGCACCTGGGTGCAGAGCACGTCGCGCACGATGCCGCCGGCCACGGCCGTGATCATGGCCATGACGATCACCACGATGCCGCTCTGCCCCGCCCCTTCCGCGATGCGCGCCCCCGCCACCGCGAAGAAGCCGAGCGCCAGCGCGTCGGCGAAGAGCAGGGCCTTGGCCGGCGGCGGGGCGTGCCGGGTCCAGAGCATGGTGGCCACGGTGGCGGCGAGGATCACCAGCAGCATGTCGGGGTTGGCGATCCAGAACACCCGCCGCTCGAGCAGCAGGTCGCGGAGCGTCCCGCCGCCGATGGCCGTCACGGTGGCCACCACCACGACGCCCACCAGGTCCAGCTGCCGCCGCCCGGCCGCGAGGACCCCGCTCACGGCCGAGACGGCGATGCCACTGTAGTCGAGGAGCAGCGGAAGCGTCACGCGGGCCTCAGGGCGTGGGGCCGCAGCGCTCGCGGATGTAGCGGCGGATGTCGAGGCTCCAGCTCTCCATGGGCGCATAGAATCCGCGCTCGAACACCCGGCTGCCCATGCCTCGCTGGACGCTCTCGCAGATGAGCCAGTCCTGGCGGTTGGTGATGTCCCAGAGCTCCACCGCGTCCATCGGGTCGAAGCCGGGCCGGGCCATCTCGTCGGGATGGAAGAGGAAGTCGCAGGTGATGGTGGTCCGGTGCGCGTCGTGCGGGAAGAGCGCGAACGCCGCGGCGTGCTCGGCGGAGAGGGACACCATGAAGTTGGGGTAGAGCAGCTCGCCCTTGTGGCGGGTCAGCTCGTCGGCGTTGAGGCCGGCGAAGGGCTTCCGGTCGGTGGTGCCGCTCATGGTGAAGGTCCAGGCGCCCTCGCGGTGCGGCACGCCGCGCTCCCAGTCCAGCTCGCTGCCGCCCTTGTTCCGGAACGCCGGCACCAGCCGGCAGAGCTCGGGGTGCACCGGGCCGCAGTGGTAGCACTCGTTGTAGTTCTCGAGGATGACCTTCCAGTTGGCCGCCACGTGGTAGGTGATGCGGCGGGCCGTGCGCAGCTCAGCCAGCGGGTAGCGCTGGACCCGCTCCGGGGCGCCGCCCAGCTGCTCGAGGAGGGTGGGGCCGCCGTCGGTGAGGCGGAGGAAGATGAAACCGCCCCAGGTGTCGAGCCCGGCGCGCCACAGCGGGAGGTCCTCACGGCGGAACCCATCCCCCTCCTCGAGGAAGGGGGCGGTGCGGAGGGTGCCGTCCAGGTTGTAGGTCCAGGCGTGGTAGGGGCACTTGATGCCCGAGGCGAAGTGCCCGCAGGCGGGTGCCGGTTCCGGCTCCGGCGTGGCGGCGGCCCCGGCGGTGCGGACGCCCGGTGCCTCCCAGCTCCCCTTGGGAAGCTGTCCCGGCACCAGCTGCGAGCCGCGATGGCGGCAGACGTTGTGGTGCGCGTGGAGGCGGCCGTCCTTGTCACGGGTCACGAGCAGGCTCTCGCCCGCCAGCTCCACGAGCAGGTAGTCGCCCGGGTTCGGGATTTCCTCCTCGCGGCCGACGCAGGCCCACTCCCGCGCGAAGATCTGCTCCCGCTCCCGGGCAAACCAGGCGGGGGTGAGGTAGCAGTCGCGGTGGAGGGTGGGTTCGAGGGGCATGGGCAAATCGAAAGAAGGTGAGGCAGGGCGGCAGGCGGGGCGCCTCAGCGCCCCGCCTCACCCCCCTGCGGCCCGTAGAAGATCACCCACAGCGCCAGGTCCTCGGTGAAGTCCTCGAAGCGATGCTCCTGGTGCGCCGGCACGAAGAGCACGTCGCCCGGGCCGAAGGCCACCCGGTCCTTCCCGTTCCGGAACCAGCCCGCGCCGCGCATCACCACGTACACCTCGTCCTTGGTGTGCGGCGTCTGCGGGTCGGCGCCCTTGGGCGCGTACAGGCCGAGCTCGAGCGTGCCGTGCTCCAGCAGCTCGACGTAGTGGTCGCCGTAGGGCCCCGGCATCCGGGAGAGCGCCTGGGCCAGC
The DNA here is from genome assembly GCA_964598655.1 of uncultured Gemmatimonadaceae bacterium. GTDB lineage: Bacteria > Gemmatimonadota > Gemmatimonadetes > Gemmatimonadales > GWC2-71-9 > JADJOM01. Next base: position 23,636 of record CAZRCT010000034.1, read on the forward strand.
GTGAGGTGGAAGTCCGCCATGACCGCCTGGGGAGGAATGATGCCATAAGCTGCACCCGATCGGCGGGCTCCGCCACGGGCTAGAACCGGTCCAGGTCCTTCCCGATGACCGCCGGCCCGAGGTAGCCGCCCCGCCGCACCCCCTCGAGGAGTTCCGCGTCGGTCCCGCCCATCCGCACCAGGTGGTGCAGCACCAGCTGCTTCACGCCGGCCCGCGCCGCCAGGCGCCCCACCTCCTCGTCCGAGGCGTGGAAGGCGCGCATGTACTGGGGCCAGAGGTCACCCCCGGGGCGGTCCTCCGGCTTGAGCCGCACGCCCGGGTACGCCTCGTGGACCAGCAGGTCCGCCCCCGCCGCCGCGCGCTCCAATGCCGCACTCGGCCGCGTGTCCCCCGAGAGCACGATGACCTTGCCCGGTGCCTCGATCCGGAACCCGAAGGCATGCTTCCAGCTGCCGTGCTCCACCGGGACGGCGAGGATGCGAACGCCGGCCGAGTCGTACACCACGCCCCCCGTCACCTCGCGCACCCGGGTGCGCCAGCCGTCCGGGATGCCCCGCTCGAGGCCGCGGGTCCGCACCTCGATGTCCTCCGCATAGGCGGCGGTGAGGTGGTCCACCATGGCGCGGGTGCCCGGCGGCCCAATGATGGGCAGCGGCCTGCGGCGGCCCATCACCCAGGACGTGAAGATCACGTCGGCGAGGCCCAGGGTGTGGTCGGAGTGCAGGTGCGTGAGGAACACCGCGGTGACGGGGCCGCCGCGAACGGGGAGCTTCGCCGCGTTCATCTGCCGCACCACGCCTGCGCCGGCATCGAAGAGGAAGAGCCGGTCGCCCACCGTCACGGCCGTGGCGGGGCCCTGGGCCGACGGGTCGGGATACGGCATGCCGGTGCCGAGCAGGATGACCGTCGCCGTGTCCGCGCGCGGGGCGACGGGCGCCGCCTGGGCGTGCGACACGCCATGGGGCAGCAGCAGCGCGGCGATCACCGCGCCTGCGCGCCGGGCCGGCGACCGGGCGATGCCCGCGGGCTTCAATCGAGCATCCCCAGGACCTCGTACGCCGCGTTCCGCCCGTTGATGCCGATCACGCTCCCGCCGGGATGCGTCCCCGCGCCGCAGAGGAACACCCCGTCCATGCCGGTCCGGTACGCCAGGCGGCGGTCCCACATGTAGGGTGGCAGGCACTCCCCGTGGAAGATGTGGCCGCCGGTGATCCCGAGCCGGGCCTCCACGTCCGGCGGACCGAGCACGTCCACCGCCTCGACGGCGTCGGGGAAGTTCCGGCAGAAGCGGCCGATGCTGTCGAGCACCACCCGGCCCGCCGCGGCGCGATGCTCGTCCCAGCTGCCCTCGGCGAAGGTGTGGGGCACGTACTGCGAGAACACGCTCATCACGTGCCGGCCGGCGGGGGCGACGCTCGGGTCGTAGGCGGTCTGGAGGTAGATCTCCGTCCACGCCCGCGCCGGCAGCCGGCCCTGGGCGGCGGCCTGGTGGCCGGCGCGCCACTCCTCGCGCGAGAGCGGGGTGTTGATGGTGGCCAGATGATGCGGCATGCGCGTCCCCGGCCGGGCACGGAAGTCGGGCAGCTCGCGGAGGGCGGCGTTCACCTTGACGGTGCGGCTCTCCACCGGCACGGCCTCCACCCGGCGGCGCCAGCCCGCGTCGGCGTCGGGGCCGAGCAGGCGGAGGGTGGTGCGGGGATCGGCGTTGGAGACCACGGTGGGCGCGCGGACCATCTCACCGCCCGCCAGCTCCACGCCGCGCCCGGGGTGGATGCGCGCCACCGGCACACCGGCTGCCACCACCGCCCCGGCCTCCACCGCGGCATCGTGGATGAGGAACGACACCATCCCCATCCCGCCCGTGACATACCCCCAGGCGCCGGGCTCCCCCGAGGGGTCGAGGCGGCCGCTGTAGTGGTGGAAGTAGATGGACGCGGTGCCGGGGTCGAACGGGCTCGCGGTGGTGCCCACCACCCCCTGGCCCATGTAGGCCATCTTGACCCGCTCGTCGTGCAGGAAGCGGTCCATCAGCTCGGCCTGCGACCACTCGAACAGCAGTCCGATCAGGTCCGGGTCATGGCCCAGGCGCGCCTCGACCTGCTCGCGCGACGGGGCGCGATGGAGCCAGGTGTCCTGGTCCGTGGCGGGCCGGAGCAGGTCGCAGGCGCGCCGCATGAGGCCATGCATGGCGTGGCGGCCCTCCACATCCTTGGGGCTGAAGGCGCGGAGCTCGGCGCTTGCCTTCGCTTCGTCATCCCAGAGCTGCAGCGACGAGCCGTCATCGAAGGGCACGAAGTAGCCGCCCACGGCCGGGCTCCAGCGGTAGCCTCGGCGGACCAGCGCCAGGTCCGCGATCACGGTGGGGTGCAGCAGCCCCACCACGTACGCGCAGGGCGACACGCGGTAGCCTGGCCAGGTTTCCTCGAGCGTGCAGGCGCCGCCGACGACCTCGCGCGCCTCGAGCACCAGCACCCGCTTGCCCGCGCGGGCCAGGTAATAGGCGCAGGTCAGCCCGTTGTGCCCCGCGCCCACGACGATCACGTCCCAGGCGCGGCGCGCCAGCTCGGCCATCGGGGCGGGGAGCCCCACCCTGCCGAGCACGGGGACAGCGGAAGCGGCCATGGCCAGGCTCCATGATGAAGGCCCCCCGGGTCCGGTTCCCGGACCGGGCGATTTTTCCCGATTGACAGGCGATGTCCCGCGCCCAAAGATGGAGGCGCACTCCCAAGGAGAGGAGGGCGTTGGCCCCCCGCCCGGCAGCCGGGCGCGGGCCTCCCGATGAATCCGATATTGCGCAGGACCGCCTGACAAGCAGGTTGCGGAGATGGTGGCGAGGGCACGACGCCGGTGCGCTCCCCGCCAACCCTCCCCCCACAGCGGCACGACCGCCGCGAGCCATTCGGCTGCGGGGCCCCGTCCCACGGACGCGGGCCCCGTTCGCGTTCAGCGAGCCCGCGGCGCCCTTACTTGAGCCACTCCCCGAACCAGCCCAGGTACTGGGCATACCGGTGCCGCTGGTAGCTCGGCTTGCTCAGCCCGTGGTTCTGGCCGGGATAGATGATGAGCCGCACGGGCACGCCAAGGCTCCGGAGCGCCTGGTACATCTGCTCGGTGTTGAGCAGCGGCACGTTGAAGTCCGCCGCCGCGCCCTGGAACAGCGTGGGCGTCTTGATCCGGTCGGCGTGCAGGAACGGGTACGAGAGCCGGAGCCAGGTGGCGGTGTTCTTCCACGGCGGACCCAGTTCGTACTCGTACTCGCGCACGTACATGTCGGTGCCGTAGCCGGCCAGGATATTGGAGATGCCGGCGCCGCTCGTGGCGGCCTTGAACCGCGTGGTGGAGGCAATGACGTAGTTGGTCAGGATGCCGCCATAGCTCCAGCCCCCCACGCCGAGCCGGTCCGGGTCGGCGACGCCCGTGGCCACGGCCTGGTCCACGCCCGCCAGCACGTCCTGCACGTCCTTGTTGCCCCAGTCGGCCCAGATGGCCAGCGAGTACTTCTCGCCCCGGCCGGAGGAGCCCCGCGGGTTCATGGCCACCACGGCGTAGCCGCTGGCGGCATAGAGCTGGAACTCCGGATCGAAGCTGTAGTCGAACTGCGCCACCGGCCCGCCGTGCACCTTGAGCACCGTGGGCACGCGGGTGCCGGGGGTGTAGTGGAGCGGCTTCACCAGCAGGCCGTTCACCTGGGTGCCGTCCTTGCTGCGGGCGCTGATGTCGTCGCCGCCCACCAGCTCCAGCGTGGCGAGCAGGGAGTCGTTCTGGTGCGTCAGGGCGCGGAGCTGGCCGCCGGTGCCCACCGCATAGAGCTCGCCCGGCTTGTCCATGGACTCCACCAGCACGGCGACGCGGTCGCCGGCCAGGTCGTAGCCGTTCACCACCACGCGGCCCGTCACCACCAGCTCGGGCGCGCCGCCCGCGGCGGGCATCCGGGCCAGCGACAGTCGCCGGTCGTCCTCGATACGGAAGTAGATGGACCGGCCGTCGGCGGACCAGCGCGGGTTCATGGTGTGGCGGTCCAGCGCCTCGGTCAGCACTCGCTCGGTGCCGCCCGCGGCGGGCACGGTGGCCAGGCGCGGCCCGGCGTAGTAGATGAGCGAGTCGGGTCCGTTGCGGTGGTACAGGATGGTGCGCCCGTCGGCGCTCCACTCCGGGGCCTCGCCCCAGTCCGGGTCGAGGTCCGGGCCGCTGAAGGTGGTGACCGCGCGGGCCGTGGCGCCCGGCACCGCATCCATGACGTAGATGTCCCAGTTCTCGGTGCGATCGGGGTCGACGCCCGCGCGCTTGCTCACGAAGGCAATGCGCTTCCCATCCGGCGACCAGGCCGGCTGCACCTCGTCGAAGCCGCCGGGCGTGAGCGGCTGGAGCGCGCGCGTGGCCACGTCGAAGAGGTAGAGGTGCGAGCGCACCTTCCGCACGTACCCCGTGTAGTCCTCCTTGAAGTAGTACCGGTCGATGACCAGCGGCGGCGGTGTGTCCTCGGGCCAGCTGCTGTCCCGCGGCACGTCCCGTAGCGCGTCGAGCGTCTCCACGGTGTCGCGGTCGGACATCACGAGCACCATCCGCGTGCCGTCCGGACTCCAGGCGTAGTCGTCGATGCCGCCCTTCTGCTCGGTGATCCGCTCCGCCTCGCCGCCGCGGCGGTCGAGGAGCCAGAGCTGGTCGCCGAGCTCGTCCTCGTCGTCGCTGTCGCGGCTGGAGAGGAAGGCCAGCACCTGGCCGTCCGGGCGCCAGCGCGGGGTGTGCTCGCTTGCGTCGGGGGTGTGGGTGAGCTGGAGGGTGGTGGTGCCGTCCCAGCTCGTCATCCAGAGGTCGCTGGTCCAGCGGTCCTTCTTCAGGTTGGCCGTACGCACCGCGTACGCGACCCAGTCACCCTTCGGCGCCAGCACCGGCGTGCCGACCTGGCGCACGCGCGCCATGTCATCGAGGGTGAAGGGGCGGCGGCCTGGGGCCTGGGCGGCGAGCGTGGAGACGCCCGCGAGGAGGGCTACGAACGTGAGGCGCATGAAGGCTCCGGGGTGAGCCCTCATGATCGCGCCTCAAGGGGACGGCGGCAAGGCGGGGGCGAATGCCCCTGAACCCCGGTCGCCGGCCCGGCGCATTCGGTTGCCGGGCCGGTGACCGGGGCCTACAATACGGGCGCCTGTCTCGCCGTTCTTTCCCGCACCTCGCTCCACCGTCACCCCGGAATCACCAGCCCCATCGTGCTGCGCCTCCATGTCCTGGGTGGCCTCCATGTGACGCGCGACGGCCGCCCGGTGACGGGGGCCGCCGGCCAGCCGCGCCACCTGGCCCTGCTGGCCCTGCTGGCCATCGCCGGGGACCGGGGGGTGACTCGGGACGCCCTGCTCGCCTATCTCTGGCCCGACGGCGACGAGGAGCATGGTCGTCGTGCCCTGACGCAGGCCCTCGCCGCCCTCCGCCGGGACCTGGGCTCGGACGAGGCCGTGGCCGGTATGAAGGACCTCCGGCTCAACCCCGACCTCGTCACCTGCGACGTGGCCGAGTTCCGCGACGCCCTCTCGGCCGAGGCCGATGAGCGCGCCGTGGAGCTGTGGCGCGGGCCGTTCCTCGAGGGCTTTCATCTCCCCGGCGCCGACACCTTCGAGCGCTGGGTGGAGGAGCAGCGGGCCGGCCTCAACCTCGAGTACACCGACCTCCTCGACCGGCTGGCCGAGCGCGCCATGGCCAGCGGCGATCCGCGCGCCGCCGCAGGCTGGCTGCGGCGGCTGGCCGCCACCGATCCGCTCAACGGCCAGATCGCCGTGCGCCTCATGCGCGCCCTCGCCGCCCAGGGCGACGTGGCGGGGGCCCTCCAGCATGCCCGCGCCCACGAGACGCTCCTTCGCCAGGAGCTGGAGCTGCCACCCGACCGCGAGGTGGTCACCCTGGCCGATGAGCTGCGCCGCGGCGCGGTCCCGGCCGGCACGCCCCAGGCGCCGCCGGCGGCCACGGGGCCCACGCCTGCGGGGCCTGCCGCCATGCCCGCCGCGGCGCCGACTCCCGTTGAACTGCCCCCGGCGCGCGAGCCCACCATTCACGAGACCTCCGGCTGGGCCGCCATGGCCCGTGCCACGGAGCAGCCGCTCTCGCCCCCGCCGCCGCGGGAGGGGGCCGAGGGTGCCCGCCTCGCGGTGCGCATCGCCACGGCGGTGCTGCTGCTGCTCTCGGCGGCTGCGGTGTACTACGGCTGGACGGTCTTCCGGCGCCCGGTGGAGCACGCCGCCGGGACGCCCGCGCCCCGGGAGCGGGTGGTGGCCGTGGGCCGCATCACGCACTACGCCACGGGCGGCATCGGCTCCCTGGGCGAGCCGCTCGCCGACATGCTGGCCACCAGCCTGGCACGCGCGGCCGGGCTCCGGGTGGTGAGCAACGCCCGGATGCTGGAGGTGCAGCAGCAGCTGGGCCGCGCGAGCGACAGCGCGGGCACCGCCGCCGCCCGCGCGGCCGGCGCCACGGAGCTGCTCGACGGCGCCCTCTACGACGTGGCGCCCGGCCAGCTCCGCCTGGACCTCCGCCGCGTGGACCTGGCCACCGGCGAGGTGCGGAAGGCCTACACCGTGGCGGGCGCCAGCCTCTTTGCCCTCGCCGACAGCGGCACCGCCGCGCTCGTGGCCGACCTGGGCGCCGGCGCCACGCCGGGGTCCATCCGCGACGTGTCCACCAGCTCGCTGGCGGCCTATCAGGCGTACGAGGGCGGGCTCCGGCGCTTCTTGGCCGGCGACCTGCCCGCCGCCGGGCAGCGCTTCCAGGCGGCGCTCGCGGCCGATTCCACCTTCGCGATGGCGGCGTTCTATTCCGCCCTCGCCGCCACCGCCCCCAGTGGTGGCGGCCCCGGCGCGCGCATGGAGCTGGCGGTCCGCCTGGCCGGCCGCGCCGGCGACCGCGAGCGGCTCCTCATCCACGCACACTGGGCCCTGCTCACCTCGTCGCCCCGGCTCGCGGCCATCGCCGAGACGCTCACGGCGCGCTACCCCGACGAGCTCGGGGGCTACGCCTACCTCGGCCAGGGCGCAAACCTGGCCGGCGATTACCCCGCGGCCGTGGCCGCCTTCCGCGCGGTGATCCGGCGCGATTCCCTGGGCCTCACCGGCCCGGTGGCGCGCTGCCTCGCCTGTCAGGCGTATCCGGCGCTGGCACACGCCTACGGCGCCATGGACTCGCTGCCGCAGGCCATCGCGATGACGAAGGAGTGGAGCCGCGCCCAGCCCGCGCGCGCGCTCCCGCTGCGGACCCTGGCCGCCCTCGAGGCGATGGCCGGGGACGTGCCCGCCGCCGAACAGGCGATGGCGCGGGCCGACCGGCTCGAGCCCGGCGCCTCGGCCGTGCAGGGCATGCACGCCGATGTGCTGCTGCTCACCTGGCGCTACGCGGAGGGGGAACGCCTCCTGCGGGCCGAGGTGGAGACGGGCACCGCCGAGCGGCGTAGGGAGGCGCTCTGGGACCTGGCGGTGGCGCTCCGCCAGCAGGGCCGCTTCACCGAGGCGCTCGACGTGCTGCGTCGCCACCGCCGTGAGCGGCGCGAGGCGCCGAACCGGGGCGCCGCGCCCGGCTCGGCGCGGCAGGAGGCGCAGGTCCTCTTCGAGCTGCGCCGCTACCGCGAGGCGGCCGCGTTGTTCGACTCCATCGGCCGCTTCCGGCCCGTGCCCTCGCTGGATTCCTCCGCGGTGGCCCGCGCACTGGCGTGGGCCGGCACCCACCGGGCCACCACTTACGCTGCGGCCGGCGACACGGCGCGGCTGGCCGGCCTCGCCGACTCGCTCGAGGCCCAGGGCCGCACCTCCGGCATCGGACCCGACCGGCGCCTGCACGGCTACGTCCGCGGCCTGCTCGCCCTGGCGCGCGGGGACGACGGCCGCGGGGCGGCCTACTTGCGCGAGGCCATCTTCAGCCCCAACTACGGGTACGGTCGCGTCAACTACGAGCTGGCCGGCGCCTACCTGCGCCTCCACCAGCCGGCCGACGCGGTGGCGATCCTGCGGGCGACGCTCCGGAGCGGCCTTACCGGCTGCAACCTCTACCTGACCCGCACCGAGGCCATCGAGCGGCTGGCGCAGGCGTTTGAGGCGGCGGGGCAACGGGACAGCGCCGCGCTCTACTATCGCCGCGTGGCCGAGGCCTGGGACAAGGCGGACGCCCCCCTGCTGGCCCGGCGCGATGCGGCCCGCCTCAAGGCCGCCGAACTCGGGAGCCTGCGATGAGTGTCCTCGTGGAAGCCGCCGTCGAGACGCTCGCCGCCGCCGTCCAGGCTGAGCGGGATGGTGCCGGCCGGCTGGAACTCTGCGCCGACCTGGCGCGGGACGGCACCACGCCGAGCGCCGGCCTCATCCGCGCGGTGCGGGAACGGGTGGACATCCCCGTCCACGTGATCATCCGCCCCCGTCCGGGCGACTTTCATTACGACGCCGGCGAACTGGCCGTGATGCTCGCCGACATCGGCGAGTGCCGTCGCGCCGGCGTGGACGGGGTGGTCATCGGCGCGCTCACCGCCGCCGGGGCGGTGGACCGGGAGATGACCGCACGGCTCCTCGCCGCCGCCCGCCCGCTCCGCGTCACTTTCCACCGGGCCGCCGACGCCACCCGCGACCTGGGCGCCACCGTGGCGCTCCTGGCCGAGCTCGGGGTGCACCACGTCCTGACATCCGGGGGGGCACCCACGGCGCTCGAGGGGGCCGAGCGGCTCGCAGCGCTCGAGCGCACCTTTGGCCGCACCATCGGCATCCTGGCGGGCGGCGGTGTGCGCCCCGAGTCCGTGGCCGAGCTGGTGCGGCGGAGCGGGGTGCGGCAGGTGCACGTCGGCTTCCCGTGGCGGGCACCGGCGGACCGGATTGCGGGCGTCGTGGCGGCGCTCCGTGGTTAGGGCGGGGAAACCCGCCCTCATGTCCCGCCGTACGGCGGCCACCCTTCACCGGACAACTGCATGATTCGACTTCATCGGGGGTTGCTGACCCTCGCCGCGCTGGCGCTGCTCGCCGTCCTGCCCCTCGCCGCCCAGTCGGCGGATGCCGAGAAGCCGGCCGTCATGGCCGTGGTCACCCGGCTCTTCGACGGCATGCGCGCCGGCGACAGCGCCCTGGTGCGCTCCGTGTTCCACCCCAAGGCGCAGCTCAGCACCGCGGTGGTGCGGCAGGGCACGCCGTCGGTGGAGTTCGAGGGCATCGATGGCTTCATCACCGCCGTGGGGACGCCGCATGCCGAGGTGTGGGACGAGCGGATCAAGAATCCGCAGGTCCTCATCGACGGGACCTTTGCCACCGTGTGGGTGGACTACGGCTTCTACCTCGGCGGCAAGTTCAGCCACTGCGGCGTGGATGCCTTCCAGCTGGCCAAGGTGGGCACGGACTGGAAGATCATCGCCTTGGCCGACACCCGGCGGCGGCAGGGCTGCACGCCGGACTGACGGAGGAGCTCCAACATGCCTTCCATCACCTGGGCGGACTTCGAGAAGGTGGAGCTGCGGGTGGGCACCATCGTGGCGGTCGAGGCCTTCCCCGAGGCGCGGAAGCCGGCGTGGAAGCTCACGGTGGATTTCGGGCCCGAGGTGGGCCTCAAGCGCTCGAGCGCACAGATCACCGCGCTCTACAGGGCCGAGGAACTGGTGGGGCGGCAGGTGCTCGGGGTGGTGAACTTCCCGCCCAAGCGGATCGGGCCGTTCACGTCCGAGGTGCTGGTGACGGGCTTTGCCCAAGCCGACGGAGCCATCGTCCTGGCCCAGCCCGAGCGCGCGGTGCCGAACGGCGCCCGGCTCATCTGAGTCGGGGAAGACGAGCGAGGGGGCGGTCCCGGAGGTCCCGGGACCGCCCCCTCCGCCGTACCCGGGACCCTAGAGGTCCTTCGGCTTGTTGGCGCGCATGCTGGACTTCTTCTTGAGCCGGGCCCGACGGAGCGCCGAGGCCTTCAGCTTCCCACCCTTCACCGACGACTCGCTGCTGGGCTTCTTGACCGAGAGATCCGAGAGCTTCTTTGCCATGGGACGCTCCTGAACGGGAAAACGGGACGGGGACACGGAAGTCACGGGATGCGGCGCCGCGGGGTGCCGGGCGCTGGCCCACACTAAAGCACCTCTCGTGCCATCCGGGTCCGCCTGACGAAGTGGCGGCGCGGTGCGAGGTTAGCGTTTCAGGTCCGCAACGCGGTGCCTCGACCCGGCCCTGTGGTGAGACACGCTGGCCCCGAAGTGAGGCCATGGCCTGATTGCCGGCGCGGCGCCGCCCGGGCGCCCCGGGGCGGGACCACGCTGAGGGTGGGGATGCCTCCGGCCTTAACGCCACCGGGGGATCGCCGCCGGGGTGGGCCCCGGCGACGATCCCCCAGGAGCAGCGCCTGCAGGAGGCGCTTAGTCGGCCCGGCGCGCGGAGGCGCGGACGGCGCTGCGGAGCGTGGCCTTGGCGCTCGCCTTGGCGTGCGACTTCCTGGCCAGACCCTTGAACGCGAACTTGCCACCCTTGATCTCAGCCTCGTCCTTGGCGCTGGGCTTCTGGATCTCGAGATCAGCGAGCTTCTTGGCCATGACTGCCTCCTGGAGTGGGAACACGGGGGGTGCTGCCGACGCCGTCCCATAGGGCAGCATCCGTGCCACCTCGCCGCGCGCGGGAAAGGCGTGGCCTGGCAAGCACTTGGCGTTGCAGGCGCGGAACGTCGATGGTCGGGGTGGCCCGATTCTGGAGAACAACGGCCCTGAAACAGGGCCGCCCGGCTCAGTGGCTGCGGCCCAGCTCCGCCAGTTTCCGGTCCAGGGTGGACCGGGAGAGCCCCAGGGCCCGGGCGGCCCGGCGCTTGTTGCCTCCCACCCGCTGGAGCACCGCCTGGATGTGCCGCTGCTCCGCCGCCCGCAGGGAGAGGTCCTCCCCGGGGATGGCGCCGGGGATGTGGTGGTCGCCGGTCTCGGGGTCCGGGGCCAGGTTCTCGAGCAGGAGCACCTCGGGCTCGATCTTCCGGCCCTCGGTGAGGGCCACCGCCGTCTGGATCACCCGCTTGAGCTCCCGCAGGTTGCCGGGCCACGGGTGGGCCAGCAGCCGCTCCAGGGCCGCCCCCGCCACCGCCGTGATCACCTTCCCCTGCTCCGCGCACGCCCGCTCCACCTCGGACACGATCAGCGCCCGCATGTCGTTGGGCCGCTGCCGGAGCGGCGGCAGCCGGAGCGTGATGCCGCTGACCCGGTAGAACAGGTCGCGGCGGAACTGGTCGTCGGCCAGGAAGCGGGTGATGGGGTGGTGGGTGGCCGAGATGAGCCGCACGTCGGCCTGGAGCAGGGCCTCGCTGCCGAGCCGCTCGAACTCGCCGTACTCCACCGCGCGCAGGATCTTGGCCTGCGCCGACAGGCTCATGTCGGCGATCTCGTCGATGAAAAGCGTCCCGCCATCGGCCAGCTCGAACTTCCCCTTGAGCCGCCGGTCGGCGCCGGTGAAGGCACCCTTCTCGTGGCCGAAGAGCTGGCTGTCGATGAGGGTGTCGCTCAGGGCCGCGGCGTTGAAGGCCACGAAGGGGCTCCTGGCGCGGCTGGACGAATTGTGGAGGGCGTGGGCCAGGATGGTCTTGCCGGTGCCGGTCTCGCCGAGGATGAGGAGCGGGAGGTCGGTGCGGGCGGCGGCGCGGGCCAGCTCGAGGCAGGTCCGCATCGGCTCGTCCTCGCTCTGGAAATCGTCGAGGGTGAAGCGCGACTCGCGCGCCGCGCGCTCCGCCCGGCTCTCCGGGAGGACGCCGAGGGGGCGGCTCATCCTGGGCAGCTGGCTCATCGGCTGGTGTCGGCTGGTATCGCCGCCTCGCTGGGCGGGGCCTCGCGCAGGTTCTCGCGCAGGGCCCGCACCGGCTCGAAAACGTAGCTCAGCACCGAGCGCTTCCCCGTCACCACCTCGCCGATGCCGCCCATCCCGGGCTGGAGCGGGCGGGGGATGCCGCGGACCCGCACGGTGGAGTCCTCGAGGTCCACCAGGGCGCGGAAGCTGGCGCTGTCGGTGCGCGTGGCCCCGCCCGGCCCCACCCAGCGCACGGTCCCGAACCGCACGCCGAAGCGCTGGTAGGGAAAGGCGTCGTAGCGGAGCTTCACCCGCTGGCCGGGCTGCACCATCGGGACGCCGGTCTCCGGCACCACCAGCACCGCCTGCAGCTGCGCGCCCTGGCAGCCCACCTCCGCCAGGACTTCGCCCTCGCGCACGATGGCGCCGGCGGAGCTCACGTGGAGCCGGATCACGGTGCCGGCGCAGGGGGAGAGGACCACCATCCCCGAGTCGCTCAGGTCCACGAGGTCCTGGCCCAGGGCGCCGATGCGGATGCGGGCGGTCTCGATGGACTGCTCCAGGGTGCGGCGGATCTCCTGGTACTCGAGCTCGCGCGCCGCATCGTCCTGGCGGATCCGCTCGATGGCGGCGCGCACGTCGTCCCGCTCGTCCTCGGCGGTGGCGATTTCCTCGGCGATGGTGCTGGCCTCGAAGTCGAGGCGCGCCGCCTCGAGGCGGCCCACCGAGCCGCGGCGGACGCCGGAGTTGGCGCTGTCGGCCAGCTCCTTGAGGAGGGCCAGGCGGTTCCGCTTGGAGCCGAGGAGGCGCTCGAGGTAGGCGCCGCGGCTCTCGAGGCGGCGGATCTCGGCCTGGTTGGCGCGGCGGTTGGTCTCGCGCTGGCTCTGCGCGATGACGAGGCGGTTCTGGTCGGTGCTCTTCTGGGTCTCGAGGGTGCGGCGGTCGGCGGCGCGGTCGCCCATGGCGGAGGAGCGGATGACCACGAGCGGGGCGCGGCGCTCCACCTGCTGGCCCTCGTTGACGTCCACGCGCGCCACCACCCCGTCGCGGAAGGCGCGCACCGGGTCCACGCCGGAGACGGGGAGGAGGGTGAAGCGGCCGCCCACCGTCTCGGGGATCCGCACCACGATGACGGCGATGACGGCCACGACGGCCAGCACCAGCAGGAACCAGCTCAGGCCGGTGGCCGCCCAGTGGGGCGGGGTGGCGTCGAGGAACTCGGTGTCGTCGCTGGGCGAGGGCATCAGATCCCGAGCTGCTGGCTGACGAGGTAGAAGTAGAGACCCTGGCGCTTCATCAGGTCCTCGTGGGTGCCCTGCTCCACCAGGCGGCCCTGCTCCAGCACCAGGATCAGGTCGGCGTCGCGCACGGTGGAGAGCCGGTGGGCGATGACGAACGAGGTGCGGCCCTGGAGCAGCTGGTCGATGCCCTCCTTGACCGCGCGCTCGCTCTCGGTGTCCAGGGCGCTCGTGGCCTCGTCGAAAATGAGCACCGGCGGCCGCTGGTAGATGGCCCGCGCGATGGCCACGCGCTGCCGCTGCCCGCCGGAGAGCGAGAGCCCCGACTCGCCGATCTTGGTGTCGTAGCCCATGGGCAGGCGCTCGATGAACTCGCGCGCGTTGGCCACCTGCGCGGCCCACATCACCTTGTCGAGGTCCGGCTCCTCCTCGCCGAAGGCGATGTTGCGG
>CAZRCT010000035.1:0-35580 GCA_964598655.1 uncultured Gemmatimonadaceae bacterium
CCTCGCTGCGTACGGCGGCGTGCTCACCACCGCCGGCGGCCTCGCCTTCTACGGCACCATGGAAGGCTGGCTCAAGGCGCTTGACCAGAAGACCGGTCAGCTCAAGTGGAAGTTCAAGACCCCCTCGGGCATCATCGGCAACCCGATGACCTACACCCAGGCGGGCAAGCAGTACGTGGCGGTGCTCTCGGGCATCGGCGGCTGGGCCGGCATCGGCGTGGCCGCGGGCATCGGCGCTGAGGATCCGACCGCCGGTCTCGGCGCGCTCGGCGCCTTCGGCGACGCGGGCCAGTTCTCCACCCAGGGTGGCGTGCTGACCGTCTTCAGCCTCTAAGCAGTTCCCCGGACCGTATGGGGGTGGCATCCCCACCCCTATACGACCCGGGACCCTGTGCGTAGCTTGGCGGGGGGCGGGTCTCCGACCCGCCCCCCGTCATGCTCCGCCCGCCGTGCCGGCCGCGCCCCGGATGTCGCGGTGCCCGGCCTTCCACTCGGGATCACCCGACCGTGACCCGGGGTAGATTCAAGGATGACCGTCGTGCGATTTTCCGTCACCGTCCTCGCCTTGGCCGCGCTCGCGGCCCTGCCCCTCGCGGCGCAGCGGCCCGCCCCCATGCAGCCCGGCCTCCTCCGCGTCTGCGCGGATCCCGACAACCTCCCCTTCTCCAACGAGGCGGGCGAGGGGCTCGAGAACCGGATCGCGGAGCTCATGGCGAAGACCTGGGACTCGAAGCTCGAATACGTCTGGTGGGCGGCCCCGCGGGGCATGATGCGGATGCTCAACGGCCGCTACTGCGACGTGACGCTCCAGATGCCGGTGCTCTCCGACATGGCCGGCGTCACCAGGCCCTACTACCGGACCAGCTACGTCATCGTCCAGCGGACCGATGCGCCCCATCGCATCACCGGCCTCGACGATCCCGAGCTCAAGCGCCTGAAGATCGGCGTGCACCTCTTCTCGGCCGACGGCGAGAACACGCCCCCGGCCATGGCCCTCTCCCGGCATGGCGTGGTGGGGAACCTCGTCGGCTTCAGCACCACCTACGTGGGCGGGCAGGCCCGCCCCGAAGACATCGTGAAGGCGGTCGCCGACCGGTCGATCGACCTCGCCATGGTGTGGGGCCCCATCGCGGGGTACTACGCCAAGCGGCTCGGCCTCGACCTCCGCTTCACGCCGATCGAGGACGACACCCTGACCCGGATGCCCTTCGCCTACAGCATGGGCATGGCCACCCGGCGCGCCGACCGCGCCTTCCGGGACAGCGTGCAGGCGTTCATCGACGCGCACCGCCCCGAGCTGCAGCGGATCCTGGACGACTACGGGATCCCCACCGTGCCCATCCCCGCCGACTCGGCGCGGGGCGGTGCGGGACGCTGACGGCCGTTTCGACCACCCACCCGCGGCGCAGGCTGTCGTGGCGGGCTCTTATCACCCGAGGAAAGGACCTGGAGAAGCAATGACGACGTTGGTGATGCGCGTACTGACGCGCGCGGCGCTGGTGGCAGGCATGGCGCTCGTGTTCGGGGTGGGGGCGGTGGCGGCGCAGGCGCGCGACCAGTATCACGTCGCGCCGCGGGACACCGTGGACGTGGACACCTACAACGGCTGGAAGCAGTACGAGCTCAACTGCTCGCGCTGCCACGGCGAGTACGGGGTCGGCAGCTCCTTCGCGCCGGCGCTCGTGGTCTCGCTCAAGCCCGACCAGACGATCCCCACCCAGGAAGCCTTCATCCAGGTGGTCTGCGCCGGCCGCCCCGACAAGGGCATGCCGTCCTGGTGCGCCCTCGGCCTGGAGATGGACAAGATCCAGCGGATCTACAGCTACCTGAAGGGCCGGGCCGACGGCAAGATCGGCATCGGCCGGCCCGCCGTGCGGAGCGACTCCTAACGCCCATCGCCGCCGCCGGCCGCTGGTGGCCAGGCCCCCCCGGGCCCGGCTGCCGGCGGCCGCCGTCGTTTCCGGAGGTCCCATGCGTCTCCTGCTCGTGACGGTGCTCCTCGCCCTGCCGGGCCCCCTGCTGGCCCAGGACATGGGCGCCACGCCCATGGGCGCCCAGGGAGGCATGGCCGCCGCCCGCCCCCCCGCTGAGTCCCTCCGGACGGCCGCGCAGGTCACCGCCTACCTCGCCACGGTGCCGCCGGGGAGCATTCCCGACCTCCGCGGACTGCATCTCGACTCGCTCGACTTCCGCGGCGTGGACTTCCGGAAGGCCGACCTGACCGGCGCCACCCTGGCCGGCGCCCGGTTCGACGGCGCCGACCTGTTCAGCTGCGACCTCACCGACGCGGTGGCGCCCGGGGCGAGCTTCATGAAGGCCAACCTCGACGGCATCACCCTCCGCCGGGCCCAGCTCCCGCGCGCCACGCTCCGCGGGGCCAGCCTCTTCGCCACCATCCTCGAGGGGGTGGACCTGCGTGAGGCGGATCTCCGGGACACGCGTATCATAGGGTACCTCCGGAAGGCCAACCTGGCCGGAGCCCGGCTCGACGGCGCCAACATCGGCGCCGATCCCGGCAACCAGTCCATGGGCGTCATGCGGGCCCAGTTCACCAGCGCGGACCTGACCGGCGCGAGCCTCGCCGGCGCCAACCTCTACAAGGCCGACTTCTCCTACGCCGTGCTCCGGGGCGCCGACCTCAGTAACGCCGACCTCCGGAACAGCGACCTGGTGCAGGCCGACTTCACCGAGGCCACCCTCACCGGCGCCCGGCTGGCGCTGGCCGACGTGAGCGGCGCCATCTTCACCCGCGCCGTGGGCATCACCACCATCCAGGGACTCGACCAGGCGCGTCGCCGCGCCGAGGCC
The DNA here is from genome assembly GCA_964598655.1 of uncultured Gemmatimonadaceae bacterium. Taxonomy (GTDB): domain Bacteria; phylum Gemmatimonadota; class Gemmatimonadetes; order Gemmatimonadales; family GWC2-71-9; genus JADJOM01. The sequence continues at coordinate 2,809 of CAZRCT010000035.1, forward strand.
ATCTTCTAGCCCTTCACCCCCATCGCCATGCGCACTCGCCTCCTCCCCGTCCTGCTCCTCGCCACCCTGGCCTGCGCGCCCAAGGCCGGGGAGAAGCCCGCCGAGGCCGTCACCGGCCCGGGCGGCGACCTCGTGTACGTCACCAACGAGGACAGCCGCGACCTGACCATCATCGACGCCGCCACCGACAGCGTCATCGCCACCATCTTCGTGGGCACCCGCCCGCGCGGCGTGAAGGTGAGCCCCGACGGCAAGACCGTCTACGTGGCCCTCTCCGGCAGCCCCAAGTGCCCGCCCTCCATGCCGGACGAGGAGTGCGAGAAGCTCCCGGTGGACAAGAGCCTCGACGGCATCGCCGTGGTGGACGTGGCCACCATGAAGACCGTGAAGACGATTCCCGGCGGCAGCGATCCCGAGGCCTTCGACGTGAGCCCCGACGGCACCAAGCTCTTCATCTCCAACGAGGACGCGGACAGCGCCACCATCGTGGACGTGGCGAGCGGCACGCCCGTGGCCAACGTGAAGGTGGGCGACGAGCCCGAGGGCGTCACCCTGGCCCCCGACGGCAAGACCGTCTGGGTCACCGGCGAGACGGACCACAACATCACCGGCGTGGACGTGTCGACGGGGAAGGTGGTCGGCAGCATCGACACCGAGGGGAAGCGGCCGCGCGGCATCGGCTTCCTCCCCGACGGCAGCCGCGCCTACGTCACCAACGAGATCAGCGGCACCGTCTCGGTCATCGACATGGCCGCCAGGAAGGTCCTCAGGCAGGTGGCCTTCGGCGAGGAGGCGCGCCCCATGGGCATCGTGGTGCAGCCCGACGGCAAGCGCATCTTCATCTCCCTGGGCCGCGGCAAGGGGGTGGCCGCCCTCGATCCCGCCACCGACTCCGTCACCGCCACCGTCGAGGTGGGCGCCCGCCCCTGGGGCATCGCCCTCTCGCGCGACGGCACGAAGCTCTACACCGCCAATGGCCCCGGCAACGACGTCTCGGTGGTCAGCACCGCCACCATGACGGTCATCAAGCGGATTCCCGCCGGTTCCATCCCGTGGGGCGTTGCCGTGGGGCCGCGGCCGTAGATCCCCGCTGGTGGTGAGAGCGGCGCAGGGGGCGGCGCCGGCGCGGGAAACCACAGAGGCACAGAGGACACAGAGGGCACGGAGAACAGCCGCTGGTGGGGGTGCTGGCGGGAAGCTCGCCCTCCCCCCCATGCATCAGAGCCCGGATCGGCACTGCGCCGATCCGGGCTCGGTTTCTCCGCGACCTCCGTGTCCTCTGTGCCTCTGTGGTTCCCCGCGCCGGGCCGAGCCCCTACGCCATCGGCCGCCACGTCAGCACCGACCCCGGCCACCGCCAGGCAATCCAGCCGTCGAGGCCCCACGCCTTGCCGGCGCGCGCCAGGAAGAGGGTGATGGCGGTGCAGATGAGCAGGTAATGGAAGCCCTGCGCCGAGGCCGACATGTGCCAGGTGGCCAGCGCGTACATGCAGCTCAGGTACAGCGCGCCGAGCGCGCCGAGGCCCGCGAAGAGGCCGAACACCAGGGAGATCCCCACCAGCGCCTCCCCCCACGCCGTGAGGCTGGCGAAGAGCGGGACGTTGGCCAGCACGTTGGACTCCACGAACGCCTTGTACCAGGTGATCGGGTTCTCGGCCATCTGCTTCATGATCACGTTGGGCATCGTGTCGATCCAGCGCTGCTGCACCTGCAGGAAGGGAATGAATCCCGCCAGCAGCGTGAACTCGAGCTTGGTCCAGAGCGCCTTGAAGAACCAGAACCCGTACGCCACGCGCAGCGCGGCCAGCCAGCGGCTCGGGTGCGACATGTCGACGGGGGTGGGTGTCGCGGGAGTGGTCATCGCACCGGGGGAAGAGGTGGGCGAGAAGCTACCGCGCGGGCCCGGCGGGCGATAGAGCCAGCCCCGTGGCCACCGCCACGAACGTCCACGTGTCGGCCAGTTCCTCCAGGGCCTTGGACACGGGCTTCCCCGCGCCGTGGCCGGCGTCGGTCTCGAGGCGGAGGAGCACCGGCTGCGGCGACGCGGTGGCCGCCTGCAGCCGCGCGGCCATTTTCCGGGCATGCAGCGGATCCACCCGCGTGTCGCCCGCCGCGGTGGCCAGGAGCACGGCGGGATAGGCCACGCCGTCCCGCACGTGATGGTACGGGGAGTACGCGCGGAGCCAGCGGAACGCCTCCGCGTCGTCCGGGTCGCCGTACTCCGGGATCCAGAGCCGGGCAATGCGGAACAGGTGGTAGCGCAGCATGTCGAGGAGCGGCACCTGGATCACCACCGCGGCGAAGAGCTCCGGCCGCTGTGTCAGCACGGCGCCCGCCAGCAGCCCGCCGTTGGAGCCGCCGGCCAGCGCCAGGTGCGCGGGGCTCGTGTACCGCTCCCGGATGAGCCACTCCGCCGCGGCGATGCAGTCGTCGAAGGTGTTCTGCTTCCGGGCGAGCATCCCCGCCTGGTGCCACGCCTCACCGTACTCGCCGCCGCCCCGCAGGTTGGGGATGGCGAGCACCCCGCCCCGCTCCAGCCAGAAGAGCCACGCGCGCGAGAACTGCGGCGTCAGGCTGATGTTGAAGCCGCCGTAGCCGGTGAGGTAGGCGGGGGCCGTGCCATCCCGCACCAGGTCCCGCCGGTGCACCAGGAACATGCTCACCGGCGTGCCGTCGCGGCTCGGCACCATCACCTGGTCCACCTGGTACCGCTCGGGCGCCACGTCCGCCTCGACCCGCGCCCAGCACCGCGCCTCTCCCTCCGGCAGCTCCACGCCGTACAGGCCCGGCGGCACCGTGTACGAGGCAAAGCCGTACACCAGCACGTCGGACGCCGGCTCGCTCCCCCACCCCATCACGCTGCCCAGGGCCGGCAGCGCCAGGTCCCGCACGGCGCCCCCCGCGCGCGGCACCACGCGGAGCCGGCTCGACGCCCGCTCCACGTACGAGAGCGCCACGTGCCCCCGCGTGAGCCGGAAGCCATCGAGCACCGCGTCCGCGCGCGGCGCCACCAGCTCCTCCCAGCGGTCGAGCGCGGGCGCCGCCGCCGGCGCCCGGTAGAGCGCGTACTGCGGCGAGTGGACGTTGCTCCGCACGTAGAGCACGCCATCCTCCACCTCCGCCTCGAAGGCATGCGGCAGGTCCCGCACCACCGGCTGGAGCCCGCGGCCGTCCTGCCGGTCCTCGAGCCAGAGGTCCACCTGGTCAAAGGTCCGCGCCACCGACACCAGCAGCCACCGCCCGTCGCCCGACAGCTTCACGCCGGGCCAGTGCTCCTTCTGCGCCGGCTGGAAGACGGGGCGGTCCGCCGCGGCGTCGGTGCCGAGGGCGTGGAACCAGATGGCGCGGTGATACTGGCGCTCCGCGTCGGGCACCGTGCCGGGCCGGGGGTAGCGGGCGTAGTAGAACCCGCGCCCGTCGGGGAGCCAGGCGAGCGCGGTGGCGCGGGTGCCGGGGATGGCCTCGCCGAAGGTGGCGCCGGTGGCCACGTCGACGAGCTGGAGCGTGCTCTCCTCGGTGCCGCCCCGCGAGAGGCCGTAGGCCAGCAGGCGGCCGTCGGGGCTCGGGAAGTACCAGTCGAGCGCGGTGGTGCCCTGCGCGTCGAGGGCGTTGGGGTCGAGCAGCACGCGGTCGGCGCCGCCGATCCCCTCGCGCACCAGCAGCACGGGCTGGTCCTGCGCGCCCTCCCGGCGCTGGTGGAAGAACCGCCCGCCCGCCATCGCCGGCGCGCCGAGCGCCCCGATGGCCAGGAGCTCCCGGAGCCGCGCGTGCACCACCGCGCGCGCCGGCTGCGCCGCCATCCACGCGGCCGTGTGCGCGTTCTGCGCCTCGGTCCACGCGCGCACCTCGGCGCCGTCCCCCGCCTCGAGCCAGCGATAGGGATCGGCGACGGGCTCGCCGTGGAGGACGTCGATGACGGGGGAAACGCGGGTGGGGGGCGGACGCCTCAATCGCCGAGGACGATGCCGAGCTCGCGGGCGGTCTTCACGGTGTCGGAGTCGAGCGGCACGTGCTTGCTCTTCCCCGTCACCTCGTTGAGCGGCACGCGGGTGAGGTGCGGCGGGTTGAAGCCGATCATCATGCCGAAGTCCTTGTCGGCCACGGCGCGGACCGCGGCGGCGCCGAAGCGGAGGCCGAGCAGCCGGTCGAACGTCGTGGGCGAGCCGCCCCGCTGCAGGTGGCCCAGCACCAGCGAGCGCGTCTCCTTGCCGGTGCGCTCGGTGATGGCCTTGGCCACGAGCGAGCCGATGCCGCCCAGGCGGTCCACCGTGCCGGCCGCGCGCCGCTCGATCAGCTGCACCTCGCCGCCCACCGGCTTGGCGCCCTCGCCCACCACCACCATGGTGAAGTGGCGGCCCGCCTGCTCCCGCTGCCGCACCTTCTCGCACACCCGCTCGATGTCGAAGGGGATCTCGGGAATGAGGATCACGTCGGCGCTGGCGGCGATGCCGCTGTGCAAGGCAATCCAGCCGGCGTCCCGGCCCATCAGCTCCACCACCATCACCCGCTCGTGGCTCTCGGTGGTGGAGTGCAGCTTGTCGATGGCCTCGGTGGCGGTGCTCACCGCCGTGTCGAACCCGAACGTGGACAGCGTGCCCACCACGTCGTTGTCGATGGTCTTGGGCACGCCCACCACGGGGATGCCCTTGGTGTAGAGGTCGTAGCCGATCTTGAGGCTGCCGTCGCCGCCGATGGTGATGAGCGCGTCGAAGCCGCTGGCGTGGAACGCCGCCACCAGGTCATCGGAGCGGTCGATCTCCGTCTGCGTCCCGTCCGGGTTGTTGACGATCCAGCGGAACGGGTTCCCCTTGTTGGTGGTGCCGAGGATGGTGCCGCCGAGGTGGGTGATGCCGCGGACCTTCTCCGGCGTCAGCGTCATCACGCCGTCCTCGCCGAGCAGGCCGTGGAAGCCCCGGCGGATGCCGTAGGTCTGCCAGCCGCGGGTGTGCGCGGAGAGCACGATGGCGCGGATCACCGCGTTGAGGCCGGGGGCGTCGCCGCCGCCCGTTGAGATCGCGATTCGCATCGACGTCGACTTTCTTCGAATCTCTGTAGGGGCCGGATATATCCGGCCCCTACGGACGAGGACGCCGGGGGGACGGCGCGGGATCAGTTATCCGGCGTGGCCGCGGAGGATCTCCACGACCTCGCCCGGGCGCGCGTGGCGCCCGAGGGCTTTCTTCGAGAAGACCAGGCGATCGTCGACGGTCACCTCGAAGCGCCCGCCCGACGACGGCTGCAGTTCCACCGTCGCCCCGGGAAACGCCTGCCTGAGCTCAGCCGCCAGACCGGCGGCTCGGGGCTCGTAGTTTCAGACGACGCAGTATTCGATGAGGGCGCGCATGGGTCGGGGTTCGGGTTGGCGGGAAGTTAATGACCCCGCGGGAAGGCCGGGATGGGTCCCCGGCGCCAGGGCCGGCGGGGGCCCGTCCGGGGCCTTGCGGGGGGCCCCGGCGGGGGGCAGGTTGCAGCCATGCGCACCCCCCGCCCGCTCGCCCTGGCCTGCCTCACGCTGCTGGCCGCCTCCCCGCTCCTGGCCCAGCGCCAGTACAGGCTGGAACTCGGCGCGGGCGGCGCCTACAACGTCTTCGACAGCAAGACCGACCTGAAGGGCGCCGTGGGCGGCTTTGCGCGCATCGGCTACTGGGTGGCCGGGCCGCTGAGCCTCGAGCTGGAGGGGACCTTTGCGCGCCCCACCACCGACACCCCGCTCAAGGAGACGGTCAAGGTCTCCACCGTGGGCGCCTGGGCGCTCGCCAACTTCCCCATCGGCGCCACCGGCGGCACGCACCTCTTCCTCAAGGGCGGCTACGCCCACCTCAGCTACGGGACGTGCCCCACGGTGTCCATCCCGGGCTCCGGCCCCTGTGGCGGCGCCGACGTGGTGCAGGGCGGCGCCGGCATGCGCATCGCGCTCTCGCCCACGCTGCTGCTCCGCTACGAGGGCACCTTCAACCGCAGCACCACCACGCTCAAGTTCTCCAACATCGCCCTCCAGGCCGGCGTGTCCCTGATGCTGGGCAGCCGCCCGATCGTGGACGGCGACCAGGACGGCGTCATCGACAGCAAGGACCGCTGCGCCGGCACCCGGCTCGGCGCGCTGGTGGACCAGCGCGGCTGCCCCACCGACCGCGACAACGACGGTGTCCCCGACGGTCTCGACCGCTGCCCCAACTCCTATCCCGGCGCCACCGTGGACGCCGCCGGCTGCACCAGCGACAGTGACGACGACGGCTACCTCGACGGCCTGGACCAGTGCCCCGACACCCCGAAGGGCGCCCTCGTGGACGCCCGCGGCTGCCCCTCGGACAGCGACGGCGACAAGGTCTTCGACGGCCTGGACCGCTGCCAGGACACCCCGGCCGGCGCCACCGTGGACCAGCTCGGCTGCCCCGGCGACCAGGACAACGACCGCGTCCCCGACGGCCTCGACAAGTGCCCCGACACCCCCGCCGGCGCCCCGGTGGACGCCGAGGGCTGCCCCACCGCCGCGCCCCCCGACAGCGCCCGGGCCGCCCCGGGCGAGCGAGCCTGGGTCATCCCGGGCGCGGTGTGGCAGTTCCGGGGCACCGACCTCGGGCCCGACGCCCCGCCGGTCCTCGACTCCATCGTGGCCGTCCTCAAGGCCGACCCCACCCTGGTGGCCGAGGTGAACGGCTTTGCCCACGACCGGCTGGTGCCCAGCGACAACACCCGGCTCTCCCAGCGACGCGCGGAGGTGGTGCGGGCCTACTTCATCAGCAAGGGGATCCCGGTGACCCGGGTCACGGCCATCGGGCGCGGGTCCGAGCCGCTCCTGGTCAACGACACCACCGACGAGGCGCGGACCACCAATCGCCGGATTGAGATCCGCGTCACGAAATCGCCGTAACGCGACTGACGTCTCGGGAAGCGGAGCTCTTCGGTAGGGGCCGGATATATCCGGCCCCTACGTACGTGGGGGAGCGGGGATCGTGGGGGGCGCGCCGCGACCGACGCTGTCCAGAATCAAGACGATCCTTGTGCACGGCTCTTGCCTTGGAGGGAGGACGTGGGGGCCAACCCCCGTCGCCGTCCCGGTTTCCAGGGGAATTCGCCGTGCGTCACGCCATTGTTGCCGCGTTGAGCCTGACCGTCGCCGCACCCGCCGCCGCCCAGCAGGCGATGTGGGGGGACGAGCTCGCCCCCCTGCCGCAGCTGGAGCAGCTGATGGCCGCCAGCTCCATGCCCGTCCCGCTCGCCTGGCCGGCCCCGCCGCTCCGCCCCGCCCCGGACAGCGTCCGGGCCCTCTACGTCAACGCCTGGGCCTTTGGCGGGAAGCGCTTCTGGGACCTGGTCCGGCTGGCCGATTCCACCGAGATCAACAGCCTGGTCATCGACGTCAAGGACGACACGGGCTACCTGACGTACCGCTCGAAGGTCCCGACGGCCATCACCATCGGCGCCAACGGCCAGCTCCGGGCCCCCGACGCCGCCCACCGGCTGGCGGTGCTTCATGCCCACGGCATCCATCCCATTGCCCGGATCGTGGTGGCCAAGGACCCGCTCCTGGCCCGGATGAAGCCGACGTGGGCCATCAGGGATGCCAGCGGCGGTCTCTGGCGCGACCGGCTCAACTTCGCCTGGGTGGACGCCTTCAACGACTCGGTCTGGGTCTATGCGGCGCAGCTGGCCGAAGAAGCGGTGCAGCTCGGCTTCAGCGAGGTGCAGTTCGACTACGTGCGCTTCCCTGATGAGCCCAAGGCGAAGATGGCCACCGCCCGCTTCCAGGCCCGCCGCCCCGGCGAGTCGGTCCGCGACGGCGTCGCCCGGAACCTCCAGCTGCTCCGCGAGCGGGTGAAGCCGCTCAAGGTGCCCTTCACCATCGACGTCTTCGGCATGACCACCTACGCCTCGGGCGACATGGGCATCGGCCAGCTCTGGGAAGACCTGGTGAGCGTGGCTGACGTGGTCCTGCCGATGGTGTACCCGAGCCACTACTACACCGGCATCTACGGCGCCCGGCACCCCAACAGCGAGCCCTACAAGGTGGTGAAGGCCGCGCTCGCCGACGGGCAGCGCCGCTCCACCGGGCTCGGCAACCGCACGGCCGAGATCCGGCCGTACCTCCAGGCCTTCACCCTGGGCCAGCCGCGCTACACCCCGGAGCACGTCCGCGAGCAGATCCGCGCCGCCGGCGACCTGGGCATCGGCAGCTACGTCCTCTGGAACCCCCGCTCCGCCTACGACCCCCGCATCTTTGCGGCGCCCACTACCCAGCTTGGGCGGAAGCCTGGCGGTGGGAGCGCGCATCACGTGACGCCGGAGCTCGAGGCGGTGCGGCGGTAGGTGCGCGGGAGGGCTGGGGAAACTGCAGAACCACAGAGACACAGAGGACACAGAGGGCACGGAGAACTGCGTTGATGTGGGTGTAAGGGCGGGTTCGGCAAGGGACCCCACCGTCCGCGGAGCCCCACCAAGAAATCTCTGAGCCCGGGTTGGCACCGCGCCGATCCGGGCTCGATCCCTCCGTGACCTCCGTGTCCTCTGTGCCTCTGTGGTTCCCCTCGCCAAGCCCCACCCGTCCCGGACCCTCCTCTCTCCACGCCCACGCCCTGACTAGCTTCCACGCATGCTCAGGCTCACGGCCACCCTGCTCCTCCTCCCCACCCTCGCCGCCGCCCAGGCCGTGGCCCCGCGCCCGGTGGATGCCGTGCGAACCGGTGCGTTCCAGGATCCGCGGCTCACCGAGAGCTCCGGCGTGGCCAAGAGCAGCACGTTCCCGGGCGTGCTCTACACCATCAACGACTCCGGCAACAAGCCCGAGATCTTCGCCACCGACAGCTCGGGGCGGCCACTCGGCCGGTGGCTCGTTCCCGGGATCCGCAACCGCGACTGGGAAGCCATCAGCGTCGGCCCCTGCCCCGCCGGCTCCTGCATCTACCTCGGCGACACCGGCGACAACCTCGAGCGCAAGCGCACCGTCACCATCTACCGCCTGACGGAGCCCCGCCGCTTCGAGCGCTTCCGCGGCGCCGACGACCCGGCCCCCCTCGGCCTCGACTCCATCGCGGTCCAGTATCCGGGCGGCGGCCAGGACGTGGAGGCGCTGTGGGTGGACGCCACCGGTTCGCTGTTCCTCGTGACCAAGGGCCGGAGCCACGGAGTCCGCCTCTTCCGCGTGGAATGGAGCGGACGGGCCGGCGTGGCGCGCGTGGCCACGCTGGTGCAGGTGCTGCCCATCACGCCCAACGCATCCCTGGGCCGCTGGGTCACCGACGCGTCGCTCGCGCCGGGCGGCACCCGGGTGGCCATCCGCACCTACACCGAGCTCTACCTCTTCCCCGTCCTCGGCGCCGGCCGCCTCGGCGCGCCGGTGGCCTGCAACGTGGCCGGCCTCGAGCCCCAGGGCGAGGGCGTCACCTGGCTCGACGACCAGCGCCTCCTCCTCACCAGCGAGGCCGGCGACAGCCGCCGCCCCGGCCCCATCCACGTGGTGCGCTGCGGTGCCTGACACGGCTCCGTCCCCCCTCCTGCCCCGCCCCGTGCGCCGGGCGCTCGTGGCCGCCGTGGCGGTGGGCCTCCTCTGGGTGGGCATCGGCCAGCCGCACCGGGCGCGGGCGCCGTACCGGGCGGCGCAGGTGACGGTGGGCGGCATCGGGACGCGGCTCCTGCGCGCGGGGCGCGGGGACACCACGCTCCTCTTCCTCCACGGCTACGGCGAGTCGCTCCTCTCCTGGCGGCTGGTGCTGGACCGCTTCCCGCGCCACTACCGGGTGGTGGCCGTGGACCTGCCGGGCTTCGGCCTGGCGGACAAGCCGGACACCACCTACGACGTGGCGTTCTACCGCGGCTGGCTGTCGCAGGTGCTGGCGACGGAAACGACGGGGCCGGTGGTGGTGGTGGGACACTCCATGGGCGGGCAGCTCGCGGCCCAGCTGGCGCTGGACCACCCGGAACGCGTGGTGGCGGCCGTCCTCCTCGACCCCGCGGGGCTCGGCATCAACGCGCTCCTCACCGACACCAGCGGCCTCGCCTCGCCGGCCACGGCGTGGGTGGCCACGGCCATCGCCTTCGTGCTGCCGGTGCACGACACCGCGTGGCTGGCGGAGCCCGGCGCGCGGGTGGCCTATTCGCCCGCCAACGACACCCTGGCGACGCAGGCCGCGCGGCGGGTGCTCTCGGCCTTCGACTTCGGCGCCCTCGGCGACCAGCTGGGCCGCCTCCGCCAGCCGGTGCTCCTCCTCTGGGGGCGCCACGACCCCACCATCCCCCTGGCCCTGGGCGACAGCATGGCGCGCGCCCTCCCCTGCCGGCGCTATGTGGTGCTGCCCACGCTGCACCGCCCGCAGCAGACGCTGCCGGACACGGTGGCCGCCGAGATGCTTGCGTTCCTCGCGGCCCCAGGCTGCGACTCCCTCCCCTAGGTCCCGGCGGCCGCGCCCGAGCCCTCCAGCCTCGTGCCCCATCGCGAGGGCGCCAACTGTGATCACGGCACCGCAGCGGATGGGCCCCACGAAGGAGCCGCCATGGCATGGCCAGGGCGACTCCGGCTGGGAACAGGTCAGCATCGGCAAGGCGACAGGCCATCGGGTATCTGGCCGTGCTTGCCTCACAACACTCCAACGTGCTGCGCCCTCACCACATCCCATACCCCCGTGCCATCCCCGTCGCCACGAACAGCACCAGCAGCACCAGCCACGCCTGCACCCGGCTCAGCCGCACCCAGCGCGGCCCGCGCGAGAGGTCCGGCGCGCCGCCCTTCCCCTGCACGATCCGCCACTTGATGAGATCCGCCATCTGCGGCAGCTCGAGCAGCAGGATGAGCCCCAGGCAGCCCACCTTCACCCAGAAGAGCGTGTTGGCCCAGTAGTAGGCCGTGGGCTTCTCGGTGCCAAGGAAGAGCCGCGCCAGGCCGGTGCCGAGCCAGAGCAGGCTCGCGAGGCCCCACCAGTTGTCGGCGAGCAGCGTCCGGCGGACGTAGGTGGGCTGCGGCAGTCCCTCCATGGCGCGCGCCCGCGCCCAGATGGCGCCGTAGCCCAGGGCCAGGGCCAGGAGGTGGAAGGCGGCAAGGAGCCAGCGGAGCATGCCCCAAGCTAGCACCTCCCCGCCCCGCCCACGACTAGATTTCCCCGCACCTTTTTCCGAGCACCCATGCGCCTCCTTTCCCGCCGCCTCGTTCCCGTCCTGCTCCTTGCCGCGCCGCTCCTGCTCCACGCGCAGGCGCTCACCCCTGCCACCCGCCTGGCACGTGCCGTGGACGCGCAGGGCTACCGCGCCCACCTCGATTTCCTCGCCAGCGACCTGCTCGAGGGCCGCGGCACCGGCACCCGGGGCGGCGAGCTCGCCGCCGCCTACATCGCCACGCAGTTCAAGCGGCTGGGCCTCGCACCCGCCGGCGACAGCGGCAGCTACTACCACCGCGTGCCCATCATCGCGCTGACGCCGGAGCCCACGCTCAAGGTCACCGGCCCCGCCCCGCGAAGCCTCGCCTATCGCGACGACTACGTGCTCTGGTCCATGCGCAACGAGCCGCAGGTGAACCTGGCGGCCGGCGCCGTCTTCGCCGGCTACGGCATCGTGGCCCCCGAGGCCAACTGGAACGACTACGCCGGCCTCGACGTGAAGGGGAAGGTGGTCTTCGTCCTGGTCAACGACCCAGGGCTCTACGACGAGTCGCTCTTCAAGGGGAAGATCCTCACCTACTACGGCCGCTGGACCTACAAGATCGAGGAGGCCCAGCGGCAGGGCGCCGCGGGCATCGTGCTCATCCACACCACCGAGAGCGCCACCTACCCGTGGACCACGGTGACGGGCTCCTGGACCGGCGAGCAGGTGCGGCTCGAGCAGCCGGCCAGCTCACTCGTCATCGCCGGATGGATGAAGGACGGCTCGGCCGAGGGCGTCTTCAAGGCGGCGGGTGTGGACCTGCGGGCGCTGATGCAGGCGGCGGGGAAGCGCGGCTTCAAGCCGGTGGCGCTCCCCTTCGGCCTCGAGGCCTCGGTGAAGAGCACCATCCGCCGCTCGGTGACCTACAACGTGCTGGGCCGCCTTCCGGGCCGCGGGCGCCTGGCCGAGGAGGCGGTGCTGATTGATGGGCACTACGACCACTTCGGCATCCGCACCGCCGTCAACGGGGACTCGATCTACAACGGCGCCGAGGACAATGCGTCGGGCACGGCGGCGGTGCTGGCCATGGCGGATGCGTTCGTGAAGAGCGGGGTGCAGCCGCTCAGGTCCATCGTGTTCATGGGCGTGGCGGCGGAGGAGAGCGGGCTCATCGGCTCGCAGGCGTACGCGGCCAACCCGACGATCCCGCTCAAGCGCATCGCCGCGATGCTCAACGTGGACGTGATGAACCTCTACGGCCGCACCCGCACCATCTCCGCCCTGGGTCTCGACCAGTCATCGCTCGGCGAGGTCTTCACCACGGCGGCGGCGGCGGAGGGATTGCGGGTGACGGTGGATTCGAGCGCGCTGCTCCGCGGCTCGTTCTTCCGCTCCGACCACTTCTCGCTCGTGCGCGTGGGCGTCCCCGCGCTCTCGGTGGAGCGCGGCGACGACTACGTGGGCAGGCCGGCCGGCTGGGGCGAGGAGCAGGGCAAGGCGTACAACGAGACGCGCTATCACCAGCCGCAGGACGAGATCCTGCCCTGGTTCTCGATGGACGGGGTGGTGCAGCAGATGAAGGTGGTGCTCCGGACGGCGATCGCGGTGGCGAATGCGCCGGGGCAGCCCACTTGGAAGGACGGGTCCGAATTCAAGGCGGCGGGGGAAGCGCGGCTCCGCTGACTCAGGGAGGTGCCGGGGATCGGGAGGGCCGGAGCTCCGCTCCGGCCCTCTCGTCGTCGCCGGTGGGTGCCCATCGCGGGTTCCGGGATCCGCGGTCAGAAAGAGCGCGGGATCGCCATACAAGTCTTTCCTTGGCAATCAGTTATGGGTCACCATAGCGCAACGCCCCCACGCCAAGTATTTTTGCGCCGCTTTTCCCCAGCCCATATCTCTCCAGTAGGGGGCGGCCCTGGATACCCCGAACACGTACCGAATCCCGGTCGGCTGGCTGCTCGCGCACGGTGGCGAGACCATCCGGTACCGGACCTTCGCCGAGCTGGCCCCCACGGGGACCATCGCGGCGGAGACGCTGGCGCAGGCCCGCACCGCCATCGAGGCCGGCAAGGCCACGCAGGCCGTCATCAAGAAGCAGAAGGACACCGGCACCTGGGGCGGCAACCTCCTCGGCGTCACGCCGTCGGCCGCGCAGGGGATCAAGGACGTCGGCACCATCCCGCAGTACCGGCGGCTGGTGCAGCTGGCGCTGCCCACTCAGGCGCGCCCCTTCAAGCTCGCCGACCGGGTGCTCTACCGGCTGCTCTCGCGGGACGAGGATCCGGCGCTGCTCTTCGAGTTCCAGAAGGCCGCCAAGGGCGACGAGGGCTACACCCTCTGGGCCCGCACCCTGGTCCGCGAGGCGGCCACCACGGCGCTGGCCGAGGCGGGGAACGTCGAGGACCCGCGGGTCCGGGGCTCGGCGCACAAGATCGCGTCGGAGGTGTCGGAGTTCCTGCGGAGTCCCATCGCCGAGAAGCCGTTCGTGCGCTCGGGGGCCGCCACCATCCTGAACCCCGAGGCCACGCCGCCCACCTGGCTGTCGCTGGCGCTCGTGGCCAGCATGCCGGCGCTGCAGCGCGAGCGCGCGGCGTTCACGGAGCGGCTGGGGCACTACCTGTCGCTCCCGGCACCCAAGAAGGCGTGGGCGCTGGCCATCGGGAAGAAGAAGCTCAAGCCCGCGCACATCCTGCTCGGCGACCCGATCGAGTGCGACGCGAAGGGGACGCCCAAGGACCTGCCGCTGGCGCTCCACTTCCTCGAGATGATGGCGCGGATCGGCGCGCTCAAGGGGGACGCACCGCAGCTCAAGCTGTTCAACCGGCTGCAGAAGGACGTGGACGCGACGGGGGTCTGGAACCCGAAGGGGCTCCGGGGGCTCCCCAAGGCCACCAACAAGGCGAGCTATCACAGCTTCCCGCTCGAGCTCGAGTCGAAGGCCGCGGAGTGGAAGCAGGTGGACGTGACGTTCCGGCTGGCGCTCATCGCGCGGCTGGCGGGGCTGCCCGTCGAGTACGTCTGAACCGCTCCGTTCCCGGGAAGCGAGAGGGGCCGACTGCGGTCGGCCTCTCTTGCTTTGGCTGGGTGCGCTGGGCCGGGTGCGTCGGAGGGACGGGGGCGACGGGCGCTTAGGCTGCGGGTGGGGGTGAGTTGGTTCGCCGGCGTCGGCAGCATACGCGCCCCCTGCCCCCGTCCCTCCTCCTCACCCGGCCCCCGGGCATCGGGGGAATGGGCGGGGCATCCTGTTGGGGTTGCTCGCGTTGCCGCTTGCAACCGCTGAGTTGGTAGCCTATGCTACTCCCCATATGGCCGACGTTGACCTCACGCCGTTCGGCTTCACCCCCACGGAAAGCAAAGTGTACGGGGTCCTCCTGTCGGGGGGGCCCGGGACCGGGTACGCCATTGCGCGGAACGCGGGGCTGGCGCGCGCCAACACGTACAGCGCGCTCGAGGGGCTGGTGGCCAAGGGGGCGGCGCGGATGGAGGAGGGGGAGCCCCGGCGGTTCCGGGCGGAGCCGCCGGCGGGGGTCCTGGCACGCGTGACCAACGCGCAGGGCGAGGCGCTGGACCGGCTGGCGCGGGCGTTCGAGGGGTTCGGGGCCAGTGCCTCGCCCTCGCTCGTGGAGCTGACGAGTCCCAAGGGCGCCCTGCAGCTGCTCACCCATGAGATCGGGCGGGCGCAGGTGTCGGTGTGGCTGGTGGCGCCGGCGGAGGCGTACCCGATCCTGGCGCCGGTGCTCCGGCGCGCGGCGGGGGCCAGCCTCGAGCTGGCGCTGCTAGCGGAAGCGGGGGTGACCCTGCCCTTCGCCGCCGTGACGGTGCTCGGCGCCGGGGTGGAGTGGCCGGGGACCCCGCTGGTGGGGGTGTTCGACGGGCGGAGCGCCGTGCTCGCGAGCCGGGAGCATGGTGAGGTGCGGGGGCACTGGAGCAGCGCGCCCGCCTTCGTGGCGGCGGCGCGGCACACCTTCGATCGCATCCGGGAGCTCTCATGAGCGACGCGCTGCACGACGCGCTGGCCGAGCTGCGGCGCGAGTACCTGGCGGAGGTGCCGGCCCGGCTGGCGGAACTCCGGAAGGACGTGGCCGCCTATCGGGCCGGCGAGGCCGACGCGGCGCAGTCGCTGATCGGCCGCTTCCACCGGCTGGCGGGCTCGGGCGGCTCCTACGGGTTCCCCGAGGTGAGCGACATCTCGCGCGAGGGGGAGCGCTGGCTCAAGGAGGAGCGGCCGGCGCCGTCGGAGCCGAGCGCGCAGAAGCTCGAGGACATGATCGACCGGCTGGCCGCGAGCTTCGACACGGCCGCGCGCGAGCTGGGCCTGCCGGCCCGGAGCACGGGGGCCACCGACTTCGGCTATCGCGCGCTGGTGATCGGGCCGGCGCACCAGGTGCGGGAAGACGTGGCGGCGGCGCTGGCCGGCGCGGGCTTCATGGTGCGGGCCGACAGCGGCGCCGGCGAGCCGCGGGAGCTCAAGCTGAGCGAGCGGCCCGACCTCATCGTGGTGATCGACGCCGTGGACGGGCCCGACGCCTACTCCACGGCCGCGTCGTGGTCCGGCGCGGGGCCGGTGCGGCCGCGGTCGATCGTTCTGGTGTCGTCGTCCGACCGGGCGGACCGGGTGCGGGCGCTCACCTCCGGCATCGACGCGGTGATCCCCGGCGACCGGGTGGCCGTGGACCTGCCGATCTTCGCCAAGACGCTGGCCCGCATCGGCAGTCCCCCGCCCCGGGTGCTCCTCGTGGAGACCGACCCCACGCAGGCCGAGACGATCACCCAGTGGCTGGAGCAGGTGAACGCCAAGGTGACGCACTGTCCCGACGGCATCAGCGCGCGCGAGGCGCTGGTGCGCGAGACGCCGGACCTCATCCTCATGGACTCGCGGCTGCCCGGGCTGGACGGGCCGTCGTTCACGCGGCTGGTGCGGCAGGACAGCCGCTTCGGGCTCACGCCCATCGTGTTCCTGACGCACCACGACACCGTGGCGGAGCAGATCGAGGCGCTCTCCGCGGGCGCGGACCACTTCCTCACCGAGCCGGTGGACCGCGAGCTGCTGACCCACCTGGTGGTGAACCGGGCCGAGCGCGGGCGGCGGCTCCGGGAGATGGTCCACCGCGACGGGCTCACCGGGCTCCTCAACCATGCGACGCTCATGGCGGAGCTCGAGCACGCGGTGGAGTTCGGGCGGCGGCACGGGGAGACGTTTGCGTTCGTGATGATCGACGTGGACCACTTCAAGCGGATCAACGACCGCTACGGCCACATCGTGGGGGACCAAGTGCTGCTGCACGTGGCGCGGATCTTTCAGACCACGGCGCGCGCCAGCGACCTCATCGGGCGCTACGGCGGCGAGGAGTTCGGCATGATCCTCCGCCGCACCGACACCGGCGGCGCCGGCGTGCTGGCCCAGAAGCTCCGCACCGCCCTCATGGAGCAGCCCGCCGTGCTCGGCAACGGGGAGACCATCCCCGTCCGCGTCTGCATCGGCATCGCGACGTATCCGGAGGACGCCACCACGGCCGCCGAGCTGGCGCAACTGGCCGACCAGGCCTTGTACCGGGCCAAGCAGGGCGGGCGGGACCGGGTGGAGTTCACGAAGGAGATCCGGGCGCGGCTCCTGCCGTAGGTGCGCCACGATCCGAGGGGCGGACGCGCGTGACCTTCCCATTCCACCCCGATGACCCACCGCTCGCCTGACGCACCCACGCGCCTGCTGGCAGCCGCCCTCGAGGAGTTCGGCGCGCACGGGCGGGCGGGGGCGCGCACCGACCAGATCGCGAAGCGCGCCGGCGTCAACAAGCAGCTCATCCACTACTACTACCGCACCAAGCAGGGGCTCTACCAGGCCGCCGTGGCGCATGCCGCCGAGCAGGCCGCGGCCGCGCTCGGCGCGCTGCCGCTGGTGGGGCTCACGGCGGTGGAGCGGCTGCGGCGGCTGGTGCGGGGACAGTTCGACTTCCTCCGCACCCATCCCCGCCACACCGCCATCCTGCTCGCCGCCGAGGGCGCCGGGCGCTGGGCCGACGTGGCCGTGAAGCCGGTGGCCGACCTGTTGCGCGACGGGCAGGCCACCGGCTTCTTCCGCGACGACATCGAACCCGACGTGCATGCCCGGCTGGCCCTGCTGCTGGCGCTCGGCTACTTCGCGGCGCGGCCGGTGAGTGCGGGGTGGGGGGCGGCGGAGCAGTGGCGGGACCGGGCGGCGGAACTCGTGGTGCGGGGGTGTACGTGGTGAGGACGGTACCTCCACGATCCCTCACGATTGGCCGTCGCCGGCAGTCGATAGGCTTCTTCAAACTGATCTCAAGCCCGGTCAATGCGCCGCGCCTAGCATTCGAGGTGTCATGGGAGGGCCAGCATCGCGCGTGACGGTGCTGGCACGGCGGTGAACACCGGAGCCCGGGGTACCTCGATGGCAACGTTGGACAACCTGCGCCGCGCGGGTATCGCGGCATTGATGGTGATGGCGGCGTGCGGGAAGGGCGGCGACGCCGCGCGCGAAGCCGCGCGGGCACGGGAAGCGGCGGCCATCGCGGCGCGCGGGACGGACAGCGCGCTGGTGACCAGGTACGAGGTGCGGGATGTCGCCCTCGCCATCCCCACGGACTCCGCCACCATTGCGCGCGGGGCGCACCTGGGGCAGGCCGTGGTGGCCTGCGGGGAGTGCCACGGGGCGGACCTGGGTGGCCAGGTGCTTCCGATGGGCGGCCTCGGGGACTTCACGGCGCCGAACCTCACGGCCGGCCGGGGCGGCGTGGGCGGCAGCTATCGCACCGAGGCCGAGTGGATCCGCGCCATCCGCCACGGCGTCCGGGCCGATGGCACGCCGCTCGTCTTCATGCCCTCGGCACCGTACGCGCACCTGAGCGACGAGGACCTGGCGGCCATCCTGGCCTGGGTGCGCTCCCGGCCGCCGGTGGACCGCGAGCACCCCGCCCTGACCATCGGCCCGGACGGGCACGAGGTGCTGGCCGCCGACCCGGGCCTGATCATCGCCGCCGCAATCATCGACCACCGTCGGGTGCCGCCGGCCCGGGTTACGCCGGGGCGTACCGTCGAGTATGGTAGGTACCTCGCGAACATCGCCGGCTGCACCCACTGCCACGGCCCCAGCCTCAAGGGCGGGCTCCAGCTGGGCGCGCCCGGCACGCCGCCCTCCACCGACCTCACCAGCACGGGCCCCACGGCCCAGTGGACGGAGGCGCAGTTCGCGATGGCCGTGCAGGGCGGCGTCCGCCCCGCGGGCACCGGGATCAACCCGTTCATGCCCTGGAAGAACTACCGCTTCATGACGGCCGACGAGGTGGGGGCCATCTTCGACTACATCCGCGCGCAGCCCTAGCAACGCTCCCGGCGCTGCGCGCGTCCACCCTCCAGACGGGGATGACGCGATGATGACGCTGGGCAAGGTGCTGCTCGGGATCGTGGGGCTGCTGGTGCTGGCGGTGGGGGTGCTGTTTGCGCTGAGCGGGAGGGCGCTGGGCAAGAAGTACCCGGTCGGCAGCGCCACCGTGGCGATCCCTGGCGACTCGGCGTCGCTCGCCCGGGGGGCGCACCTGGTGGAGGCCATCGTGGCCTGCCGCGAGTGCCATGGCGACGACCTCGGCGGCAACCCGATGCCGATGGGCCCGCTCGGCACCTTCGTGGCCCCCAACCTGACGAGCGGCCGGGGCGGCGTGGCCGGCGCGGAGGTGGAGCGCCTGGTCCTGGCCATCCGCCACGGCGTCCGCCCCGACAGCACGCCGCTCGTCTTCATGCCCGCCGAGGCCTACGCCCACCTGAGCGACGCCGACCTCGGCGCCATCATCGCCTACCTGCGCTCGGCGCCGAGGGTGGACAGCGTGCAGCCGGCGACGAGCCTGGGTCCGATCGGGCGGCTCATCCTGGCAAAGAGCCCCGAGCAGCTCATCCCCGCGGAACTGGTGGACCACCAGGCGACGCCACCCGCGAGCGTGACGCCGGAACGGAGCCTGGCCTACGGACAGTACCTGGCCAACATCGGCGGCTGCACCTCGTGCCACCTGCCGACGCTCAAGGGCGGCCTGGAGCTCGGGCCGCCGGGCACGCCCAAGACCGCCGACCTCTCGGCCACCGGGCGGGTGCGGCAGTGGAGCGAGGAGCAGTTCCGTGAGGCACTGCGGACCGGGGTGCGCCCGGACCAGACCACGATCAATCCGTTCATGCCGTGGCGGTGGTACCGTCACATGACGGATGACGAGATCGGGGCGCTCTACGACTTCATGCACTCGAAGACCGAGTAGCGCCGGCGCGGGACGCCGGGAAAAGCGAAGGGGCCGGCGTCAGCCGGCCCCTTCGTGCGTCAGTGGTGGTAGGCGTGGAGCGGGGCGACGTCGCCGGGCGCCTGGTCGCCGAAGAGAAGGCGACCCTCCCGGAAGCTGGCGCCGCGGAGCGCGAGCGCCAGCACCTGCCCGAGGTTCTCGCACGGATAGACCTCGATCATCTTGCGAACCTCGGCCGGCAGGTCCTCGAGGTCGGGCTCGTTCCGCTTGGGCAGCACGATCCGCGTGATCCCCGCGCGCACCGCGCCGAGCACCTTCTCCTTCACCCCGCCGATGGGCAGCACCTCGCCGCGCAGGGTGATCTCGCCGGTCATGGCGATGTCGTTCCGCACCGGGCGGCCCGAGAGGACCGACACCAGGGCCGTGGCCATGGTGACGCCGGCCGAGGGGCCGTCCTTGGGGATGGCGCCGGCGGGCACGTGCACGTGCACGTCGCGCTCGGCGAAGGTGTCCTCGCGGATGTGGAGGCCGGCCGCGTGGCTGCGGGCATAGGTCCACGCCGCGCGGGCCGATTCCTTCATCACGTCGCCGAGCTGGCCGGTGAGCACCAGCTCGCCCTTGCCCTTCATCATGCTGGCCTCGACGAACATGATGTCGCCGCCCACCGGGGTGTAGTACATGCCGGTGGCCACGCCGATGGCGTCCTCGGTGCCGGGGCGCTCGGGGTGCACCTTGGGGCGGCCCAGCAGGTCGTCCACCATCTCCGGCGTGATGCGGGCGGTCTCCACCTCCCTGGCCGCGATCTTCCGCGCCACCTTGCGGGCCAGCTTGCCGATCTCGCGCTCGAGCTGGCGCACGCCGGCCTCGCGGGTGTAGCCCGTGATCACCTCGCTCAGCGCCTCGTCGCTGATCTCGATCTGCTCGGGCGAGAGGCCCTGCTCCTCGAGCTGGCGCGGGATGAGGTAGTTGCGGGCGATGTGGACCTTCTCCCGCTCGGTGTAGCCCGCGAACTCCACCGTCTCCATCCGGTCCAGCAGCGGGCCGGGGATGTTCTGGAGGAAGTTGGCGGTGCAGATGAACAGCACCTCGCTCAGGTCGAACGGCATGCCGAGGTAGTGGTCCACGAAGCTGTCGTTCTGGGCCGGGTCGAGGACCTCGAGCAGCGCGCTCGCGGGATCCCCCTGGAAGGAGACGCCGAGCTTGTCCACCTCATCGAGGAGGAAGACGGGGTTCTTGGTGCCGGCCTGCTTCATCCCCTGGATGATGCGGCCCGCCATGGCGCCCACGTAGGTGCGCCGATGACCGCGGATGTCGGCCTCGTCGCGGGCGCCACCGAGGGAGATGCGCACGTACTTCCGCCCCATGGCGCGGGCGATGGACTTGGCCACCGAGGTCTTGCCGACGCCCGGGGGGCCGGCAAAGAGGAGGATGGGGCCCTTGCTCTCGCCGTCGGCCTTCTGCTTGCGGGGCTTCGGCGCCTCGACCACGGGCGCCTCGGCCTCGGCTTCGGTCCCGGGCGCGTCACCGTCCCCGAGTGCGTCCTTGGCGCGGGCGGCGAGCTCGCCCTTCAGGGCGGCCTCGGCGTCCTCGGTCTTGGGGGCCGCCGCGGCCTGCTTCTCCGCCTGGGCCGCCTTGAGCTGGCGGACGGCCAGGAACTCGAGCACCCGGTCCTTCACGTCGCCGAGGGCGTAGTGGTCCTCGTCCAGGATGGCCTGCGCCTTCTGGAGGTCCAGCGACTCCTCGCTCCGCTCGTTCCACGGCAGCTCGGCCACGGTATCGAGGAAGGTGCGGATGACCTGGGCCTCCATGGACTCGCGGCCGATCCGCTCCAGGCGGGCAAACTCGCGGTCCACTTCCTTCCGCGCCTCGGGCGGGAGCTCGAGCAGGTCCAGCTTGTCGTGCAGCTCCTCGAGGTCGTTGCCGCCCTCGTCCTCGCCCAGCTCGCGGCGGATCTGCTTGAGCTGCTCGCGCAGGAACATCTCGCGCTGGCGCTCGCCCAGCTCCTCCTGGACCTGGGTCTTGATGTCTTCCTGGGCGTCCAGGACCGAGATCTGGCGCTGCACGTGGACCAGGACGCGGCGGAGCCGCTCCTCCACGGAGAGGGTCTCGAGCAGCGCCTGGCGCTGGCCCGGGTTGATGTCGAGGTAGCCGGCCACCAGGTCGGCGAAGCGGCCCGGCTCGTGGACGCCGGCCAGCACCTGCTGGACGACCTCCTCCGGGAGGCCCGACTTCTGGCCCAGCTCGGCGGCGCGGGCGCGCGCCTCCCGGTAGAGGGCCACGAACGCCGGGTCCTCCTCGTTGAGCGGGCTCATCTCCTCGGCCTGGCGGACGATGGACTCGAGGTAGCCGTTGCGCTCCCCGACGTGCATGGCGATGCCGCGCGACTCGCCGTGCAGCAGGAGCTGCATCCCCGCGAGCCCGCGCTGCATCTGCCCGATGCGCGCGATGGTGCCGATGGTGTAGAGCCCCTCGGCCGCCACCTGTTCGGTGTTCTGCCGCTGGCTCACCGCGAAGATCAGCTTCTCCGGCGTGGCGAGCGCGGCCTCGATGGCGCGGAGCGTCCCGGGACGGCCGGCGCCGATCGGTGCCGTGATGCCCGGGAAGAGCACCACTTCACGGAGCGGCAGGACGGGCAGCACCAGGCGATCGCTGCGTTCAGACATTTATCGTGGCTCCAGGTTGCTGGCGTATTGGCAGTGCGTCTTGCTACAGGTACCCCAGAGGGGCACGGGCTGTGCCACTCGCCCCGGGTGGCGGGATCGAGTCGGCGGACCGGCGCCCGGCCCGGCCGGGGCATCGCCTATAGACGGGGGGCCGGCGGGAAGTTCGGGTGCCTGATCGGTGAGGCATCCAGCTCCCGGGATTCCTCCCGCCTGCGGGCCCGGCGTGACGAGTTGAAACGCCGGGGCTGCCAATCTCGTCTCCACCTACCGGCGCGGACTGCCGAAGTGTCGGTAGCGCGTGCGGGGATCGGGCGAACCTTGTCCCCCCCGTCCTGTGCTGCTAAATCTATGACGCTTCTTCACCTACTCGATGACCGACCCAACTTCTCCGCTCGCCCCCCGGCTCAGTGACGCCCTTGGCGGCGCCTTCACCATTGAGGGCGAGATCGGGCGTGGCGGTATGGGCGTGGTGTACCGCGCGCGCGACGAGAAGCTCAAGCGCCGGGTGGCCATCAAGGTGCTCCCGCCGGAGCTGGCCTTCCAGGCCGAGATCCGGGCCCGCTTCACCCGGGAGGCCGAGACGGCGGCCCGGCTGTCCCACCCGCACATCGTCCCCATCTACGCCGTCGGCGAGGGCAACGGCCTCGTCTACTTCGTCATGGGGTACGTGGACGGGGAGTCGCTCGGCGCGCGGCTCAAGCGGCGCGGCAAGCTGCCGGTGGAAGAGGTGCGGCGGATCATGAAGGAGACCGCCGACGCGCTCTCCGCGGCGCACGCCCTCTCGGTGATCCATCGCGACATCAAGCCCGACAACATCCTCCTCGACGGCACCCGCGGCCGCGTGATGGTCACCGACTTCGGCATCGCCAAGGCGATGAGTGCCGGGTCGGGCGGGACGCTCACGAGCGCCGGTGTGGCCATCGGGACGCCGCAGTACATGAGCCCCGAGCAGGCGGCGGGGGAGAAGGAAATCGACGGGCGGAGCGACCTCTACTCCCTCGGCATCGTCTGCTACCAGATGCTGACGGGGAAGCTGCCGTTCACGGCGCCGAGTGTCGCCGGCATCCTGATGAAGCAGATCACCGAAATGCCGCCCATGATCAGCGCCGAGCGGCCCGACTGCCCCGAAGACCTGGGGCTCGCGGTGATGCGCTGCCTGGAGAAGGACCCGGAGAACCGCTGGCCGTCGGCCGACGCGCTGCGGCGGGCGCTCGAGTCGCGCACGGTCACCAACTACCGGCCCACGGGGCAGACGCGCCGCGGCCTCACCGCCGCCAACCCCGCGGCCGACCGGCCGGACGTGTCGCCCCGGCGGGCGTCGGGGATGAGCGCCCAGATCCCGCAGAGCCCTCCGCTCGGCCGCCGTCCCCTGCCCCAGCGCCCGAGCCAGGGCCGCCCGGTGCCGAACGACGACTGGCGGGACCGGCTGGACCGGCACATGGACCGCGCCAGCCGCCGCATGGAGCGGCGGAGCGGCGGGACCGACACCCCGCTGCCGGTGCCCGATACCGGTGAGCCCAAGATCGTCCAGAAGACGCGGGCGCAGTTTGCGCGCTGGGCGGCGGTGTCGGCGGGCTGCTTCATGATCAACATCGCCACGGGCATGAACGAGCCGTGGTTCCTGTTCCCCACCTTCTTCATGGGGTTCGGGCTGGCCAACAGCTACAGCCGGCTCTGGCAGGCGGGGTACACCTGGCGGGACGTGCTGAACCGGCCGGCGGCGCCGGACGCCATCGCCATCCCGAGTGGCAAGGGCGGCAAGGCCGTGCGCGCCCTGCCCGCGCCCCGGGCCGACGAGTACGGACCGTTCCTGGGCCAGGTGATGCAGGCGCACACCGACCGGCAGGCCATCATCAAGCTGCTGGAGAAGATGTCGCCCGGGGAGCGGAACATGCTGCCCGAGGACGTGGCCGGCACGGTGGAAAGCCTGTACCAGCGGGCCACGGACCTGGCCAAGACGCTCTACTCCATGGACACCAACATGGATCTCCAGAGCCTGGAGCGCATTGACCAGCGCATCGAGGCCCTGAAGCGCGAGCCGGACGACGAGGAGCGCGGACGGCGGATGACGCTGCTGGAGCGGCAGAAGAAGACCATTGGCGACCTGCAGGGCCGGCGCGACCTCATCGCCAGCCAGCTCGAGAGCTGCATCCTGGCCATGCAGAACGTGCGCTTCGACCTGCTCCGCCTCCGCTCGGCCGACGCGGCCGCGGCGCTCGGGGACCTGACCATGGCCACCCAGCAGGCGCGGGCCCTGTCGCGGGACGTGGACAACGCGATCGTCGCGGCGGCGGAGATCCGTGAGGCGCTCGGCAAGGACTAGCCTCGGCGCTGTGGCCTGAGTGCGGGAACTGCGAAACCACAGAGACACAGAGGTCACGGAGGGATCGAGCCCGGATCGGCGCGTTGCCGACCCGGGCTCGGTTGGTTTCTGGGTGGGGCTCCGCGAGCGGGAGGGAGCGTTGCCGAACCCGCCCCCGCACCCACAACAACATGGAGGGCTCGCCCTGCGGTAAGCCCTCCATCCACGAGCAGTTCTCTGTGACCTCTGTGCCCTCTGTGCCTCTGTGGTTTTGCAGTTCCCCCGCCCCGGCCGGGGGCCCCAAGGGCCCTCGCAGGAGGCCCCCCGAACGCCCCAGGCTGGGGGTTCTTCCGTGAGGAGGCCCGGTGGGTATATTCCCGCCCGTCTAAAGTTGCAGTTTGGCTCATTCTTGGGGTGCCCGGGCCGGGAAGCGGGTGCCCCCAACCAATGACAAGTCAGCTGGAGGCTCCGCGATGTCCGTCGCCCGTCGGATTGTTGCTGGCCGCGCGCGCACCCTGGTGATGGGTGCGGTGGCGTCGGCGACCCTGCTCTCGGCCTGCGCCAAGAAGGACGAGGCGCCGGCGGCGCCGGCGGGCCCGCCCCTCGTGGCGATGGTGCGCGCGGCCGACTGGATGGGCAGCGAGTGGAGCGAGGACGCGATCAAGTTCGGCCTGAGCGAGATGGGCCTCGAGGCGGGCAAGGACTACGTCCTCAAGACCACCAGCGCCCAAGGCGACATCGCCACACTGCCGAGCCTGCTCGACGCCGCGCGCGACGAGAAGGCGGCCGTGATCGTGGCGCTCCAGGACCCGACGCTCCAGGTGGCGGTGGAGCGGGTGAAGGACGTGCCGGTGGTGTTCCACCTGCTCTCCGACCCGTTCGCGATCGGCGCCGGCACCACCGACAGCGCCCACCTGCCGAACATCACCGGCGTGTACTCGCCCGGCTTCGGGGACCCCGAGCAGGAGCGCCGCGTCCAGCTGATCCGCCGCACGCTGCCGAAGGCCAAGAAGCTCGGCATCCTGTTCAGCCCCGACGAGGCGCTGTCGGTGAACCTCAAGGACAAGATGACCGGCTCGGCCCAGAAGGCGGGCTTCACGGTGGTGGCGCAGCCCATCGCCAGCGTGGCCGAGGCGGCCTCGGCGGCGCAGGCGCTGATGGCGCAGGGCGTGGATGCCATCGAGATCTACGGCAACGCGGCGCACACCGCGTTCGACGCGATCATCACGGCGGCCAAGGAGAAGAAGGTGCCGGTGTTCTCGTCGTCGCCGTTCGAGGTGATGAAGGGCGCGGTGGCCGCCTTCTACCCCGACTTCCAGGAGGGCGGCGTCGAGGCGGGCAAGATGATCGGGCGGATCATCAAGGGGGAGAGCCCGGCCGGGATCCCCTTCTTCCGGGTGGAGACCACCAAGCTCCTCGTGAACCCCAACACCGGCGTCCAGGTGCCGGCCGAGGTGGCCAAGGAAGGCACCGTGGTGGGCGCCCCCGCAGCGCCGTGACCTGACCTGATGCGGATGAGCGCAGCGCACGACGGCCTCGTGGCCGTCGTGACGATGACGGGCCGGCTCGATGGTGAGTCGGCTCGTCATCTTTCCGACACCATCGAGGACCTCCTCAGGGACGGGGCCCGGACCATCGAGCTGGACATGGCCGGGGTGACGTACCTGAGCTCGGCCGCCGCGCGCGTGCTGGCGCGGCGGTCGGAGGACCTGACCACCCTGCGGGGGAGTCTGCAGGTGGTGGCGCCGTCGGATGCGGCGCGGGCGCTGCTGGCGGCGGCGGGGCTCGGCAGCACGCTGATCCGGGAGGGGCGGCCCACCCGGCTCTCGATCTCGTCGGGCAAGTTCACGCAGTGGGGCCTGCCGGCCATCGACGCGCAGCACGGCAGCTACGAGGTGTCCCACTACGCGGAGGGCGGGGTGGCCGTCCGGGTGATCGGGAGCCCGGAGAGCCCGCTCACCCGTCCCTCCGATCCTGCGCGGGCCGAGCGGGTCGAGTTCCCCCTTGGCAGCTTCGGCCTCGGGCTCGGCGCCATCGCGGACTCGCCCGAGGAGGCGCTGCCCCGGGTCGGCGAGTTCATCGCGGCCGAGGGCGTCATCGGCTACCTGCCGACGGACGGCGCCACCGTCCCCGACTTCATGGTGAGCTACGCCGAGCGGGTGCCGGCGGCGGTGCTCACGTCGGGGCTCGTGTGGCAGGGGATGTTCACCGACCTGATCCGCTTCTCCACCCAGCCCAACAGCGACGAGATCCCCCTGGCTGAGCTGTGCGAGGTGTGCCTCGAGATGGGGAGCGCCGACGCGCTGGTGCTGGCCACGGTGGCGGAGGTGCGCGGGCTGATCGGGGCGAGCCTCCGCGTGCCGCCGACGCAGGTGCCGGCGGGGGCGGCGCTGCGGGACTGCGTGTCGTTCACGCCGGAACCGGCGTACCCGGGGACCACGGCGCTCATCGTGGGGGTGGTGGCGCGGGGGCATGCCGGGGCGGCGGGGGTACTCGGGCCGTACCTCAGGCCGCTCGATGCCGCCGGGACGGTGCGCGGGCACCTGCACGCGGCGGTATTCCCCTACTCCCCGGTGCCGCAGCGGACGGTGATGCTGCCGGCGCTGGTGGGGCGGCTGTTCCAGACGCTGCCGCTGCGCGCGGTGCTGCACCTGGTGCAGGACCTCCGGCCGCAGGACGGCGCGGGGACCACCTCGCTGCTCCGTGGGGTGTGCTGGACGGCGCGGGTGACGGACGTGGAGGGCGCCGGATGAGCCTGCTCCTCTCGTCGCTGGCAATGGGCATCCTGCTGGCGCTCCTGAGCCTCGGGGTGTTCGTGTCGTTCCGGATCCTCCGGACGCTGGACCTCACGACGGATGGCGCGTTCACCATTGGCGGGGCGGTGAGCGGGGCGCTCCTGATGGCGGGGGTCCCGCCCATCGTGACGATCCTCGCCGGGGGAGGCGCGGGGGCGCTCGCCGGCGTGGTGACGGGGCTCATCCACACCCGCGGCAAGGTGGACGCGATCCTCTCCGGCATCCTGGTGACGACCGGGCTCTACTCCGTCACCTACTGGACCATGGGGACGGGCAACCTGTCGCTGGCGAGCAAGCACACGCTGTTCGACCAGATCGCCGACCTGGCGCCGGCGCTGCCGCGGGACGTGGGCGCCATCGTGGTGCTGGTGGCGCTGGTGGGCTTCATGTCGGGCGTGTTCGGGATCTTCGTGAACACCGACCTCGGGCTGGCGCTGCGCTCCACCGGCAGCAACGGGCGGATGGCCAAGGCGCAGGCCATCGACACCGCGCTCGCCACGACGCTGGGCCTGGCGCTCGCCAACAGCGGGGTGGGGATCTCGGGCGCGCTCATGGTGCACTACACGGGCTTCGCCAACGTGCAGAACGGCGCCGGCATGATCGTCACGGCGCTGGCGAGCATCATCCTGGGCGAGGCGCTATTCTCGCAGCGGACCATCCGGCGGCGGCTGCTCGCCGCGCTCCTCGGCGCGGTGGCGTTCCGGCTGATGGTGGCGGCGGTGCTCCGGATGGGCTTCGACCCCAACGCGCTCAAGCTGTTCACGGCGCTCTTCGTGCTGCTGGCGCTGCTCCTGCCGCGCTGGTTCCCGCGGCTCCGGAGGGCGCATGGATAGCCTGGCGGTGGAGGTGCGCGGCCTGGCCCACGTCTTCAACCGGGGCACGCCCTACGAGACGGCGGCCCTGCAGGGCGTGAACCTGGCGCTCGAGCCGGGGGCCTTCGTGGTGGTGCTCGGCAGCAACGGCTCGGGGAAGTCCACGCTGCTCAACGCCATCGCCGGGTCGCTGATGGCGGAGGCGGGGACGATCGCCATTGACCGGACCGACATCACGCGCTGGCCGGAGCACCAGCGGGCCCGGCTCATTGCGCGGGTGTTCCAGGACCCGTTCGCGGGGACGGCGGCGGACATGAGCGTGTTCGAGAACCTCTCGATCGCCTCGATGCGGGGGCGGCGGCGGTGGCTGGCCCGGGCGCTCTCGGGGGCGCGGCGGCGGGAACTCCGCAAGCAGGTCGAGTCCCTCAACCTGGGCCTCGAGGACAAGCTCGACACGCCGATGGGCCTCCTCTCCGGCGGGCAGCGGCAGGCCATCACGCTGCTCATGGCCATCATGGAGCGGCCGAGCCTGCTGCTGCTTGACGAGCACACGGCGGCACTCGACCCCAGGAGCGCAGAGACGCTGCTCCGGCTCACACAGAGCGTCGTGTCCATGGCGCGGCTCACCACGCTGATGGTGACCCACTCCATGCCGCAGGCCGTGCGGCTCGGCGATCGCATCATCATCATGCACCGCGGGCAGGTGGCCTACGACATCCAGGGCGCGCAGAAGCGCCGGGTGCGGGTGGAGGACCTGCTGGACCGCTTCGAGGAGCTGCGCCGCCGCGACCTGCTCGACGCCGAGGCGGCGGGGATGCTGCGCGAGTCGTACCTCTGATGCTGCCGGTCGGGCTGTGGGGCGGGTGGCACCTGCTCTGCTTCGGCGTCGCGCTCCCGGTGGCGGCGTACGTGAGCCGGCGGAAGCTCGCCACGCGGCCGCTCCCGCCCCGGGTGCCGTTCTTCACCAGCGTCCTCGTGCAGCAGCTTCTCTTCCTGGCCATCTCCGTCGGCGTGGCGTGGGGGGAGGGCATTCCGCTCTTCCCCGCCAGGCTGCCGTCCCTGGCGGCGCTCGGCGCCACGCTGCTCCTCCTCGCCGTGGCCTGCGTGACG
Source organism: uncultured Gemmatimonadaceae bacterium (assembly GCA_964598655.1). Lineage (GTDB taxonomy): Bacteria > Gemmatimonadota > Gemmatimonadetes > Gemmatimonadales > GWC2-71-9 > JADJOM01. The sequence goes on from CAZRCT010000035.1 coordinate 31,789, forward strand.
ATGCGGCCGTCGTGGATCCAGGCCGTGCGGGAGCGCGAGCCGCGGGTGCACCTGACGAGCCCGCGGACCGCGCTCGAGCGGCGACTGTGGGTGGGGGTGTCGCTGGCGGCGGGAATCGGGGAGGAGCTGACGTACCGCGGGGTGCTGTACGTGCTGCTGCTCCGGCTCACGGGGTCGGTCGTGGCGGCGGCGCTCCTCTCGGCGGTGTTTTTCGGGGCAGCGCACGTGGTGCAGGGATGGAAGGCCATCTGGATCACGGCCGTGTTCGGGCTGGTGGCGCAGGGGCTCACGCTCTGGAGCGGGTCGCTGTATGCGGCCATGGCGCTGCACGTGGGGTACGACGTCGTGGCGGGCCTTGCCTATGGGCGGCTCGCCGAGCAGCTCGGGTACCCGAGCGAGCCGGCGTCGTAGCGGCCGGATACATCCGGCCGCGCCCGAACGTGGAGTGGGGTGCGCTGGGCTCGGGTTCGTCGGAGGGGTGGGGGGCGCCGGGCGCTTAAGCTGCGGGTGGGGGTGAGTTGGTTCTCCCGCGTCGGCAGCATCCGCGCCCTCTGCCCCCCACCCCTCCTCCTCACCCGGCCCCCGGCCATCGAGGGGGGAACGACAAAGGGCCGCCGGGAGGCGGCCCTTTGCGTTCCTGAGTCCTTGGGTCAGTAGCCGACGATCTCTTCCATGGCGGCGCGGAGGGTGCCGACCTGGGGCAGGATCACGTCCTCGAGCTCGGGGGCGTAGGCCACGAAGGTGTCGGTGGCGGCCACCCGGCGGACCGGGGCGTCGAGCCACTCGAACGCCTCCTGGGCGATGCGGGCCGCGATCTCGGCGCCGTAGCCCCAGGAGAGGCTGTCCTCGTAGGCCACGATGACGCGGCTGGTCTTCCGGACGGACTCGTAGATGGTGTCCCAGTCCACCGGCGACAGGGTGCGGAGGTCGATGACCTCGGCGCTGATGCCGCGGGTTTCCTCGAGCTCCTTGGCGGCCACCAGGCTCCGCTGCACCACGGCGCCGTAGGTGATCACCGTGACGTCCGAGCCCTCCTTGACCACCTTGGCCTTGCCGAAGGGGATCATGAAGTTGGGGCCGGGGTTCGGCGACTTGTTGTAGGTCTGGCGGTAGAGGTGCTTGTGCTCGAGGAAGATGACGGGGTCGTCGCTCCGGATGGCGGTGCGGAGCAGGCCGTTCGCGTCCAGCGCGGTGGAGGGACAGACCACCCGGAGGCCGGGCACGCCGGTGAAGATGGCCGCGCCGGTCTGCGAGTGGTACACGGCGCCGCCCTTGAGGTACCCGCCGTAGGTGACGCGCACCACGACCGGGCTCGCGAAGGCGTTGTTGCTGCGCCAGCGCATGAGGGCCAGCTCGTTCCGGAGCTGCATGTACGCCGGCCAGATGTAGTCGAAGAACTGGATCTCGACCACCGGCTTGAGCCCGCGCGTAGCCAGCCCAATGGCGCGGCCGATGATGTTGGCCTCGGCGAGCGGCGAGTTGTACACCCGGTCGCCGCCGTAGGCGCGCTGCAGGCCCCAGGTGACCTTGAAGACGCCGCCCTTCCCCTTCACCTCGCCCAGATGCTGCTCGCGGGTGGCGTCGGCCACGTCCTCGCCGAAGATGACGATGCGCGGGTCGCGCGCCATCTCGTCCTTGAGGCAGGCATTCAGCAGGTCCACCATGGTGGTGGGGTCGCCGCTGAAGCGGGGGTCGTCCTCGGTGTCGAACTGCTCCGAGGTGGGGTCCACGTCGGGGCTGTAGACGAAGTCGTACACCGAGTCGAGCGGCGGCTGGGGCGAGGCCAGCGCCACGTCGGTGGCCAGCTGCACCTCCTCCTCCACCTGCTTCCGGATCCCGTCGAGCTCCGCCTCGGTGGCTAGCCCCTGCGCGATGAGCCAGGCGGGGAAGCGGGTCAGCGGGTCCTTGGCGGCGTCGGCCTGCCGCTCGCTGGGCGGACGGTAGAGGATCTCGTCGTCGGAGAGGGAGTGGCTGTAGGGGCGGATCACGTGGGCGTGCACCAGCGCCGGGCCCTTCCGGGCGCGGGCGTAGTCCACCGCCTTCTGCAGCACCTCGAACGACGCGACGGGGTCGCAGCCGTCCACTTCCTGGATGTAGAGGCCGGGGAAGCTTGCCAGCAGCTTGCTGATGGAGCCGCCCGGGGTGTTGACCTCCACCGGCACCGAGATGGCGTAGCCGTTGTCCTCGATGACGTAGACCACCGGCAGCTTGAGGTTGCAGGCCGAGTTGATGGATTCCCAGAACTCGCCCTCGCTGGTGGTGCCGTCGCCGGAGGAGACGAAGATCACTTCATCGCCGTGCGGGCCGGCCACGCTGTCGGCCATGCCCTGCACCTTCGAATAGCGGAGCCACGCCTCGGCGCAGCCCACCGCCTGCAGGAACTGGGTCCCGGTGGGGCTCGAGGCGCTGACGATGTTCAGCTCCTTGTGCCCGAAGTGGGACGGCATCTGGCGGCCGCCGCTGTTGGGATCCTCGGCGGCGCCGACGGCGGACAGCAGCATCTCCGTGGCGGTCATGCCGAGGCCCAGGCACAGGGCGCGGTCGCGGTAGTAGGTGTAGAACCAGTCGTAGCCGGGGCGGAACACCTTGGAGGCGGCGGCGAGCACCGCCTCGTGGCCGGCGCCCGAGATCTGGAAGAAGATCTTGTTCTGGCGCTTGAGCTGGATCTCGCGGTCGTCAATGCGGCGCGAGAGGACGATGAGGCGGTAGATGTCGAGGAGATCGGCCTTGGCGAGCGTTCGGGCCGTCTTCGGGGTGCCGCGGGTCCGGGTAGCCATGGCGGTAAGATCGTGACCGGGGTGGGGGATCGGTAGGGGCGGCGGCGTGACCGGCCCGGGACACCCCCGATGGTGCGGAACCGGACAGGAAGCGGTCGTGAAGCGGCCCCGAACGGAAGCGGGCCCGGGCGAGCAGGAACCGGGCGGGCGAGGCTCGCGTACGGACGGCCGCGAGCCCCGGGGCCCCCCGGGCAGCCGCACCCCCTCAGCGGACCCCCATGCGTCTCCTATCCTGGATTGCCGGCCTCGCCGGCTTGGCCGCGCTCGGCGTGCTCGTGACCTTCCGGGTCCTCGACCCGGAGCAGCAGACCATCGACGCCGCCGCCCGTGCCGGGGCGCCAGGCCGTTTCGTGCAGCTGGCGGACGGCGTGACGCACTATGAAGTGGCGGGCCCGGACACGGGCCGGGTGGTGGTGCTGGCGGCGGCATTCTCGGTGCCGGCGTACCTCTCCGATACACTCTTCCAGCGGCTGGGGCGCGCGGGGTTCCGCGCGCTGCGGTTCGACTACTACGGGCGCGGCTGGTCCGACCGCCCGATGGTCGCCTACGACCTGGCCCTCTTCGACCGGCAGATCGCCGGCCTGCTCGACTCGCTCCGAATCACGGGGCCGGTGGACGTGATCGGGTTGTCGTTCGGGGCGGCGATCGTCACCGACTTCGCCGAGGCGGCCCCGGGCCGGGTGCGGTCGCTGACGTACATCAACCCGGTGTTCAACGCACGCCGTCCGCTCCCGCCCCAGGAGCGTTCAGCGCTGCGCTGGAGCATCCACATGGTGCTCCGGGGCGGGCTCGAGCGGATGGCGGCGGGGCAGATGGAGGACTTCTACCGCCCGGAGCGCCACCCGGACTGGGTGGCGCGCTACCGGGAGCAGTTCCGGGTGAAGGGCACCCGCGAGGCGCTGCGGCGCACCCGCGCCGCCATCGCCGAGGCGCCGGATCAGGGGGAGCAGCTGCGGCGGGTGGGCGGGGATCCGCGGCCGGTGCTGGTGGTGTGGGGGCGGGAGGACGGCGGGGT
>CAZRCT010000036.1:0-35563 GCA_964598655.1 uncultured Gemmatimonadaceae bacterium
CCCCGGCGTGGCGCCCGCCTGCTCCCGCACCACCTGCCACAGCCGCCGCGCATCCGGCTCCAGGTCCGCGAGCGACATCCGGTAGAGCCGGCTGGCGCCGTCCGCCCGGGACAGCACCCAATGGTCGTCGGCCAGCACCTTGAGGTGCCGGCTCACGGTGCTCTGCGGCAGCTGGAGCACCGCGCACAGCTCGCCCACGGTGAGCTCCTGCCGCTCGAGGACGAGCAGCAGGCGGTTGCGCGTGGCATCGGCCAGCGCCTGCAGGCGGGCGACGATCGGGACGGTCAGGGCGGCTCCAGGTCTATCCTGTTATCCGGATAATCAAATACTACCCGGGGCCCCTGTCAACCCGCGCTCCCCGCCCCCATTAGACTCCCCGGCCCATGAGCCTGCGCCCCGCCCATCACCGCCCCGGTGGCGGCTTCCAGAGCCCCGATCCCGCCGGCCGCCCCCGCGCGCTGGGCGAGCTGGTGCGCTGGTTCCGCGAGCGAGAGCGCACCCGGCGGGAGCGCCCCGACCCGCCCCCCAGCGTCTTTCCGCGCGCCACGCCGACCTTCGGGCAGGCCACCCGCTCCGGCGACCTGGCGGTCACCTGGCTCGGCCATTCCAGCGCCGTGCTCGAGTTCCAAGGCCTCACGGCCCTCACCGACCCGATCCTCACCACGTACGCCTCGCCGATCCCCATGCCGCGGCTCGGGCGCTGGGTGCCGGCGCCGGTGGAGGTGGCGGGGCTGCCCGAGATTCACCTGGTGCTGGTCTCGCACAACCACTACGACCACCTCGATGCCCCGACGGTGAAGGCGCTGGCCCGCCGCTTCCCGGACGCCACCTAGTGCACGCCGCTCGAGAACGGCGCGCTGCTGCGGCGGCTCGGCGCCACGCGGGTGCACGAGATGGACTGGTGGGACGACATGGAGCTGGCGGGTGGTGCCCGGGTGACCTGCACGCCCGCCCAGCACTTCAGCGCCCGCGGGCTCCACGACCGGGACCGCGCGCTCTGGGGCGGCTTCCACCTGCGGGTGGGCCGCCGCGCCGCCTGGTTTGCCGGCGACTCCGGGTACTTCCCCGGCTTCCGCGAGATCGGCGCGCGCCTGGGCCCGCCGGACCTCCTGCTGGTGCCGACCGGCGCGTACGACCCGCGCTGGTTCATGCGCCCCGTGCACATGGATCCGGAAGAGGGCGTCCAGGCCGCGCGTGACGTGGCGGGCGACACCACCCCGCGGATGGTCCCGGTCCACTGGGGCACCTTCAAGCTCACCGACGAGCCGATGGATGAACCGCCGCGCCGGACCCGCGAGGCTTGGCGCGCCGCCGGCCTGCCCGACGACCGGCTCTGGCTCCTGCAGCACGGCGAGACGCGATTGCTTGCCGGGGATGGCGCCGGGTCCTAGGTTGGGCCACCCCTCCCCGCGAGGCCCGATGACCGCGTTCTATCCCCCCGCCGCCCGCGCATTGCAGGACGAGTTCGACAGCCGCCGCCTGGCCGACCGGCTGGAGCAGATGATCGTCCACCAGGCCTTCTCGCCCGCCGACATCGAGTTCATCCAGCGCCAGCGGCACTTCTTCCTGGCCACCGTGGACGCCGCGGGCATGCCCCAGTGCTCGTTCAAGGGTGGCGATCCCGGCTTCGTGCGGGTGACGGGCGCGCGTGAGCTGCTCTTTCCCTGCTACGACGGCAACGGGATGTTCCTCTCGGCCGGCAACGTGGCGGCCACGGGCAAGGTGGGCCTCCTCTTCTGCGACTTCGAGGCGGGCAAGCGGCTGCGCGTGAACGGCACCGCCACCCTGCTCCGCGACGATCCGCGCCAGCACGAGTTCCCCGGTGCCTTCCTGCTGGTCCGCGTCGAGCCCGAGGCCATCTTCGGCAACTGCCCGCGCTACCTCCCGCGCTACGCGCTCGTGGAGCCGTCCCCCTACGTGCCGCGCGACGGGTGCGCGCCATTGGAGCCCGAGTGGAAATCGAAGCCGGGGCTGGCCGAGGTGGTGCCGCCGCGGCGGGCGTGAGGCGGTGCGGGGACCGAGCCCGCAGCGGAAACTGGGGTTCGGGGGGCGGGGTGGCTCACGCCCGGGGCGAGGAGGGCGCGGAGGGCGGCGAGGGCGCTACAACTGCGGAACCACAGAGGCACAGAGGGCACGGAGGTCACGGAGGAATCGAGCCCGGGTCGGTGCGTTGCCGCCCCGGGCTCGGGCATTCTTGGGTGGGGCTCCGCGATTGGTGGGGGCGCTGCCGGACCCGAACCGCCACCCACAAGCGCGCCTCAGGCTCACCCTGGGGCAGACCCACCATCCCCGGGCAGTTCTCTGTGTCCTCCGTGTCCTCTGTGCCTCTGTGGTTTTGCAGTTACCTCAGCTCCACGCCTTCTCCACCCCCGCGCTGCGTCGCAGGGACGCTCACTCCCGCCGGAGCACCACCGCCGGCTCCACGCCCGCCGCCCGCCGGGCCGGGAGGTAGCTGGCCAGGAGCGCCACGCCGAGGAGCGTGAGGCCGGCGACGGCGTAGGCGGCCAGGTCCGTGGCGCGGACGCCGAAGAGGAGGCTCGCCACCACGCGGCCCAGGGCGAGCGCCCCGAGCGTGCCGACCGCGAGGCCGGCCAGGGTGACCCGCAGGCCGCGCCCCACCACCATGCGCCGCACCTGCCCCGGATCGGCCCCGAGCGCCAGGCGGACGCCGATCTCCTGGCGGCGTTGCGTCACGTCACTCACCAGCACGCCGTAGAGGCCGAGGGCGGCGAGGAAGAGTGCCGCGAGCGCGAAGGCACCGATGAGGCCGGTGCGCACGCGCGACGCCGCACCCGGTCGCGCCAGTTCGCTGGTGAGTGGCGCCACCCGGTCCACCACGAGACCCGGATCCACGCGCCGGAGGGCATCCCGCACCGCCGCCGCCATGGCCGAAGGCTCGCCATGCACGCGGAGGACGAACGACGCCAGCGGCCAGTACGTGTGCAGGTACGACAGGTACACCTCGGGCGGCGCCGGCGCGGGCGAGAGTTCGGGCCGGATGTCGGCCACCACGCCCACCACCTCGAAGTACTGCACCACCTGGCCCGGCGCCGGCTCCACGTCGAAGGTGAGCCGCGCGCCGAGGGCGCCGCCGGCCGGGAGGTACTGCCGCACGAACGCCTCGTTCACCACCACCTCGTGATAGCCGGCCACCACCTGGTCGTCGCGCCACGCGCGCCCCGCCCGGAGCGGCGCCGACACCGTGGCGAAGTAATCCTCGCTCACCGCGCGGAGCGAGATCGACTCGTCCGGCTTCGGGACGCCGGGACCCGCGCCGGGGTTCTCGAGGCGGAGCGGACGGCTCTGGCTGCCGCCATCGAGCGGCAGCCGGTCGGCGAGCCCCGCCGCCTGCACGCCGGGCACCTCCCGCAACTCGGCCAGGGCGCGGCGATAGAACGCATGGAGCTGCTGCTGGTCCGTGTCCCACGGGAACTGCAGCCGCACCGCCAGCACCTGCTCCGGCTGCACGCCGACGGGCACGTTGCGCATGGCCCACAGGCTCCGCGCAAAGAGGCCCGCTCCCACCAGCAGCATCATGGAAAGCGCCACCTGCACCACCACCAGCAGTCGCTGGCCCACGCGCCGGCTGCCGGTCGCGGTGCGGCCCCCGTCGCGCAGCGCCCCCATCGACGGCTGGCGCGCCGCGAGCCAGGCCGGGGCGAGCCCCACCAGCAGCCCCGCCCCCACGCTCACGGCCAGCGCGAAGAGCGCCACCCGCCAGTCCAGCGCCACCCGCCCGAGCTGGGGCAGCTCCGGGGGCAGGAGCCGCAGCAGCAGCGGCAGGCCGAGCCAGGCCACCAGAAGCCCGCCGAGCCCGCCGACGAGGGCCAGCCATCCGCTCTCGAGCAGGTAGAGCCGGAGGAGACTGGCGCGGCCGGCGCCGAGGGCCACGCGGATGGCCGCCTCGTGGCGTCGCTCCGCCGCCCGCGTGAGCAGGAGGCCCGCGATGTTGACGCAGGCAATGACGAGCACGAGCCCCACGGCGGCGAGGAGCGCCAGCAGCGGGGTGCGCGCCTCCGCCGTCTCCACCTCCTGCAGCGGCGTCACGGTGGCGGTGATGCCCGCGTCGGAGTCCGGGTACCGCTCCCCGAACCGCCGGGCGATGGCCGCCACCTCCTGCCCGGCCGCCGCGAGCGAAGTGCCGGCCGCGAGCCGGCCCGCCATGGTGAAGTAGTTCCCGCCGCGCCGGCCCCCCTCCTGGAAGCCCGCGGGGGCGGGACTCACGAAGTCCTGCCCCTCGGGATAGCCGAACTCGCGCGCGAGGATGCCGATCACGGTGTAGCTGGTGCTGCCGAGCGTGAGCGTGCGGCCCACGATGGCGGCGTCGCCCCCGTAGCGGCGCTGCCAGAGGCCGTGGCTCATCAGCACCACCGGGGCGCCGGCGCCGCGCTCCTCCTCGTCGCTGAAGGTGCGGCCCGCGGCCACGCGGGCCCCGAGGAGCCGGAGCGCGGGCCCGAAGGTGCGGAGGATCGCGAAGCGCTCCGGCTGCCCCCGGTCCTGGAGCGTCACCGATTCGCCGTACCAGCCCGAGAGGTCTTCCACCCCGCGGAGGTCCTGCTGCCAGTCGCGGAAGCGGGCCGCGTTGCCGCCCATGCCACCACCGCCGCGGAACTCGCGGAGCAGCACCACGGCGTCGGCCTCGGGGAGCGGCAGGGGCCGAAGCAGCACGGCATCCACCACGCTGAAGATGGCGCTCGTGGCGCCGATCCCGACGGCCAGGGAGAGGACGGCCGTGACCACCAGCCCCGGCCGCCGCAGGAGGCCGCGCCGCGCCTGGCCGGCTTCCCGCACCAGCGCATCCAGCCAGGCGATGACGTGCACGTCGCGCGCGGCCTCGTGCAGGCGGCCGCCGTGGCCAAAGCGCCGGGCCGCGTCGTCGGCGGCCGCCTCGGGAGCCATGCCGGCGGCCACGTTGTCCTGCGTCCGCATCTCGCGGTGGAAGGCCATCTCGTCCGCCAGGTCCTGGGCCAGGCGGTCGCGGCGGAAGAGGGTGTCGCGGAGGCGGGACAGGAGCGACATGTCAGGCCCCTTGCGGCGCGAAGCGCAGCACGTGCGCCACGCCCGTGGTGAGCCGCTGCCAGCTGGCCTGCTCCGCCGCCAGCTGCTTCCGGCCCAGGGCCGTCAGGGAGTAGAAGCGGGCGCGGCGGTTGGTCTCGGTGGTGCCCCACTCGGAGCGGATCAGGCCGTCCTCCTCCATGCGGTGGAGGGCGGGGTAGAGGGAGCCTTCCTCGACCCGGAGCAGGTCGCGCGAGGTACGCTGGATGTGGGTGGTGATGCCGTAGCCGTGCCGCCGCTCGTGGGCCAGGGTCTGGAGCACGAGCAGGGTGAGGGTGCCCTGCAGGACGTCGGCGCGCGCCTTGGCCATCCCGGCCTCCGGGGGCGAGAGATACCTAGAAGTCTATGCCTAGACGACAAGGTGCTCCAATTGGTTTCGGGCGTCAAGGCCGGCGGATCGCCGCCCGGCGTGTCGAGGGTTTCGCGGCGGGGCCGAGGCGTGGAGTCCGTGGTGGTGGGACCCGGCGGGGGGCTCACCGCCCAGGTGCAGGCCGGTATGCAGGTGAGGTCCCGTTGCGTCTCGCCGCCGCTACGGTGAGGTAACCCGCCACGCCCCGCCGCGCGCCGCAGCGCTCAGTCGAGGCCGGAGCCGCCGAGCCCCACGGCCGCCATGAGGAAGGCGCAGCGGAACGCCAGCTCGCGCAGGCGCTCGTAGCGGTCGGAGGCGCCGCAGTGGCCGCCGGTGAGGCCGACATGGAAGAGGAGCGGGTTGGCGTCGGTCTTCATGGCGCGCAGGCGCGCCACCCACTTGGCCGGCTCCCAGTACATCACCTGGCTGTCGTGGATCGAGGTGGTCACGAGCATCCACGGGTAGGCCTGCGCGCGGACGTTGTCGTACGGGGAGTACCCCAGGAGGTAGGCGTACTGGGCGGGATCGCGCGGGTCGCCCCACTGCTCCCACTCGGGGGCGGTGAGCGGGATGCTCGGGTCGAGCAGGGTGTTGATGACGTCCACGAAGGGCACGTCCGCGATGAGTGCCCGGAAGAGGTCGGGGCGCTCGTTGGCCACCACGCCCATGAGGAGGCCGCCGGCGCTCGCGCCGGCAGCCACGAGGCGGTCGGGCGCGGTCCAGCCGGCGCGCACCAGGCCCTCGGCCACGTCGATGAAGTCGGTGAAGGTGTTTCGCTTGCGGGTCAGCTTGCCGTCGTCGTACCAGCGGCGGCCGAGCTCCTGCCCGCCGCGCACGTGCGCAATGGCGTAGACGAAGCCCCGGTCCACGAGGCTCAGCACCGCCACGTTGAAGACCGGCTCGAGGCTCATGCCGTAGGCGCCGTAGCCGTAGAGGAGGAGCGGGTTCCGCCCGTCCAGGCGCGTGCCCCGGCGGCAGAGGAGCGAGACGGGCACCTGGGCGCCGTCCCGCGCGGGGAGCGTCAGGCGGAGGAGCTCATAGGCCCCCGGGTCGAAGCCGTCCGGCGCCGCATGGCGCTTCCGGACGGTGCGCACGCGGGCCACGAGGTCGTAGTCGATGACCTCGGGCGGGGTGCGGAGGCTCGACTGGCGGAAGCGGTAGCTCCGGGCGTCGTATTCGGCGTTCCCCACCGGGAGCACGCCGTACGCCGGCTCGGGGAAGGTCAGCCGGTGGGGCGCCGAGCCGTCGAGCGGGATCACGTGGAGCTGGCGGAGGCCGTCCACCCGCTCGCTCACCACCACGAAGTCGCGGAAGACGTCGAGGGCCTCGACGAACACGCCGGGCCGCGCGGGGAGCCACTCGGTCCAGGTCCCGGGGTCCCCGGCCTCCTCCGGCGCCAGCAGCACCCGGAAGTCCACCGCGCCGTCGTTGGTCAGGATGTAGAACCCCGCCTCGCCATGGTCCACGGCATAGGTGACGCCGGGCCGCCGCGGGGCGAGGAGGCGCGGGGATTCCTCGGGGCGGTCGGCGGGCAGCACACGCCAGTCCGAGCAGGAGAAGCTGTCCGCCTCGATGAGGATCCAGCGGCCGCTCCGGCTCTTGAGCAGGTCCACGTCGAAGTGGACGTCGGGCTCATGGAAGACGCAGGCGTCGGCCGTGAATGCGGTGCCGGTGACATGCCGCCAGACGGTGGAGCCGCGCTTCGCGGCGTCGGCGGTCATGTAGAAGTAGGTGCGGCTGTCCGCCGCCCAGGCGAGCCCGGTCCACGCATGCTCCCGCTGCTCGAGGCGCGCACCCGTGGCAAGGTCCCAGAGGGAGAGGGTGAAGTCGCGCTCGCCGGTGGTGTCCTCGAGGGTGATGAGGCGCCACCCGTCGGGGCTCACCTCCTGTGCCACGAGCTGGTGGAAGGGGTGGCCCTCGGCCAGGCGGTTCTGGTCGAGGTAGACCTCCTCGGGCGCGTCGAGCGTGCCCGCGCGGCGGCAGTGGAGCGGGTAGGGCCGCCCCGCCTCGGTGCGGGTGTAGTACCACCAGCCGCCGCGGAAGTGGGGCACGGAGAGGTCGGTCTCGGGGATCCGGCCCAGCATCTCCTGGTAGAGCCGCTCCTGCAGCGCCTCGGTGCCCTGCATCATGCCGCGGGTGTACGCGTTCTCGGCGGCGAGGTGCGCCTGGACCTCGGGGCTCTCGCGATCGCGCAGCCAGGCGTAGGGGTCCATGCGGACCTCGCCGTGGAGCGTGGCCGTGGAGGGCACGCAGGGCGCCACGGGCGGCGTGAGGGACGCGGGGGAGGACGAGACGGGAAGGAGCGCGATGGCCATCGGTACTTCTTCCAGCGAGAACGGTTCGAAGGGTCCCCGGGGGCGGGGGAGGCCGAGGATATGGGGGGAGCCGGGGGCTGGCAATCCGGATTGACAACGGGCAGGGTGGCTAAAAACGCGGCAGTTTCTGGAAGCTGCGGCGGGACTGAGGGTTGGCGGGATGTCGCAAGATGGGACGGCCCCCCCGGGGGAGTGGGGGGACGTGCTGATGTTAGGCGGGCTTTGTACTACGGCGAATCCCTCGACCGCTCCACCCCGGCCGGCAAACGGAAGATCAGCGCTTCCGGTCCCCCGTCCACCAGCTGCGCGGCTCGCGCGCGCGGCGCCAGGGATTGAAGGGGAGGCCGCTGTCGCCGAGGTCGGGCCGGTACGGGGAGAGCATCAGGAAGCCGAGGCCGCAGAGGGCCACGAGCGCCCCGCCGATGAGCGAGGGGAGGTGGCGGACCGGCGGCTGGTCCCCGATGGGCGGGATCCCGAGGCCGAACGTCACGAACGCGATCGTCCCGGCAAAGGTGGCGCCGAGGCCGAGGAGCCGGAGGTTGATGTTGAAGAGCCGCCAGATCGACGGGTCGCTGCTGCTCATGCGGGCGGCGGGGCGGTGAGTGGGTTGCGGTGCTGGTGGACCATCTCGCCGTGCAGGGCGAAGACGCGCGTGATCGGGTCGATCGTTGCCTGCCGTGTGACGCGCTCCTTCATCTTGACAGCCTTGGCCACCACGACCCGACTCCAGGGCCCTGGGCCGCCGGCGGGTCCGGTAAACGAGGGCAGAAGATGGTGCGTGGGAGGGCGGTTCACCAGTAGAGTGCAGCCCCCGGATTCGCATCATCACCGCCGGCGACGGACCCCGGGACCGACGTGTCAGCCGGCTCCGGGGCGGTCAGTCGAGGGTCTTGTGGAAGCGCCGGACGCTGAGCGCCACGGTGAGGACGGCAAAGCCGGTGAGCGCCGCGAAGTCGCGCCAGAGCGCCTCGAAGCCCACCCCGCGGAGCAGGATGCCGCGCAGCACCTCGAGGAAGTAGGTGAGCGGCAGCGTGAGCGCGAGGGCCTGCGCCGGCTCGGGCATCGCCGCGCGGGGGAACATGAAGCCGGAGAGCAGGATGTTGGGCATGACGAACATGAACCCGGCCTGCATGGCCTGCGCTTGGGTCTTCACCAGCGTGGAGAAGAAGAGCCCGATACCGAGGCTCGCGGTGATGAACGGGAACGCCATCAGGTAGAGGAGCGGCAGGCCGCCCCGCAGCGGCACGTCGAAGAGGAGCTTGCCGAGCACCAGGATGACCGTCATCTGCACGTACCCCACCAGCAGGAAGGGCAGCAGCTTCCCGAGCATGAGGCCGGTGCGGTCGATCGGCGTCACGATGAGCTGCTCCATAGTGCCCTTCTCCCGCTCCCGCACCACCGCCATGGCGGTGATGATCACCATGGTGATGGAGAGCAGGACCCCGATGATCCCCGGCACGATGTACGTGGAGCTGGCGAGCATCGGGTTGTACCAGGGCCGCACCCGGAGCTCGGCGGGGCGGCGGGCGGCCGGCGGGGCGCCATCGGGGGCCCAGGTGAGGCTGGCCAGCATGGCCCCCTGCAGCGCCGAGGCGCTGGAGAGCGGGTCGGCCGCGTCCACGATGACCTGGGCCTCGGCGCCGCGGTGGCGCTTGAGGTCGCGGGTGAAGGTTGGCGGGATCACCACGGCCGCCGCCGCGTCGCCCCGGCCGATCCAGCGCGGGATCTCGGCGCGGCTGTCCACCCGGCCCACGATGTCGAAGTAGGTGGAGTTGGCGAGCGTCGCCGCCAGCGCGCGGCTCTCGCTCGAGTGGGCCTCGTCCAGCACGATGGTGGGGAGGTGACGCACCTCCGTCCGGATGGCGAACCCGAACAGCACCAGCTGCAGCGCCGGGATCCCCACCATCATGCCGAGGGTGAGCCGGTCGCGGCGCATCTGGATGAACTCCTTGCGGAGCATGGGCCACAGCGGCCAGGTGCGGATGCTCATGCGGCCTCGTCCTTCTCCTGCAGGGCGATGAAGGCGTCCTCGAGCGTCGGCGCGCCGAGCTGCCGCTCGATCTCGGCCGGCGTCCCCACCGCCACCAGCCGGCCGCGCCAGAGCATGGCCAGCCGCTCGCAGCGCTCCGCCTCGTCCATGTAGTGCGTGGTCACGACGATGGTGGTGCCCCCGGCCGCGAGCCCGCGGATCACCTCCCAGAAGTGCCGGCGCGCCGCCGGGTCCACGCCGGCGGTGGGCTCGTCGAGGAAGAGCACCGCGGGCCGGTGCGCGGTGGCGCAGGCCAGCGAGAGCCGCTGCTTCCACCCGCCCGAGAGCGTGCCCGCGAGCTGGCGCCGCCGCTCGGTGAAGCCGAGGCTGGCGATGAGCTCTCCCACCCGCGCCCGGCCCGGCTCGCCCACCAGGCCGTAGAGGCCGGCGTAGAAGCGCAGGTTCTCCTCCACCGTGAGGTCGTCGTAGAGGCCGAAGCGCTGCGACATGTAGCCCAGGCGGCGGCGCACCGCCTCGGGCTCGGCCACCACGTCGATGCCGGCCACCCACGCGCGCCCCGAGGTGGGCGCCAGCAGGCCCGTCAGCATGCGAATGGTGGTGGTCTTGCCGGAGCCGTTGGCGCCGAGGAGGCCGAAGACCTGGCCGGCTGGGATCTCGAGGTCGAGCCGTTCCACGGCCACGAGGTCCCCGAAGCGGCGGTGCAGCGCCTCGATGCGGATGGCGGCGGCGCTGGTCATGGGGTGGCCCCGGGGAAGCGCACGGTCACCGGCAGGCCCGGCCGCGTGGTGGCCGTGGGCTCGGTCAGCTCCACGCGAGCGGCGAAGAGCAGGTCGGCCCGCTCCGCCTCGGTGAGGGCGGCGCGCGGCGTGAACTCCGCCGTGGGGCGCACCGCGCCGAGGCGGCCGGGAAGGGCGCCGCCCGCCGGCGTGTCCGGGGCCGCGGCCAGGCGGATCTCGGCGGCGCTGCCGGCCGGGAGCGTGGCCAGGAGCCGGGCGGGCAGGTACACGCGCACCCACGGCCGCCGCACCGCCCCGATGGTGGCGAGCGGCGTGCCGGCCGCCACCACCTCGCCCGGGTCGGCATGGCGGCCGAGGATCACGCCGTCCACGCCGGCCAGCACGGCGAGTTCGTCCACGTCGCTCGCGGCGGCGGCCAGTTGCGCCTCGGCGGTGGCCACCTCCGCGCGCGCGGCCTGCACCTGGTCGCGCCGGCTCCCCTCGCGCGCCAGTGCCAGGGTGGCGCGCGCCGCGTCGCGCCGGCGGGCGGCGGCCTGCGCGGCGGCGCGGGCGCGGTCGAGCTCCTGGGCGGCAATCACCTTGTCCTGCGCCAGCCGCTCGGCCCGCTCCAGGTCCGCCGTGGCGCGCGTGGCCTCCGCCTCGAGGGCGGCGAGGTCGGCCTCGGCGCGCTCCAGTTCGGCATTCCGCGCGCCGCGCTCGAGGTCCGCGAGGCGCGCCCGGGCGGCCGCCACGCGCGCGCGCCGCTCGGTATAGGCGGCGGAGATGGTGCCCTGGGTGAGCAGGGCCAGCGTGTCGCCCGCATGGACGGTGTCGCCCTCCTGCACCCGAAGCTCCACGATCCGGCCGGGGACGAGCGGCGCGGCGTCGCTCTCGTCCACCTCGATGGTCCCGGGGAAACTCTGGGCGTCCTCCCCGCGGCCACAGGCGGCCAGGGCGAGGAGGAGCGCGGGGGCGAGGCGGCGGATCATGGGGTCCTCCGGGGACGACGGGCACGCCGGGACGGCGCGCGGCCAGGCGTGGGCGCGGGCGCGAGCGCGGCCAGGGCAAAGGTGACGGCGTGCTCGGTGAAGCGGTCGATGGTGCGCGCGGGCACCGCTCCCACGTGGCCGAGGAGCCGCGCCATGAGGGGGTGTGCCACGAAGAACCACGCCACCTGGGCGATGGTCGAGATGGTGGCGAGCGCCGGGTCGAGGTCGGCGCGGATCTCCCCCGCGGCCTGGCCCTCGCGGATCAGCGCCTGCAGCCGGCGGAAGGGACCCTGGGCGATGTCGCGCATGATGGGCGCGGCCACCGCGGCCTCGTGGTCGGCAAGCTCGCGCGCCAGCAGGCGCGGCACGTGGGGCGAGGCGCGCATGAACGCCACCTGCGCCCGCACCACGGTGGCGATCCCCTCGCGCGCCGGGATCCCCGCGGGGAGCCGCGCCGGCATGGCGCGCGCGAACTGCCCCAGCCGGCGGTCGAGGACCGCGGCGTAGAGGGCGAGCTTGTCGGGGAAGTAGTAGTAAATGAGGGCGGGGTTGAGCCGGGCGGCGGCGCCGATCTGCTTGATGGTGGTGGCGGCGAACCCCTGCGCGGCGAACAGGCCCTCGGCCGCCTCGAGCAGGGCGGCGGGCGCATCGGCGGCGGGGGAGGCGGCTCTCGGCATGGTGACTTAACTAATTGACCAATTAATTCCTGTCAACGTCGCGCCGGGCCGGGGCGGGCGGTCGTGCCGGTTCACGGCGGGCCGTGGAGCACTTGCGCGCACAGGGGGAGGCCCGCGGGCGGGGCGGGCGCCGGCGCGGGAAACCACAGAGGCACGGAGGACACGGAGGTCACAGAGAACTGCCCTTGGCGGGAGGGCGCACCGCAAGGTGAGCCCGTGCGCTTTGAGGGGGCAGGTGAGGGTTGGGGACCGGCAACGCCCTCTCCTCCTCGCGGGGCCTCATCCAAGAATCCCCTGTCCCGGGTGGGCACCGTGCCGATCCGGGCTCGATCCCTCCGTGACCTCCGTGTCCTCTGTGCCTCCGTGGTTCTGCCGTCATCGATGCGCTCCGGCCACTCGTGCCGCCCCCGTGCACCGCGCACCGAGATCCGCCCTACATCCGCGCCAGCACCCCGCGCACCACCCAGCCGAGGAGCACGACGACGCCGACCACCAGGCCGAGCAACAGGAGCAGCAGCGCCACGAGGAGGCCCGTGCTGCGCCGCGCCGTGCGCCCCGGCTCGGCCAGCCAGCGCTCCAGCAGCGCCACGTTGCGCAGGTTGCCGCGCCAGCCCACGTCGAAGAGGTCGCCGAGGAGCGGGATGGTGCCGACGAGGAGGTCGAGGCCGAGGTTGAGCGTCATCCGGAGCAGCACGGCCGCCGGTGCGCCGAGGACGTAGCCCGTGTACAGGCCGTAGGCGCCGGCCACGCCGCCCGCCACGTCCCCGACGCCGGGCAGGAGGCCGAGGAGCGCGTCCCAGCCGAAGCGGATGGGGGTGCCCGGCACGCGGAACCGGGCGTCGAGCACCTCGGCGAGGGCGCGGAAGCGCGCGAGGTGGGGGCGGTCGGGCAGGTCCGTCATGGAGGGGGCAGGACCCGCGGGGCTCCGGGGATCAGGGCTTGAAGCGCTCGGCTCCCGGGGCCGGCTGCCAGGGATGCTTCGGCTCGAAATGGCGCCACAGGAGGGCCGAGAGGCGGCGGATGAGGACGTAGCCCTCGTTGGAGGGCTCCCAGCTCTCGTCGGCCTGGTTCTTGGTGATGATGCAGAAGACGTAGTCGCCCGAGGGGGCGTTCACCAGCACCACCTCGCTCCGCGACTGGTTCACCGCGCCCACCTTGGAGGCCGCCTGCACCCACGGCGGCAGTGCCGAGAGCGCCTCCCCGGTCCAGTAGCTGCGGGTGAGGTGGCGGTACATCTCCTCGCTGGCCGCGGGACTCACGGCCTTCCCCGCGCGGATGAGCACCAGGAGGCGCGCCATCTCGCGCGGCGTGGTCTGGCCCCAGCCATAGAGCGTGCGGTTGCCCTCGCGGCCCGGGGTGCGGCTGTTGACGCGGGTGGAGTCGAAGCCGTGCCCCTCGAGCCAGGCATTGATGGCGGTGCCGGTCCCCGCCAGGGCCTGCAGCCAGAGCGACGCGGTGTTGTCGCTCGTGGTGATCATCAACAGGGTGAGCTTGGAGAGCGCGAGCTTGGTGGAGTCGGCGAGGCCACCGACGAGGTCCTCGCCGGGGTAGAGCAGTGAGTCGGTGTAGACCAGCTCCTGGTGGAAGTCGAGCGCCCCGCGCTCCAGCGCGTCGAAGGTGGCGATGAGGATCGGCACCTTGACCATCGAGGCGGTGGGGAAGACGCTGTCGGCGTTCACCGAGGCGGTACGGCCGCTCGGCAGGTGCCGCACGTAGATGCCCACGGTGCCGCGGAAGCCCTGGACGAGGCTGTCGAGCTGCCGCTGCAGGGCCCGGTCGGGGCGCTCGCGCGCCTGGGCGCCGAGGGCGGGGGCCAGGAGGGTGGCAAGGAGGCTGGCGAGCACCAGCGGGCGGGTCCACCGCATCGGGCCCCTCGGCGTCGGGTGGGAAGGCGGGCCGGCTACTCCTCGGACGGGCGTGGGTCCTCGCCCGTGATCTTGATGATGGCCTTCCGGGCCATGGCGGCCACGTCCTCGTTGCGGTCGTCGAGCGCCTTGGTCAGCGCCGGCACCGCGTCCTTGGCCGCCGGGCCGATCTCCCGGAAGGCGATGCAGACGGGGAACCGCACCGCGGCATCGGGGTCGCCGAGCGCCACGATGAGCGCGGGCACGGCGCTCGCCGCCGCGGGGCCCATGTTGGCGATGGCGTACGCCGCCTGGTTCCGGGTGTAGGGCGCCATGCCTTGGAGATCCTCCACCCACGCCGACAGCGGCCGGTCCTGGAAGGTCGGCTCCTTCTTGGGGCCCTGGGCGCGGGCCGCGGGGACCAGCACGAGCATGAGGCCGAGCGCGCCTACCGCAGTGGCCAGCTTCCGGTGCATCATGTTCCGTCCTGTGACAGGGTATCGTTCCGGGGAAACTATACCGGGCGGGGGGGCGTACGCGAGGCGCGAACACTGGACGCCCCGGCCCCCGCCCGGGTGCGCGCCGCCCCCAACCGGATCTCCCCATGCTGCCTGGCCTGCTCGCGCTCCTGCAGGGCGCGGTCGCCGTTGTCCTCCCGCCGGACCCCCGGCCCGTGCACGACGGGCGCGCCCGCCAGCTGGCGGTGACGCCGCCGCGCATGGAGGCGACGGTGGTGGTCGATGGCAGCCTCGACGAGCCGGTGTGGCGGGAGGCGGCGGTGCTCACGGGCTTCTCGCACTTCCAGCCCATCGACGGGGTCGCGGCGGTGGACACCACCGAGATCCTGGTGTGGTACTCGCCCACCGCCATCCACTTCGGCATCCGCGCGCGCGAGCCGCACGGCGAGGTCCACGCCACCCTGGCCGACCGCGACCGCATCTTCGCCGACGACTACGTCCAGTTCTTCCTCGGCACCTTCAACGACAGCCGGCAGGCGTTCATGTTCGCGGTGAACCCGCTCGGCGTCCAGGCGGACGGCGTGCTGTCCGAGCGCGGGGTGGTGAGCGGCGGCGGCTTCAACAGCGGGACGGCCAAGGCGCGCGAGGGCGCGGACCTCTCGCCCGACTTCCTGTTCCAGTCGCGCGGGCGGCTGGTGCCGGGGGGCTACGAGGCCGAGGTCC
Source organism: uncultured Gemmatimonadaceae bacterium (assembly GCA_964598655.1). Taxonomy (GTDB): domain Bacteria; phylum Gemmatimonadota; class Gemmatimonadetes; order Gemmatimonadales; family GWC2-71-9; genus JADJOM01. The sequence continues at coordinate 15,117 of CAZRCT010000036.1, forward strand.
GGATCCCCTTCAAGAGCCTCCGCTACCAGGCGGGCGACGGGCAGACCTGGCAGCTCCACGTGCTCCGGCTGGTGCAGCATTCCGGCTTCGAGGACTCGTGGGTCCCGGCCGAGCGGGCGAGCGCGTCGTTCCTGGCCCAGGCGGGGCGGCTCACGGGCCTGGCCGGGATCAAGCGCGGGCTGGCGCTCGACATGACGCCCGAGGTGGTGAGCCGCCTCGACGGGAGCGACCAATCCGGCGGCTGGGACTACGACCGCGCCGGCCCGGAGCTGGGCGGCACCGTGCGCCTCGGCCTCACCAACGACCTGACCCTCAACGCCACGGCCAACCCCGATTTCTCGCAGGTCGAGGCCGACGTCACCCAGATCCAGTTCGACCCGCGCGACGCGGTCTTCTTCCCCGAGAAGCGCCCCTTCTTCCTGGACGGCCTGGAGCTGTTCCAGACGCCCAACAACCTGGTCTACACCCGCCGCCTGGTGCAGCCGGTGGCCGCCGTGAAGCTGACGGGCCGCGCCCTCGGCGCCGACGTGGGCCTCATCTCCGCCGTGGACGACCGGGCCGCCTCCCTCTTCGGGGACGACCACCCGGTGATGAACGTGCTGCGGGTGCAGCAGAACGTGGGCAGCCGCTCCCGGCTCGGCGCCGTGTACACCGACCGCATCGAGGGGAGCAGCTCCAACCGCGTCCTCGCCGTGGACGGCCGCCTGGTGCGGGGCAAGAGCAACCTGCTGTTCCAGTACGGCCAGAGCCGCACCCACGAGCTCGGCAGCACCTACAGCGGCCCCCTCTGGCAGGCGCGCTTCATCCACAACGGCCGCCGCTTCGGCGCGCGCTGGAGCCTGAGCGGCATCAGCCCCGAGTTCCGCACCCGGAGCGGCTTCATCCCCCGGAACGGCGACGTCACGCTGAACCTGGTGAACCTGGTCACGATCAACAGCCGGCCCGGCAGCCTGGTGGAGAGCTTCACGCCGGACATCTCGATGATCGGGCGCTGGGGCTACGACGACTTCACGCAGGGGCGCGGGCTCCGCGACCAGCTGCTGCACTTCAACCTGAACTCGCGGCTGCGGGGCGGGTGGTCGGCGGGCGCGTCGCTCCTGCTCGAGAAGTTCGGCTACGACCCGCGGCTCTACCGCGGGTACGAGGTGGAGGTGCCGGGGCCGGGCGGGGTGGGCCTCGACACCATCCCCTTCACCGGTCCCACCACGGAGAAGATCCCCAACCGGGACTGGGTCCTCACCCTCGGGACGCCCGAGTTCCGCACCTTCAACGCCGACTTCTTCATCCTGTGGGGCCAGGACGAGAACTTCTTCGAGTGGGCGTCCACCAACCTGCTCTCGCTCAGCGCGGGGGTCACCTGGCGGCCCACCGACCAGCTGCGGCTCGAGGCCAACTACCGGGAGAACCGCTACCAGCGCCGCAGCGACGGCTCCCTGGTGGGCCAGCAGCGCATCCCGCGCCTGAAGCTCGAGTACCAGCTGGCGCGCCCCCTCTTCATCCGCCTGGTGGGCGAGTACAATGCCTACCAGCAGGACAGCCTCCGCGACGAGCAGCGCACCGGCGGCCCCATCCTCATCAATGGCCGGCGGACGGTGGCCTTCCAGGACAACACCTTCCGGGGCGACGTCCTCGTCTCCTTCCTCCCGGTGCCCGGCACCGTCTTCTTCGCGGGCTACGGCAGCACCCTGCAGGACCGGCGCGCCTTCCGCTTCCGGAACCTCGAGCGCAGCACCGACGGCTTCTTCCTCAAGGGCAGCTACCTCTTCCGCTTCGGTGGGTGACGCCGGGCCACGGGGGAGGCGGGCTTCGGTGGGACTCGACGCGGAGGCGCAGAGGGCGCGGAGGACGCGGAGAGATCCAGCATGGGCAGGGCTCGGCGGGCGAAACCACAGAGGCACAGAGGACACGGAGGGCACGGAGAACAGCCCGTGCATGGTGGGCTCACCGCAAGGTGAGCCCGTGGTGTTTTGTGGGGTGCCACCTCGGGTCTGGCGACGATCCCAACCCTCGCGGAGCGCCACCCACTAATCACAGCGCCGGGGTCGGCAACGCGCTGGTCAGGGCTCGATGCCCTCTGTGTCCTCCGTGTCCTCTGTGCCTCTGTGGTTTTGCAGTTGCAGTTCCGCCGCGCCGCCGCGTTGAGTCACGCCGCCCCTTCCCCCGCCGCCGGCAGCTGGCGACGCAGCCACGCCGCCGCCTCCGCCAGGGCCGAGCGCGCCTCGGGCAGCACCCAGGCGAGTACCTGCCAGACGTGAGGCACGCCGTCGTAGGTGTGGAGCTCGCTCGCTACGCCGGCGGCGAGGGCCCGGTCGTGGAGGCGGGTGGCGTCGCTGTAGAGGATCTCCGAGGTGCCCACCTGGGTGAGGAGCGGCGGCAGCCCGCGGAGGTCGGCGTAGAGGGGGGAGGCGCGCGGGTCGTCCGGTGGCGTGGGCCCGAGGTAGGCGGCCGCGAAGCGCGGCACGTCGGCGGGCTGGAAGGTGTCGCACGCCTCGGCGTTGCGGCGCACCGACTCGCCGGTGCCGGCGAGGTCGGTCCACGGGGAGAGGAGATAGGCGGCGGCGGGGAGCGGGTCGCCGGCGTCGCGGAGCGCCACGAGGGTGGCGAGGGCCAGCCCGCCGCCGGCGGAGTCCCCCGCGAGGACCAGGCGGCGGGGCGCCACCCCCTGCGCCAGCAGCCAGCGGTAGCCGGCCAGCGCGTCCTCGAGGGCGGCGGGGAACGGATGCTCCGGCGCCAGCCGGTAGTCCAGGGCGAAGACCCGGGCGTGAAGCTGGCGGGCGAGCGTGATGGTGATGGGCCGGTGCGTCACCGGCGAGCATGCCACGTAGCCGCCGCCGTGCAGGTAGTAGACCACCGCGGCGCCGGGCGCCGTGCCGCCGCGGGGAATCACCCACTCCGCCCGCACCGGTGCGGCCACCGGGGTGATGCGCACCCCGGGCGGCACCAGCCAGGCGAGCCGCGCCGGCATGCCGAGGGCATGGCGCGCCCACCGCGCCAGGGCCCGCGCGTCGCCCGGCGGCTTCACCTTGAGCAGCCGGCGGATGGCGGTGTGCACCAGGCGGGCGCGGCGGCTCCGGGCGGCGCGGTGGTGGCGGCTGGTCGTGTCAGGCACTGGCGGGGGCCGGGGGACGTTGCAGGTGTTGCGCGTGTCGCAGCATGCGACGGCCCCGCCCGCAAGTCAATGGCGGCGTGTGCGCGCGCGCGCCGCCGTTCGTCTCCTTGGCGTTCCTTCCTTCCGACGTGCCGCGCGCCCCATGGGGGCCTGTCGTGAGCCAGCGTGCCAGACCATGCAGTTCAACCAGCGAATGAGATGCGCTCGGGGTGATGGCTGGCAGGTGAACTTGCGGCAGGTCTCCATGGCCTGCGCCCGCGCTCAGGGCCGCTCCGCCTCGCCCGGCGGGCCGGCGAGCAGGGCCTGGACGCGCCGGAGCTCGGGGTGGTCCGGCGGCAGGTACCGACGCATGATCGCGAGCTGCACCGTGTAGAGCGACTCCGCAACGTGCGCGTGCCCGAGCCGGGCGTGCAGCGTGGCCAGCAGTTCGTACCCGCTGGTGACCTGCGGGGCGCTGTCGCCATAGGCCCGTCGCCGGAGGGCCAGCGAGGACTCGGCCAGCAGGAGCCCCCGCCGCCCGTGGCCCAGCGCCACCTCGGCCCGCGCCAGCCCGCCGAGGGACGAGGAAATGGCGGGGTCGCCCGGGCGCGCCCGCTCCCGCGCGGCGAGGGCGCGTTCGGAGTAGGCCCGCGCCCGCTCGGGCCGGCCGGCGGTCAGCATGAGGGCGGCCAGCCAGTCGAGTTCCTCCCCCACCGAGCGGCTCTCCTTCCCCACCGACCGCGACAGCACCTCGACATTGGTGAGGTAGAGTGACTCCGCGCGGGCGTACTCGCCCCGGGCACCGAGCAGCGAGGCGAGGCTGCCGCGCACGTGCACCGTGTAGGGGTGGAGCGGCCCCAGCGTGGCGGCCTGCAGGGCGAGGCTCCGGTGGTACAGGCTCTCCGCCTCCGCCGGCCGGCCCAGCGCCTGCGCATACAGGTCGCCCAAATGCGTGAGGGAGAGCGCGGTCGCGGCCGAGTTGGGGCCGAAATGCCGCTCATGGTAAGCCACGTACTCCCGGAAGAGGAGCTCCGCCGAGTCGAGCCGGCCCCGGCGGTTCAGCACCGAGCCCATGACGCGGATGGCCTCGGCGCCGAGCACCTCCTGTCCCGGCGGCACCCGGCGCGTGATGCGGTAGGCCTCCTCCGCGTAGGCCTGGGCGCGGTCCAGCGGGCCCACCGCGACGGCGATGTTGGTGGCGGTGAGCAGCGTGTGGGCCAGCGCGGGCGCGTCCGGCGGCAGCACCGCCCGGTCGAGGGCCAGCGCCAGCCCGATCAGCGACTCCGCCGGCGCCAGCCGCCCCTGCTGCCGCAGGGTGAGGGCCATCGCCTCGTAGCTCGCCGCGACGTCGGCATGGCGCTCGCCGAGCTCGGCGCGGCGGAGGGCCAGGGCGCGCTGTTGCAGCCCGAGCGCCGCGCCATAATCGCCGAACGACATCTGGATCCGGCTCAGCGCGTCGAGCATCCGCGCCTGGAGCAGCGGCTCCTGGTCCAGCCGGTCCACCCGCGCCAGGCCCTCGGTGAGCATGCTGCGCGCGGCCAGGCTGTCGAAGTAGGAACGGCGCGGGTCGCTCGCCTCCACCAGGCCCACGAGGAAGTCGCTCACCTGTTCGGCCCGGCGCTGGGCGGTCTCGGCGGCATCGCGCTCGCGCCGGGCCACGCGCGCCTGCCAGGCGGTGGCCGCGATCCCCGCCACCAGCGACAGCAGCACCAGGCCCGCCGCCGCCACGCTCGCCCGGTGCCGCCGGATGAACTTCCCCAGCCGGTACCGCGCACTCGGTGCCCGGGCCAGCACCGGCTCGCCGTCGAGATGGCGGCGCAGGTCCGCCGCGAATTCCGCCGCCGACGCATAGCGCCGGCCCGGCTCCTTGGCGAGGGCGGTGAGCAGGATGGTGTCGAGGTCGCCGGCGAGGGCGCGGCGGGTGCCGGGGTCCGCCACGGCCTGGCTCGGGCGGACCGGCTCCACGGCACCGATCACCTGCGCCACCTCGGCGGCGCCGGCGCCGTGCACGGGGTAGGGCAGGCGGCCGGTGAGGAGCTCGTAGAGCACCACGCCGAGTGAGTAGACGTCCGCCAGCGTGGTGAGGCGCTCGCCGCGCACCTGCTCGGGGCTGGCATAGGCGGGCGTGAGCCATGGCGTGCTGCGCGGGCTCGTGTCCGCGGGGGCGCCGGCGTCGAGCAACTCGGCGATGCCGAAGTCGAGCAGCTTGGCGTGGCCGTCCGGGGTGACGAGGATGTTGCCCGGCTTGAGGTCGCCGTGGACCACGAGCTGCTGGTGCGCGTAGTGCAGCGCGTCGGCCACCTGCAGGAAGAGCCGCACCCGCGCCGGCAGGTCGAGGCCGTGCGCGGCGCAGTAGGAGAGCAACGTGGTCCCCTCCACGAACTCCATGGCGAAGAACGACTGCCCGGTGCCCGTGGTCCCGCCATCGATGAAGCGCGCGATGCCGGGATGCTCGAGCCGCGCCAGGATCCGCCGCTCCCGCCGCAGCCGTTCCTCGAGCCTGGGGTCCGCAAAGCCGGCACGGATCAGCTTGAGCGCCACCCGCTGCACGTAGTCGGGTCCCTCCCGCTCCGCCGCATACACCACCCCCATGCCACCGGTCCCCACCAGCGCGCCGAGACGGTAGGGACCGATGCGCTGCTCGGGGGGAGCGGTCATGGGCGTCGGGGACGGAGTGAGGGGACGTGCGCCGGCATGCTGCCACCAGAGTACCGTGCCGCTCCGGGGTCGGCTAGGCGGGGTGCGCGGGCCTGGTTCCGCCGCAGCAGGGCGGGGCCGCGGAGGGCCGCGGAGGAGCTGCGCGCAAAGCGCCGGGCCTGTCCTGATGCGTGTGCGTGTCCCCTCGGGACCGGCACCGCCCGCCACCTCCCGAGACGCCCCACCGCACCCCCGCTCATGTCGGCTTCCGTGAGCCGCCCGCGCTCTACAGGGCAGTCCCTGACAGCTGCCCGATCCCGAGCCGGAGGCGCGCCATGCCGCAGTGGAAGCCCGACCCGACGTTTTACCCCTCGCCCACCCTGGCCGCCGAGGCGCCGCCCGAGACCCTGGCCTATGTGGCCATGCTGAACCCCACGCCCAACGGCCACGGCGACGCCATCGGCGTGGTGGACACCGACCCGGCCTCGAAGAGCTACGGGAAGCTCATCGCCCAGACCGAGTTCCCCCAGGGGGACAACGAGCTGCACCACTTCGGCTGGAACGCCTGCAGTTCGCACCTCTGCCCCTACGCGCCGCACGCGCACACCGAGCGGCGCTACCTCGTGGTGCCCGGGACGCACAGCTCCCGTATCCACATCCTCGACACCAAGGCCAACCCGCGGCAGCCGGAGCTCATCAAGGTCATCGAGGGCAGCGAGGTGCACGCCAAGACCGGCTACGCCGCCCCGCACACGGTGCACTGCGGTCCCGACGGCATCTACATGAACGCGCTCGGGACGCCGGACGGCGGCGGGCCGGGCGGGATCTTCATGCTCGACCATGAGACCTTCGAGCTCAAGGGCCGGTGGGAGAAGGCGCGCGGGCCGCAGCACCTCTCGTACGACTTCTTCTGGCACCTGGGCCAGGACACCATGATCACGAGCGAATGGGGCACGCCGAACATGGTGGCGCAGGGGCTGAATCCCGAGCTGCTCCTGGCCGGCAAGTACGGCCACCAGCTCCACGTCTGGGACCTCCGCACCCGGGAGCACCAGCAGGCCATCGACCTCGGCGCCGAGCAGCAGATGGTCCTCGAGCTCCGGCCGGCGCACAATCCCACCAAGCCGTACGGCTTCGTGGGGGTGGTCATCTCGCTCGCCGACCTGTCGGCGTCCGTGTGGCTCTGGTACAACGAGGGGCGGACGGGGAACGGGGCGTGGCGGGCGCAGAAGGTCATCACCATCCCGGCCGAGCCCGCCAACCCGGCCGACCTGCCGCCGATCCTGCAGGGCTTCAAGGCGGTGCCGCCGCTCATCACCGACATCAACCTCTCGGTGGACGACCGCATGCTCTACGTCTCCTGCTGGGGGACCGGCGAGCTGCGCCAGTACGACGTGAGCGACCCGTTCCACCCGCGCCTGACGGCGGTGCAGCGCATCGGCGGCATCGTGCGCCGCGCGCCCCACCCGTCGGATGCGACGAAGCCGCTCAATGGCGGGCCCCAGATGGTGGAGGTGAGCCGCGACGGGAAGCGCGTCTACCTCACCAACGCCCTCTACTCGCCGTGGGACGCGCAGTTCTATCCCGACGGCATCAAGGGGTGGATGACCCGGCTCGATGCCGATCCCGCCGGTGGCATGGCGCTCGACCGGCGCTTCCTGGTGGAGCTGGAGCAGGGCATGCGCCCGCACCAGGTCCGCCTCGAGGGCGGCGACGCCTCGAGCGACTCCTTCTGCTACTCGTGAGCGACGGATGCACGCCGTGACGGACGCGCCGTGGGCCGTGCTGCTGCTCCTCGGCGCGGCGCACGGCCTCAATCCCGGCATGGGCTGGCTCTTTGCCGTGGCGCTCGGGCTGCAGGAGGGGCGGGGCGCCGCGGTGTGGCGCGCGCTCGGGCCGCTGGCGGCCGGGCACGCCGCCGCGGTGGCCGTCGCCGTGGCCGTCGCCGCGGCGCTCGGGGCGGTGCTGCCGCCCGGCGCGCTCAAGGGGGTGGTGGCGGTGCTGCTGCTCGCCTTCGCGCTCCATCGCGTGCTGCGCAACCGGCACCCGCGCTTCGGCGGGATGCGCGTGAGCCGGCCCGAGCTGGCGTTCTGGTCGTTCCTGATGGCCTCGGCCCACGGTGCGGGACTCATGGTGATTCCCGTCCTGCTGGGCCGTGATGGCGCGCCGGCGCACGCCCACCATCACGTGGCGCAGGCGTCGCTGGTCGCCTCACCCGCGCAGGACGCGCTCCTGGCCACCGCGATCCACACCGCCGGCTACCTCCTCGTCACGGGGCTCCTCGCCATCGTGGTCTACCACAAGCTCGGCCTGCGGCTCCTGCGGACGGCTTGGGTGAACCTGGACCTGCTCTGGGCGGGGGCGCTCGTCGTGACCGCGGCCGTGGTGATCTGGTGAGCGCGGTGAGGCCCGCCTAGACGCCGAGCTCGTAGTGCAGAAAGACCTCGTCGAGTGTCCAGCCGAGCGACTCGTAGAGCCGCTGCGCCGTGGTGTTGCTGCGCGCCGTCATGAGCTCGAGCCCCACGGCGCCGCTCGCGACGGCGAAGGCCCGGGCCGCCTCGAGCAGGGCGCGCCCCGTGCCGTGCTGGCGGGCCGCCGGCGACACGAACAGGTCGTTCAGGAGCCACAGCCGCCGGCAGCGGGTGGACGAGAAGATGGGGAAGAGCTGCGTGAAGCCGACCGCGACGCCGCCCTCCTCGGCCAGGAACACCACCGAGTCGCCCGCGCGGAGCCGGTCCGCCAGGAAGGCCCGGCTGGTGGCGGGGTCGGGCGCCTCGCCGTAGAACTGGCGGTAGCCCTCGAAGAGCGGCACCAGGGCATCGAGGTCGGCCAGCGTGGCGCGGCGGGTGGGCATGCTCACTCCCAGGCGGGAAAGTGACCCTCGGCCGCGAGCGCCAGGATGCGCTCGCGGTACTCGGCCATGTAGCGGTCGCGGTCGCCGCCGAAGCGGAGCGGCTCGCCCACGAAGACGTCCACGAAGAACGGGACCAGGAGCGCCGTCCCCTTCGGCAGCGCCTTCCCGAGCCCGTGCATGAACACCGGGACCACCGGCACCTCGGGCCGTCGCTCGGCCAGCCGCGCCAGCCCGCTCTTGAGTTCCTTGAACCGCTCCGGCTCCCCCCGCGTCCCCTCGGGGAAGAAGAGCAGGATCTCGCCGCGGTCCAGGGCCTCGGCCAGCGGTGCCAGCGGGTCGTCCGTCTGCCCCTCGCGCCGCCGGGAGATGGGCAGGATGCCCACGATCCCGAGGGCAAACCAGGCCAGCAGCTTGTTGCGCAGGAAGTAGTCCGCCGCCGCCACCGGCCGCACCCGGTCGAGGAGGCCGAGCGGCAGCAGGCTCATCAGCACCATGGTGTCGAGGTGGCTGTTGTGGTTGGCGGCCAGGATGGCCGGGCCCTTGAGCGGCAGCCGCTCGCGGTGCCGCACGTTGAGGCCGAGCAGCACCAGCACCACGGCGCGCACCAGCACGCCGAAGAAGAAGTAGCGCAGCAGGCGGGTGAGCACCGCGGCCTCAGTAGTAGTAGTACCGCAGGAAGTGGAAGAAGAGCGGCGCCGTGTAGGTGAGGCTGTTGACCCGGTCCAGGACGCCGCCGTGGCCCGCGATCATCGTCCCCGCATCCTTCACGCCGATGTCCCGCTTCACCGCGCCCACCGTGGTGTCGCCGAGGAAGCCGCCGGCACCGATCATGAGGCCGGCCGCCACGCTGTGCGGCAGCGTGAGCGGCGTCAGGACGGGCGCCAGCAGCACGGCCAGGATCGTGGTGGTGGTGATCCCGCCCACCAGCCCCTCGAGCGTCTTGTTGGGGCTCACCGTGGGCAGGATCTTCCGCCGCCCGAAGCTCTTGCCCCAGATGTACTGCGCCACGTCGTTGAGCTGCGTCAGCATCACCAGGAAGAGCACCAGGCCCGCCCCGCCCTCCGGCGGCAGCACCAGCAGGTACGCCTGGTGGCTGATGCTGAACACCATGAGCATGAGCCCCCAGTGGAGCGTGCCCACCGCGCGGAGGAAGTCCTTCGTCTCCCCGATCATCACCATCCGGGCCGACACCAGGAGCAGCATCCACACCGGGATGAACACGATGAACATCCCGTACCACCCCTGGTACACCCACCAGTACTGCACCGGGATGGAGAGGTAGGCCCAGAACAGCACCCGCCGGTCGGCGCGGCGCGTGGGGATGAGCGACAGGTACTCCTTGAGCGCCAGGAACGACACGAAGGCGAAGAACGCGATCGAGAGCGCCCGGTCAATGGCGATGGCCAGCGCGAAGATGGCCACCATGACCCACCACGACTTCACCCGGGCCGCGAGCTCCGCGTACTTCTCCGCCGGGCCCTTCCGCACCAGCAGCGCGGTGACCACGCTCGCCACCACCAGCACGCCGAGGATCCCGAGGAAGGTGAGCCCGACAGGCGAGTGCAGGAGCCGGCTCATCATGCCCCCTCCCGGAGCGCGCCGCGCGCGCGGTTGAGGATGGTCACCACCCCGAGCAGCAGCACCACCGCGAGGTACCACCGCACCCAGGCCCCGGCCGCGACCCCGAGACCGAGCAGCAGCGCCAGCAGGCCGACCCAGAAGGCGCGGTCGCTCTTGCCCATGGGCCCGTCGTAGCGGCGGGAGGCGCCGACCTGGAGGCCCACCACGCCCGTCATCTCGCCGATCACCGCCACCAGCACGATGCCCACCACCAGGGCGGCCTCGCCGGCGAGCACCCGCGCAAACGGCAGGTAGAGCCCCGCATCCGACACCACGTCGCCGAGCTCGTTGAGCACGGCGCCGAGCCGCGACTTCTGCCCGTGCTCCCGGGCCAGCATCCCGTCAATCGCGTTGAGCGCCATGCGCAGGAAGAGCGTGAGCGGCACCAGCAGCAGCACACCCGCCGACGGCCGGAGCGCCACGGCGGCGCCCACCGCCAGCGAGAGCAGCATGGCGGCGAGCGTTACCTGGTTGGCCGTCACCCCGCCCCGCGCGAGCGCATTGGTCAGGGGACGGAGGAGGCCCTGGAACTTCGGTTTCAGGTCGTAGATCGAGGCCATGGAGAGCTGGGTGCCGGTGGTGGGGCGTCGGGTTCGGTGCGCCGCGGCGTTGAGTCTCACCGGCCCCCAGCCGGCATACCGCCCCGCGCGACGCCTACTCCCGGATCCGCGCCGAGAAATCCGCCGAGTCGAGCGCCGCCCGGGCCCGGTCGTTGACCTGGAACCGCGCCCGCTGCTCGGCCATGCTGCCGGTGGAGTCGATGAGCCCCACCCGGTGCACCACCTCGTCGCTGTACCCCGGGAAGGCGATGCGCCAGCTCATCGGGACCTTGCCCGGCACCAGCGCGTTGACGTGGCGCACCAGGTTGAGGGTGCAGTTGTTGGTGAGCGTGTTGTACCACTCGGGCCGGGTGCGGAGCTGGTTGGCGCGCTCCAGCATGGCGGTCAGCACGGCGCGGAAGCCGGCCGGGTCGCCCTTGATGGGGTAGAGGAAGACGGCATCGTCGTCGTAGACGGCGCGGCGGCCGATGAGGTCCCGCTCGTCGCCCAGCACGTAGATGAGCTCGAAGTGGCGCAGCATCCCCGCGACGACCCCGTACGTCTCGCCCAGCTCCCGCCGGGCCTCCACCGAGACCGCGAGGTACCGCCCGTCTGCGAAGCCGAAGCTCACGAACGCGTGCGCCGGCCCCCGCCACCGGTCGGAGAAGGGCACCAGCACGTACCAGGCGCTCGTCACCTGGGAGAGGTCGTAGCTCCGCGTTTCCCAGGCGGGGGTGAAGGCCGTGGCGCTGGTCCAGCGGAAGTTGCGGACGCCGGCAATCGTGACCGTGTCGCCGGCGAAGGTCACGGACGGGAGGACCGACTGGTCCACCGCCCACGTGCGGGCCACGGAGGGGCGCCGGAGCGCCCACCAGAGCCCGGCCAGGGCCACCAGGCCAAGGACGGCGGCCAGCATCAGGCGGCTACGCCGCACCGGCGGGCCGGCCGGGGCCGGGGCGTCGGACACGCGGGGGAATGGGGAGGGGCACGCCCGAAGAATGCGCGGGCGTGGGGCGCCGCGCCACCGGGGATGCCGTCAGCAGTGGATCGGACGGGAACGCCCGGCCGGGCCGGCCGGGCGCGGGCAGGGCCGGCCTAGCGGACGTGGGTGAAGGTCAGCCGGCGGACGGCGAGCGACATGGTGCTCGGGTCCACCCCGAACTTCCTGGCCAGCACCTTGATCTGGGCGCCCTTGGCGTAGAGCTGGCGGGCCTGCTTGACCTTGGCCTCGGTGAGCTTGGCCTGGAGGTTCTTGCTGCCCTTGCGGTTGACCGCCCCGCCGTAGCGCTTCGGCTGCACGGTCGACGAGAACCGGAAGCCAACCTTCTTCCTGGCCTTGCCGCGCGAGGAGGCGGCCTTCTTGGAGCGTGCCATTACCGTGGGCCCTTCCGTGGGGAGACGTCGAGGGGGGAATCCGACTTGGGTCCAAGATGGGGCCCGTGACCGGTTCCCGCCAGAGGGGGGACCCGCAAAAAATGTCAGGCGTGGGCTGACGCTTGCCTGACGCGGTGGGCCGGGCGCCCGGGGGTCCCGGGGTGCTGGCAGGCGCAGGAGTGAGGCTGGCGGGCACCGGCCCAGGGGGTGGGGAGACCGAGGGGGGAGCTCGGGTGGAGGCGGGGGCCGGCCGGGCCCCCGCGGGTCCGCTCAGGAACTGATGCCCTGCCGGGCCGCCGTCAGCAAGAGGTCGGCGAAGAGGTCCACCTCGCGCGGGGTGGTGTAGATGTTCGGGGTCACCCGGAGCCCGTTGAACTCGTCCTTGATGTCGATCGGGGTCACCACCACCTTGTGCTTCTCCATGAACCAGCCCACCAGCCGGCCCGGGTCCATCCCCTCCACGTGGACCAGGCCGATCCCGCAGGCCTGCTCCCCCTCGAGCGGCGTCAGCACCCGGCAGCGCCCCCCGCTCTCCGCCACCACCCGCCGGGCCCAGCGGTCCCGCAGGTAGCGGAGCCGCGCCGCCTTCCGCTCCGCCCCGATGGCGTGGTGGAAGGCCAGCGCCACGGCGATGGCGTTGTGGTTGGCGGCCGGGTGGGTGCCGATCTCCTCGTACTTCCGGATGTTCTCGTCCATGGTGGCCGGCGCCGCCATGAGGGGCCAGATCTTCTTCTGCTTGTTCTTCCGGACATAGAGGAAGCCGGTCCCGATCGGGGCCAGCAGCCACTTGTGGAGGCTGGTGCCGTAGTAGTCGCAGCCGAGCCCGTCCCGGGTGAAGGGGAACTGGGCGAAGGCGTGCGCCCCGTCCACGAACACTTCGATCCCCCGGGGCCGGGCCCATTCCACCATCTCCCGCACCGGCATGATCTGGCCCGAGAGGTTGGTGATGTGCAGGAACTCGATGACCCGGGTCCGCGGCGTCACCGCCGCCTTGAAGGCGTCGAGGATCTCGTCCTTGCTCTTCGGCGGGACCGGGAACCTGACCTGCTTCAGCACGATGCCGTCGCGCCGCACCCGCTGGTCCCAGCTGGTGAGCATGCGGCCGTAGTTCTGGGTGGAGACGATCACCTCGTCGCCGCGCGCCAGGTCGAGCCCGAAGATCAGGGTCTCGAGCGCCTCGGAGGCGTTGCGGGTGATGGCCATCTCCTCGGGATCGCAGCCAAAGGTGGCGGCCAGGTCGCGGCGGACGCTCTCGAGCCGGGGCTCGAGGGTCTGCCACATGTGGATGACGGGGAGTTCGTTGGAGAACTTGAGGTCCCGGATCATCTGCTCCAGGACGTGGGTCGGCGCGGGGCTGCAGCCGCCATTGTTGAGGTTCACCATCGACCGGTCGAGGTCGAAGGCGCGCTGGATCTCACCCCAGTAGTCCTCGTCGTCGGGGCCGCCGGCGGTGCCCGGCAGGACCGGGGTGGGGACGAGCCCGCCCAGGCCGGCGGGCGTCGTGCCCCGGGGGGTGGCGTCGAAGACACGCCGGAGCGCGTCGGGCCGGAAGGCGGGAAGAGCCGCCGCGGCGGCGAGGAAAGCCCGGCGAGACGCCATAAACCATGATCCTGGAAGGGGTTCCCCAATCTATAGACACGGCCCCCTACCGCTAGGGCTGGCCGCGGTCTATAGTTGTCGCCGGAAACCGAGGCGGAAGGACGGGGGGCGGACGCCCAGCCGGGCGTCCGCCCCCTGTGATTGTCTCACCACCATCGTCGGCGCGGCCCAGGGGCCGCGCATACTAGAAGGACAGGGTTGCCCATATGATCGCCAGCGACATGCGCCGCGGGATGTGCCTGCTGTTCGAGGGCGAGCCCTGCCGGGTGCTCGACTTCCACCACCACACGCCCGGCAACCTCCGCGCCATGGTGCAGGCCAAGCTGCGGAAGCTCCGCACCGGCACCCAGTTCGAGCACCGGTTCCGGTCCACCGACACCGTGGAGCTCGCCAACCTCGAGACCCACGAGCTCGAGTTCCTCTACGCCGGCGGCGACAGCTACCACTTCATGAACACCGAGAACTTCGACCAGCTCGAGATGAGCGAGGACGACCTCGGCGACGCCGCCCAGTGGGTGGCCCCCAGCATGAAGATCATGGCCGAGTTCTTCAACGGCCGCCCCATCGGCATCCAGCTCCCGAACGTCATGACGTTCGAGGTGGTGGAGACCAACCCGGTGATGAAGACGGCCACCAAGACCTCGTCCTTCAAGCCGGCCAAGCTCGACAATGGCGCCACCGTCAACGTCCCCGAGTTCATCCAGACCGGCGAGCGCATCCGCGTGAACCCGTCCACGGGCGAGTACGTGGATCGCGCCAAGGACTGATCGACCGTCCACTCCCACGCGCGGCCCCGCCGCGCCCGTGGCTGCGGTCAGGCAGGGCTGGCCTCCTCCGGAGGCCAGCCCTGCCTTACCTTTGGGGGGTCCCCACCCCACAGACCGCGTGACCCAGCCGGCGCTCGCAGACGCATCCGCCCCCACCCGCGCGGCCCTGCCGCGCGACCTGGCGATGTTCCTGCCGCTCTTCGCGATCGCGCTCCACAAGGTCTCGGTGTACCCGCCGGGCCATCCGCTGCTCACCGCCGCGGTGGAGGCCGCCGCCGGCCACCTCCGGATCGTCCTCATGACGCGGGCCAACCTGCTCCTCGGCGTGGCGCGGCAGCAGCTGCTGCTCGAGGGCCTGGCCACCGACGAGGGCAACCCGGTGCTCCGCGAGCTGGCGCAGCGCCTGCACCGCCACCAGGTGGGCGGCATCAAGTTCATCCCCGGCGTCACCCCCCAGGAGCTCGGCGACCTGCTCCAGCTCCTCGGCAGCGACCCCCGCACCCATCCCGTGGGCCCCCGGCTCGGCGAGCTCGACGAACGCTGGCAGACCATCCGGCTCCTGGCGCCCGCCTGGGACCGGATCGAGATGGCCCAGGACGGCGCCACCCGCACCGGCGACACCGCCGGCCTGGGCCAGGGCGCCGCCGCCCGCCTCTGGCTCGGCCTCGCGGCGGCGGCGCTCACCCGCGAGGGCGCGCCCGAGCTCATCGCCGACCCGCAGTCCATTGCCCGGGCGCTCAACAACATCCGCGGCGACGGCGACAAGGCCAAGAAGGTGGTGAGCTTCCTCCTCAGCCTCTCGCGCGAGCTCCGCCTGGCGCAGGGTGCCGAGGCCGCCGTCCTCTCGGAAAAGCTGAACGCCCTCCTCAACCACCTCACCCCCGATACGCTCCGCGAGCTTGCCACCCTCGGCGCCGACCTGCAGCAGCGCCGCCGTCTCGTGGCCGACGCCGCCATGGTGCTGCCGGCGGGCGCGGTGCTGCAGCTGCTCCGCGCCGTGAGCGAGGCCGGCGAGCAGGCGCTGCCGCATGCCATGGTGCGCATGCTCACCAAGCTGGCGCAGCAGTCGGAGCGCGGCAGCATCGCCATCCGCGAGGAGGCGGACCACGCGCTGCGGGAGGGGGTGCGGCAGCTGGTGGAGCGCTGGAACCTCAAGGACCCGAACCCCGCCGCCTACACCCGCGTCCTCGACCGGCTGGCCCGCAATCCCAACATCCCCGTCCCGAGCGGCGCCTCCCACGCCACCGAGGCCATCCGCCTGGTGCAGATCGCCTGCGAGACCGACACCGTGGGCGACGCCGTCTGGGCGGCGCTCACCGAGCTGGTCAACGAGGGCCAGGCCAGCGACGTGGTGGCCCTCGTGGAGCACAGCGGCGTGGCCGAGGACATCCGCGAAAACTTCTGGCTGCACCTCGCCACGCCCGAGAACATGCGGATCCTGCTGGCCAACGAGCCGCGCGACACGGCGGTGGTGGAGCTGCTGCTCGAGCGCATGGGCATGGCGGCCGCCGAGCCAATGCTCGAGAGCCTCGAGGTGGCGGACAACCGCACCATGCGCCGCCGCCTGCTCACCCGCCTCGGTCGGCTGGGCCCCGCCATCGGCCCGATGCTGGTGGAGCGCATCCCCGGCTCGCCCTGGTACGTGCAGCGGAACCTGCTGGCGCTGCTCGGCTCGCTCGACGAGATCCCCGCGGAGTTCGAACCCGCCGCCTACCTCAAGGCCGAGGACTCCCGGGTGCGGCGCGAGGCGCTCAAGCTCATGCTCCGCATCCCCGAGATGCGCGACGACGCCGTCATCGCCGCCGTGGGCGACGACGACGACGCCAACCTCCGGCTCGGCCTCCAGGCGGCGCTCGAGCGCTGCCCGCCGGCCGCCGCCGGCCGCGTGCGCCACGTGCTGAGCGACCCGCAGCTGCAGCTCGAGCTCCGCCTGCTGGCCATCCGCGTCCTCGGCACCAGCCGCAACCCGGTGACGCGCGACTGGCTGGTGAGCCAGGCCCTCACCGCGCCCGGCTGGTTCCGCCGCCGCAAGCTCGTGCCCAAGAGCCCCGTGCTCCTGACCGTGATCCAGGTGCTGGCCCGGAACTTCGCCACCGACCCCGGGGCCCAGGCCGTGCTCCGCCTGGCCGCGGAGAGCGCCGACCCGCAGGTGCGCCGCGCGGCCGCCGGCCAGGGAGACGAGGCATGAGCGACCCCGTCCGCTTCCTCACCTCCTTTGGCCAGGCGCTCTCGGCGGCGGCCCTCTACAAGGAAGGCCACCCCGCCCGCGAGCGCGCGCTCGACGCGGCGTGGACCCAGCTCACCGCGCTGCAGCGGCTCGATCCCGCGCCCAACTTCTCCTTCCTCGAGGACGAGGTCCTCTACCGCCAGCAGGCCCTGCGCGACTTCAAGGCGTGGGACATGGCCCGCCGCCTGGCGCGCGCGGGGGTCCAGCGCATCGAGTTCGACGCCGACGCCAGCCGCGAGGACATGGGCCAGTTCCTGCGCGAGCTCCAGAAGAAGCTGGCCGGCCAGGAGGAGTCGGAGGAGCGGAGCCACCTCCGGCGGCCCAGCATCCGCTTCGGCGCCATCACCCTGCGCGGCGCCCCGGCCGACATCGCCGTGGCCACCGCGGCCAGCGACGCCGAGCCGTACACGCTCGAGGACGAGATCGAGGCCATCGCCTACATCCACGGCGAGGTGCAGGAGACCGACCGCCTCCCGCTGGCCGAGGCCAATGCGGTGGTGCGCTCCCTGTCGCTGGCCATGCACAGCCAGAGCCGGATGCTGCTGCCGCTGCTCAGCCTCAAGCGCTACGACCAGTACACCACCACCCACGCCACCAACGTGTCGGTGCTGGCCATGGCGCTGGCCGAGTACATCGGGCTCTCGCCCAAGGACATCCGCGAGTTCGGCATGGCGGGGCTGCTGCACGACCTCGGCAAGGTGCGGGTGCCGCACGAAATCCTGGTGAAGCCGGGGGCCCTGACCGAGCAGGAGCTGGCGGTGCTGCGGCGCCACCCGGTGGACGGCGCCCGCCTGATCATCGCGCGCGAGCGGAACCTGGACCTGGCCGCCACGGTGGCCTACGAGCACCACATCATGATCAACGGCGGCGGCTACCCCCGCTTCCGCTACCCGCGCGACACCCACTTCGCCAGCCAGCTGGTCCACGTCTGCGACGTCTTCGATGCCCTCTGCACCACCCGGCCGTACCGGGAGGCGTGGGACACGGAGGTGGCGCTGGCCTACATGGAAGAGCGGGCGGGGGTGGACTTCAACGCCGAGCTGGTGGAGGCGTTCACGGCGATGATGCGGCTCTGGAGCAACCAGCGCATCGTGATGCCGAGCGGGCCGGGCTCGCCGCCGCCGGTGCTCTCGGCGCCGGCCGCGCCGCCGGGACCAACGCCGCCCCCGCTGCCGCCTCGCCCCTCCGGCGGCACGCCCTCGCCCGCCGAGGGCCCGCCGCCTGCGTCACCGCCGCCGGAGTCACCGCCGGGAGACGCGCCGACCGAGCGTCGGCCCGCGATGCCGTAGCGTCACGGACAAACAGAGGCGCGGCCCAGTGGGCCGCGCCTCTCGCCTGTCCACCGTGGCCCTGCCCGCGGCGGGCCGGGCCGCAGCCTGCAAGGACCGTGGCGGGGAGCCCCGGACGAAGCACCGTCCGCCAGCGCTCCCGGTGAGGGAGTGCCGGCGGACGGCGCAGGAAGGCGTGGGGCGGCGCGGGTTCCGGGTTGGCCGGGGCGGCTACTCCGCCCCGAGGCAGGCGGCGATGTTGGCCGCGCGCCGGGTGCCGGTGGGATGCTCCGCATCGTAGGAGCTGTCGCCCTGGCGATGGAAGAAGCGGACGGCGGCCTGGGCGGCGGCGGGGTCGTCGAGGGCGAGGCGGCGGGTGGCCAGGCAGTCGGCCTCGAGCTCCTTCTCCTGCAGCGCGGCGTTGCGTGAGGCGGCCGGCGCGCGGAGGGCGCTGGCCCGGGTGTGCCGCAGGTCGATGTGCGCGTACTCGTGCGCCAGGAAGAAGGCCTGCAGCGCCGGGGAGAGGCGCTTCATGAGCTTGGGGTTGACGTAGATCCGCGGCTGCGCGGGATGGTACACCGCGATGGCCACGTCCTTGAGCGTGGAGTCCGGCAGCACGCGCACCTGGAAGGCGGGCGCGGGCGGGACCACCGGCTCGGGCTGGTACGAGCTGGCCATGAGCGTGGACGCCACGAGCACCAGCCCCAGGTGTGCGATCTTCGCCATGAGGATCTCCGTCTGCCCCCTTCGACAAGACGCCGCCCCGCCCCGATTGTTCCCAACCGCCCCACCCACGCACGGGCCCGACCGGGGCAGAGGGAACCGGGGGCAATGACCGCGCCGGGCGTACTGGTCCCGATGCCCGGGGGGTGGCCGGCGTCGTTCCCCCACTATCGGCGGGCGGTGACGGGCCACTGAACCGCCGGGGTGGCCGGAAGCCGGGCGGTCCGGAGCCGGGGCCAGAGCCGCCCGCCGGTTGACCGGCGGGTACATCCGGCCCTACCGTTGGGTTGACCGCCAGGGGCATCGGCCGCGGCCGATTGAGAGCGTACCCTTGGAACCTGATCCGGTTCATACCGGCGGAGGGAGCGCGGTCGCCAGCGAAGCGCTCCCTTCGTCTTTTCCTTCCGTCGGAGCGCGCATGTCCGCACCCACCGTCCTGCCCGAATCCGGCTCGGCCTTCGCCGAGGCGTTTCCCAGTTCCACCAAGGTCCTCGTGGAGGGCCCGTGCGGCGTGCGGGTGCCGATGCGCGAGATCGCGCTGTCGGGCGGAGAGCCGCCGTTGCGCGTGTACGACACCAGCGGGCCACAGGGCTGCGACGTGGCGGAGGGGCTGCCGAGTGTGCGCGGCGCGTGGATCGCCGCGCGCGCCGTCGCCCAAGTCTCCGACGCCTCTCCCAACGGCGTCCGTAAGGGCCGGATATATCCGGCCCCTGCGAGCTCGCTCGTCGAGACGCCGGCGACGCTGCTGCGGACCCCGCTCCGCGCCACGGGGCCCGTCACGCAGCTCCAGTTCGCCCGCCGGGGCGAGATCACGGAGGAGATGGAGTACATCGCGGTGCGGGAGGGGATGACGCCTGAGTTCGTGCGGAGCGAGGTGGCGCGCGGCCGGGCCATCATCCCGGCCAACATCAACCACCCCGAGCTCGAGCCGATGATCATCGGCCGGGCCTTCCACGTGAAGATCAACGCCAACATCGGCAACTCGGCCGTCACCTCCTCCATCGAGGAGGAGGTGGAGAAGCTGCGCTGGGCCACCCTCTGGGGCGCCGACACGGTGATGGACCTTTCCACGGGGAAGAACATCCACGCCACGCGGCAGTGGATCCTCCGCAACTCGGCCGTGCCGATCGGCACGGTGCCGATCTACCAGGCGCTCGAGAAGGTGAACGGCGTCCCCGAGGACCTGACGTGGGAGGTCTATCGCGACACGCTCATCGAGCAGGCCGAGCAGGGGGTGGACTACTTCACGGTGCATGCGGGCGTGCTGCTCCGCTACATCCCCATGACGGCGCGGCGCATGACGGGCATCGTGAGCCGCGGCGGGTCCATCATCGCCAAGTGGTGCCTCGCGCACCACCAGGAAAACTTCCTCTACACCCGCTTCCGCGAGATCTGCGAGATCATGGCGGCGTACGACGTCTCCTTCTCGCTCGGCGACGGCCTGCGGCCGGGTTCGATTGCCGATGCCAACGACGAGGCGCAGTTCGCCGAGCTCCAGACGCAGGGCGAGCTCACGAAGATCGCGTGGGAGCACGGCGTGCAGGTGATGAACGAGGGCCCGGGCCACGTCCCGATGCACCTCATCAAGGAGAACATGGAGAAGCAGCTCGAGTGGTGCGGCGAGGCGCCGTTCTACACCCTCGGGCCGCTCACCACCGACATCGCGCCGGGGTACGACCACATCACGAGCGCCATTGGCGCCGCGATGATCGGCTGGTACGGCACGGCGATGCTCTGCTACGTGACGCCCA
>CAZRCT010000037.1:0-35066 GCA_964598655.1 uncultured Gemmatimonadaceae bacterium
TGTTCGTAGATCACGTAACGATCAAGGTCGAAGCCGGCACCGGCGGGTCCGGCGCGGCCTCGTTCGCGCGCTTCAAGTACAAGCCCAAGGGCGGCCCCGACGGTGGTGACGGCGGGCGCGGCGGGTCGGTTTACCTGAAGGCCGACGGCAACCTCGCCACCCTCCTCGACTACCGCTACAAGACGGCCTGGAAGGCGCAGCGCGGCCTGCACGGCAAGGGCAAGAACATGACCGGCGCCTCCGGCGACGATCTCTACCTGCCCGTGCCGCCCGGGACGGTGGTGACGGACGCGGAGACCGGCGAGGTCCTCGGCGAGGTGCTCAAGTCGGGCGATGAGCTGCTGGTGGCCAAGGGCGGCCGCGGCGGCCGGGGCAACAGCCACTTTGCCACGCCGACGCACCGGGCCCCGCGCGAGTGGGAGCCGGGCGGCGAGGGGCAGAAGCGGGACCTCGAGCTCACGCTCAAGCTCATCGCCGACGTGGGGCTCGTGGGCGAGCCCAACGCGG
The DNA here is from genome assembly GCA_964598655.1 of uncultured Gemmatimonadaceae bacterium. Lineage (GTDB taxonomy): Bacteria > Gemmatimonadota > Gemmatimonadetes > Gemmatimonadales > GWC2-71-9 > JADJOM01. Next base: position 508 of record CAZRCT010000037.1, read on the forward strand.
GGAAGAGCACGCTCCTCTCCGTGATCAGCGCCGCGCGCCCCAAGATCGCCGACTATCCGTTCACGACGCTCGAGCCCAACCTCGGCGTGGTGGGCCTCTCGGGGCACCGCACGTTCGTGGTGGCGGACATCCCCGGCATCATCGAGGGCGCGCACCAGGGGAAGGGGCTCGGGCTCCAGTTCCTGCGGCACGTGGAGCGGACCCGGGTGCTGGCGTTCCTGGTGCCGCTGGATGCCGAGGATCCGCAGGCCGTGTACGACCAGCTCCGGCACGAAGTGGCGTCCTACAGCGTGGAACTCACGCGGAAGCCGCACGTGCTGCTCCTCTCCAAGCGGGACCTCCTGGCCGACGGCGACGCGCTGCCCGAGGTGGAGGCGCTCACGTCCATGGGCACGCTGGCCTTCTCGTCGGTGGCGGGGGCCGGGCTCGAGGAGGTGAAGGAGTATCTCTGGAAGGCCGTGGCCGAGGCGCGCGCGGCGGAGGCGGAACGGGAGGAGCTCGAGGAGCCGGTGGTCTTCGAGGAGCGCCGGGAGGACGAACCCGAGTGGGAGTAGATCCCGAGCGCGCCGCCTGGGTGGCGCTGGCGCTGACGCCGGCGATCGGGCCCGGGCGGATGAAGCACCTGATCGATGCATGTGGATCGGCAACCGGCGCCCTCTCGGCGCCGGTTGCGTTTTTGGGGACCGTGGAGGCGATGACCCCGGCCGCGGCCACCGCCGTGCGGCAGGCCACCGTCGAGGGCGGCGCCGAGGTCATTGCCCGGGCCGAGGCCATGGGGGCCGCGGTGCTGCTGCCGCGGGACCCGGGGTTCCCCGAGCTGCTGGAGCAGATCCCCCACATGCCGCCGGTGCTCTTTGCGCTCGGCAACCTGGCGCTCCTCGAGCGGCCCGGCGTGGCCATCGTCGGGAGCCGGGACCACTCGGCCTACGGCGAGCAGGTGGCCAACCAGGTGGGGCGGCTGGCCGCGTCGGCCGGGCTCGTGGTGGTGAGCGGGATGGCGCGGGGGCTTGATGCGGTGGCGCACGCCGCGGCGCTCGAGGCCGGCGGCGGGTCCATCGGGGTGCTCGGCAACGGGCTAGGGGTGATCTATCCCGCGGCCAACCGGCGGCTGTACGAGCGGATGGCGGAGCGCGGGCTGCTGCTCACCGAGTTCCCGCCGGGGGAGCGGCCGGCGGTGTACACCTTCCCGCGGCGGAACCGGCTGATCAGCGGGCTCAGCCGCGTCACCGTGGTCGTCGAGGCGGCGGAAGGCTCCGGCACCCTGAGCACCGTGGACGAGGCCACCCGGCAGGGCCGGACGGTGATGGCGGTGCCGGGCCCCATCACCAGCAAGACCTCGGTGGGCACCAACCGCCTGCTCCGCGACGGGGCGGAGCCCCTGCTCGAGCCCTTGGACCTGCTGGCGCACTACCCCGAGCACCGGCGGCTGGCGGGGACGCCGCTCCCCGCGGCCGACGGGCCGCCGGTCCGGGCGGCCCGGCCGGTGCCCGTCCCCGACGACCTGCCGCCGGCCGAGCACCGGCTGGCGGTGGCGTTGCAGGGTGGGGCGCAGGACTTCGACGGGCTGATCCGGGTGGCCGGGCTCACGGCGGCGGAGGCCCTGGCGGCCCTCTCGGGCCTCGAGCTCCGGGGGCTCATCCGGCAGGACCCGGGGAGGGTGGAATGGGCAAGCAATTGAAGGAGGGGCGCCTCCCACCCTAAATTGAGGTGGAATGAGGACTTCCCCCCTCCCATGACGGGCCCCGCCCGCCCGACCTGCAACCGCTGCGGCGAATCCATCACGCCGGGCGCGCGCTTCTGCATGAAGTGCGGCAACGACGTGTCCGGCATCCAGGGCGCGGTGGCCACCGCCATGATGCCGGCGCCGGAGCCGAGCGCGGACGACCTGCTGCTCGAGTCGCTGCGCCAGGCCACGCTCGGCGACTACGAGATCCTCAAGGAACTGGGCCGCGGCGGCATGGCCACGGTGTACCTGGCCCATGACATCGCGCTGGACCGGAAGGTGGCCATCAAGGTGATGGCGCCGGCGCTCCTCCTGATGGGCGAGGGGATGAGCGAGCGCTTCAAGCGCGAGGCGCGCACCGCCGCCAACCTCTCCCATCCCAACATCATCCCGATCTACACGGTGAAGAGCGCGGGGAAGACGCTCTTCTTCGTGATGAAGTTCATCGCGGGCCGCTCGCTCGAGGACATCATGCGCGACACGGGGCCGATGCCGGTCCCCATGGTGCGCGCCATCCTGCAGCAGGTGGGCAGCGCCCTTGGTTACGCGCACCGCCACGGCATCGTGCACCGCGACGTGAAGCCGGCCAACGTCATGATCGACGAGGAGGGCTGGTCGGTCGTCACCGACTTCGGCATCGCCAAGGTGGCGGAGAACCGCGGGCTCACCATGACGGGCATCGCGGTGGGCACGCCGAGCTACATGAGCCCGGAGCAGTGCGCGGCCAAGGACATCACCGGGAAGAGCGACCAGTACAGCCTCGGTATCATGGCCTACGAGATGATCGCCGGCCGCCAGCCGTTCTCGGCGGACAGCGCCATGGCCATCATGTACGCGCACTTCCACGAGGCGCCGCCGCCGCTCCGCGAGGTGCGCGCCGACTGCCCGCCGGAGCTGGCCACCGCCGTGGAGCGGATGCTGGCCAAGAGCCCGGAGCAGCGCTACGGCTCCATGGAAGAGGCGGTGAGCGCGCTCGGCGGCCTGACCCTGGGCCACGACGACCCGGTGCAGGTGCAGCTCCGCGGCCTGGCGCGGAAGCACTCGACGAGCGAGATCCTCAAGCAGGTCCCGCCGCCGCCCACGAGCCCGGTGCCGCCGGCCAAGACGCGCGAGGTGGCGGACCACGCCACGACGCCGCTGCCGAAGACCCGGCCGTCGGCGCCCACCACGCCGATCCCCTCGTCGCGCCCCTCGGATGCCACGACGCCGATCCCCGCGTCGCGCCCGTCGGACGCCACCACGCCGATTCCCGCCTCGAAGGAGCCTACGCCGCCCCCGCCGCCCGCGGTGGTGGGCGTCAGCGTGTCGCCGGAGCGGGGCGAGATCTTCGCGGGCGAGACGCTGCAGCTGGCCGCCAACGCCAAGCTGAGCGGCCCGAAGGCGGGGCCCACGCCCATCACCTGGCACTCGAGCGACGAGTCGCTGGCCACGGTGGATGCCAAGGGCCTGGTGAAGGCGCATGCGGCCGGCACCGTGACCATCACCGCGACCTGTGAGGGCCACACCGCCACCGCAACGCTCTCCCTCCGGCCGGCGCCGGTGCAGGCGGTGCACGTGTCGCCGGTGGAGCCGGCGCTCATGGTGGGCGAGTCGCTGCAGCTGCATGCCACGGTGAAGGACAAGCTCGGGCACACGGTGACGGGGCGGACCATCCGCTGGTCGGTGAGCCCGCGCGGCCTGCTCGAGGTGAGCGCGAGCGGCCAGGTCACGGCGCAGAAGGAGGGCGTGGCCGAGGTCTTCGCCGAGGTGGAGGGCGTGAAGGGCAGCACCCGCGCCAACGTCCGGAAGCCGGCGGTGGTGTCGGTGACCATCTCGCCGGCCGAGGCCAAGGTGACCGCGGGGGAGACGCAGGCGCTCACGGCCCACGTGAAGGACGAGCGGGGGCAGGTGGCGGCGGAGCGCGCGGTGACGTGGAAGTCCTCGAACGAGAAGATCGCGACGGTGTCCGCCACGGGCGTGGTGACCGGCGTCGCCGAGGGCAAGGCCGAGATCATCGCCGAGTGCGAGGGGCGGCGGATGACGGCGCCCGTCCACGTGGCGGCGGCCCCGGTGGCGACGGTGAGCGTCGAGGCGCCGCCGCCGGTGATGGCGGGGGAGAAGGTGACGCTCGCCGCGGTGCTCAAGGACGCGCACGGGCGCGTGCTCACGGGGCGGGCGCTCAAGTGGGCCAGCAGCTCGCCCGCGGTGGCCACGGTGACGCAGGCGGGGCAGCTCACCGGGATCACGGCGGGCACCGCGAAGATCTCGGCGGAATCCGAGGGGAAGAGCGCCTCGGTGAGCGTGACGGTGACGCCGGTGCCGGTGGCGTCGGTGGCCATCGACGGTGTGCCGAAGGAGCTCGAGACGGGGAAAGCGGCGACGCTCAAGGCGGTGGTGAAGGACGCCAAGGGCCACGTGCTCGGCGATCGCCAGGCGGCGTGGAGCGTGAGCCCGGCGGGCGTGGCCGCGATTGATGCCAAGGGTGTGCTCTCGGCCAAGGGCCCCGGCTCGGCGACGGTGACCCTGACGGTGGATGGGAAGACCGCCGAGGCGAAGGTGGTGGTGCCGGCGCCGCCGCCGCCGGTGGCCGCGCCCGTGGTGACGGAGGCGCCCACAGTGGTGGCGCCGCCGGCCGAGAAGCCGGTGGTGAATGCGGGTGCACCGACGGAAGTGATCACGCCGCCCAAGCCGCCGGTGAAGGAGCCGCCGAAGCCGGTGGAGCCGCCGGTGAAGCGGCCGTCGGTGGCGGCGCCCGTCGCAGAAGAGAAGAAGAAGGGCGGCTCGGGCGCGCTGATCGGCGGGGTGGTGGGGGTGGTGGTGCTGGCGGCCGTAGGCTACTTCGCGTTCGGGGGGAAGAAGGACGACATCCCGCCCGCGCCGGCTGCGCCGGTGGTGAATCCCGCCGCGGCGGCCGTGGCGAGCGTGCAGCTGGCGGGCGGCACGGGGCCGGTGGCAGTGGGCCGGACCGAGCAGCTCTCGGCGCTGGTGAAGGGCGCGGCGGGCGAGGAGCTGGCGGGCAAGGGCGTCACCTGGACCTCGAGCGACCCGGCGGTGGCGGAGGTGTCCCCGATCGGCGCGGTGACGGCCAAGAAGTCGGGCACGGTGACGATCACCGCCGAGAGCGAGGGGAAGCGCGGGACGGTGACGCTCGAGGTGGTGGCGCCGGCCGCGGCGGTGGACCAGCCGGCGGCGGTGGCGAGCGTGATGGTGGGCGGCCCGTCGAGCCACGCGCTCGACGTGGGCCAGACCGTGCAGCTTGGCGCCTCGCTCAAGGACGCGAAGGGCGCCACGCTCTCCGACCGCGCCGTGGTGTGGACCTCGAGCGATCCCGGCGTGGTGCTCGTCAGCTCCACGGGCCTCGTGACCGCCCTCGCCGCGGGCGACGCCCGGGTGACGGCCAACAGCGAGGGGAAGAGCGCCGACGTCCGCATCTCGGTGCGGGCGCCGAAGGTAGAGCCGGCGCCGGCGCCCGCGCCCGCCCCGGCCCCCGCGCCCCCGCCCGCCCCCGTGGTGGTGGCCGTGGCGAGCATCACGGTGGCGCCGCCCGCGGCCTCGGTGGTGGAGGGGAGCACCGTGGCGCTCACGGCGACGGCGTTCGACGGGAGCCGGAAGGCGCTGGTGGACCGGGCGCTGACCTGGAGCTCCTCCGACACGAAGGTCGCGACGGTGAATGGCGAGGGGCTGGTGACCGGGGTGGCCGCCGGCAGCGCGACGATCACGGCGTCGGCGGACGGGAAGAGCGCCACGGTGCGCCTCACGGTCACCGAGCCGCCGCCCTCGAGCGTGCCGGTGGCGGCGGTGAGCATCACGGCGCCGGACAAGTCGCTCAAGCCCGGGGAGCGGACCACCTGGGCGGTGGTGGCCAAGGACAACCGCGGCCGGGACCTGGGCGACCGCGGCGGCAGCTGGAGCTCGAGCGACCCGAAGGTGGCGCGGGTGGACGCCAACGGCGTGATCACGGCCGTGGCGCCGGGCACGGCGGAGATCAGTGTCACCGTGGAAGGGAAGAAGGTGAGTGAGCGGTTCACGGTGACGGCGCCGCCGCCCGTGGCGGTGACCCCGCCGCCGCCGGCCAACAATCCACCGCCCGTCACCAATCCGCCGCCGGCGCCCACGCCGGCCGGCGCCGGCGCGAGCGCGCTCCTGCCCAAGAAGGCGGTGGAGGCGGGTGGGGCGTTCAGCTGCGGCGTGGGATCGAGCGGGGCGGTGTGCTGGGGCGCCGGGCTCGGGCTCACGGCCGTGGACGGCACCGCCGGCATCACCGGCCTCACGGTGGGCCGAGGCCACGCCTGCGGCCTGGTGAACGGCCGCGCCCTCTGCTGGGGCGACAACCGCGCCGGCGCCCTCGGCGACGGCGGCGTGGCCACCGCCACGGCGCCCGTGGAGGTGGCGGGCGGCCAGAGCTTCTCACAGCTCGCCGCGGGCGACGGCTTCACCTGCGGCCTCTCGGGCGGCCGGGCGTACTGCTGGGGCAGGAACAAGGACGGCCAGCTCGGCGACGGTTCCACCACGGACCGCCGGCGCCCCGTGGCCGTGAAGGGCGGGCAGAGCTTCGTGGTGATCACCGCCGGGGGCTCCCATGTCTGTGCCCTCACTGCCGCCAGCAAGGCCTTCTGCTGGGGCGACGGCTACTCCGGCCAGCTCGGCTTCGGGGCGCAGGAGAGCCAGCTGGAGCCGATCGACGTCTCCGGTAACCTCAAGTTCACGAAGATCTCGGCCGGCGGGAAGCACACCTGCGCGCTTACGGACGCCGGCAAGGCGTACTGCTGGGGCGCCAACGAGGCCGGCCAGGTGGGCGACGGCTCCAAGAGCGACCGCCCGAACCCGGTGGCGGTGGCCACCACCGCCAGCTTCACGGACATCACCACCGGCGGCGCCCACACCTGCGCCCGCACCGGCGGCGGCGAGGCCTGGTGCTGGGGCCAGAACGCCGGCGGCCAGCTCGGCGACGGCACCAAGCAGGACCGCACCAAGCCCGTCGCGGTGGGCGGCGGCCCGTTCAGCAGCCTCTCGGCCGGCGAGGCGCACACCTGCGGCATGACCCGCGGCGGCGAGGCGCAGTGCTGGGGCCGGAACGACAAGATGCAGCTCGGCGACGGTGGCACGGCGCCGCGGGGAACGCCGGCGCCGGTGTCGGATCGGCGGTAGGCGGGGCCGGCTTTCAGGACGGGGATGGGTCCGTCGGGGGCGACTATAGTCGCCCCTTACGTACGTGGGGGAAAGAGGACGGGCCGCCATCGAAGCGATGGCGGCCCGTCGTGCGTCCGGCGGAGGGCTCAGCGCCCGCCGAGCGGCACGCCGATGCTGAAGACAAGGTCGCTCTGCATCTTGCCGGGGTAGAAGCCGGCGGAGGTGTTGTCGCCCTCGTCCGGGTCGAAGGAGTAGAAGTTGCCCTCGGCGCGGATCTGCACCGGGAAGCGCGGGGTGACGTTGGCCTTGAAGCCGACGCCGAGGACCCCGCCGAAGCTGGTGAGCTTGCCGTCGGCGCCGTCCCAGAAGTCGCCGCCATGGTTGACGACGATGGCGCCGAGGACCACGGAGAGGTTGCTGCGGCGCGGCTTGATCACGGCGCGGAGCGAGCCGATGATCACGTTGCTCTTGCCCGTCGTGGCGCCGTCGAGGCCGCCGAAGGCGTCCTTGATGACGAGCCGCGCGTTGCTGCGGGCGAAGCCGAAGCTGCCCTCGGCCGCGAGGGTGGCGCCCACGGGGATGGAGGCGCGCAGGCCGAACATCGCGGTGTTCTCCTGGTTCACCGTGATGTTGGTGGTGCCGGTGCCGCCGATGTTGGTGAGGTCGAAGTCGTCGTTGTAGAAGTCCGTCATGGCGAAGTAGCTGCCGATCCAGGGCGTGAACTCGAACTTGTTCTGCGCCTGGAGCGCGGCCGGCATGGCCAGGACGGCCAGGGCGAGCGCGGCACGACGCACCGACGAGGTGAGGAACACAGGGCCCCCTGAGGAGTGGTGGACTGGAGTGGGAACGGCGGCCCGCGGCAGGCGGGCGACTGGCCTACTATATGGACCGCGACCGCGGGGCTGTCAACGGCTGGGCCGGGGGTGAGACGACCCGGGGGTGCGGGACGTATCCCACAGTGCTGCTTCCGGTTGGGGGGCGCCCCGCTCATGATTCGCCGGAGCCATGCACCTCTACGTCCACGTCCCCTTCTGCGCCCGCCGCTGCGGCTACTGCGACTTCGCCATCGCGGTGCGCCGGGACGTGCCGTCGGCGGCCTTTGCGGACGCCGTCCTGCGGGAATGGGCGGGGTGGAAGGACCGGCCGCTCTGGGGCGGGGCGCGGACCCTGGCCACGCTCTACTTCGGGGGCGGGACGCCGTCGCGGCTGGCGCCTGACGCACTGGCGGGCATCATCGCCGGGGTCACGGCGGACCGCCCGCTCGCGGCCGGCGCCGAGGTGACGCTCGAGGCCAACCCCGAGGACGTCACGCCGGCGGCGGCGCGGGCCTGGGCGGCGGCGGGGGTGAACCGGGTGTCGCTCGGGGTGCAGTCGTTCGACCCGGCGGTGCTGGCCTGGATGCACCGCACCCACACGGCGGACGACGTGCCGCGGGCGGTGGGCGTGCTCCGCGACGCCGGCATCGGCAACCTCTCCCTCGACCTCATCTACGCCCTCCCCGACCAGCTCCAGCGCGACTGGGCCCGCGACCTGGACCAGGCGCTGGCGCTGGCCCCCGATCACCTCTCCCTCTACGGCCTGACGGTGGAGCAGGGCACCCCCCTCGGCCGCTGGGTGGCCCGGGGCGAGGTGGCGCCCACGGCCGAGGGGCGGTACGCGGAGGAGTTCCTTCTGGCGCACCAGCGGCTCACGGCGGCGGGGTTCCGGCACTACGAGGTCTCCAACTACGGGCAGCCCGGCCGGGAGGCGGTCCACAACTCGGCCTACTGGCGCCGGGCGCCGTACCTCGGGCTCGGCCCCTCCGCCCACAGTGCCGCCGGGAACCGTCGCTGGTGGAACACGCGGGAATGGGCCGCCTGGCAGCGGGGGGTGGAGGCCGGGGAGGCGGTCGTGGCGGGGGAGGAGGAACTGGGCGGGGAGTCGGTGCGGCTCGAGGAGCTGTACCTGGGGCTCCGGACCGACGCGGGGCTGGCGGCCGAGCGGCTGCCGCGGACCACCTGGGAGCGGTGGGTGGATGCGGGCTGGGCGCGGCTGGCGGGGGGGCGGCTGGTCCTCACGGCGGAGGGGTGGCTGCGGATGGATGGGCTGATCGCGGCGGCGGCGGGGTAGCTCGCGGGAGCTCGCGGGAGCTCGTGGACGCCCACGGGCTGAAGCCCGGGCTCGGCCGCAATCCCGCTGAAGCGGGCACAGCACATCGGGGCGGGGGCGACCTCGGACTGTCGTACCCGCTTCAGCGGGGTTCTCGCCGAGCCCGGGCTTCAGCCCGTGGCAGCCCGTGGGTGGGCAGCCCGTGGCCCCGTCGCCTCCCTTCAACTCCCGCTCCCATATACATTTGGGGCCATGGCAGCAGAGCCCCTGTCCGAGCGCGAGATCCGCGTGCTCGAGGCCGTCATCCAGATCTACATCGAGACCGCGGAACCAGCGGGCAGCCAGACGGTGGCCCAGCGGTTCCCGCTTGGCGTGTCCTCGGCCACCATCCGCAACACGATGGGGGAGCTGGAGGAGAAGGGGTTCCTGTACCATCCGCACACCTCGGCCGGCCGCATCCCGACCGACCGCGCCTACCGCTGGTACGTGGACAACATGCTGCGCCACGCGCCGCCCACGCGCGAGGACCGGCAGCTGCTCCATGCCGAGCTGCAGCCGGGGCGCGCGGCCATGGAGGAGATCCTCAAGCGCGCCGCCCAGGTGCTCGGCGTGCTGACGCAGGAGCTCGGCGTGGCGGTGGCGCCGGCGTTCGACCGGGTGGTGCTGGAGAAGCTCGACCTGGTGGCGGTGTCGAGTGAGCGGCTGCTGCTGGTGTTCCACCTGAAGAGCGGCGCGGTGCGGACCATCTTCGTGCAGGTGCGCCAGTCGCTGCCGCCGGAGCTGGTGCAGCGGGTGGCGCAGACGCTCAACGAGCGGCTGGCCGGGCTCTCGCTGCTCGAGATCCGCACCACGGCCGGCGAGCGGCTGCGCGACGCGGAACGCGGCGAGCACGAGCGCGAGCTGCTGAACATCTTCATCGAGGAAGGCGAGGAACTCTTCGGCAACCCGGGCGGGGTGGAGTCGGTGGTGCTCGGGAGCGCGCAGATGCTGGTGGCGCAGCCGGAGTTTGCCACCAGCGGGAAGATCCGCGACCTGCTGGACCTGACGGAACGGCGGGACCTCCTGCAGCAGGCGCTCTCCGCGCGGCGGCAGACGGGCCTCACGGTGACCATCGGCGGGGAGAACAGCGACCAGCGCCTCGCCGGCTTCACGCTCGTCACCAGCAGCTACCGCTCGGGCGACCTGGCCGGCGTCATCGGCGTCCTCGGCCCGACGCGCATGCCCTATGACAAGATCATCGGCCTCGTGGACCACACGAGCCGCCTGGTGGAAGGACTGATGGAGTGAGCGATTTCTACGCGACCCTCGGGGTGCCGCGCGACGCGAGCGACGCCGACATCAAGAAGGCGTACCGCAAGCTGGCCATGGAGTACCACCCCGACCGGAACCAGGCGCCCGACGCCGAGGCCCGCTTCAAGCAGATCGTGGAGGCGTACGAGGTCCTCAAGGACCCCGACAAGCGCGCCCGCTACGACCGCTACGGCGAGGCGGGCCTCGGCGGGAGCGGCGGCCAGGCGGGCTACGGCGGGTTCCACCACGTGGACCTGGCGGAGGCGCTCAACATCTTCATGCGGGACTTCGGGGGCTTCGAGTCGCTCTTCGGGCAGCAGGCGCGCGCGGAGCAGCGGCGGGGGCAGGACATCCGGGTCAACGTGAAGATCTCGCTCGACGAGGTGGCCCTCGGCGCCAAGCGCACCATCAAGCTCAAGACCCTCGACCGCTGCGAGAAGTGCGAGGGGACCGGCGCCAAGAAGGGGACGCGGCCCACGCCCTGCGCCACCTGCAGCGGCACCGGCGAGATCCGGCGGGCGGCGCGGAGCATGTTCGGGCAGTTCGTGCAGGTGAGCCCGTGCCCCTCCTGCCAGGGCGAGGGGGTGGTGATCCAGAGCCCGTGCCCCGAGTGCCGCGGCGACGGGCGGGTGAAGGCCGAGAAGACGGTGAGCGTGGACATCCCGCCCGGCGTCTCGGAGAACAACTACCTGACACTCCGCGCGCAGGGCGCCGCCGGCCCCCGCAACAGCGCGCCCGGCGACCTGCTGGTGATGATCGAGGTCAAGGACGACGAGCGCTTCGAGCGCGACGGCGACAACCTCATCATGGACCTCCCGCTGTCGTTCTCGCAGGCGGCGCTGGGCCTCGTGCTCTCGGTGCCGACGCCGTACGGCGAGGAGCCGCTCACGGTGCCGCCCGGCACGCAGGCCGGCACCATCCTCAAGGTGAAGGGGAAGGGGCTGCCGCGCCTTGGCCAGGCCACTCGCGGGGACCTGCTCATCCGGGCGCACGTGTGGACCCCCGAAACACTCTCGGAGGAGCAGGTGCGGCTCTTCCGCGAGCTCGCCCGCCATGAGGGCGAGCCGCCCCGCAAGGGCAGCGGCTTCTGGACCCGCATCAAGGAGGCGCTCGGCGCGTGAGCTGGTTCGCCATCGAGGTGGCGCCGGACGAGGCGCGGCGGGACGCCGTCGCGGCGTGGCTCGTGGCCCGGACGGGCCAGGCCATCGAGGAGCGGGCGGACGGGACGGTGGTCTCGTTCGCCCTTTCCGCAGGCGACGCCGACGCGCTCACCGCGGCCCTCGCGGCCGAGTTCGGCCTCGGCGCCACGCGGCGCGAGCTGCCCGAGGAAGACTGGACCACCAAGTGGCGCGAGGGCCTCGGCCCGCGCACCGTGGGCCGGGTGACGCTGGTGCCCACCTGGGTGGAGTACGCGGCCAAGGAGGGCGAGACCGTCATCACCATGGACCCGGAGACGGCATTCGGGAGCGGGGAGCACGGCTCCACCCGCGCGGCGCTCACCCTGCTCGAGCGCTGGGTCAAGGACGGGGACACGGTCCTCGACCTCGGCACGGGGAGCGGGATCCTGGCCATCGCGGCGGCGCGGCTCGGCGCGGAGAAGGTGATCGGCGTGGAGCTGGACGCGGAGGCCATCCCCATCGCCACCGCCAACGCCGACCGGAACCACGTGGGCGAGATGATCGAGTTCGTCGAGGGCGACGCCGGCGCGGTGACGGCGCTGCTCGGCCCCGCGGACATCGTGGTGTCGAACATCCTGCGGCTGGTCAACGTGGCGCTCCTGCCCGCCATCCACCGCGCCACGCGGCGGGGCGGCACCGCCATCTTCAGCGGCATGGAGAAGAGCGAGGCCACCGACTTCCGGGCGCCGCTCCTGGCGGCCGGCTTCGAGATCCTGGCCGAGGTGACGGACGACGGCTGGTGGGCGGTGGCGGCGGAGCGGACGTGATCACCGTCCTCGTGCCGCCGGGCAGTCTGGTGGCGGGCGCCGCGCTGGCGCTCGAGGAGGAGGAGCAGCATCACCTCACCGTGCGCCGGGCCCGCGAGGGGGAGGCGGTGATGCTGCTCGACGGCGCGGGGTGCCGCGGCACGGGGCAGCTGCGCTGGGCGGGAAAGGTCTTCGCCGTGGCGGTGGACCGGGTGAGCAGCGAGCCGAGGCCGCCCGCCGTGACCCTGGCGGTGGGCGCCGGGGACCGGGAGCGCTTTGCGCTGCTGGCGGAGCAGGCGGTGCAGCTCGGCGCCACCCGCATCGTGCCCATCGAGACGGAGCGCACCGCCCACGTTGCCACGCGGGTGCGCGAGGGGACGCTCGACAAGGTGCGCCGCCGCGCCCGCGAGGCGCTCAAGCAGTGCTCGGCCGCCTGGGAGTGCGCCGTGGGCGAGGGACTGCCGCTGGAGCAGTTCCTGGCCGAGGCCCCGCTGGGGGCGCGCTGGCTGGCCGACCACGCGGGCAACGCCGCGCCCTCCCTGGGCGTGAGCGACACCCTGACGGTGCTGGTGGGCCCCGAGGGGGGCTTTACCGCGCGGGAACGGGACCGCATCCTGAGTGCCGCGTGGGTGCCGGTGGCGCTCGGGCCGCACATCCTGCGCTACGAGACGGCGGCACTGGCCGCCCTGTCCACGGCGTGGCAGGCACGCCATCGGGGGACCGCATGAGCGACTGCATCTTCTGCAAGATTGCCCGGGGGGACATCCCGGCGAAGATCGTCCGGAAGCGCCCCGACGCGGTGGCCTTCCACGACCTCACGCCCCAGGCGCCGGTGCACGTGCTGATCATCCCCACCACGCACTTCGCGGCGGTGCGGGACGCCGCCGGCGTGGCCGACAGCGAGGTGACGCTCGGCCGGCTGCTGGTGTTCGCGGCCGAGGTGGCCACCGAGCTCGGGCTCGACGCCGGCGGCTACCGGATCGTCACCAACACGGGGCCCGACGCGGGCCAGTCGGTGCATCACCTGCACCTCCACCTCCTCGGCGGGCGGCGCCTCGGGTGGCCTCCGGGATGAAGAAGGGCTTCGGGAGCTATCTCGCGGCCGCGTTCAATGCGCGGCCGTTCGGCATGTTCGTGGCGCCGAACTGGGTGGGGCTCGTGGCCTTCGGGCTGGCGGGGCTCACCAATCCCGGCTTCTGGCTGATCGGCGCCGGCGTGGAGCTGGCGTACCTCTTCGGCCTGGCCACCAACGCCCGGTTCCAGCGGGTGGTGGACCGGCGTGGGGCGGGGGGCCAGGAGGACGTGGACTGGCAGAAGCGGCACGACCAGCTGGTGGCGCGGCTCCCGGGGCCCGACCAGGCGCGGTACGTGGCCTTCGTGGCCCGCTGCCGCGCCATCCTGGAGCAGCTCAAGCAGCAGGACCCGAGCGGCGCCGGCGTGGAGGTGCAAGGGGAGAACCTGGGGCGGCTCACCTGGGTGTACCTCAAGCTCCTCACGGCGCGGCGGGCCATGAGCCGGGTGCTCAAGGACCCGACGCTCAACGAAACCGAGGAAATCGAGGCCCGCCTCGAGGCGGTCCGCCGCCGCCTGGCCGATCCCGGGATCACCGGCGAGCTCAAGAAGAGCCTGGAGCAGCAGGCCGAGATCCTGGGGCAGCGGGTGAAGCAGCGGACCGACGGCCGCGCCAAGCTCGACTTCCTCGAGGCCGAGATCCTCCGCATCCAGGAACAGCTGGAGCTGCTGCGGGAGCAGGCGGCGCTCTCCACCGATGCCGCGGGGCTCTCGAGCCGCCTCGACGAGATCACCGGCAGCCTGGGAGGCGCGTCCGCCTGGCTCGCGGACCAGCAGAAGATGTACGGCTCCCTCGACGACCTGCTCGAGGAGCCGCCCGCCATCGCCGCGCGCGCCACGCTCCGGGAGACCCAGTGAGTCCCACGCTGCCCGTGTGGGCCAGGGAGATGCAGGACCTGTACCGGTCCGGCGCCTGCGCCCAGTTCCTGATCCACGGCAACATCTTCGACGTGCTGCCCCACGGCGGGAAGATGTTCTCGCTGAAGCAGTACCTCGACGAGGTGATGTGGCCCGGCTACGACGTGGTGCTGCACTACGACCGGAGCCGCGGGGTCCGCGCCGTGAAGGGCGGCGAGGACTGGGGCAAGTGGGTGCGCGACGCGCTGGGCGACGACGTGAAGGCCATGCAATACCTGCGGGAGCCGGGGGCGGCGCTCGAGCTCATCGACCGCTACCTGCTCCGCTCCCTCAACCTCGCCGCGCTGGCGCCCGAGAAGCCGCGCCCCAAGATCGCGGTGGTGGTGGACTTCGCGGAGTTCGTGGTGCCGCGCGGCGAGGCCGCCTCGCTCGGCGGCGCCTTCAGCGCCAACGTGGTCAAGGTGCTGGGCTGGGCCAATGATCCCGGGATCCTGCACGCCAACATCGTCACGGTGCTCCTCACCGAGGAGCTGCAGGACCTGAACGAGCTGGTGGCGGAGAACCCGCACGCGGTGGCGCTCCGGGTGCCGCTTCCCGATGAAGCGGAGATGCAGGCGTATCTCGAGGCGCTCATCGCCGGGGAGATGAAGGAGCTGCCGGAGAAGAGCGACGTGCCGGTGGACCAGCTGGCGAGCCGGCTCACGGGCCTCTCCCGGATTGGCGCCAAGCGGGTGCTGGCGCTGGCGCTCCGGAACGGGGAGCGGATCACCCGGCAGTGGCTCACGCGGCAGAAGAAGGACGCGATCGAGCGGGAGTGCGCGGGGCTGATGGAGTTCATCGAGTCGAGCTTCACGCTCGACCACGTGGCGGGGCTCGATGCCGTGCGGGCGTGGCTGCGCGAGGACACCGAGCTCCTGCGCCGGGGCGCGCTCCACGCGCTGCCGATGGGCTACCTGATTGCCGGGCGGATCGGGACGGGGAAGACCTTCCTGGTGACCTGCTGGGCGGGCGAGCTCGGCATCCCCTGTGTCGTGTTCAAGAACTTCCGCGACCGCTGGGTGGGCGCCACCGAGGGGAACCTGGAGAAGATCTTCTCCGTGCTCCGGGCGCTCGGCCAGGTGGTGGTCTTCGTGGACGAGGCCGACCAGGCCGCCGGCAAGCGCGAGGGGGGCGACAGCGACGGCGGGCTTTCCGGCCGGGTGTACTCGATGCTCGCCAAGGAGATGTCCGACACGCGGAACCGCGGGCGGATCATCTGGGTGTTCGCCACGTCGCGGCCCGACCTGCTCGAGGTGGACCTCAAGCGCCAGGGCCGCCTCGACGTCCACATCCCGCTCTTCCCGCCCGAGACCGACGCGGAGCGGCGCGCGCTGCTGCTGGCCGTGGCCCGCAAGGTGAAGATCCCCGTGGCCGAGGCGGACCTGCCCGAGCTGCCGCCGACCATCACGCTCGGCGGCAACGAGATCGAGGGGGTCTTCGTGCGGGGCCTCCGGGTCTGGGAGCTCGCGGCGGAGCCGCGGCCGGCGCTCAAGGAGATCCTGACGCAGGTCTTCCAGGAGGTGCGCCCCAACGCGCACACCCGGAAGCTCGAGTACATGGACCTGGTGGCGGTGAAGGAGTGCACCGACGTGCGCTTCCTGCCGGCGCGCTACCGGGAGCTCGGGCCGGAGGAGATCGAGCGGCGGATCGAGGAGCTGCGGCGGTTCGTCTGACACCCCGCGGGCGACGTTTCGTAGTTTGACACGCTGGCGCACCACCCCGACATTCTGGGCTTCCACTTCGGAGACCGTCCATGGCCATCTTCGCACGCGTCGGCAGGCTGTTCCGCGGGTTCCTCTCCCTCTTCATCAGCGGGCTGGAGGAGCAGAATCCCGAGGCGCTGATGGAGGCCGCGCGGATGGAGTTCCGGGAGAAGATGGCGCAGTACAACAGTGCCCTGGCCCGGATGGCGGGCGTGGCCGAGCGGCTCAAGGGCCAGGTCAAGATGAAGACGGCCAAGGCCCAGGACCTGGAGCGCCGGATCCTGGCCAACCACCAGGCGGGCAACATGGACCTGGCCGGCACGCTCGCGCGCGAGCTGCAGGAGCTCAAGGCCGACCTGCAGACCGACATGGCGGAGCTCACGGAGAGCGAGGAGGCCTACCAGGCCAACCTGCGGCAGGCCAAGATCGTCCAGAAGGAGTTCGAGGAGAAGGTGCGCCGCCTCGAGAAGCAGCTCGACCAGGTGAAGATCAAGGAGGCGCAGGCCGAGGCGGCCGGTGCGCTCTCCAGCGCCACCTTCAAGGTGGGCGACCTCGGCGACACCATGAAGACGGTCGAGGAGGTGCTGCAGAAGCGCTACGAGATGTCGGCCGGCAAGGCGCGGGTGGCCAAGGACATCGTGGACATGGACCGCGTGCGGGAGAAGGAGAACGAGTCCAAGGCGCTGGAGCAGGCGGCGCTGGCGGAGTTCCTGGCGAGCCAGGGCATCCAGGCGGGCGGCACGTCGCAGGCGCCGCAGGCGCAGAAGGAGATGGGCCCCAATGGCTGAGTCCAAGCCTGGCTTCACCTTCCTCGGGAAGCTGCTCTCGCTCGCCCTGATCGGCGGGCTGGTGTACTACGGCTACGGCATGCTCCAGAAGGGCGGGGTGAAGCTCCCGGCCATGCCCGGCGGCACCGCGGAGTCGCCGGCCGAGGTGAGCACGCTGGCGCTGGAGGTGCCGACGCTCGACGCGCCCGGCACCTACGCCCTGCCGGCCGACAGCACGGTGGTCATCGAGCTGAGTGAGTACGCCGGGTACGCGGGCCTCATCGCCGCCAACGGGGGGCTGCAGCCCTCGGCCGGCTCGCTCTTCACCAAGTACTGCGGCTGCCGGGTAAAGCTGACGGTGTCGGAGGAGGAGAGCTGGTCGGCGCTCAACGCCGGGCGGCTGGCGGGCTCCGCCACCACGGCGGACGTGCTGGCGGTGTACGGGCGGCAGTTCCGGGTGAAGGTGCCGGCGCAGATCGGCTTCTCCCGCGGCGCCGACGGCATCGTGGTGACGCGCGACATCAAGAAGGTGAACGACCTCCGCGGCAAGGTGGTGGCCGCCGCGCAGTTCACCGAGACCGACTTCTTCATCCGCTATCTGGCGCAGGAGGCGGGGCTCCCCATCAACCCGCTGGGCTCGCTCGACGACACGCCGGCGGGCGATGCGCTCAACCTGGTGTATACCGAGGATGGCTTCGCCGCGGGGGACCTGTTCCTCGCGGAGCTGGCCGGCAAGGGCCGCCTGGCCGGCGCGGTCACCTGGGAGCCGAAGACCACCGAGGTGCTCCAGGGCTCGCAGGGCAAGGCCAAGCTGCTGACCAGCAACCGGAACCTGCTCATCGTGGCGGACGTGCTGGTGCTGAACGAGGGCTTCGCCGCGGCGCACCCGAAGATGGTGGAGGGGATCACCCGGGCGCTGCTCGAGGGCAACAGGCTGGTGCGGGACAACCCGGAGTCGCAGCTCAGCGTGGTGGCGCAGGCCTTCAAGTGGACCCCGGACCAGGCGCGGGCCGAGCTGCAGAAGGTGCACCTCGCCAACTTCCCCGAGAACCTGGCGTTCTTCTCGGGCGAGATCGACGCGGCGGGGAGCTTCGGCGGGATCTACCAGTCGGCGGTCCTCGCCTACGGCAGCCAGCTGATCCCCAACCCGGCCGACGCCTCGCGCTTTGCCGACGGGACGGCGCTGGCGGCGCTCAAGGCGCAGGGGCTCTTCGCGGACCAGAAGGTGGCCATCGCGCCGATCAAGAGCACGAGCGGCGGCACCGTGGAGACCGACCCGCTCCTCTCCAAGGACATCCGCTTCTACTTCAAGCCCAACTCGGCCGAGCTCGACGTGGCCAACACCGAGAACCTGGCCAACCTCGAGGCCACCAAGCAGCTGCTCGCGGTGAGCCCGGGCTCGACGCTTCTGCTCCGCGGCCACGTGGACAACTCCATGGTGGAGGAGTTCCGGCGCCAGGGCGGGGAGGCGTTTGTGCGGCAGCAGGGGCTCAAGGCGATGGGCCTCTCGCGCGACCGGGCGGCGGAGATCCAGCGCCAGCTCATCCGGCGCTACAACGTGGATGCCAAGCGGCTCGAGATCGTGGGGCGGGGCTGGGAAGAGCCCGCCGGCCCCGATCCGGAGAAGAACCGGCGGGTCGAGGTGCAGTGGTTCACGCTGGAGTGAGCCGGGGCCCGCGCCTTGTGGAATGCCGTGGCTGGGCGTAAGTTGACGAGCAGCAAGAGCATAGAGCCCCTGCGAGCAGGGGATGCGTGGGTCCCCTGACTCCTGAGTGCGGACTGAGTCCTTCGTGATGGCAGTGCACCAGTCCGGTCCGGCGCCGCGCAGGACGCGCGCCCGATGACCGATCGGAACCATACCGACTTCCCCGACGGGGTGCCGGCGTCTGCGGACGCAGGCACCCCGTCCGCTTTGGAGCGGGTGGTTCAGGGTTCCGGGGATGAGGAGGCGCTCCTCGCCGCGTGGACGGAGCCGCTGGAGGCGCTCGAGTTCGGGCCGGTGCTCGATGCCGTGGCCGCCCTCGCCGCCGGTCCGCTCGGCGCGGCGAGTCTTCGGGCGCGGCGCCCGTCCTTCGTGGCGGCGGAGATCCGGCAGGAGCTGGCACGGGTGGCGGAGCTGGCGGCGCTGGCGCGGCGGAATCGTGGGCTGATCGCGGAGTCGGTGCCGGAGGTGAAGGACGCCCTTGGCCGGCTCCGCATCCCCGGCAGCGTGCTCGATGCGCAGGAGCTGCTGGCCATCCGGCGGACGCTCACGGCGGCGCGCCTGGTGCTCGACGAGCTCAAGCGGGTGGAGCCGGAGGCGCCGGGCGTGGTGCCGCTCCGCGTGGAGCTGCCGCCCCGGCCGTTCGAGAAGAAGCTGGAGCAGTCGCTCGACGACGATGGCGCCGTGCGCGACTCGGCGAGTCCCGCGCTCGCCGCCGCCCGGAGCGAGATCCGCACCGCGCGCGACCGCCTGGTCCAGCGCCTCGAGGCCATCCTCCGCGCCGTGGGCGGCGACGGCGGGGTGACGCTCCGCGACGGCCGCTACGTGATCCCCGTCCCGCGCGACCTCCGCGGCCGCCCCGACGGCATCATCCACGGCGAGTCGGCGAGCGGTGCCACGCTCTACCTCGAGCCCGCCTCGGTGATCCCCCTCGGCAACGCCATGCGCGAGGCCGAGGCGGCGGCGCAGCGGGAGGAGCTCAAGGTCCTCCGCGACCTCACCGACCTGCTCCGGCCCGCGCAGCCCGTGCTCAAGGACCTCCACGCCATGTGCGTGGCGGTGGACGACCTGGCCGCCCGCGCCAGGTACGCCGCAGCCGTGGACGGCTACGCGCCCGAGGTGGCGCCGGCGCCCGCCGGCCTGGTGGTGAACAACGGCCGCCACCCGCTGCTCCTCGGTGGCGCCACGCCGGTGGTGCCCTTTGACCTGACGCTCGAGGACGGCGAGCGCACCGTGCTCCTCTCCGGCCCCAACACCGGCGGCAAGTCGGTGCTCCTCAAGGCGGTGGGCCTCCACATTGCCCTGGCGCAGAGCGGGATCATCCCGCCGGTGGGGCCGGGGAGCCGGCTGCCGATCGTGGAGCGGATCTTCGCCGACATCGGCGACCGGCAGTCCATCGCCGCGAGCCTCTCCACCTTCAGCGCGCACCTGGCGCTGCTGCGCGTCATCCTCGACGAGGCCGACGACCGGAGCCTGGTGCTGCTCGACGAGATCGGGAGCGGCACCGATCCCGCGGAGGGCAGCGCCCTCGCCGGGGCCGCGCTGCTGGCGCTCACGCGCCGTCGCGCGCTCACCCTGGCCACCACGCACCTCGGCGCGCTCAAGCGCCTCGCCACCTCGGCGAGGGGCGTGGTGAACGCCTCGCTGCAGTTCGATGCGGCGACCCTGCAGCCGACCTATCGCCTGCAGAAGGGCGTGCCGGGCCGGAGCTATGGCCTGGCCATCGCCCGGCGGCTCGGGGTCCGGCCCGACGTGCTCGCCGAGGCCGAGGCGCAGGTGCCGGAGGCGGAGCGCACGCTCGACGCCCTGCTGGCGCAGGTGGAGCAGCGCGAGCGGGAGCAGCAGCTCCGCGAGGAGGCGCTCCGCGCGCAGCTCACCTACGTGGAGCAGCGCACCGCGGAGCTCGAGGCGCAGGCCGCCCGCCAGAAGGAGCGCGACAAGGCGCTCACCGAGCGCGAGCGCGGCGCCGAGCGCGCGGCGCGCGAGCAGGCGCGGCAGTTCCTGCTGCAGGCGCGGGAAGAGGTGGAGCGCGCCATCGCCCGGGTGAAGGAGGCGGACGAGGCGGCGGCGCGCGAGGCGCGGCGGATGGTGGAGGAGGCCGCAGGCGCGGCCAAGGCCGCCGTGAAGCGCCTCGACGAGAAGGACGCGGCGGACGGGCACGCCGCGGTCACCTTCGAGCCGGGCCAGCGCGTCCGCATGGCGAGCGGCACCCCCGGCGACGTCCTCGAGGTGCGGGGCGACGGCAAGGTGGTGGTGCGCGTCGGCTCGCTCAAGCTGGTGGTGGAGCCGGGGACGCTGGCGCCGGTGCCTGGGGGGCAGGGGCCGGCGCGGAAGAAGGAGCCGATGGTGGACGTGTCCACCCTGGAGCACAACTACGAGCTGGACCTCCGCGGCCTGAGCGGCGACGAGGCCGAGCATGCGGTGGTGGCCGCCATCGACGCGGCGGTGCTGGCCGAGCAGCCGTACCTGCGCGTGATCCACGGGAAGGGCACCGGCGCCGTGCGCGAGCGGGTGCAGCGCGTGGCCAAGGGGGACCGCCGGGTGCAGGCCCACGCCTTCGCCCCTGCCAACCAGGGCGGCACCGGCGTCACCATCCTCGAGTTCGGGAACTGAGCCGATGATCCCGGACGAGCTGATCGAGCAGGTGCGCGACGCGGCCGACCTCGTGTCGGTGATCGGCGAGTCGGTGGACCTGAAGAAGTCCGGCGCCGACTGGCGCGGTCCCTGTCCCTTCCATGGCGGCACCCACCGGAACTTCGCCGTGATCCCCAAGAAGGGCCGCTACTACTGCTTCGTGTGCAAGGAGGCGGGCGACATCTTCTCGTGGCACATGAAGCGGCAGGGGCTCAGCTATCCCGACGCGGTGCGCGAGGTGGCGCGGCGGGAGGGGATCGTGATCCCCGAGACCAGCAAGGAGCGCCAGGGCCCCGACCCGCGGGAGCCGTTCTTCTCCGCCGTGGCGGTGGCGCACGACTGGTTTGCGGGGCAGTTCCGCGACGCGCCCGAGGCGGAGCTGGCGCGGAAGTACGTCACCGAGCGCGGCTTCAATCTCGAGGAGCTGGAGCCCTACCAGCTCGGCTACGCCCCCCGGAGCCCCAACGAGTTCCTCAAGGCCATGGGCCAGCTGGGCCTCGACGAGGGCGTGATGCTCGAGGCGGGCCTCCTCGCCCGGCGGGAGGACGGCCGCATCATCCCCCGCTTCCGCGGGCGGCTGCTCTTCCCCATCCACGACCTCCGCGGCCGCGTGGTGGGCTTCGGCGGCCGCATCCTGGGGCAGGGCGAGCCCAAGTACCTCAACAGCCCCGAAAGCCCGATCTTCAAGAAGGGCCAGACGCTCTACAACCTGCACGCCGCGCGGAACGCCATCCGGAAGGAAGGCGCCGTGATCATCGTGGAGGGCTACTTCGACGTGCTGCGCCTGGTGGTGGCCGGCGTGGAGCACGTGGTGGCCCCGCTCGGCACCGCGCTTACCGGCGACCAGGCGGCCCTCCTCAAGCGCCTGACGCAGCAGGCGCTGCTGCTCCTCGACAGCGACATGGCCGGCCTGAAGGCCACCTTCCGCGCGGGCGACGAGCTGCTCCGCCATGAGCTTCGCGTCCGCGTGGCCACCATGCCCCCGGGCGAGGATCCGGACACGCTGGTCCAGAAGGGCGGGGCGAAGGCCCTCGAGCCCGTCCTCGCCGATGCGGTGGACGTGCTGGAGCGGAAGATCCAGATCCTCGACCGCCGCGGCTGGTTCACCGGCATGGAGCACCGCCGCGAGGCGCTCGACCGCCTGCTCCCCACCATCCGCGCCACCCGGGACCCGATCCAGCGCGAACTCTACCTCTCGCTGGTGAGCGAGCGGAGCGGCGTGAGTAAGGCGGTGCTGGAGCACGAGGTGGCCACCCTCAAGGAGCCGGGGCCGCGGCAGGCGCCGCCGCCCGCCGCCGAGGAGGAGCGCCGCCCGCGGCCCAGCACCGAGTCGGCCGCGCCGCGCACCGACGGGACGCCGGCCGAGCTGGCGCTGCTCCGCCTCATGGTGGCCAGCGGTGAGTGGCGCCGGCGCTCGGCGGAGGGCGTGCCGCCCGAGTGGTTCGAGGCGCCGGGCCACCGCGAGATGTTCGACCGGCTGGCCGCCCAGGGCGACGAGGGCCCGGCCCCGGTGCCCGAGGGAATCGATCCCGCGATCCAGGCGCGCTGGGCCCGCCTCCTCGCCGAGGCCCCGCAGGCGCTGGCCGAGCCGCAGGACCGGGTCTTCGACGGCGCCTGCCGGGTGCTGGAGGCGCGGCCGCATTTCCGGGCGCTCGAGCGGCTCAACCGCCAGCTCGAGCGCGCCCCCGCCAGCGAGCACGCCACCCTGGCGGCGAGGAAGCGCGCGCTCGTCGAGGAGCTCCGCGCCCGGTACCCCGAGGAATACCAGCGCCGCTACGGCTGGCGCCGCACCCGTCGTCGCCCGGAGCGGCGCTAGCCGCGCGCGCCCCGGGCCCCGAGTATCTTTGTCACCCCGACCCTGACCCCCAAGGACCCCCGATGCACCCAGATCTCGTCAAGCTGCTGGAGCTGCAGGCCAAGGACGTGGCGCTGCTCGAGGCCGACCAGGCCCTCGACGCCGTGCTCGCCGAGCTCGAGGCGCTGGACCAGCAGCTCGCCGATGCCGATGCCGAACTCGCCCGGACCCGCAAGGCCGTCGCCGACACCACCCGCCGCCGCGCCGAGGTCGAGGCCAAGGTGGAGAACTACCGGAAGCTCGAGGCGCGCGGGAAGGCCCGGCTGGACCAGATCAAGAACCCGCGCGAGGCGCAGGCCGTGATGACCGAGCTGGACCTGGCGCGCTCGGTGCTGGCCAAGGAGGAGCAGGACTGGATGAAGCTGGCGGACCAGGTGGCCGGCCTCGAGGCCCAGGTGACCCAGCTCGAGGGCCGCCTCGCCGAGCTGCGCGCGGCGCAGGAGACCCAGCGCGCCGAGGTCGAGGGCCGCCGCCAGGCCGCCGAGGGCGTGCGCCAGGCCCGGCTGGCGGAGCGGGACGCCATGGCCAACAGCGTCAACCGCGCCCTCCGCCAGCGCTACGAGCGGCTGCGCACCGTGAAGCTGACCCGCGTGGTCATGGCGCTCGACGGCGCCGCCTGCAGCGCCTGCTTCACCACCGTGCCGCTCAACCGCCGCAACCAGATCCGCGCCGGCACGCTCATCGACGCGTGCGAGAGCTGCGGCGTGATCCTCTTCGCGCCTGACGAGATTGAGTAGCCGCTTTCCCGTCCCCGCCCTCCGCTGGAAGGTGGCCGCGCCGCCGGAGGCCGGGCGGGTGCAGGAGCTGGCCGCCGAGCTCGGCGTGCCGGCGGTGCTCGCGGCGCTGCTGGTGCAGCGCGGGATCACGGGACGGGATGCGGCGCGGAGCTTCCTCCGCCCCGCGCTCGACGACCTGGCCGACCCGCTGACGCTGGCCGGCATGGCTACCGCCGTCGAGGCGCTCGTGGCGGCCGTGCGCACCCGCCGCCGCATCCTGGTCCACGGCGATTACGACGTGGACGGCCAGTGCGCCACCGCCCTCCTCACGCGCGCCCTCCGCGCCCTCGGCGCCGACGTGGTGCCGTTCATTCCCCACCGCCTCCGCGACGGCTACGACCTCGGCCCCGCCGGCCTCGCCGCCGCACGCGCCGCCGGCGCCGGCCTCATCCTTACCTGTGACTGCGGCATCCAGGCCTGTGACGCGGTGGACGAGGCCAACGCCGCCGGCCTCCAGGTGGTGGTGACCGACCATCACCTCCCGGGCGCCGGGCTGCCGAGCGCCGTGGCGGTGGTCAACCCGCAACGCCCCGACGACACCTCCGGTCTCCGCCAGCTCTGTGGCACGGGCATCGCCTTCAAGCTGGTGCAGGCGCTCGCCGCCGCACTCGGCGCGCCGGCGTCGCTCCCGCTCCATTTCCTGGATCTCGTCGCGCTCGCCACCATCGCCGACATCGTGCCGCTCACCGGCGAGAACCGGGCCCTGGTGCGGCACGGCCTCAAGCTCCTGAACCAGACCCGTTGGCCCGGCCTCGCCGCGCTCATCAGGGTCAGCGGGCTCGAGGGGAAGGAGATCCGGGCGGGGCAGGTGGGCTTCATCCTGGCACCCCGCCTCAACGCCGCCGGCCGCGTGGGCGACGCCATGGAGGGCCTCGAGCTCCTCCTCACCGACGATCCCGCCGCGGCCACCCAGCTCGCCGAGCGGCTGGAGCGGATGAACGTGGAGCGGCAGGCGCTGGACCAGCGCATCCTCGACGAGGCCCTGGCGCAGGTGGAGGGGGAGCGTGACCCGGCGCGCGACGCCGGCCTCGTCCTCGCGTCGGAGAAGTGGCACCCGGGGGTGGTGGGCATCGTGGCCTCGCGGGTGGTGGAGCGCTACGGCCGCCCCACCTTCCTGGTGGCGCTCGACGGCGAGATGGGGAAGGGCAGCGGCCGGAGCATCTCCCGCTTCGACCTCCACCACGCCCTCACCCAGTGCGGCGACCTGCTGGAGCGCTTCGGCGGCCACCACATGGCCGCCGGGGTCACCGTGCGGCGCCAGAACCTCGACGCCTTCCGCGAGCGCTTCGCCGCCGTGGCCCGCGCCAGGCTCCAGGACGAGGACCTCGGCCCCGAGCAGCGCATCGACCTGGTGGTGGGCCTCGACGAGGTCACCGACGACCTCGAGAAGCTCTGCCGCTGGCTCGAGCCCTGCGGCATGGGCAATCCCGGGCCGGTCTTCGGCGTGCGCAACGTGGAGCTGTCGGGCGCCCGGCGGGTGGGGACCGCACACCTCAAGGGCACCCTGGTGCGCGACGGCGCCCGCCTCGCCGCCATCGGCTTCGGCTGGGCCGACCGCTATCCCTGGTCGGCCGCACGCACCCCGGCGCTCGACGTGGCCTTCCGGCTGGAGCAGAACGAGTGGAACGGCGCCACCGCGCTGCAGGCGCGCGTGGTGGCGCTGAGCCCGGCCGGGAGCTGACGGCGTGCGCATCGTGGGGGGACGGTGGCGCGGCCGGCGGCTCGTGCCGCCGCAGGACCCCCGCGTCCGTCCCACCGCCGACCGGGTGCGCGAGGCCTGGATGAGCATCGTGCAGGCGGCGCTCCCGGGGGCGCGGGTGCTCGACCTCTACGCCGGCAGCGGCGCCCTCGGCCTCGAGGCCCTCTCCCGCGGCGCCAGCCACGCGGATTTCGTGGAGCTCAACCCGCCGTCCCTCGCCGCCCTCAGCACCAACATCACCGGCCTCGGCGCCGCCGCCGAGGCCACCGTGCACCGGGGGGACGCGCTGCGCTTCGCCGAGAGGCTCGCCCCGGGCGCCTACGACCTGGCCTTCGCCGACCCGCCCTACACCCGGGACGACGCGGCCCGGCTCGTGACCCTCTTCCGCGCCACGCCTTTCGCGCGGATCTTGTGCGTGGAGCACGCCGCCAGCGTGGAGCTCCCGGGCGACGACACCCGTCGCTACGGCGACACCGCCATCACCTTCGTCCGAGCCCCATGACCCGGATCGCCGTCTATCCCGGCTCCTTCGACCCGCCCACCAACGGGCACACCGACCTCGTGCGCCGGAGCCTCGCCCTGGCCGACCGCGTGGTGGTGGCCGTGGCGCGGAACTCGAGCAAGGAGCCGCTCTTCTCGGTGCAGGAACGGCTCGACATGCTCCGCCAGGCAGTGGGCGAGGACCCGCGCATCACCTACGAGTCGTTCGAGGGGCTGCTGGTGGACTTCTGCCGCAGCCACGGCGCCTCGCTCATCGTCCGCGGCCTGCGCGCGGTGAGCGACTTCGAGTACGAGTTCCAGATGGCCATGATGAACCGCCACCTCCTCCCCGGCCTCGAGACCGTCTTCCTGGTCCCGCCCGAGGACGCCACCTACCTGAGCTCGAGCCTGGTGCGCGAGGTGGCGCGCCACGGCGGCGACGTCTCCGCGCTGGTCCATCCCGTGGTGCTGGCCGCGCTCAAGCGGCGCTTCGCGCCCCGGTGAGCTTCCGCCAGGAACTGCTCGCCCGCGCCCGCCGGGCCGGCGGCCGCATCGTTTTCGCCGAGGGTGAGGACCCGCGCGTCCAGGAGGCCGCCGCCCGGCTCCGGCGCGAGGGCATCCTCGAGCCCGTCCTCCTCGGCGGCCCCGGCGGCATCGACCCGGCCGCCGATCCCCGCCGCCAGCGCGTGGCCCAGCGCCTGCGGGACCGCCGCCCCGACAAGGTCCACGATGCGGTCCACGCCCTGGACCTCGCCGCCGACCCGCTCCGCTTCGCCGCCGGCCTCGTGGCCCTCGGCGAGGCCGAGGGCGCCGTGGCCGGCTGTGTCGCCACCACCGCCGACGTGCTCCGGGCCGCGCTCTGGGCCATCGGCACCGCGCCCGGCGTTGCCACGGCCAGCTCGGCGTTCTACATGGTCCTAGCCGACGGGCGGGTGGTCACCTTCACCGACTGCGCTGTGCTCCCCGAGCCCACGCCGGGGCAGCTCGCTGCCGTGGCCCTGGCCGCCGCCCGCGACCGCCCCGGCCTCGTGGGGGACACCCCCCGGGTGGCCTTCCTGAGCTACAGCACCCGTGGCAGTGCGGAGGGGGCCCGGGTGGAGCGGATCCGGGCAGCCGCCGAGCAATTCCGGGAACTCGCCCCGGACATCGCCGCCGACGGGGAGCTGCAGGTGGATGCCGCTGTGGACCCCCTCGTGGCCGCCCGGAAGGCGCCCGGGTCGGCGGTGGGCGGGGCGGCCAATATCCTGGTCTTCCCGGACCTCGACAGCGGCAATATCGGCTACAAATTGGTGCAACGGCTGGGCGGGGCGGTGGCCCTGGGGCCCCTCCTGCAGGGGCTGGCCCGGCCCATGAGTGACCTATCGCGCGGGGCGTCCGCGGAGGATATTGTGGAGGTGGCCGCCATGGTCCTGCTGCAGGGCCGGGCGGTGGGCTGAACCCCCTAAGGAGCTCCGATGGCGTTCACGGCAACCAAGGACACGGGCGGCATCTACCTCATCCGGGTGGAGGGCCAGCTCATCGTGGGCAACCGGCAGGAACTCAAGGCGGCCGTTCAGGAGGCGCTCGACAGCGGCGAGCGCCGCTTCGTGATCGATTTCTCCCGCACCGGCTACATCGATTCCTCGGGCCTGGGCGCCCTCGTCTCCATCTCCAAGAAGGTGCGCGAGCAGGGCGGGGACCTCCGCCTGAGCGGCCTCAACGAGGACCTCCGCTCGCTCTTCGAGCTCACCAAGCTCGACACCCTCTTCGCCATCAGCGACACGGCCGAGAAGGCGGCCGGCGGGTTCGCGGGATGACGCTGCCGGTCCCGGCCTCGTTGCGTCTCTGCGTGCGCCGGCGCCGGCTCCCGGCGGCCAACGGCGCCACCACCGAGCTCGGCCTCCGGGTCCCGAGCGACGTGGCCTGCATTGAGCAGGTGGTGGACCTGCTCATGCGCCACTGCACCTGCGCCAACTGGCTCTGCCGCCGCTCCCGCTTCAACGTCCGCGTGGCCGTCGCCGAGGCGCTCGCCAACGCCATCGTGGCGGGCAACCAGGAGAATCCCAGCAAGTCCGTGTATGTCCGCGCGGAGCTCGGCCCCGAGCACGTCCGCATCGAGGTCACCGACGAGGGCACCGGGTTCAATCCCGAGCTGGTGCCCGAGCCGCTCGATCCCGAGGACCTCGACCGCCCCAACGGGCGTGGCCTCTTCCTCATCCGCCAGCTGGTGGACGACGTCCGCTTCAACGACCAGGGAAATTCCATCTGCATGACGCTGCGCCGCCGCTGACGGGCGTGGAGTCCGTCGCGGAAGCCCTCGGCGCCCTCTCGGGTGCCCGCGTGCGCTTGTGGCGGTTCGACGGACGCGGGCTGCGCGCCTTTGGCGGCGGCCGCGACCCCGGCTACGCGCCGCCCATCCCGCGCACCCCCGGCCCGGTGCCCACGCCGACGGGGAGCGTCTGGCTTGCGCCCGTCACCGAGGCGGACGGCTTCTGGGTCGAGGTGGGCGGCATCCCCGACGCCCGCGCCGCCGAGCTGGCGCCCCAGCTGGCCGGGGTCCTCGGCGCCTTCTTTGCCGCCGAGCGCGAAGCCGCCGAGATCACCGACGAGCTCACCAGCCGCTACGAGGAGATCGACCTCCTCTACGCCATCAGCGAGATCCTGGGCCAGACCACGCGCCTCGAGGAGGCGGCCCCGACCATCGTCCGCCTGGTGGCGGAGACGGTGGGCGCCCGCCGCGCCTCCATCATGGTGCACGACGAGGAGGCCGGCGTCCTCCGCGCCGTGGCCGCCCGCGGCTTCTCCGCCGAGGGGCTCGAGCCGGTGCCGGTCGGCGACCCGGCCTCGGTGGCCGCCCGCGTCTTCCGCGAGGAACGGATCATCGTCTGTGATCCCACCGATCCCTACCTCCCGAACCCCGGCAGCCACGACCCGCGGAGCTACCTGGGCCAGGCCTTCCTGAGCATCCCGATCTGCTACGCGGTGCCCGGCGCCAGGACCCGTTGCGTCGGGGTCATCAACCTCACCGACCGCATCGCCGGCGACACCTTCACCCCGGGGGAGGCCAAGCTCGTCTCCGCGGTGGCCAACCAGATCGGCGCCGCCATCGAGAACGCCCGCCTCGTGGCGCGCGACCTCCGCCGCCAGCGCCTCCAGCGCGAGCTCGAGCTGGCCCACGACCTCCAGCTCAAGCTGCTCCCCGCCCCCGCCGTGCTCCAGGGCGACGCCCTCGTGGCCGCCGTCTGCCGCCCCGTGGATTCCGTGGGCGGCGACTTCTACACCTTCACGCGCCTCGGGGGCGGCCGCGTCGGCGTCATGCTCGGCGATGTGTCGTCCCACGGCTTCTCGGCGGCGCTCGTCATGGCGCTCGTCATGGCGGCGGCGGGCATCCACGCCCACGCCGGCAGCTCGCCGGACGAGGTGCTCGCCGCCATGCTCGAGAGCCTGGGCAACGAGCTCGCGTCCACGGAGATGTTCCTGTCGGTGTTCTACGGGATGATCGATCCCCGGGGCGGCCGCCTGGTGTACGCCAGCGCCGGCCACCCGCACGCCTTCCGCGTGCCGGCCCGGGGCGCGCCGGAGCGCCTCGAGAGCACCGCGCCGCCCCTCGGCCTGGCCACCGCGGCGACGCTCACCCGCTGCCAGGTGCCCTGGACCCCCGGCGAGGATCTCCTCTGCCTCTGGACCGACGGCCTGGTGGACCAGCGCTCCGGTGCCTTCACCGAGGAGCGCCTCCTCGAGGCCATCGCCAGCCGCCGCCACCTCACCCCCGACCAGATCGTCGCCGCCGTGTTCGACGAGGCCGACCTCTCGACCCCGCGCCCCGTGGACGATCGCACCCTCCTCATCCTCCGCGCTTGAGTCCCAAGAAGGCGCTGGGCCAGCACTTCCTCTTCGACCCCGGCATCCTGGCGCGAATCGCCGACCTGGCGGAGATCGCGCCCGGGGAGACGGTGCTCGAGATCGGCCCCGGGCCGGGCGGCCTCACCCGGGAGCTCCTCAAGCGCAGCGACCGCGTCATCGCCATCGAGAAGGACCGCGACCTCCTCCCCGAACTCCGCGAACGCTTCCCGAGCCTCCTCCTCGTGGCCGGGGACGCGCTCGAGCTCGACTGGCACCAGCTCACGGGCCCCGGCCCGGTGCGCATCGTCGGCAACATCCCCTACAACATCACGTCGCCCCTGCTCGAGAAGGCGCTGCTGCCGCCGCGGCCCCGGAGCGTGGTGTTCCTGGTGCAGAAGGAAGTGGCGGAGCGGGTGGCCGCCCCGCCAGGCGGCGCCGACTACGGCGCGCTCAGCGTGGGCGTCCAGGCCGTGGCCGCGGTGGAACGGAAGTTCACCGTCCCGGCCGGCGCCTTTCGCCCGCCGCCCAAGGTGGACAGCGCCGTCCTCCGCCTCCGCCCCCGCGCCGAGCCGCTCCTGCCTGACTCGGCGGTGGCCGACTTCCGCCGCTTCACGGTGGGCCTCTTCGGCTTCCGGCGGAAGCAGCTCCTGCGGGGCCTGCGGGAACTCACCAAGGCCGCGCCCGAGCAGGCGGGGGCGTGGATCGCCGCCGCGGGCCTCGAGGAGACCCAGCGCCCCCAGGAACTCTCCCCGCCGGACTTCGCCCGCCTCTTCCGCGCCGTCTATCCGCCCCCTCCCTGACCCGTATCGCCCGAGCGGCGCTCGGGCGCGCCGGGCCCGTCGCCGACGCCCCTAGCATCGCCGCACGCGCAGCACTATCTTTGTGAAACATTTCACATGCTACGCATGCGCAAGATCGCCGAGTCCACGGTGCGACGGCTGTCGCTCTATCTCCGGTTCCTCGAGGAATTCGAGGAGCAGGGGATGGAAACCGTCAGCTCCGACGCCCTCGCCGCCCGGGGCGGCACCACCTCCGCGCAGGTCCGCAAGGACCTGAGCTTCTTCGGCTCGTTCGGGAAGCGGGGGCTCGGCTACTCGGTGGCGGAGCTGGTCCTCAAGCTGCGCGACATCCTCGGCCTCGGCCGCACCTACCGCGTGGCGATGATCGGCGCCGGCAAGATCGGCAGCGCGCTGGTCCAGTACCGCGGCTTCCGCAACCGCGGCTTCGACATCGTCTCCATCTTCGACACCGACCCGGCCAAGGTGGGCAAGGGCTGGAACGGGCTCGTGGTGAAGGACCTGAAGGAGCTCGAGACGGAGCTCCGCCGTTCCCCGGTCGAGATCGCCGTCATCGTCACCCCCGGCGAGGCGGCGCAGGGCGTCACCGACCGGGTGGTGGCCCTGGGGGTCAAGGCCATCCTCAACTTCGCCCCCATCCAGCTCACCGTCCCCGACGACGTCGTGGTGAAGACGGTGAACCTGGCGCTCGAGCTCGAGACGCTGAGCTACGCCCTGACCAACCGGTAGGGCGCCTCCCGGGTCCGGCCCCCCGTCCCGGGCCATCCTTCGCTAGTTTCCCTGCCATGCCGCCCCTTCGAGTGACGAGCGAGATCGGCCAGCTGGAGGCCGTCCTGGTGCACACGCCCGGGGCGGAGCTCCAGGCCGTGACGCCCGGCAACAAGGGCGACTACCTCTACGACGACATCATCCAGCTCGACGCCGCCCAGCGCGAGCACCGCCGCTTCGTCGCCGTGCTCGAGCGCTTCGCGAAGGTCGTCGAGGTGCGCGAGCTGCTCCGCCAGGCCCTCGAGCTGCCCGCGGCGCGCGAGTACTTCGTCCGCGCCACGCTCGACGTGGTCCCCTCCACCGCCCTCGGTCGCCAGCTCGAGGAGCTCGACGCCGCGGCGCTGGCCCAGCTCATCATCGAGGGGCGGGAAATGGAGGGCGGCCCCTTTGCCCGCGCGCTGAATGCCGTGGGCTACGTGCTGCCGCCGCTCCCCAACCTCTTCTTCCCCCGCGACATCGGCATGGTGCTCGGCGAGCACGCCGTGGTCGGCTCCATGCGCCACGGGGTGCGGTGGACCGAGGAGCTGCTCATCAAGACGCTCTTCGCCTTCCATCCCGCGCTCCAGAACGCCGGCCTGCTCTACGACGGCTCCGAGGAGCGCCGCAGCGACTTCACCCTCGAGGGGGGCGACGTCCACCTGCTCCGGCCCGACCTGCTGGTGGTGGGCTTCAGCGAGCGGACCTCGCCGGCGGCCCTCGACCACCTGGCCGGCCGCGTCTTCGCCGAGACGGCGGTGACCGACATCCTGATGGTGGTCATGCCGCGCGAGGCCACCGCCATCCACCTGGACATGCTCTTCACCCAGGTGGACCGCGAGCTCTGCGTGGTGTACCCGCCCGCCTTCCTCGGCCCCGAGCGGCTCGCGGTGCTGCACCGCCGCAAGGGCCAGGACACCGTGCGCGAGATGCCCGACTTCTTCACCGCGCTCCGCGAGGTGCGGCTGCCGCTCGAGCCGCTCTTCACCGGAGGCCCGCAACGCAAGGGGCAGGACCGCGAGCAGTACACCAGCGGCTGCAACTTCGTGGCGCTCAAGCCCGGCGTCATCGTCAGCTACAAGCGGAACGAGCTGACGCTCGAGGCCCTCAAGGCCGCCGGCTTCCGCCAGGTCTCGAGCGTCGAGTTCGTGGCCTTCGACGACTGGCTCGACACCAAGCACCGCACCGTCATCACCATCGATGGCGACGAGCTGGTGCGGGGCGGCGGTGGGCCCCGCTGCATGACCCTTCCGCTCCGCCGCGCCGAGCCGTGATCGGGCTGCAGAGCTACCCCGAGAGCACCCTGGTGGAGCGGGCCATGACCCTCATGCTCGCGGGGCCGCTCTCCGCCCAGCGCCTGGCGGTGGAGGTGCTCGGGCTCCCCGGGGCGCCCCCCGCGGTGGCGGACCGGCTGGCGGTGGCGCTCTTTGCCTCCGACCCGCGGATCCACCAGCTGCAGGACGGCCGCTGGGCGCTGGTGAGCGAGGTGCGTGGCTCCCCGTTCCTCGAGGACTGCGCCTTCGCCGTGGTGGACGTGGAGACCACGGGGATGCGCGCCGCCGGTCCCGACCGCATCACCGACATCGCCGTGGTGGTGCTCCACGGCAACCGGCGGGAGCTCGTCTTCGAGTCGCTGGTGAACCCCGGCATCCCGATCCCCACCCGCATCCAGGGCCTCACCGGCATCACCGACGCCATGGTGGCGGACGCGCCCCCCTTCGACGTGGTCGCCGACCAGGTCCTCGCCGCCCTGGCCAACCGGGTGTTCGTGGCGCACAATGCCCGCTTCGACTGGGGCTTCGTCACGGCCGAGGTGCGGCGGGCGCGGGACCTGGCGCTGGCGGCCTCGCGGGTGTGCACGGTGCGCCTGGCGCGCCGGCTCCTCCCCGAGCTCGAGTCGAAGAGCCTGGACAGCCTGAGCCTGTACTTTGCCCTCGAGAACCCGGCCCGTCACCGCGCCGCCGGGGACGCCTTCGTCACGGCGCAGCTGCTCGAGCGGCTCCTGCTCCTGGCGCGCGAGCGCGGCGTGCGGACGCTCGCCGACCTCGAGGCGCTCATCACCCGGAAACCCTCGGCGGACCCGACGCCGCCGCGCTGAGGCCCCATGACCCTCGCCACCCCCTTCCAGCTGGGCCGGTTCAAGTGCCACCTGCTCGATGGCGGCCTGCAGCGCCTCGATGGCGGCGCCATGTTCGGCGTGGTGCCGCGGACGCTTTGGGCCAAGCGGATTGCCCCGGACGAGCGGAACCGGATCCCGCTGGCCATGCGCTGCCTGCTGGTGGAGCATCCCGACGGCCTGGTGCTCATCGACACCGCGCTCGGCAACAAGGAAGACGCCAAGTTCCACGACATCTACGCCGTGGAGAACCAGGGCCTCGAGGGCGCCACCCGCCTCGAGGACGCGCTGGGTGCCGCCGGCTTCCTGCCGAGGGACGTGAAGTGGGTGATCAACACCCATCTCCATTTTGACCACGCGGGCGGGAACACCACCATGGACCCGGAGCTCGAGGACGACCCGCGCCGCCACGTGCGCATGACCTTCCCGAACGCCACCTACGTGGTGCAGCGGAACGAGCTCCAGTTTGCCCGCCACACCAACGAGCGGACCCGCGCCAGCTACCTCCCCCACAACTTCGAGCCCATCGCCGCCGCCGACCGCTGGAAGCTCCTCGACGGCAACGGCGAGGTGTTGCCCGGGATCTCGGTGCACCTCACCCCCGGGCACATTCCCTGGCACCAGAGCATCCTCCTGCGGAGCGAGGGGGACACGGCGGTGTTCCTCGGCGACGTGATCCCCACGGCCCATCACCTGCCGCTCCCCTACATCATGGGGTACGACCTGGAGCCGCTCCGGACGCTCGAGAGCAAGCGGAGCCTGCTGGCCAACGCGGTGGCGGGGCGGTGGTGGTTCATTTTTGAGCACGATGCCCACGTGGCGGCGGGGCGGGTGGTGCCGGAGGGGAAGGGGGTCGGGCTCGAGGAGGTCATCCCGGCCCGGCCCTGAGGGGCTTCGCCGGGGGGCCAGTTGACCCAACCCCGCCTCCCGGCTAGGTTTGCCGCACTTCGAAGTGGAGGCCGGTGGCCTCCCACCCCCAGCCCGGCGTGGTGAAGCCGGCGTGCACGGGTCCAGGAACAGAGAATATCGGGGCGGCTCCATCGGGTGCCGTCACCGTCTGTTGCCGGACACCACGGGGAACCTCGGGTGTCCGTTTTCTTTTGCGCGGGAGCCTCAGACTGAGCACCAACGAGCGGGAGCGCGAGCGCCGGGTACGCATCAACCGGCAGATCCGGATCAGCCCCGTCCGCGTCATCGGACCGGGCGGCGAACAGCTGGGCGTGCTGCCCGTCGAGGAAGCCCTCGCGGCGGCGGTGGAGCGCGGCCTCGACCTGGTCGAGGTGGCGCCGATGGCCCGGCCCCCCGTGGTCAAGATCATGGACTACGGGAAGTTCAAGTTCGAGGAAGCCAAGGCGGCGCGCG
>CAZRCT010000038.1:0-34876 GCA_964598655.1 uncultured Gemmatimonadaceae bacterium
TCGGAGAGGAGCGGCGCCTCGGCGCGGGCGCGGGTGATCTCGTCGAAGTCGAGCGTCACCGGCACGGTGGCGGGGGTGAAGAGCGGCGCGTGGGCGAGCAGCGCCCCGCGCGGCCCCGCCACCACCGAGCCGCCGGCAAAGCCCTTGCCGCCCTCGAAGCCCACGAGGTGGCAGACCACCACGTACACCCCGTGCTCCTCGGCGATGCCCTGGGCCAGCCGGTCCCAGCGATCGAGGTTGGCGGGCCGCGACTCGCCCGCGCGGGGCTGGAGCCCGCGGGCCGGCGTGGCGCTCGGGACAATGATGAGCTGCGCCCCGTCGAGCGCGGCGAGGGTGGGCGCCAGCGAGTGCCAGGCATCCTCGCAGACGAGCATCGCCGCGCGGCCCCACGAGGTGTCGAACGCCTGCACGCTCCGGCCCGGTTCCACGAAGCGTTCCTCGTCGAAGACGCCGTAGGTGGGCAGGAACACCTTGCGGTGCACGTGCCGGATCCCGGCGGCGGGGCCGCCGAGGGTGGCGTAGAGCGCGGAGTTGTGGAGGTGATTGCGCCAGACTTCGTAGAAGCCGATGGCGATGTCGAGCGGGGGCGCCCCGCTCTCCTTGTGGACCCGGCTCAGGTCCTCGAAGAGCTGCTCGGCCGGCAGCGCCAGTTCCTGCACGCCGCCCTCGAGGAAGTAGCCGGTGAGCGCCGACTCCGGCGCGATGACCAGCGCCGGCGGCTCCGCCCAGCCGGCCACCTCCCGGAACACCTCCCCCATCCGCGCCAGGTTGGCGGCGTACTCCCCCTTGTCGGGCCGGAACTGGGCGAGGGCGATGGGCAGCATGGGCTATAACCTAGCCACCCGGCTGGGGGGGTCGCCAACCCGGCGATGCCCCGAGCGACGCCTCAGCCCAGCCGCTCCCCCACCATGAACCCGCCGGCCGTGGCCAGCAGCGAGAGGGTGACGGAGCCGAGGACGTAGAGGGTGGCGCGGCGCCACTCGCCCTGCTGCAGGAGGGTGACGGTCTCGGCGCTGAAGGTGGAGAAGGTGGTGTAGCCGCCGCAGAAGCCCACGGTGAGGGCGGCGCGGAACTCGGGCCGGAGGTGCGGCGGGTGGATGGCCACGTGCAGGAGCACGCCGAGCAGGAAGGAGCCGGTGAGGTTGACGACGAAGGTGCCGAGCGGGAAGGCCGCGCCGGAGGCGCGCTGGATCGCCCCGCCCACCAGGTAGCGCAGCACCCCGCCGATCGCGCTGCCGACCGCGATGTACCAGATCATCCCGGGTTCCCTTAAGTTGGGGGCCATGCCCAACTACCTCGACGCGGCCCGCGGCCTCCCCAACGCCAGCCAGCCCCTCCCCAACCTCATCACCGCCGGCCAGCCCGACAAGGCCGACCTGCAGGCCCTCATGGCCGCGGGCGTGAAGATCATCCTGGACCTCCGCGCGCAGAGCGAGTGGCGCTGGATGGACGAGCCCGACCAGGCGCGGGCGCAGGGCTTCACGTACTACAACGTGCCCGTGGGCCCCACGCCGCTCAACGACGACCTGATGAACCAGATCCTGGCCGTCCTGCGGAAGCACAAGGACGAGCCGATGCTCTTCCACTGCAAGAGCGCCAACCGGGTGGGCGGGGCCATCCTGCCGTTCCTCATCCTCGATGAGCGGATGGAGGAGGAGGATGCGGTGGGGGCGGCGCAGCGGATCGGGTTGCGGTCCCGCGAATACCTGGAGTGGGGGCTCGACTACGCCCGGCGCCACCGCAGCGCCCCCTGAGCGACGCTCCCGGGCGCGGCCCGCGGGCCGCGCCTGCCGTCAGGGAGGAAGGCTCAGCGGCGCTCCCAGTACATCCGCATCTCGGTGATCTTCTCGCCGTCGGTCTCGCAGAACAGGGCGCCGCGCGCGTCCACCCATTCCCCCGTCCGGCGCCGCCGGAAGACGCAGCGGAACTCCGTGGAGAACCACGGCCCCACCACGAAGATCTCCCCCGGCGTGAAGCTGATCTCCGACTGGTTCATGGGCACGTCGCCCCAGTAGCCGCGGATGGCGTCGCGGCCCCGGAGCGGCTCGCTGAACGGGCTGTCGATGAAGGCGGCCTCCTCCGCGAACACGGAGAGCAGCACGTCCACCTTGGCCTTGGCCCAGCCGCGGCCGAACTCCTCCACCAGCGTGCGGCCGAGGGCGCGGGTTGCCTGCTCCTGGTCAGTCATGCGACGGATCCACTCCCTGGGTAAGATTCGTGACCGGCATGGCCACGAATCTACCACATCCGCGCGCACTCGGTGTCCTCGCCCTGGCCGGCCTGCTGCAGGCCGGCCCGGTGCCCTGCCCCCGGGAAGCCGGGGAACTCGTCACGGCGGGCTGGCTCGCCTACCGCGCCGATTCGATCCAGGTGGCGCTCCGCCGCTTTGCCCGCGCCGACTCGCTCTGCCCCGAGAACCTCGACGCCAAGGTGGGGCTCGGCTACTCCCTGCTCCGCGCCGGCCAGGTGGCCGTGGCCGACTCGCTCTTCCTGCTGGTGGCCCGGAAAGCCCCCGCCAACGGCGATGCGTGGGACGGCCTGACCCTCACCCGCTGGCGCCGCGGCGACACGGCCGGGGCCCGTGAGGCCGCGCGGCGCGCGCTCGACCTCCATCCCGACAACGCGGCCGCGCGCCGGCTGCTCGAGCAGCTCGACCCCACCTTCGGCCGCGCCCTCCAGGCGCCGCCCAGCCGCAGCGGACCGCCCCGCCTCGGGGCGCGGGTGAACGGCGACTTCTTCGAGATCCCCGCCCCCACCGGCGGCTGGCGTCCCTTCTATGTGAAGGGCGTCAACCTGGGACTCGCCCTGCCCGGCAAGTTCCCCTCGGAGTTTCCCGAGGACTCGGCGGTGTACGCGCGCTGGCTGGCGCAGATCGCGGGCACGCACGCCAACAGCGTCCGCACCTACACCATCCTGCCGCCCGAGTTCTATCGCGCGCTCCGCGGCTGGAACCTGCAGCACCCCGACCAGGCGCTCTGGCTGCTGCACGGCGCCTGGGTGGAGCTCCCCCCGGACGACGACTTCGACGACCGCGCCTACACCGACGACTTCCGGCGGGAGCTCCGCCGTGTGGTGGACCTGCTGCACGGCGGCGCCCGCTTCGCCGCGCGCCCCGGCCACGCGGGCGGCACCTACGACGCCGACGTGTCGCCCTGGGTGCTCGGCTACATCATCGGGCGGGAGTGGGAGCCGTTCTCGGTCGTGGCGTACGAGCAGCGCTTCCGCCGCACGCTCGATGACCAGGCGGGGACGTACCTCACGACCACTGGCGCGCTCCACATCGAGACCTGGATGGCGGCCCAGTGCGACTACCTCCTCACCTACGAGGCGGACCGCTGGGGCTGGCTGCGGCCCATCGCCTACACCAACTGGCCGCCGCTCGACCCGCTGCGCCACGTGAGCGAGACCAGCCGCGCGGAGGAGGACAAGTTCCGCAGCCGCGCCGCCGCGCCGAGCTCGCTGGCCGGCCGCGAGTACGAGAACGACGTGGTGGGCGTGGACGCCCGGCACACCCGGCCCACGGCCGCCAACGGCGCCGGCTGGTTTGCGAGCTACCACGTCTATCCGTACTACCCGGACTTCATGCTGTACGAGCCGGAGTACAACCAGGCCAGCTCCAGCGAGGGGCCCTCCAACTACTTCGGGTACCTGCGGCGGCTCAAGCGCCACCACGCCGGCATGCCGCTGCTCATCGCCGAGTATGGCGTCCCCTCGAGTCGCGGCATCGCGCACGTGCACCCGCAGGGGTGGAACCACGGCGGGCTCGACGAGCTGGCGATGGCGCGCGTCGACGCGCGGATGACGCGGGAGATCCGCGAGAGCGGCGCCGCCGGCGGGATCGTCTTCGCCTGGATCGACGAGTGGTTCAAGAAGACCTGGCAGGTGGTGGACTACGAGCTGCCGGCGGAGCACGACAACCGCTGGCTCAACGTGATGGATCCCGAGGAGCACTACGGCCTCCTGGCCCTGGAGGCGGGCGACAGCGCCACGGTCCCCGAGCTCGGCGGCGACCCCGCGCGCTGGCGCGCCCTGACGGAGGTGGCCACCGCGCCCGCCGCTCGCGGCGCCCCCACGAGCCTTCGCCTGGGCGCCGACGAGGCCTACCTCTACGTGGCGGCCGAGTTCCCGTCGCTCCGGGGCCACCCCTTCCCCTGGGGCACGCGCGACCTGCTCCTGGCCCTCGACACCTATCGCCCCGAGTTGGGCCGGCGGGTGCTGCTCGACGGCAAGCTCCTGAGCGGCGTCGGCTTCGAGTTCCTCGGCGTGCTCCGCGACACGGCCGAGGCGCAGCTGCTGGGCCTGGCGGAGTACTCGCCGTACGAGGGCGGGTACATCATCAAGAACGGCGATGACGGCGCCCGCTTCGCGCGGCGGCCCATCACTATCGACACCACCGCCGACGGGCCGTTCGACTCGCTCTTCGTGCTGGCCAACCGCACCCGCTTCACCCGCGAGGGCACGATGATCCCCGCGGTCGGCGTGAACCGTGGCCGGCTCCGCTACGGCAGCGCCGCCGCGAGCCTGAGCGACTGGTACTGGGACCGCCGCCAGGGCCTGCTCCAGCTGCGGCTCCCCTGGGCGCTCCTCAACGTGTGCGATCCCTCGACGCGGACGGTGCTCTTCGAGCGCCAGCCCGGGCCGGCCATCGGCACCGCGACGACCGACGGGTTCCGCGTGGGACTCGCCGTGGTGAGCGCCGGGCGCCGCCCGGGGGTGCTGGCCACCCTGCCGGTGCGCGATGGCAACGGCCTCTGGGCGCGGGAGGGCTTCCGGACCTGGGCCTGGCCCACCTGGGACACGCCGCGCTGGCACGCCCGCCTCAAGCCGGTATACGATTCCCTGTCCGCAACCTGGGGATCGTGGCGATGACCCGACGGCCCGGCCTGCTCCCGCCCGCGTGGCGCGCCCTTGGCGTGGCCGCGACGCTGGTGCTGGCCGCGGCCCCGCTCGCGGCGCAGCGCGCCACCGGCGACTCCCTCTGGGCCCTGGGCGAGCACGATGCCGCCGTCCGCGCCTACGAACAGGAACTGGCCACCAACCCCGGCGAGCCGCGCTCGCTGTACCGCATGGGCGTGCTGCTGTCGTGGGCGGGCAAGTTCGACAGCGCTCTGGCCCTCCTCCGCACCGCCCGCCTCCGCGATCCCGACGACGGGGAGATCCGCCTGCACCAGGCGCGGGTGGAGTCGTGGGCCGGGCAGTACGGGCTCGCGGTGCTCCACTACGACTCCCTGCTCCAGAAGGACGCCCACAACCTCGGCGCCGCCATCGGCCGGGCGCAGGTGCTCTCGTGGGCGGGCCGGCTGGTGGAGGCGGACCAGGCCTACGCCGCGGTGCTCGAGGAAGACCCCGGCAACCTCGATGCGCTGGCCGGCCGCGGCTACGTGGCCTCGTGGAGCGGCAACCTCGGGGACGCGGCCGGCTGGTTCGGGCGCGCGCTCGCGCGCGACTCGGCCAACGTCAACGCGCTGAACGGCCTGGCCATGGTGCGGGTGTGGCAGGCGGACGCGGGCGCCGCCGCCCGGCTCTCCCGCCGCGCCGTCGCCCTGGCGCCGGACGACCCGACCACGAAGGACGTGGCCGCGCGGGTGCGCGCGGCCCGGCAGCCGACCGTCGGCCTCACGCTGGGCTGGAGCCGCGACTCGGAGCGGAACGAGATGTGGACCCAGGGCGTGAACACCGGCGTCCTGCTCGGTCCCGGCCTCCGCGGCTTCGCGAGCGCCAGCGTGGCCGAGGCGAGTGACCCGTTCCAGGACGGCAACCGCTACGGCGCCGAGGCGGGCGCGACCCTGGCCCGCGGCGGCACCTCGTTCACCGGGGCGCTCGGCGCCCGGAAGCTGGCGCCGGGCCGCCTCGGCTCCCGTTCGCTGGCCACGGCCCGCGCCGCCGTGAGCGCGGCGCTCTGGCCGCGCACCACCGGCTGGCTCGGCTGGGCCCACTACAGCTTCGACGAGACGGCGCTCCTCCTCAGCAAGGACCTCGACGTGGACGAGGTCAACGCCGAGGTCACCACCCAGGCTGGCCGCCTGACAGTGACGGGCGGCGCGGGGCTGGCGTGGTTCAGCGACGACAACGTGCGGCGGAACGCGCACCTGCTCGTGAGCCGGCCCCTGCGCGGGCGGCTCACGGGCGGGCTCTTCGGCCGGGTCATGGGCTACGAGAGCCGGGGCAGCGGCTACTTCACGCCGGACCGGTTCCTGCTCGGTGAGGCGCGGCTCAGCTGGGGGTGGGCGCGGCAGTCGTGGGACACCTACCTGGCGGGCGGGCTCGGCGTCCAGCAGGTGGGGCGCGACGGGGATCCGCAGTCACAGTGGCACCTCGAGGGCCGCGTGGCCCGGCAGCTCGGCCTCACCGATGAGGTGGCGCTCTCGGGCGGCATCTCCAACAGCGCCGTGAGCAGCACGGTCGGCGCCTTCCGCTACTACTCCGCCCAGCTCAGCGTGCGGCTGGGCCTCTGACCCCGGAGCCCCCGATGACCGTGAGTCCGCGCCGCGAGATGGTGCTGCAGGAGATCGACGCCACCGGCAATGGCTTCCTCGCCGCGCTCGCGGGCGTGGGGGAGGCGGAGGCCGCGGTGAAGCCGGCGGAGGGCAAGTGGTCCGTGGCGGAGACGGCCGAGCACACCACGGTGGTGCTGCAGAGCGTCACCAAGCTGGTGACCCGGAAGCTGCTCGGCCTGCCGCTGCCGCCACGGGAGTCGTCGCCCCGGATCACGGACGACCAGATCGTGCGCCTGATGTTCGACCGCTCCAGGGTGCGGCCCGCGCCCGAGGCCGTGAACCCGACGGGCCGCTACGGCAGCCTCGCGGCCACCATCGAGGTCTTCACCAGCACCCGCGCCGAGCTCGAGGCCTGGATCCGCGGCACCGACGCCGACCTGCGCGAGTACGGCTCCCCGCACCCGGTCCTCGGCACGCTCGACGGCGTGCAGTGGCTCCTCTTCGCCGCCGCCCACACCGAGCGGCACACGCGGCAGATCCGCGAGGTCCGGGAGGCGCTCTCGGCGAGGTAGTCCGTCCCCGGACGGCGCGACAGGGTTTCCTGCTCCTCAGGGGCGCGGAGCACCGCGGAGGGACGGCGAAACCACAGAGGCACAGAGGACACAGAGGTCACGGAGGGATCGAGCCCGGATCGGCGCCTTGCCGACCCGGGCTCTGGAGTTTGTGGGTGGGGCTCCGCGACCGGTGCGGGACGTCACCAGATCCGAAGTCACACCCACAGAAAAACAGCAAGGGCTCACCTTGCGGTGAGCCCACCATGCACGGGCAGTTCTCCGTGACCTCCGTGTCCTCTGTGCCTCTGTGGTTTCCCACGCTGGGGCCGAACCGGACGCCAGGCCCGTCCGAGCGCAGACAGTTCGTGATGGAGCACCATGCCCAGCCCACCCCGTCCTCCCCTATTCGACGTAGGTCTCGAAGAACCCCATCCCGGAGTCCGCCACCGCGCGGCCGGCGACCTGGCCCCGAACGGTGAAGCGGCCGCGCATCTGGAGGAAGCGGCGGGTGGCGGCGGCGGCCGTGGTGCGGGAGGCCTGGAAGTCGAGGATGGCGGCCTCGACGGTGACGGTGTCGGCGTCGCGCGCGGCCACGAACGTGAAGCTGGCGGGCGCGGCGGCGCCGGCGCGGGGGCTGTCGGGGTGGCGGCCGGCGTAGCGGACCTCGCGGGCGCGCAGGATCTGGCGGACGCCGGCGGAGTCCACGAGGGCCACGAAGATCCGCGGGGCGCCGGTGCGGTTGGCCGGGAGCGTGTCGTCGGGAGCGTAGACGGCGCCGTAGAGCAGGTCGAGTGAACGGCCGTGCGCCGCGCCCCAGTCCCAGGTGACCTCGCGCCAGACGCCCCAGTTGTGGTCGTGGTAGGCCGGCGCACCCGCGAGCGGGGTGCAGCGGGCGGCCACGCAGAACTCCCCCTCCGCCGTGGCGGAGAGCGCGGGCACCACGTAGCCGGAGAGATACTCCCCCTCGCGGAGCGACACGGGCGGGAAGTAGCGGTGCCGCTCTGGGGTGACCGTGAGCGCAAAGCGGAGCGTGCCGGCCCGGCCCTGCAGGGTGTAGCGGCCGTCGCGCTGGATGACGGTGCTGCCGCCGAGGCGGAGGTCAGCGCGGGTGGTGTCGAAGGCCACGGAGTCGCCTGGCACGGTGGCCTGGTAGCGCTCGTAGCGGCCGCCCGGCAGCCGGTGCGTCACCAGTAGCTGGCCGCCCCAGCGGCCGCCGGGAATGGCGCCGCCCACCAGGTAGGTGACGTACCACCACTCCTCCGGCCCCGCCGCCACGTTGAAGTAGTGCCACTCCGCCCAGGTCGAATCGGCGACGGGCGGGAGGTGGAAGCGGTCCAGCTCGTGGTAGAGCTGCTCCGGCGACGGGACGACCCAGGCCGAGTCCGCCGCATGGTCCTCCCAGCGACCGGCGATGACCCGGATCCCGGCCCCGAGCGCCCGCGCCCGGCTCGGGATCTCGGCGCCGGCCCGCACCGGCACCACCACGTCGCCCTTCCGCAGGTACACCAGCTTCTGCTCCACCACCGGCGACACGGCGCGCACCATGGCCGCGTGGCGCTCGCCCCCGAGGAGCTGGCGGGTGAGGAACCGCGCGCGCTCGATGCCGAAGAAGAGCCCGCTGGCCCCGCCAGTCCGCATCTCCTCCACCGAGATGCCCTGCGGCAGCACCGTCACCTGCCCGCCGCTCACCAGCGACACGTCGCGGGACTGCGCCAGCATGGCCTCGCCCACCGAGAGGAGGACGATCATGACGCCGACGCCGAGCCCGTAGCCGAGCAGGAGCAGCAGCGCCCGCCCGCGGCGGACCATCAGGTGGCGGAAGGCGAGGGTCAGGAGCATCAGCGCGCCGGCGCCCGGGTCTCGTCCACGATGTGGCCGTCGAGCATGTGGATGACGCGGCCCGCCTCCTGGGCCAGGCGGTCGT
Organism: uncultured Gemmatimonadaceae bacterium; assembly: GCA_964598655.1. Lineage (GTDB taxonomy): Bacteria > Gemmatimonadota > Gemmatimonadetes > Gemmatimonadales > GWC2-71-9 > JADJOM01. Next base: position 8,916 of record CAZRCT010000038.1, read on the forward strand.
CGTGGGTGACGACGACGATGGTGGCGCCGTCGTCGTTGAGGCGGCGGAAGAGGTCGAGGATGCTCCGGCCGGTGGCGGCGTCGAGCTCGCCGGTGGGCTCGTCGGCCAGGAGGAGCGCGGGCCGGTTGGCCAGGGCCCGCGCGATGGCCACGCGCTGCATCTCGCCGCCGGAAAGCTGGGTGGCGCGGTGGCCGGCGCGCCCCTCGAGGCCCACGTAGCGGAGCAGCTCGCGCGCGCGGGCCCGGCGCGCGTCCCGCGCCATCCCCGCCTCCGCCATCGGCAGCTCCACGTTCTCGGCGGCGGTGAGCACCGGGAGCAGGTGGAAGCGCTGGAACACGAAGCCGAGCCGGGTGAGCCGGAGGCGGGTGAGGGCGGAGTCGCCGAGGCTCTCGAGCCGCGTGCCCTCGAGCGCCACGCTCCCCGCCGAGGGCGTGTCGATGCCGCCGAGCAGCTGGAGCAGCGTGCTCTTGCCGCAGCCGGAGGGGCCCACGATGGCGACGTAGTCGCCGGGGGCCACGGTGAGGGACACGCCGCGGAGCGCGTGCACCACCTCGCCGTTCATCGGGTAGTCCTTGGTCAGGGCGGTCGCCACGAGGAGCGACATCAGGTGGCCTCCGTGCGGAGCGTCTCGGCGATCGGGGCCCGGGCCGCGAGCCAGGCGGGATAGGCGCCGGCCACGACGCCCGTGACCACCAGCACCACGGCGGCGAGCGTGAGGCTCCGGGCATCCGGGACAAAGAAGGAAATGGCGGCCGGCAGGCCCGGGAACGAGGTGAGGATCCGGTCCAGCTGCTCCGCCGTGGCGAGCCCCAGCAGCACCCCGAGCCCGCCGCCGAGCGTGGTGAGCGCCCCGCCCTCGAGCATCACGTCCCGGACGATGGTGCCGCGCGCGATGCCGATGGCCCGGAGGGTGGCGATCTCGCCGCGACGCTCGTTCACCGTGATGGTGAGCAGCGTCCCCACCAGCAGCACCGTGACGCCCAGGCTGATGCTCCCCAGGATGAGCGAGAGCTGGCGGAAGTAGGTGAGCCGCTCGCGGAAGCGGAGCACCATGGCGGCGACGCTGTTGATCTCGAGCGCCGGGAGCGCCGCGCGGAGTCGGGCGGCCGCGCGGTCGGCATCACCCGTCACCCGCACGGCGAAGGCGCTCACCCGGTCCTCGGCGCGGAAGCCGGCCAGGTCCTGCATCACCGGGACGAGGGCGCCCACCGAGGCCTGGTCGCGCGCGTCGTAGAGCCAGCGCACCATCCCGCGCACCACCACGGTGCGGGTGCTGCCCGCCACGGCCATCTGCGGGTCGAGGCGGCTCACCAGCGTCAGGGTGTCGCCGAGGTCGGCGGCGAGGAGCCGCGCGGCGGGGGCGCTGAGGAGGAGGCCGGCCGCGTCGCCGGGGGTGAGGTCGGCGCCGGCCGTCACCTGGTAGAGCGCCTGCGCGGCGGGGTCGATGCCGTAGCCGAAAAGCGTCACCAGCGAGTCGCCGCGGCGGGCGTGCAGGGAGCTGCCGACGATCGGCGCCACGGCCTCGACCGCCGGGTCGCGCCGCATGGTGGCGATGACCCCGGCCGCCCCGGGGATCGTGGCCTCGGTGTCGAAGGGCAGCGTGCCCTTGGGGCTCACCCGGATCTGGTAGCCGCGGCCCAGCAGCAGCTGCTCGAAGGAACGCTCGATGCCGCCGGCCAGGAGCACCATGTCGAGCAGCATGGCCGTGGTCACCGCGATCCCCGCCAGCGCGAGCGCGGTGCGCACCGGGTGGCGCGCCAGGTTCCGGAGCGGGGTCACTCGCGCCCCCAGAGCACCAGCGGCCGCGTCCGCACCAGCCGCCACGCCGCGAGGGACCCCGCCCCGAGCCCCAGCCCGAGCGACAGCAGCACGCTGAAGCGCAGGATCCCGGGCGTCACCGCCGAGAACACGAGCGTGGTGTCGAAGAAGCGCTGGTAGTAGGCGTTGGTGGCGGCCCCGGCCAGGAGCGCCAGCACCACGCCCATCGCCGAGCCGAGCGCCGCCACCAGCACCGCCTCGAGCAGCAGCGCCGCGAAGATGGTGCGCCGCCGGATGCCGGTGAAGCGCATCACCGCCGCGTCGCGCCGGCGCTCCTCCACCTTGAGGAGCATGATGCAGAGCAGGAAGATGGCGCTGGCCACGACGCTGATCACCGCGATGGCGTCGTGGAACCGGCTCACCACCCGGAAGGTCTGCGACGATTCACTGGCGATCGCCGCCGACGGGCTGGCCTGGAAGCCGAAGGCGATGCGGTTGAGCTCGCGCGCGGCGCTGTCGGGCGGGACGCCGGGCGCCAGCTCCACCCCGAAGCGGTCCACCCGGTCGGGCGCGCCGAGCAGGGCGGTGAAGTCGGGGAGGTGGAAGCGGGCGTGGAAGTCGCGGCGCGTGATCACCGACGGGTCGGCGGCCGGCTCGTAGATGGCCGTCACCACGGCCCGCCCCTCCGGCGCCCCCGCCTCGCGGCCCAGCGCCAGCGTGTCCCCCACGCGCGCGCCCAGCCGCTCGGCCAGCCGCCGCTCGAGCGCGACGGGCGTCGGCGCGGCGGGGCCGGGCCGCATCGACTGGGCCGGAGGCCCGGTCAGGGTGAGCAGCAGGAGGGCGGCGGACGGGAGGATCATCGTGCGCAGGGGGTGTGGAGGGCCGGGCCCGGTCGGGAGGCCCAATCTAGCCACGCTTGGCGGGCGGGCGGTTCAACGTTATCGTAGGGCACCCCATGACACGCTTCGAGACGCCGCGGGTGGCCGTGATTGGCACGGGAGAGATCGGCCGCGGGTGGGCCGCGCTCGCGATCGCCGCCGGCTGGCCCGTCACCATCTTCGACGCCGACGCCGAGGCCCTCAATCCCGCCGCCCAGGAAATCGGCGACCGGGTGGTGGCCCTCGCCCGCAACCGGCGCGCCGATCCCATGGTGGCCGAGGAGGCGCTGGCCGCCATGAAGGTGGGGCGGAGCCTGCTGCAGGCCGTCAGTGAGGCCGACTGGATCATCGAGGCGGTGCACGAGGACCTCGCCGCCAAGCAGAAGACGCTGCAGCTGGTGGAACAGGTGGCCCGCCGCGCCGCCGTGCTCACCAGCAGCTCCGCCAGCTTCGGCCCGAGCCAACTCGTGGCCCGGCTGGAGCATCCCAACCGCTTCCTGGTGGCCCACGGCCTGGTGCCGGTGGAATACCTCCCGCTGGTGGAAGTGGTTCCCGGCGCCAGGACCGACCCCGACTGCATCGAGGACATCCGCTTCTGGCTCAGCATGCTGGGCCGGGCGCCCATCATCCTCAAGAAGGAAGTCCCGGGCAACGTCGCGGCGCGGCTCCAGGCCGCCATGCTCCGGGAGGCCGCCCAGATGGTGCTCGACGGCGTGCTGGACGTCGAGGACATCGACCGCGCCCTGTCCATCGGCCCGGCGCTGGGGTGGACGGCGTCGGGCATCCTCCTCGAGAACCACCTCAACGCCGGCGAGTACGGCTTCGAGATGGCGCTGGCGCAGCTCATTGGCACCATGGAACCCGTCTGGAACAACCTGGCCGGCTGGACCAGCCTGTCCCCGGAACAGCAGAAGAAGCTGGCGCGGGCCATCGAGAAGGCCTACGGTCCGCACGCGGCCGAACTCGGCGACGCGCGCGATGCCCGCCTGGTGCGGCTGCTCGAGGCGCTCCGCGAATAGCGGTCCGCCGCGCCCGCCGGACAACACACAGGGCCGCCGTCGCTCCGGGGACGGCGGCCCTCGTCGTTGGCCCCGGTCGCGCCGCCGGCTAGTGCGTGGGGGGCGCGCAGAGCACCAGCGCCGCCAGTTCGTGCCCCACCACCTGCTCGTGGGCGCCGAGCCGGAGGGTGATGGGGCCGTTGAAGGGCTGGCAGGCCAGGATGGTCACGTGCGCGCCCGGCGTGAGGCCCACCGCGCTCAGGTAGCGGAGCCGCTCCGCATCCCCGGTGGCCACGCGGCGCACCTCGGCGTGCATGCCGGCGGCAAACTCGCAGAGTGGCGTGTAGGCCAGCTCGGCCAGGCTGCCATCGGCGGCGGGGATCGGGTCGCCGTGGGGGTCCACGGCGGGGTCGCCGAGGGCGGTGGCCATGCGCTCCACCAGGTCGTCGGAGACGGCGTGCTCCAGCCGCTCCGCCTCCTCGTGCACCGTGTCCCAGGTGTAGCCCAGGTGCGCCACGAGGTAGGCCTCGAGCAGCCGGTGGCGGCGGAGCATGCGGAGCGCCACGCGCCGGCCCTCGCCCGTCAGCTGCACGCCGCGGTAGGGCTCGTGCTCCACGTAGCCCTGCTCCGCCAGGCGGCGGAGCATCCCGCTCACCGACGCCGGCGAGAGGTCCAGCGCCTGGGCCAGGTCGGTGGTGGCGGCCACCGCGCCGGTGCCGCGGCCGCTGGTCAGGTGATAGATGGCCTTGAGGTAGTCCTCGGCCGACCGGGTGAGGGGCTCGCGGACGTGACCGCCGGTCATGCGGGCCTCCCGGCGGCGGGAAGCGCCCGGAGCCCGTTGGCGATGACGAGCAGGCTCGCCCCCATGTCGGCGGCGACGGCCATCCAGAGCGTGGCCTGCCCGAGGAGGGCGAGCACCAGGAAGACGGCCTTGAGGCCGAGGGCCAGCGCCATGTTCTGGCGGATGATGGCCAGCGTGCGCCGGGCGCGGACGATGGTGGGGGCGAGCAGCGTCAGGTCGTCGCCCATGAGGGCGACGTCGGCGGTCTCGAGCGCCGCGTGCGTCCCCGCCGCGCCCATGGCGATGCCCACGGTGGCGGCCGCCAGCGCCGGCGCGTCGTTGACGCCGTCGCCCACCACGGCCACCACCTCGCCCTCACGCTGCAGCTCCCGCACGGCGGCGAGCTTCTCCTCGGGCAGGAGCCGCGCCCGCACCTCGGTCACGCCCACGGCGTGGCCCACGCGCTCGGCGGCCGTGCGGCCGTCCCCCGTCAGCATCACGAGGCGGCGGATGCCGGCGGCCCGGAGCGCGGCCACGGCGGGAGCCGCGGTGGGCCGGAGGGCGTCCGCCACGGCCACGACGCCGAGCGGGTCGGTGCCGTCGGCCACGAGGATGGCCGTCTTGCACTCCTGCTCCAGCCGGTCGAGGAGGGCGTGCACGTCGTCGCGGCAGGCGCCCACCTCGTCGCAGAGGCGGCGGTTGCCCACGATGAGGCGGCGGTCGGCCACGGTGGCGCGGGCGCCCCAGCCCGGCAGCGCCGCGAATTCCTCGGCGCCGGCGAGCACCACCCGCCGGCGCTCGGCCGCCCGGGTGATGGCGCGCGCCACCGGATGCTCCGAGTGCCGCTCCACCGACGCCGCCAGGCGGAGCACCTCCTCTTCCCCCAGGTGATTGACGGCGATCACGTCGGTCAGCTCGGGCCGGCCCTCGGTGAGGGTCCCCGTCTTGTCGAAGGCCACGGCGGTCACCCGGGCCAGCGCCTCGAGCTGGGCGCCTCCCTTGAGGAGCACGCCGGCGCGCGCCGCCCCCGTCAGCGCGCTCACCAGCGTCACCGGCGTGGAGATGACGAGCGCACAGGGGCACGCGATGACCAGCAGCGTGAGCCCGCGGTAGAGCCAGGTCTCGAACCCGCCGAGCCCGAGCGCCGGCGGCAGCAGCACGACCAGCACGGCGAGCCCCACCACCACCGGCGTGTACACCCGCGCAAAGCGGTCCACCAGCGCCTGCACCGGCGCCCGGGAGGCCTGCGCGTCCTCCACCGCGTGGAGGATGCGGGCCAGCGTGGTGTCGCTCGCGGGACGGGTGGTGCGCACCTCGAGGGCGCCGTGGCCGTTGATGCTGCCGGCGTACACCGGGTCGCCGGGGCCCTTGTCGGCCGGGGTGGCCTCGCCGGTGATCGGCGCCTCGTTGAGGGCGGAGTGCCCGGCGGTGATGGTCCCGTCGAGGGCCACGCGCTCGCCGGGACGGACCCGGATCCGCTCGCCCACCTTCACGGTGTCGACCGCCACCAGCTGGTCCCCGCCGAGCCGGATGACGAGCGCCTCCGCGGGGGCCAGCTCCATGAGGGCGCCGATGGCCTTGCGGGCGCGGCCCACCGCCCACTGCTCCAGCAGGAGCGCCACCGCGAAGAGGAACATGGCGGAGGCGCCCTCGCCCCATTCCCCGATCACCGCGGCGCCCGCAGCCGCGATGGTCATCAGCGCGTGCATGTCGGGCGAGCGGTTACGGAGCGCCTTGAGCCCGCGCGGGGCCACGTACCAGCCGCCCGCGATCATGGCGCCGGCCAGTACCGCCACCTGCAGTGCCTCCGGCTGCCGGAGCCACCCGAGCACCAGGCCCGCACCGAGCAGCACGCCGGAGAGCGTGGCGGCGAGAAGCGGCCCCCGCGGCCGCGCCTCGGCCACCCCGGGCACCTCGGCGCGCACCGGGTGTCCCGCGTCCGTGATGGCCTGCGCCAGCGCGGCGCGGGTGGCCCCGCCCTGGGCCACGGTCACCCGCACCTCGCCCTTGAGCACGTCCACGGCCACGGCCTCCACGCCGGGCAGCTGGCCCACCGCGCGGCTGATGCCCGCCGCGCAGCTCGGGCAGTCGATGCCGCCCACGCGGAAGAGCTCGGCACTCACGCGAGGAGCCGCCACAGCTGCGCCACCACGAAGCAGACGCTGGCGCCGAGCACCAGGGGCATGAGGGTGGCCACGGCGGTCCACTTCACGCTCCCCGTCTCGCGGTAGATGGTGTAGATGGTGGTGCTGCACGGGTTGTGGAGCAGCGAGAAGAGCATGAGGTTCACCGCCGTGAGCGCGGTCCACCCGGCGCTCCGGAGCAGGAGCCCCACCTCCGCCGGCGACTCGAGCTCGAACATCACCCCCGCCCCGTGCCCCACCCCCGCCACGTGCCCCGTGAGCACCGTGAGCATGAGCACCGTGGGGATGACGATCTCGTTGGCGGGGATGGCCACCACGTAGGCCAGCAGGATCACGCCGTTGAGCCCGAGGAGGAGCCCCACCGGGTCGAGCCGGCTGGTGATGTGCTCCGCCAGGCTCACGCCGCCGAAGCCGACGTTGCCGAGCAGCCAGATGGCCGCGCCGGCCGGCGCGGCGAACACCACGGCGCGCCACAGCACGATGAGCGTCCGGTCGATGAGCGAGGTGTAGAGCGCCTGCAGGATCCGCGGCGGCCGGTAGGGCGGCAGCTCCAGGCTGAACGTGGTGGCCTCCCCGCGGAGCACCGTGCGCGAGAGCACCCACGAGCTGGCGAACATCACCAGCACGCCGAGCACCGCGATCCCCACCACCGCGCCGGCGCTCGCGAGCCCCGCCAGCGGCGCCGGCACCAGCGCGCCGATGAAGACCGTGGCCAGCAGGATCTGCGTGGGCCACCGCCCGTTGCAGAGCGAGAAGTTGTTGGTGAGGATGGCCACCAGCCGCTCGCGCGGGCTGTCGATCACGCGCGTGGCCACGACGCCCGCCGCGTTGCAGCCGAAACCCATGCACATGGTGAGCGCCTGCTTCCCGTGCGCCCCCGCGCGCCGGAACAGCGCGTCGAGGTTGAACGCCACCCGCGGCAGGTAACCGAAGTCCTCGAGCAGCGTGAAGAGCGGGAAGAAGATGGCCATCGGCGGCAGCATCACGCTGATGACCCAGGCCGTGGCCAGGTACACGCCGTCAAACAGGAAGCCCGCCAGCCACCCCGGCGCGCCGAGCGCCAGGGCGCCGCCCTTGAGCAGTGGGTGCAGCTTGTCCACCAGCAGGTCGGCCAGGAAGCCCGAGGGCACGTTGGCGCCGGCGATGGTGAGCCAGAAGACCGCCGTCAGCATCAGCAGCATCACGGGGAACCCGAAGACGCGGCTGGTGAGCAGCCGGTCGAGGGTGCGGTCCAGGTCGAACCCCGCGCGCCGGAGGCCCCGGAGCTCCACCCGGGCCGCGATGGCCTGCGCCCGGGCGTAGAGCCCCTCGGTGAGGCGGTCGTGGAAGGTGGCCGGCAGCCGCCAGCGGAGGCGGTCCACGGTGGCGAGGAGCGTGTTCGTCAGCCCCACGCTGGCCGCGGTGTGGCCGTGCTCGCCGTGCTGCTGCCCCAGGTCGCCGTCGCGGACGGCGGCGGTGATGCGCTGGTCGCCCTGGAGCAGGCGGAACGCCACCCAGCGCGCGTTGGGGAGCGCCGGGAACGCCGCCGCGATGGCGGGCTCGAGCTCGCCCAGCACGCCCGTCACCTCCGCGGGGTAGGCCTCCACCGGCTTGGGGTGCGTCACCAGCGTGCCGCTCGCCACGGCGAGCGTGGTGTCGAGCAGCTCGGGAATCCCCTGGCCCTGCCGCGCGGCGGCGGCCACCACGGGCACGCCGAGCTCGTCCGCGAGCTTCGCGGGGTCAATGGCGATGCCGTGGCGCCGCGCCTCGTCCATCAGGTTGAGGCACACCACCACCCGGTCGGTGATCTCGAGGATCTGGAGCGCCAGGTTGAGGTTCCGCTCCAGCCGCGTGGCGTCGAGCACCACGATGGTGACGTCGGGGCGGCCGAAGAGGAGGAAGTCGCGCGCCACCTCCTCGTCGGTGCTGCCCGCCTGCAGGCTGTAGGTGCCCGGCAGGTCCACGAGCTTGAAGCGCTTCCCGCCGTGCGCAAACATCCCTTCCGCCCGCGCCACCGTCTTGCCCGGCCAGTTGCCGGTGTGCTGGCGCAGCCCGGTGAGGGCGTTGAAGACCGTGCTCTTCCCGGTGTTGGGATTGCCGGCCAGGGCCACCAGGTAGTCGTGGCGGCCGGTGCGGATCCCGAGCTGCACCAGCTCGGGGGCCTTGGCGGCGGACCGCGGGGCGAGGGTGCTCGTCATGGCTACGACGCCGCCTCCGTGGGCGCGGCCTCCACCTGGATCTGGTCGGCCTGCGTCCGCCGGAGCGCGATGAGCGCCCCGCGGATGCGGTAGGCCACTGGGTCGCCGCCGGGGCTCGCGAACTCGGCCGTGATCAGCGTGCCCGGCACCACGCCGAGGTCGAGCAGGCGGCGGCGCTCGGGGCCCTGACAGGCGGCGGAGAGCCGCACCACCCGCGCCGAGGCGCCGGGGGCCAGGCCCGAGAGGCGCGCGTGCGCGCGCTCGTCCAGCACGTCCCCGGCCGGCAGCGGCTCCACGGCGATCTGGTCCGCCACCACCGGCGGCAGCGCATGCTCCCGCCCATCCAGCCGGAACCGCACCTCCGTGGGCGAGACCTCGAGCAGCCGGAGCCGGGTGCCCGGCGTCAGGCCCCGCTCCAGCAGCTGCTCGAACGCCTCCCGCGGCTCGTCCTCGAGGTGCACGATGGTCACCGCACTCCCCGCCGGCAGCGCCGAGAGCGGGCGGTGCGTGGGGACCGGCAGCTCGCCGGTCATGGTAGGAATGGGATCGCCGTGTGGATCGTAGCGCGGGTGGCCCATGGTGGCGGAGAGCGCGTCCACCTCGGCTTCGCTCAGGGAGTGCTCCAGCCGTTCCGCCTGCTCATGCCACTCGGCCGGGGCCACGCCGGTGCTGTCGGCCAGGTAGCGCTCCCAGAGCCGGTGCACCCGCACCATGCGGAGCGCGTAGGCGCGGCCGCCCGGCGTCAGGGCCAGCCGTCCCTGCTCCGCGAGCGCCAGCCCGCCCTCGGCCAGCCGCTCGATGATGCGGTGCGCCGCATGGCGCGTCACCTCGAGCCCGCCGGCCAGGCTCTCCACCGTGGGCACCCGCCCGGCCGCCTCCTCGTGGTAGAGGGCCTTGAGCGCATCCTCCATGAGCACCCGGTCCGACGAGCGCCGCATCCGCGCCACCCGCGCCAGCACGCCCACCCGCGGCCAGAACACCAGCGCCGCCAGGCCCGCCACGACGGCGAAGACCGTCAGGGCGGGCCCGGGGGCCACGGGGGAGGACTGCCACAGGCTCACGCGGATTTCCCTCGACAAGAGCGCATTGTCGTACGGGAAAGAAGGTAATTTCGTACGCACGAAAAATCAACGAACCCCGCGTTGCCCGGGGCCGGTGCCTCACCCATGCCCCGGCAGTCGGGCAGGTACGCGGGCGCGGCCCGCGGATGTGTCAGGCGGGCGGCGACTCCACGGCGAGGGCCACCATCGGCGTCAGGATCCGCTCGGTGAGGCCCCACACGATGCCGGGGCCCAGGTGGTAGGCGGGGAAGATCATCTCCTGTCCCCGGACCCGGAGCGGCGTGTCGCGGTAGGTGGCGGGATCCTGCAGCTCGGCGAGCGGCACCCAGAACGCGTCGGCCACCTCGGGATTCAGCGTGATCCGGGGCCGCTCGGTGAGCGCAAAGACGAAGGGGCGCACCACGATGACCTGCGGCAGCGGTGTCCGCGGCCAGACGTCGTCGAGCTGGCCGAGGAGCCCATCGCGCGAGAGGGTGCAGCCGATCTCCTCGGCGGTCTCGCGCAGGGCGGTGGTGCAGAGGTCGGGATCGGCGGGGTCCTGGCGGCCGCCGGGGAGGCCGATGTGGCCGGACCACGGGTCCCCGGCACGCTCGGCGCGGCGGATGAGGAGGACGGCGTCGGGATCGGGGCAGAGGATCACGGCCACCGCGGCCCAGCGGTAGGCGTGGTCGGGCGGGAGGCCGGCGAGGTCAAAGGTCCTCGGCTCGCGCACGGCAAGGCGCCGCGCGAGCCGCTCCCACGCCCGGCTCAATGGCAGCCGCAGCCTCCGCCACCACAGCCCCCGCCCCCGCCTCCACCCATGGGGCCAAGGGCCGAGTAATCGCCGCCGCTGCCGATGCTGCTGCCGCCGTGGCGGGCGGGGGCGGAGATCAGGCGCTCCACCTTGGCGCTCTCGCAGGCGGGGCAGCGGACCTTGGTGTCCCCGCGGACCAGGCGCTCGAAGGCCTTGTCGCAGGCGGTGCAGCGGTACTCGTAGATGGGCATCAGACGCTCAGGAACGGGACACGCCAAACATACATCCCCCCGCTTCCACCTCGAAAGCGCGGCCCCGGGCCGCACCCGGCGGCACGGGTTCGGGGGCAGACGGCCCTGCGTTCCCGGCGGCCCGGCGCCGGCCCCGCCGCGGCGGGAGCCTCATCAGAGATGCCGCCCGAACCATTTCACGGTCTCGTCGAACGCCACGGCGAGATCGGGCGTCATCCCCGCGAACGGGTGCACGGCCCCGAAGGTGTGCCCCGCCCCGTCGAGGAGGAGCAACCGCGCCTCGGGCGCCGCCTCGGCGAGGGCCTGCGCCTCGGCCACGGGGACCGCGTCATCGGCCGTCCCGTGGAGGATGAGCCACGGCACCCGCACGCGGCGCGCGGCCCCGACGATGTCGCCGACGGTGGGATGCCGTTCGAGGTCGTCGAGGGCGTCGACGTAGAGGGGCAGGACCTGCCCGGTGCGGGTGTTCACGATGTCGAGCCTGCCCCGGGCGCGCCACTCGGCGGCCTGGTTCACCCAGCGTTCCACGCTGCCGAGCGGCGCCCACGTCACCAGCGCCCGCACGCGCGGGTCCGCCGCCGCAGCGTGGATGGCGATGGCCCCGCCGCGGGAGTGACCGAGCAGCCCCACCTCGAGCGTCGGCGCGAGCCCGAGGTGCCCGGTGGCGAGCGCGGCGAGCACGCGGTCGAGGTCGTCCAGCTCCGCGCTGAAGGTGTTGTGCCCGAAGCGCTCCGGGTAGGCGAAGGTCCCGTGCTCGTCCACGCCGCTTCCCGACAGGTTCACGGTCACCGCCGTGAACCCGGCCCGCGCCACCCGCTCCGCCAGCGGCGGGAACATCCCCCAGTCCTTGAACCCCTTGAAGCCGTGCACCACCACCACGGCCGGCCGGGAGGCGCGGCGGTCGCTGGTGCGCACGTCGATCAGCAGGGGCCCGAGCGCACCCGGGAGGATGTGCCGCGAGAGCGTGGGCGTGGCCATCAGCCCACCGCGGGCTCGAGCAGGGAGACGGTGCCGGCGTCGGCGTCGAGGCGGGCGCGCACGCCGAGCGGCAGGGTCCACTGGTCGTCCACGTGGCCGAACGGGAAGCCGTAGGCTACCGGAATCTTGAGGCGGGCCAGGTAGCTGAACAGCACCTCGTCGAACGCCAGCGCGCCGCCGTCGCCGGCTCCGCGCTTCATGTCGGTGAACTGGCCCACCACGACGCCGGCGAGCTGCTTGAGGACGCCCATGAGGCGGAGCTGCGAGAACAGCCGGTCCACGCGGTAGAGGTCCTCGCCCACGTCCTCGAGGAAGAGGAGCGCGCCCGCAAGGTCGGGGAAGAAGGGTGTGCCGGCCAGCGCCAGGAGCAGCGTCAGGTTGCCGCCCACGAGCGGGCCCTCGGCCACGCCGCCCGCGAGCGCCACCACGCGCGGGCTCCGCGGCACGAGCACGTCGGCCGGGGGCGTGCGGCCGACGAGGAGGCCGGCGGGTTCGGCGCGGGTGAGGACCTGCTCGAAGTGGGTGCGACTGAAGCTGGTGAGCGGCGCGCGGCTCATCGGCCCGTGGAAGGTGACGAGGCCGGTCTCGGCGCGGATCGCGAGGAGCAGCGCCGTGATGTCCGAGTAGCCGATGATGGGCTTGGGCCAGCGGGCCAGTGCGTCGTAGTTCACGCGGTCGAGGAGCCGGGTCACGCCATAGCCGCCGCGCAGGCACCAGACCGCGTCCATGGTCGGGTCCTCGAGGGCGGTGTTGAGGTCGGCGACCCGCACGTCGTCCGTCCCCGCGAGGTAGCCGTGGCGCTCGAGGGCGTGCTCGCCGGGCGCCGGGACCCACCCGAGGGCCTGACAAAGCTCGATGGCGCGCGCGAGGTCATCGCGCTCGCCGAGCGGGCCCGCGGGCGCCACGAGGGCGACCCGGCTGCCCGGCGCGAGCCGCGGCGGGCGAATCACAGCTTTTGACCCCATCCGGTCCCCCATGATAGATTTGCGCCTTCCCGCCTACGCCGGAGTCCTCGCCTTGCGCGCCTCGCACCCGACGCTGCTCACCGTAGGGAAGGTGATGGCCGAGCATCGCGAGGCAGTGGTGCGGGAATGGGCCGACTGGCTCACCGACCGCGTCTCCTCCGCCCTGCCCATCCCCCGCGACACCGTCGAGCGCGAGCTCACGCTGCTGTACGACGTGCTCACCGAGAGCGTGGGCCCCATGCGCCGCGCCGTGACCGAGGTGTGGCACCACGCCTGCGAGCACTATGGCCGGATCGGGGCCGCGCGCGGCCTCGCGGCCGGGGAGATCGTCGAGGAGATCCAGTACCTGCGCGAGCTGCTCACCCGCCGCGTCGGCCCGCTCCTCACCACCCTGCGCCAGCGCCAGGCCATGGCCATCATTCTCCGCCTCAACGCGGTGCTTGACAAGGGCATCGCGGTGGCGGTGGTGGGCTACACCGACGCGCTCGTGGCCGCGCTCTTCACCCAGAACGGCGTCCCCGCGCCCGACGGCGCCACCGACACCGGCGACATCCGCCGCCAGGTGGAGGAGCTCGAGGCCGAGCTCCACGCCGCGCTCCGCGCCTCGTAGCCCGCCCGGCGCCGCGGTTCCCGGCCCGCCCGTGTCACTCCTCCCGGTCCTGCCCTGGGTGGTCCCGTTCGCCGCGCTGCCCCGGCTGGCGCGGAAGTCGCCCAACCTCGGCGACGTCACGCCGGTGACCGCCGGCCCCAAGGTGAGCGTGATCATCCCCGCGCGCAACGAGGCCGCCACCCTCGCGACGGTGGTGCGCTCGGTGCTGGCCTCGCGCTACGCCAACGTCGAGGTCATCGTGGTGGACGACCGCTCCACCGACGGCACCGCCGACCTCGCCCGTCGCCTGGCCGCCGAGCCGGTGGCCGCGGGCCGGCTGCGGCTGGTGGCGGGCGTGGAGCTGCCGGAGGGCTGGTACGGGAAGCCCTGGGCCTGCCACCAGGGGGCCGCGGCCGCCACCGGCGAGTTCCTCCTCTTCACCGACGCCGACACGCGCCATGGCCCCGACCTGCTGCCCCACGCGATGGGGGCCTTCGCGGCGCTCCCGATCCAGCTGCTCACCGTGGCCCCGTTCCAGCGCTGCCAGGGCTTCTGGGAACGGGTGGTGATGCCGCAGTTCTGGCTGCTGCTCGGCATCCGCTTCCATCCCCTCGTGGTGTCGGCCGGCCGGCGGGAGCGGGACGTGATCGCCAACGGCCAGTTCATCATGTGCCACCGCGACACCTACGCCCGGCTGGGCGGCCACGAGGGCGTCCGCCGCGAGGTGGCGGAGGACCTGGCCCTGGCGCAGCGCGCCTGGCGGCAGGGGGAGCGGCTGCACTTCGCCTTCGCCGACCGGTTCATGGAGACCCGGATGTACGCGAGCCTGGCCGGCATCGTCGAGGGCTGGTCCAAGAACGTGTACCTCGGCAGCCGGCGGAGCTACCCCGACGCGCCGCTCCGGCGCGCGCTCATCCCGGTGGCACTGGCGCTGGCCATGGTGTTCTGGCTGGTGCCGCTGCTCGCCGTGCTCTGCACCGCGCCCGCGGTGCCGGTTTGGGCGTGGGCGGCGCTCGGGCTGGCGACGGCGTTCTGGGCGCTCATTTCCCACGGCATGCAGATCCCCGCCTGGTACGGCCTCCTCCACCCGCTCGGCGCGCTGGTCGGCCTCGGCATCGTGCTCCGTTCCACGCTGCGCGGCGGCGGGCGCGTGGTATGGAAGGGGCGGACGTATGGGGCGGCGGTCAACGAGACTTCACCGACGTAGACGGAGCTCGTGGTGTCTCCAACCCGAGACACGACCAGCCCGCCCTCACCCCCGCAGCACGCGCCACGCCATGACGGCCTGCCACGCAGCCATCATCCCCACGGACGTGAGCATGAGCGGATGCCCCGGCGGCGCCAGGAAGTTGCCGAGGAGGCCGGCACCACAGGCCAGCCAGGCGAGCGCCGTGAGCGGCCGGGGCACCCACGCGCGCGTGGCGAGCGCGAAACCGGCGGCCGCGATGGCCACCAGGAAGCCCGCCAGCCGGCCGCACATCACCGCAAACTGGTGCATGGCCTGGTAGGTGAACGCCAGGGCGTCGGAGGACGGCGCGGCCGCGAGCAGCGTGCCGGCGCCGGTCATGTAGGCGATGTTCACCCCGTTCAGCGCCTGGCCGATGGCCAGGATGGCGCACGCCGCCGTGAGCGACGGCCGCGCCTCGCGGCGCGCGTCGAGCCAGACGGCCCAGATGCCGGCGATGATCAGGCCGGTGGCGTGGAGCAGGGTGTAGTGCACCAGCGCCCAGTGGGGCGTGGCGGCGATCCGCGCGAGGTCGCCCGCGCCCGTGAGGGGGAGGATGGGGTGGAACGCCGAGGCCGCGAGGAGCAGGACGCTGCCGAGGAGGAGCAGCGCCGCCAGCAGCCGGGTCACGCCGGCTCCGTGCGGGGGGTGCGGTCCAGCACCTCGCGGACGCGGGTGGTGAGGTCGGCCAGGGTCCACGGCTTCTGGAGGAGGGCCAGCTCGCCGTCGGGCAGGTCGCCGCGCATGATCTCGTGCGCGGCGTAGCCGCTGGTGAACAGGAACCGCACCGCGTGCCCCTCCTGCCGCAGGGTGCGGTAGAGCGCGATGCCGCCGAGCCGGGGCATCACCACGTCGGTGATCACGAGGTCGATGTCGCGGAGCCCGCCGCGGAAGAGCTCCAGCGCCTCGAGCCCGTCTTCCGCCGTCACCACCCGGTACCCCACGCGCTCGAGCGCGCGCTGGGCCACGCGCCGCAGGCCCTCCTCGTCCTCCACCAGCAGGACCTTCTCCTGCCCGCCGGAGAGCTGCGCCGGCGCCGGCGCCAGGTCGGCGATGGGCTGGTCCTCGCGCGCGAGCGGGAGGAACACCCGCACCTCGGTGCCCTGGCCGAGTGCGCTGTCCAGCTCCAGGAAGCCGCCGTGCTGCTGGGTCAGGCCGTAGATCATGGCCATGCCGAGGCCGCTGCCCTCGCCGGGCGCCTTGGTGGTGAAGAAGGGCTCGAAGACGTGCGCCTTCACCCGTTCGTCCATGCCGACGCCCGAGTCCCGCACCACGAGGCAGGCGTACTGCCCGGGCGGCGCGCCGGTGGCGGTCTTGGCGACGTCGGCGCGGCGCACCGCCACCTGCAGCCGGCCGCCGCCCGGCATGGCGTCGCGCGCGTTGGTGACGAGGTTGAGGAGGATCTGCTCGATGGCGCCCGCGTCGGCCAGCACCTTCACGGGCTGGGCGCCGCGGGTGAAGTCCATGGCGATGTGCGCGGGGAGCAGGCGGCGCAGGGTGCCGGCCAGGTCGCCCACCACGCGGCCAAGGTCGAGGACCTGGTAGGTGAGCGGCGCGTGGCGGCTGAAGCCGAGGAGCTTGCGGATCATCTGCGCGCCGCGGCGGGCCGCCGCCTGGAGCTCGTCGAGGTCGTGCTGCAGGTCGTCGCGGCCGCTCGGCAGCGCGCTCGCCATGAGCTCGCTGTTGGCCAGCACCACGGTGAGCAGGTTGTTGAGGTCGTGCGCGATGCCGCCGGTCAGCTGGCCCACCGCCTCCATCTTCTGTGCCTGGCGGAGCTGCTCCTCGAGCTGGCGGCGCGCCGTGATGTCGCGGACGATGGCCTGCAGGCGCCCGTCGCCGAGGTCGCGGGCGCTGATCTCCACCTCCACCGTGGTGTTGTCGGGGCGGAGCAGGCGGCGCTCGGTGAGGAGCGTCTTGCCCTCGATCAGGTCCCGCAGCCGGAAGGGCTTCCGCAACCGCTCGTCGGCCGGGAGGAAGTCGGGGAAGGCCCGCCCGATGATCTCGCCGCGGCCCCGGCCGAGGAGCTCCTCGGCCCGGGCGTTGGCCTCGATGACGAGGCCCTGCCGGTCGGTGACGAGGATGGCGTCCGAGGCCTGCTCCAGCGCGCGGCGGTAGTTGGCCTCCGACTCCACCAGCTGGCGCTCGGCGCGCACCCGGTCCGAGATGTCGTGGACAATGGAGAAGAGCACCGGCCGCCCGTTCAGCACGATGGGACTCGAGTGCATCTCCACGTCGCGCACCGCGCCCGAGCGGAGCCGGTGCCGGAACACGAAGAAGTTGCGCCGCTCCTCCTCCGCCGCCCGCACCATCTCGCGCAGCGTGGCGAGGTCCACGGTGTTGAGCTCCACCACGCTCTTGCCGATCAGCTCGTCGCGCGACCAGCCGTAGAAGAGCACCGCCGCCGGGTTCACGTCCACCAGCGCGAGCGACTCCACGTCCACGAGAAGGCACACCGAGGTGGTCTTCTCGAAGATCTGCCGGTACCGCGACTCGCTCTCCGCCTGCGCCACCTCCGCCGCCGCCACCGCCGTGATCCCGCGGTGCACCACCCACCACGCCAGCACCGCAGTGACCGCGACGTACCCGAGCCCCTTGACCGTCTGGCCCAGCATGTCGTGGACCAGGTGATCCGAGAACAGGATCCACAGGGTGCCCATCACGGCGTACGCCGCCGCGATGGCCACCGGCAGCTGCCGGCGCGAGAGGTGGAAGCGGCCGCGCGGCGCCATGGGGCTCAGCGACCCGCCGTCCGCGCGATGACGAGGCCCTGCGACGGCACCTGGCCACCGAGGATGCCGCCGGCGGCGTCCACCTGGAAGCGGAACTCGACGGTGCCGAGCCGCACCACCGCGGAGTCGGGACCGAGGCGCGCCACGGTGCCGGTGATCGTCTGCCCGCCGCCGAGGTTGAAGAAGGGCAGCGCGGCCGGGCCCCCCGGGCGGAGCGCGCGCCGGGTGGCGAACTCGAGGAAGGCGGTGGAGAGGTTCAGGTAGGGGACCGCCGCGGCCTGGGTGGGCAGCAGGGTGGTGCGCACCCCGGTCCCGCGGTTGGCCTGGTCGATGGCCACGCTGTCGTCCTTGAAGATGACGCGGGTGGTCTGCCGGGCCGGGCCGTCCTCGGGGTCGCCCCCGCGCCAGGCCGCGAGCTCGAGCAGCGGCGTCGTGCCGTCCTCGAGCACCGTGACGGTGTAGCCGATCCGCTCGCTCACCTGTCCCGCCGCCTCACGAACGAGGCGGCCGGTCACGGCGAAGCTGTCCCGCGTGAAGCGCTCCAGCGCCACCGTGTCGGCGCCCTTGAGCACCACGAAGCCGCCGGCCTGCTGCGCCGGGAGCACGGCGGGAACCAGCAGGAGCACCGCCACCGCGGCGGCCAGGGAACGCGGCATCCGAGCCTCGCATCCAGGGTGGGGACCGGGGGTCGCACTTTTCCGCACCGGCCTGTCAGATCCTCGTTACCAACTTAGCAGCGCCCGACCCCACCATGGATCCCCATTCCCCCGGGGTCCCCATGGAGCGCCGTGCCCTGCTGTCCCGCCTCACCCGCCTGGCCGACCTGCCCGGCCTTGTCGCTAGTCTCGGCATCCGTCCCACCTGGCAGGAGTTCCCGCCGGACCCGCCGCTGGTCCGTGGGGCCGGCGGGGCCGCCGTCGTGGGGGAAGCCGGGGGCTTCGAGTGGATCGGGGTGACCGGAAGCCCGGCAGGCGACGTGGCCCGGCGCGCCAGCCAGGCCCTGGCGGCGCGGGGCCGGGTGGCCGGGGTGCTGGTCCTCGACCCGGCGACCCGGCGCCTGGCCCTCGGCATCGCGGTGACGGGGCCGGCCGTGGCGGTGGTGGCGCTCGACGCCCCGGGCGCGGCCGAGCAGGAGCGCCTGGAGCGCCTGACTCGGCTGGCCGACCTGCGCGGCCTGGCCTACGCCCTCCGCGCGGCCGAGGTGCTCCAGGGCGAGGACGCGGGCCGCCGCTTCATCCGGGCCTTTGGCGCGAGCCTCGACGGCATGGCGGCCGCGTTGCCGGCCGCGGGCCGGAGCGCCGTGCGGCGGGAGCTGGCGCTGCTCCAGCTCACGCGGGTGCTGTTCCTCTATTTCGTGCAGGCCAAGGGCTGGCTCGACGGGCGTCCCGACTTCCTGCGCCGCGCCGTGGACGACGCGCTGGGGGCCCGCCGTCCGCTCCATGCGACGCTCTTCCGCCCCCTCTTCTTCGGCACCCTCAACCGGGCGCCGGCGGCGCGCGGCCGCGCGCGGCAGTTTGGCCGGATCCCGTTCCTCAACGGCGGGCTGTTCGAGCCGCACCCGCTGGAGCGGGCCTGGCGGGTGGAGGTGCCGGACGCGGCGTGGCAGGCGGCGTTCGACGAGGTGTTCGAGCGCTTCCACTTCACGGTGCATGAGGATGCGCCGGCCGGGGTGATCGCGCCGGACATGCTGGGGCGCGTCTTCGAGGGGCTCATGGCGCGCGAGGACCGGCGCGCGAGCGGCGCGTTCTACACCCCCGCCGCCCTGGTGTCCCGCATGGTGGATGCCGCCCTGGCCGCCCACCTCGGGGCCCGGCTCGGCGTGGAGCCGGCGGAAGCCGCCGCCCGGCTCGCCGGACGGGATCCGGCCGTGCTCGCGCCGCTGCGCCGCCTCACCCTCCTCGACCCCGCGGTCGGCTCCGGCGCCTTCCTGCTCGGGGCGCTGGAACGCCTGGCCACCCTGCTGGCAGCCGACGCGCCCCCGGCGCTCCTCCGTCGACGGATCCTGGCGACCAGCCTCTTCGGGGTGGACCGCAACCCCATGGCGGTGCGCCTGGCCGAGCTCCGGCTCTGGCTCGCGGTGATCGCCGGGGACCCGGCGCAGGCGCCCGAGCAGGTGGAGCCCCTGCCCAACCTCGACGGCCTGGTCCGCCAGGGCGACAGCCTGCTCGACCCCGCCACCGTGCTGGCCACCCTCGGGGTCCGGCCCGGGGCGCCGGGCCCGGCCCTCGGTGAGGCGCGCCGGCACTTCGTCACCGCGCGTGGCGCGGAGAAGCCCGAGCGGCTGCGCCAGCTCCGGCGCGCGGAGGTGGCGGCGTTCGCGGACTCCCTGGCCCGGGCCGAGGCCCAGGTGGAGCACGCCATCACCGAGTGCCTGGGGGCGGCGCGTGCCCCCACCCTGTTTGGCGGCACCCGCGGCCTCGACGGCGACCTGCGGCCGCGGCTCCGCCGGCTCCGGCTGCAGCAGCGCGAGCTCCGCCGCCTGGCCCGCCGGCTCCGGCAGGCCGGGGAAGTGGGCTGGTTCGCCTACGAGGTGCAGTTCGCCGACGTGCTGGCGGCGGGCGGGTTCGACCTGGTGCTGGGGAACCCGCCGTGGGTGCGCGCCGAGGCGCTCCCGCCCCGGGTGCGCGAGGCGCTGGCCCGGCGCTACCGCTGCTGGCGCGGCGGGGGACGCGGCTTTGCCCACCAGCCGGACCTCGCGCTGGCGTTCGTGGAGCGGGGCCTCGAGCTGCTGGCCCCGGGCGGCACGCTGGCCTTCCTGCTGCCCGCCAAGCTGGCCACCGCGGGCTATGCCCGCGCGCTCCGCATGGAGCTGGCGGAGCACCACACCCTCGAGGTGCTCGCCGACCTGGCGGAGGAGCCCGCCGCGGCCTTCGATGCGGTGGCCTATCCCGCCGCCCTGGTGCTGACCCGCGCGCGGCCCCGGCCCCATCACGCCGTGCGCCTGGGCCTCGGCGCCGGCGCGCCGGCGGTCCCGCAGGCGGCCTGGCGCGGGGGCGGGCCGTGGCGCCTGGCCGCGCCCGCGGTGCTCGACGCCCTGGCCGAGGTGGCCGGGCGTCACCCCCGCCTGGGGGAGCGCTTCCCCCCGCAGCTCGGCGTGAAGACGGGCGCCAACAGCCTCTTCCTCGACCCGCCCCCGGACGTGGAGCCGGCGGTGATCCGGCTGGCGCTCCGCGGCCGGGACCTGGCCCCCTTCCGCGCCCGGCCGCGGCGGCGGCTCTTCTATCCCCACGCCCCCTCGGGCCAGGTGCGCCCGGTGCTCCCCGCCGCCGCGCTCGCCTGGGCCACCGCGCACGAAGCCGTGCTCCGGGCGCGCGTGGATTACGTGGGCGGCCCCTGGTGGACCCTCTTCCGCACCACGGGGGCCACCGCGCCGCACCGCGTGGCCTGGGCCGACCTTGCCCGGCAGCTCCACGCGGTGCCGCTCACCGGCCCCGGGAGCGGCGAGCTGGTGCCGCTCAACACCTGCTACCTCGTGGCCGTCCCCGACGCCGGCCACGCGCTGGCCCTCGCCGCGTGGCTCAACACCAGCTGGCTCCGCGCCGCCGCCCGGCTCCAGGCCGAGCCCGCGCGCGGCGGCTTCGCCCGCTTCAACGCCCGCGTGGTGGGCGACCTGCCGCTGCCCCCCGCCGTCCTCACCGATCCCGCCCTCATCGCCCTCGCGGAGCGGGGCCGCCGCGGCGAGCCCGTGCAGGAGGAACTCGACCATGTCGCCGCCCGCCACCTCGGCCTCTCCGCCCGCGCCGCAGCCGTCCTGCTGGCCGCCGCCGCCCCGGATCGTGGCCGAGGTGCTCCGCAGTGTCCATGACCCGCTCGGCACCGTGCTCTCGGCCGGCCCCCGGGCGGCGCCTGCCGCGGTGGCCCACGCCATCGCTGGCGCGCTCCTGCCGCACCAGGTGGACGGCCCGGTTCCCGGATGGCTCCGCCCCGAGCAGCGGCGGGTGCTGCCCCGGGTGCGCGGGGCGCTCGCCCGGTTTGGGGGCGCCCTCCTCGCCGACCCGGTGGGGAGCGGGAAGACCTGGGTGGCGCTCGCCGCGGTGGCCGCCGGGGGTGGCCCCGCCGTGGCAGTAGTCCCGGCGGCGCTCCGCGCGCAGTGGCGCGAGGCCGCGGCGCGCGCGGGCGTGCCGCTGGGCATCACCACCCACGAGGCGGTGAGCCGCGGCCGGCTGCCGGACGGCGCCGCGCGACTGGTGATCATTGACGAAAGCCACCGCTTCCGGAATCCCGCCACCCGCCGCTACGGGGCGTTGGCCCGGTGGCTGGTGGGTCGCGAGGTGCTGCTGCTGAGCGCCACGCCGGTGGTGAACCGCCTCGACGACCTGGCGCACCAGCTCCTCCTGGCCGTGGCCGACGACGCGCTCGCCGCGCACGGCGTCCCCTCCCTCACCGCCCTCCTTGCCCGGGGCGAGGGGCACGCAGCGCTCGGCGAGCTGGTGCTCTGCCGGGCCAGGCCCGGCGCGCTGCCCGCGAGCCGCACCCGGGAACTGTCCGTCAGCTTCACGCCGGCCGAGGCGCGCCTGCTCGCCGGCCTGGGCGGCCTGCGGCTCTCGCGGGACGCGGGCGTGGCGGCCCTCGTCCGCGTCCTCCTCACTCGCGCGCTGGCCTCGAGCCCGGCGGCGCTCGCCGGCGCGCTGGAGCGGTACTCGGCGCTCCTGGCCCAGGCCCGCGCCGCGCGCGGCGGGGGCAGGCGCGTCAGCCGTGCGGCGCTCCGTCAGGCGTGCGGCGCCGCGCTCGACCAGTACACCCTCTGGGCACTGCTGCCCGAGCCCGACGATGGCGGCCGCGGCGCCGAGTTGCACCCCGGCGATCACGACCGCGTGACCCGCCTGCTGGCCCGCGCCCGCCAGCTCGCCGCCGCCGGCGATCCCCGCGTGGCCGAGCTGGCCCGGCTCCTGGCCGACGGCCGCCCCACCCTCGTCTTCACGGGGAGCCGCGACACGCTCGCCTGGCTCTGCGGGCGGCTCGCCCCGCTCCGCCCGGCGTGGGTGACCGGCGAGGCCGCCGGCATCGGCCATGCGCGGCTGCCGCGGCCGGCCGTGCTCGGGTGGTTCGGCACCGCGCCGCCACCGCTGCCGCCCGGCCTCTCCCCGCCCACGGTGCTGCTGGCCACCGACGTCGCCGCCGAAGGGCTGGACCTGCAGCGCGCCGCGCGGGTGGTGCACTACGACCTGCCCTGGACCAGCGTCCGCCTGGAGCAGCGCGAGGGCCGGGCGCGGCGGCTGGGGCAGGCGGCGGCCGAGGTGGAGGTGGTGCACTTCACGCCCCCGCCGGCACTCGGGCGGGCCCTGGCCGACGTGGAGCGCCTGGAGCGGAAGCGCGGCCTCACCCGCCGCGTAGGCCTGGGTGACGACGCGGCCTGGCTCCATCGCTGGCGCGCGGAGCTGGCGGAGTGGATCGCCGGCGAGCCGGCCGCCGGCGGGCTGGCCACCGTGCCCGGGGAGCCGGCCGGCTGGCTGGTGGGTATTGCCTATCACGACGCGACCGCGCCGGGCGGCGCGCCGCACGCCGGCGAGCTGCTCTGGCTGCCCGCCACCGGCGGCGTGGTGCGCGACCCGGCGCACACCATCCCCCTCCTCCGCCACGTGGCCACCCTGCCCCCCGTGCGGCCGGCGTTCGGCCCCGCGCCGCCGTGGGGGGTGGTGCGCGAGGCGGTGCGGCAGCGGCTCCAGCTCGCCGCGGGGGCCGGGCTCGGGCCGCCGCTCGGCGTGGAGCAGCGGCGGGTGCTCCGCGCCCTCCGCCAGCTCGCCCTGCGCGCCGCCCGCCGGCGCGACGCGGCGCTCCTCGCCCGGTGCGCCGAGGCGCTGGCGCGCCTGGGCACCGGGCTCTCCGCCGGCGCGGCCCTGCTCGTGGCCGACGCCACGCGGGCCGGCGGGGACCTGCTGCCCCGCCTGGCGCCGCTCCTCGCCACCGCGGCGCCGCCGCGACCGCCGCGCTGCCTCGTCCCCCGGATCGCGGGGCTGGTGCAGGTTGCTAGCTTCCCGGCATGCCACCGTACCGCGCCATCCTGTTCGACCTCGACGGGACGCTGATCGACTCGATCGGCCTCATCCTGGCCAGCTACCATCACACCCTGGCCGCCCACGGCCTCCCGCCCGTGAGCGACGCCGAATGGCTGGCGGGCGTGGGCACCCCGCTCCGGGTGCAGCTTGCACGCTTTGCCCCCACCGCCGCGCACATGGACGCGCTGGTGCAGACCTACCGCGACTACAACCTCGGCAACCATGACGCGGTGGTGAAGCCGTATCCCGGCATCCCCGCGCTGGTGCGGCGGATCCGCGCGGCGGGCTATCGCACGGCGGTGGTGACCAGCAAGAACGTGGAGGGGACCCGCCGGGGCCTGGTGGTGGCCGGCCTCGAGGAGGAGATGGAGGTGATCGTGGCGGCGGATACGGTGACGCACCCGAAGCCGCATCCCGAGCCGGTGCTCCAGGCCATGGAGAA
The DNA here is from genome assembly GCA_964598655.1 of uncultured Gemmatimonadaceae bacterium. GTDB lineage: Bacteria > Gemmatimonadota > Gemmatimonadetes > Gemmatimonadales > GWC2-71-9 > JADJOM01. The sequence continues at coordinate 32,621 of CAZRCT010000038.1, forward strand.
GCTCGGCACCCGCCCCGCCGAGACCCTCTTCATCGGCGACAGCATCCACGACCTGAACAGCGGGCGGGCCGCCGGGGCGCGCACGGGGGCGGTCCTTTGGGGTCCCTTCGGGCGGGAGGCGCTGGAGGCCGGGGCGCCCGACCACTGGCTCGCCTCCCCCGCCGACCTGGAAGCCCTCCTGTTCCCCGATTAATGAAGGAGGGCGCCCGGCTTCCCGATCGCGAGCGTCCCGACGGGAACACCCTTCGGCATCTGCACGATCGACAGCAACGCATCGATCCCGTTGAGCACGGTCGCGGGCACGGGCACGCCGAGCACGGGCACCAAAGTGCGCGTCGCCACCATGCCCGGCAGATGCGCCGCGCCCCCCGCGGCCGCGATGATCACGAGCAGACCCCGCGACTCGGCCGTCTCTGCGTACTCGAACATCCACTCGGGCGTCCGATGCGCGGACACGATGCGCACCTCGTGCGGGATGCCGAGCGTCTCGAGCATCTCGCGCGCGGGAGCCAGGTGCTCGAGGTCGCTCTCGCTTCCCATGATGAGACCAACCCACGGGCCTTCGGACATCGATGCCTCCTCGAGAACGGCGGGCTCCTGCACGCGCGCGAGCGGCGGAGCGTCGCCCGATACGACGTCCGCTCGCAATCGCTCACACGGCGACCGCGCTCTTGCGGACGAGGACGCGGACGATCACGTCGTCGCGCACGCGCAGCGTACCGAGCATCGCGCGGTAAGGCTTCATCCCGAGGTCCGTCTGGCGCACTGCGACCTCGGCGCCGAGCACCGGCTCGGGGTGCTGCGATCCTTGGATCTCTGTGAATTTCAGGGCGATCCGCAGCGTCTTGCCGCGCACGGTGAGGTCGCCGGTGACGACCGCGCCGCCAGCGTCACGCGCGACCGACGTCGCGACGAACTGGATCCGCGGGTGCTTCTTCACGTCGAGGATCTCGCGCTGGAGGCGCGACTCGATGTCTTCGCGATCCGATGCCGACAGCGCGGACGGCAGCTCCTCGTCGCCGCGCATCGCCGCGACGACGACGAGGGCGCGCGCGTCGATCGCCGCCTGGATCGCGGTGCCGTCGAGCTCGACGGTCAGGCTCTCGGCACGGAGCTTCAGGTCGTGACCGACCGGCGAGAGGAGCCCCTCGCGAAACGTCAGCACCGTGCACTCGACGTCACTCGGACCGAGCGTGACCACGTCAGTGCTCCGCCACACGGGCCGCCGCAGCGCCCACCTTCGCGGGCGCAGCCGACTTCTCACCCGTCGTCGGCTTCGGCGCGCCCGGCGGGAAGACGAACTCTCCAGGCGACTTCGCGAGCCGTCGCAGCAGCGCACCCATCAAGCGGAAGTCGTCGCGAGTCTTGGCACCCCGCGCGCGCATCGCGACGGCGAGAGCGAGGGAGAAGCTCACGCCGAAGTTGCACGCCAGGATGAGGAGGATGCCCAGCACCGCAAACAGGAACTCGCCCGAGATCCATCCCCCCGGCTGCATCGTGCACGCGGCGAACGTGAGCGAGCCGGACGAAAGCGTCACGTGTCGCACGTCGAGGGGGAGGCCGACGAACGTGCCGATGACGGGCAACAACGCGAGCATGAAACCGAGCGAGACGTTACCGCCGACGCCCGAGATGTTCCTCAAGAAGACACGCGAGAGCCATCGCATCACGCGCTTGCCGACGAACCGGCCGATGCGGTGCTGCTCGATCGCCTCCGGGATCTGCCGGTAGACGGCCCAGTTCTCGAGCCATCCCGCGCAGACGCTCCCTGCCCACAACAGGCATCCCGTCATGATCGCGTAGGGGACGGTACCGCTCAGGAACGGATGGAGGTCGTGCAGCGTGTGCGCGGCCTTGTCGTCGTCGAAGAACGATCGGCCCATCACGCGCCAGTAGACGTTGTGGAAGATGATCGCGCCGGGCACGACGGCGCCGACGTTGCCGACCGCGGCCGCGATCTGCGAGCGCACCATGCGCGCGATGACGGTGACGAGATCTTCGAGGCGCTCGTTGACGCCCCGCAGACCGGGTCGCGATCGGTCGTGATGCGTGCGGAACGGGCGAGAAGCATCGCGCGCGCGACCCTCGACACCGGGATGGCTGGCGTCCCCGGGCCTCGCGTCGATCGCCGGCGGCGCGATCGATGCGGGTCGATGCTCGCGCGGCGGAGGGTCCTCGCCCGCGTCGCGCAGCGCGCCCGCGAGCGCCGCGGCCGTCATCGACGGCTGCTTCGTCGCGAGCGTGCCGTGCGTCGCC
>CAZRCT010000039.1:0-34419 GCA_964598655.1 uncultured Gemmatimonadaceae bacterium
GGCCGCCGATCTCGCCGATCATCATGACGGCCTCGGTCTCCGGGTCCTGCTCGAAGAGCGCCAGCACGTCGAGGAAGCTGGAGCCGTTGATCGGGTCGCCGCCGATGCCCACGGAGGTGGAGACGCCGATGCCGAGGTCCTTCATCTGGCTGGCCGCCTCGTAGCCGAGCGTGCCCGAGCGGGTCACGAGGCCCACCTTCCCCTCCATGTAGATGTGCCCCGGCATGATGCCGAGCATGGACTTGCCCGGGGAGATGAGGCCCGCGCAGTTGGGGCCCACCAGCGTGGTGCGCTTCTCCTTCGGGTACCGGCGGAGGTAGCGCTTCACCATCATCATGTCCTGCGCCGGGATGCCGTCGGTGATGCAGCAGACGAGCTTGATGCCCGCGTCCGCGGCCTCCATGATGGCGTCCGCGCAGAAGGCGGCCGGCACGAAGATGATGCTGGCGTCGGGATACACGGCGTCCACCGCGTCCTTCACGGTGTTGAAGACGGGGAGCCCGATGTGGGTCTGGCCGCCCTTGCCGGGCGTCACGCCGCCCACGACCTTCGAGCCGTACTCGATCATCTTCTGCGCGTGGAACGTCGCCTTGTCGCCCGTGAAGCCCTGGACCAGGATCCGGCTGAGCGAGTTGATCATGATGGCCATGGTCAGTTCCTCCCCGCGCCCTTCCACGCCGCCACGACCTTGTCGGCCGCGTCGGCGAGGGAGTCCGCCTGGATGATCGAGAGCCCGGACTGGGCGATGATGGCGCGGCCTTCCTCCACGTTGGTCCCGGCGAGGCGCACCACCAGCGGGACCTTCACCCCCACCTCCTGCACCGCCTGCACCACGCCCTTCGCCACCCAGTCGCAGCGGTTGATGCCGGCGAAGATGTTGACCAGCATGGCGCCCACCTTCTTGTCCTGCAGCACCAGCTTGAAGGCGTTGGCCACCCGCTCGGGGGAGGCGCCGCCGCCCACGTCGAGGAAGTTGGCCGGGTTGCCGCCGGCGTGCTTGATCATGTCCATCGTGGCCATGGCGAGGCCCGCGCCGTTGATGATGCAGCCGATCTCGCCGTCGAGCGCCACGTAGTTGAGGCCGTGCTCGTTGGCCATCGCCTCGCGCGGGTCCTCCTCGGCGTGGTCGCGCAGCTCGCTCACGTTGGGGCGGCGGAAGAGCGCGTTGTCGTCGAAGGCCATCTTGGCGTCGAGCGCCAGCAGCTGGCCGTCCCTGGTGAGCACCAGCGGGTTGATCTCCACCATGGTGGCGTCGAGGTCGCGGAAGGCCCGGTAGCAGCCGAGCAGCATGCTCACCATCCGGTTCACCGCCGCCGCCGGCAGCCCGAGCCCGAAGGCCACCTCGCGCCCCTGGAAGGCGCGCATCCCGACCGCCGGCTCCATGGTCTGCCGCAGGATGGTCTCCGGCTCGCTCTTGGCGATCTCCTCGATCTCCATGCCCCCGTGCGGGTGCGCCACCAGCATGATCCGCTCGGACTTCCGGTCCAGCACGAAGCCGATGTAGAGCTCCCGCTCGATCGGCACCGCCGCCTCGACGTACAGGCGGTGGACCACCTTGCCCTCGGGCCCGGTCTGGTGCGTCACCAGCCGCCGGCCCAGCAGCTCGCCCGCGGCCTTCCGCACCTCGTCCTCGGTGGTGCAGAGCTTGATGCCGCCCGCCTTGCCGCGGGCCCCCGAGTGGATCTGGGCCTTCACCGCCCAGCGGCTGCCGCCGATCTCGGCGGCGCGGTAGACCGCCTGCTCGGCCGAGTAGGCGACGCCCCCGCGGGGCACGGCGACGCCGAAGTTGGCGAGGAGTTCCTTCGCCTGGTATTCGTGGATGTCCACAGCTGCCTCCGGTTGGCGCGCCTCACCGGGCGCGCGCACGAGGGGGTGGTGTGCGTGGCGCGCCGTCCTGGCACGCGGATGGTCAACCTGCGCGGGGGCGCCCGGGACCGGGCGCCCCCACGGCCTGCAGGGCGGTCAGCGTCTGGCGCGGATCGCCCGGTCCATGTCGACGACGTTCTGCGCCATGCGGGCGCTCGCGGCGTCGATCATCTTGCCGTCCAGCTGGGCGGCGCCCTTGCCCTGCTTGGCCGCCTCCTCCAGCGCCTCGAGGATCCGCGTGGCCCGGGTCACCTCCGCCTCCGGCGGCGTGAACACCTGGTTGGCGAGCTCCACCTGGGACGGATGGATCGCCCACTTCCCCTCGATCCCGAGCGCGGCCCCGCGCCGCGCGGCCGCGAGGAAGCCCTCCGGATCCTTGAAGTCGCCGAACGGCCCGTCGATGGGCCGGAGCCCGTAGGCCCGGCAGGCCACGATCATCCGGGTGAGCGACGCATGCCACTGGTCGCCCGGGTAGTCGGGGTTGAGGCCGCCGATCGACACCGTCCGTGCGCGCATGCTGGCCGCGTAGTCGGCGACGCCGAAGTGCATCGCCTCGAGCCGCCGCGAGCTGGTGGCGATGGCCTCCACGTTGGCCATGCCGAGCGCCGTCTCGATCAGCACGTCGATGCCGATCCGGTGCGGGAGGCCCTTGGCCTGCTCGATCTGCGTGAGCAGGGCGTCCGTCAGGTACACGTCGCCCGGGACGCCCACCTTGGGCACCAGCACCACGTCCAGGTGGGCGCCGGCCTGCTCCACCACGTCCACCATGTCCCGGTAGAAGTAGTGGGTGTCGATGCCGTTCACCCGGACGCAGACGGTCTTCCCGTGGCCCCGCCAGTCGTACTGCCGGAGCGCCGCGATGACGTTGATCCGCGCCTGCTCCTTGTCCGCCGGCGCCACCGCGTCCTCGAGGTCCAGGAACACGTAGTCGGCCTTGGAGGTCAGCGCCTTCTCGAACATCGCCGGGTTGGACCCCGGCACGGCCAGCTCGCTCCGCTGCAGGCGGGGACGCGCCGGCTCGTAACGGGTGTGGCTCACGCGACCCCCGCCGGCTTCTTCGCCACCGCGGCCTCGGCCGGCGGGGGGACCACCTTGGGCGGGAGCGGCTTCTGGGTCTCGAGCCAGTACTGCTGCGCGGCCGCGACGCCCTTGCCCAGCTCCACCTTGATCCCCACGTCGCGCATGGCCATCTCCGCGCCCGCGATGCCGGCCAGCAGCGTGATCTCGTTCAGGTCGCCCAGGTGCCCGATGCGGAACAGCTTGCCCGCCACCTTGTTGAGCCCCGCGCCGAGCGCAAAGTTGTAGCGCCGGTACGCCACGTCGATGACGTCCGCGCCGTTGAACCCCGCCGGCACCATGATGGCGCTGACCGTGTCCGAGTGCCACTTGGGCGCCTTGGAGCAGAGGGTGAGCCCCCACGCGGCCACGGCCCGGCGGCAGCCCTCGGCCAGCCGGTGATGACGGGCGTAGACGTTCTCCATCCCCTCCTCGAGGAGCATGGTGAGCGCCTCCCGGAGCCCGTACAGCATGGGGATCGACGGCGTGTAGGGGAAGTACCCGGTGGCGTTGGCCTTGATCATGTCCTCGTATGACCAGTAGCACCGCGGCAGCTTGGCCGTCTTGCCGGCCTCCAGCGCCCGCGGCCCCACGCACACGATGCCGGCCCCCGCCGGCAGCATGAAGCCCTTCTGCGAGCCCGTCACCGCGATGTCCACCTTCCACTCGTCCATCCGGAAGTCGATGGAGGCGAGCCCGCTCACGCTGTCCACGAACAGCAGCGCCGGGTGCTTCGCCGCGTCGATCGCCTTGCGGACGGCGCCAATGTCGCTCGTGACCCCGGTGGCGGTCTCGTTGTGGACGATGCAGACGGCCTTGTAGCTGTGCGCGGTGTCCTTGGCCAGGATCTCCTGGATCTGCTCCGGCGGCGCGCCCTCGCCCCACTCCACGTCCACCACCGTGACGTTGAGCCCGAGGCGGGTCATCATGTCGATCCAGAGATGGCTGAACTGGCCGTAGCGGGACGACAGTACCTTGTCGCCCGGCGACAGGGTGTTCACCAGCGCCGACTCCCACCCGCCCGTCCCGGTGCCCGGGAACACGAACGGGGTGCCGGTCTCGGTCTTGAAGACCTTCTTGAGGTTCCGGAAGATGGGCAGCGTCAGCTCCGGGAACGCCGAGGAGCGATGGTCCTCCATGGGCACGTGCATGGCCCGGAGGATCCGGTCCGGCGAGTTGGTGGGACCGGGGACGAAGAGAAAGTTGCGGCCAGCCATGACGACTCCTCTCGCAGATAGACGACGGAACGGAAGCTCCGGGCTTCCGAGCGAATGCTTGCGGAGGGCTGTATGTTCATACGACCCGACCGCCCCTCCCGACCACCGGACCCTGCCGATGGCCCCTCCCGCTGACCCGCGGGCCCTGCTCACGGAGCTCTACTGGACGGCCGTCACGGCGGCCGAACCGGGCCCCGCCCTGCGGACGGCCCTCCTGGCCCGTCCCCTGCCTGACATGCCGGTCCACCTCCTGGCCCTCGGCAAGGCGGCCCGCCCCATGGCCGAGGCGGCGGTGCGCGTCCTGGCCGAGCACGGCCGGGAACCGGCCGGCGGGCTGCTGGTGGTCCCGGAACCGGGCACGAGCCCGCATCCCCGCCTGCCCGTCGTAGTCGGGGATCATCCCCTGCCCGGTCCCGGCTCCCTCGCGGCGAGTGACGCGCTGGCCCGCGCGGTCGCCGCGGTCGAGCCCACCCACGAGGCCTGGGTCCTGCTCTCCGGCGGCGCCACCAGCCTGCTCGGCGCCCCGGTGCCCGGGCTCCCGGCCGAGGCCCTGCAGCAGCTCTACCGGATGCTGCTCGGCTCCGGGCTCGACATTACCGCCATGAATCGCATCCGCAAGCGATTCTCGCGCTGGGCCGGCGGTCGCCTTGCGGTGGCCCTCGCTCCGGCCCACGTGAAAAATTTCACAATCTCGGACGTCATCGGCGACGATCTCGGGTCCATCGCCTCGGGGCCCTGCATTCCGGATGAGTCCCGCGCGGCGGATGTGCGAGCGGCGCTCGTCTCCGCCGGCCTGTGGGACAGGGTACCCGCACCCCTCCGAGACCACCTGGAGGCCGCCGGGCAGGGAAAGGCACCGGAGACGCCCAAGCCGGATCACCCCGCCTTCGGGACCACGGAAGTCCTGCTCGTGGCCAGCAACCGCTTGGCGCTGGAGGCGGCGGTGGCCCGGGCCCGTACCCTTGGCCTCGATGCCCACCTGATGGACGCCGCCCTGGCTGGCGAAGCGGCCGAGGTGGGCCGCCGGTTGGCGTCTGAACTACTCGCGTATGATGCCACAAAATTGGCGCAGGCGCAAGACGGGGGCCTGAATAAAGATACGCTGCTCGTCTGGGGTGGTGAGACCACCGTGACCCTGAGCCCGGACGCGGGGCTCGGGGGCCGGTCCCAGGAGCTGGCACTGGCCGCCGCCCAGGTGCTGGCGACTCCCGCCCCGGACGGCCGCCGCGTCACCCTCCTCGCGGCTGGTACCGACGGCCGCGACGGCCCCACCGACGCGGCCGGCGGCTTCGCGGACGCCGGGGTCTGGGCCGCCGTCACGGCCGCCGGCCGCGACCCGGCGGCCGACCTCCGCCGCCACGCCAGCAACGCCGCCCTGGCCGCCGGGCAGGCACTCTTCCAGACGGGAATGACCGGGACCAACGTCATGGACGTGATTCTCGGCCTTGTTTCGCCCCGTCCCGCGCGGTAGTCTCCCGCAGGTCCGGCGCAGGCTTCCCTCCCGCCGGACTGCCGGCCCGCGGCTGCCCCGTGCGGGCGTCGCGCGGGTGCCTCACCCGCCGGGGAGGCCGTTCCGATGCTCCTCTCCCTGCTGGCCGTCCTCCTCCAGCTCGTCGCGGCGGTCCAGGCCTTCCGGATCGGCCGGGTGACCGAGCGGCGCTGGCCATGGTTGCTCATCGGCCTCGCCATCTTCCTGATGGTCTTTTCCCGGCTCCTGACGGTCCGCCTCCGGCTGGAGGATCCGGACGTGTGGATCCTCCCGTATCGCACCCTGCTCGAGGTCGGCGTCACGCTGCTCCTGGTCATCGGCCTCGAGATGCTCGTGCCGGTGCTGGGCAGGACACGAGGCGTGGCCGAGCTGGAGCGCCGCTCGCTCCAGGCCGAGGCGCGGTTCCGCCAGATCGTGGAGACCACGCTCGACGGCGTGTGGACCATCGACCCCGCCGGCACCACCACGTATGTGAACCGGCGCATGGCCGAGCTCCTCGGCTACACGCCCGGCGAGATGCTGGGCCGGCCGATGTTCGACTTCATGGAGCCGGGCGTCCGCGCGGTGGCCGAGCAGAACCTCGCCCGGCGGGCCTCGGGCATCGCGGAGCAGCACGACTTCCCCTGGCGGCACCGCGACGGCCACGCGGTGTGGACCATGCTCACCGCCAACCCCCTGACCGACGCGGAGGGGCGGTACGAGGGGGCGCTCGCCCTCATCACCGACATCACCGCGCGCCGGCAGCAGGAGCAGGCGCTGCGCGAGAGCGAGGCCCGCGCACGGCACCAGGCGGAGGAGTTCCGCTCGCTGCTCGACGTGGTCCCCGCCATCGTCTGGATCGCGCACGACCGGGAGGCGCGGCGGATCGAGGGCAACCGCGCGGCGCACGAGCTGCTGCGGATCCCGCCGGGCGGGAACCTCTCCACGACCGCGCCCGGCGCCGACGCCCCCCACCACTTCAGGATGCTCCAGGACGGGGTGGAGCTTGGGCCGGAGTCACTGCCGGTGCAGCGCGGGGCCCGGGGTGAGGCCATCGAAGGCTTCGAGGCGACCATCCTCTTCGAGGACGGCGAGGCGCGGACGCTCTACGGCGGCGTCCGCCCCCTCCGGGACGAGGCAGGCGAGGCCCGCGGGGCCGTGGCGGCCTTCACCGACATCACGGCGCTCCGGGCCGCGGAGGCCGCCCTGCGCGAGAGCGAGGAGCGATTCCGCCAGTTTGCCGAGCAGAGCCCGGACGTCTTCTGGTTCATCCAGCTCGCCCCGGTGCGCCGGGTGCTCTACGTGAGCCCCGCCTACGCCGAGATCTGGGGTCGGCCGGCGGCGCGCCTGCTCGCAGACCCGCTGGACTGGCTCACCGGCATCCACCCGGAGGACCGGCCCGGGGTGGAGGGGGCGTGGGCAGCGCAGTTGGATCCTGCCGGGCCGGTCCCCTACGACCTGGAATACCGCGTCGTGCGCGCCACCGACGGCGCCGTGCGCTGGGTTCGCGACCGCGGGACGCTCATCCATGATGCCCAGGGCCAGGTGGTGCGGGTGTGTGGCATCGCGACCGACATCACCGCCCGCCGGCGCACCGCCGCGGCCGAGCGGGAGGGCGCACGCCGGCTCAAGCTGCTGGTGGATGCCTCGCCGCTGCCGATCGTCTCGCTGCTGCCTGACGGCATCGTGGCGGGCTGGAACCCCGCGGCGGAGCGGACCTTCGGCTGGGCCGCCGACGAGGTGCTCGGCCGCCCGCTCCCCATCGTGCCGGGCGAGCTGCAGGCGGAGTTCCGGACCGCCATGATCGAGACCCTCGCCGGCACCGGGATTCACGGTCGCGCCACCCGCCGCCGCACCCGGGACGGCACCGAGCTGGCCGTGCAGATGTACACGGCCCCGCTCCGGAGCGCGGAAGGGGACGTGACCGGCGTGGTGGCCATCTATGAGGACATCACCGAGCGGCTCCGCATCGAGCGGATGAACCAGCTGTTCCACGAGCGGCTGCTCGAGGCCCAGAAGCTCGAGAGCATCGGCGTGCTGGCGGGCGGGATCGCGCACGACTTCAACAACCTGCTCACCATGATCCTCGGCAACGCGCACCTGGCGCGCGCCGACCTCCCGCCCGACGCGCCGGCCCAGCCGGCGCTGCAGCAGATCGAGCAGGCCACCCAGCGCGCGGCCGAGCTCACGGCGCAGATGCTGGCCTATGCCGGGAAGGGCCGCTTCGTCAGCGGGCCCGTGGAGGTCACGGCGCTGGTCGAGGCCAACCTCCGCCTCCTGCAGGCCGCGCTCCCGGTCGGGGCGCGCCTCGACCTCGACCTCGCCGGCCCCCTCCCCGCCATTGAGGGCGACCCCACCCAGCTCCGCCAGGTGCTCCTCGTCCTGGTCACCAACGCCGGCGAGGCGCTGCCGGGCGGCAAGGGCACGGTCACCGTCCGCACCGGTGTCGAGGACCTGGACCGCGCCTACCTGCTCGGCACCACCCTCCCGCCGAGCCTGCGCGAGGGCCGCTACGTGTATCTCGAGGTGGCCGACACCGGCCCGGGCATCACGCCCGAGGTGCAGGCGCGCATGTTCGAGCCGTTCTACAGCACCAAGTTCTCGGGCCGCGGCCTGGGGCTCGCGGCCGCGCTCGGCATCACCCGCAGCCACCACGGCAGCATCCGGGTGGAGAGCGCGCCAGGACGGGGTACCCGGATGCGGGTGCTGCTTCCGGTCTCGCCGGCACCCGTCCGCCCGCGCCCGGGCGGCGGCGCGGCGGCGGCCGAAGTGCGTCCCGCCCGCGTGCTGATCGTGGACGACGAGGAGGACGTCTTGCGCCTGCTGCGCACCTTCCTCGAGCGTGCCGGCTACGAGGTCGACACGGCGGCCACCGGCGGGGATGCGGTGGCGCGCGTCCGCGCCCAGCCGCAGGCGTTCGCCGCGGTGGTGCTGGACCTCACGATGCCGGGAATGACCGGCGACGAGGCGCTGGGGGAGATCCGCCGGGTGAACCCGGAGGTGCCGGTGATCCTGACGAGCGGCTACAGCGAGGAGGAGGTGGTCCGGCGGTGCGCCGGGCTGGCCTTCAGCGCGTTCCTGCCGAAGCCCTACCTGCCGGCGGAATTGATCGAGGAAGTGCGCCGCGCCACTACGGCCCGACGTCCGGGGCCGGGGTGTAGTCCACCCCCAGCAGCACGGTGACGTCCACCCGCCGGAGCGAGTCCGGCGCCACGCTCACCCGGCCCACGCCGAGCGCGGCGCGCACCGCCTCGGCGCGGGCCGGGTCGCCGCGGCGCACCAGGATCCGGGTCGAGTCGTCCGTGGGCTCCCGCACCCCCCCGAAATAGACCACGTCCAGCCCGCGCGCCCGCAGCTGGCGCGTGCCGAGCCGCGCGAGCCCGTTGCGGTGGGTCCCGTTCAGGACCTCCACCATGACGCGGTTGCTGGCCGAGGGGATGTCGTAGGCGTGGCCTTCCACGTGGTCCCGCCGGGTGGCGCGGATCACGAGGACGAGGGCGGCGATGAGGAGGAGGGAGCCGCCGGCGATCAGCCAGCGGCGCGACCGGTCAGGAAGTTCCAAAAGCGCACCGTCGGGTCGGGAAGCGGCCAGCCGGACTGCACCGCGTGGGTGAGTCGCATCCGGGCCACCTCGCGGAGGACGCCGCCCGCATCCTGGGGAAAGCGGCGCGCCAGCCCGGCGCGCGTGTCGCGGGTGTGCTCGCGGCCCGGCTCCAGGAAGTCCGCGCAGTAGAGCACCCGCCCCACCATGTCCCACTCGGCGAGGCCGACGCTGTGGTAGCGCACCGCGTCGAGGACGCCGCGATCGGTTTCCCCCTCGGCCTTGGCGCGGGCCGCGCTGGCCGGGCCGTGGCGCAGCTCCGCGGGTCCGGGGACCGACGGGGCCCAGCGCGCGAGCTCCTCCGGCGTGGCGTCGCGCAGCGCGTCGTGCAGCCACACGGCACGGAGCCAGCGGTTCCGCTCGCTGTCGGGAATCCCCATCTCCTCCGCCCACGTGGCCACGAGACGCGCCACCCGCTCGATGTGCGCGAGGCGGGCGGGCGTCACGACCGACCAGGCCGGAAGGGTCGGCCGGAGGCCCGAGGGGGCGGAGCGGAGCTCAGGGCCGAGGGTCAACGGAAGTCCATCCCGAGGATGTGGTTGTCGAGGAGGCGCGTCGAGCCGACGCGCGCAGCCACTGCGACGATCGTGCCAGTCACCGCGACCGGGACGGGGGCCAGCGTATCCGGGTCCACGATCGCAATATAGTCCGGGTGCACCCCCGGAGAGAGGCCGAACTCCGCCTCGATGAGCCGGCGCAACACTGCGGCGTCGCGGCCACCCTCCCGCCAGGCCCGGTCGGCCGCCCGGAGGGCGCGGTTGAGCACCCGGGCCTCCACCCGCTGCTCCGGGGTCAGGTAGGCGTTGCGGCTGCTCAGCGCCACCCCGTCAGGTTCACGCACGGTCGGCGAGAGGACGAGGTCCACCCGCAGGTCGAGGTCGCGCACCATCCGGCGGATCAGCGTGGCCTGCTGGATGTCCTTCTGCCCGAAGACGGCCACGTCGGGCTCCACCAGGTGGAACAACTTGAGCACCACGGTGAGGACGCCCGCGAAATGGCCGGGCCGCACGTCGCCCTCCCAGCGGCTGGCCGTGGCCCCGGGCACCACGCGGGTCTCGGAGCCGGGCGGGTACATCACGTCCACCGAGGGGGTGAAGAGCAGGTCCACGCCGCGCGCGGCCGCCAGCGCGCGGTCGCGTTCCAGCGGCCGCGGGTAGCGCTGGAAGTCCTCGCCGGGCCCGAACTGGAGCGGGTTGACGAAGATGCTCATCACCACCCGCGCCGCCCGCCGCCGCGCCTCGTCCACGAGGGCGAGGTGTCCCTCGTGCAGCGCACCCATGGTGGGCACCAGCGCCACGCGGCGGCCCGCCGCGCGCTCGGCGTCGCGCCAGGCGCGGAGGGCGGGGAGGTCGGAGACCACCGGCAGGGCGGCGGCCGTGGCCGGACCGCTCATTCGAAGCTGTGGTCCTTCGAGGGATAGGCGCCCGCCTGCACCTCGCCGGCGAAGGCGCGCGCCGCCTGGCGCACGGTGGCCGCGAGGTCGGCGTAGGTCTTGAGGAACCGGGGCCGGAAGCCCTCGTTGAGCCCGAGCATGTCGTGCAGCACCAGCACCTGGCCGTCGCACCCCGGCCCGGCCCCGATGCCGATGGTGGGGATGGCCAGGCCCCGGCTCACCTCGGTGGCGAGCGCGGCGGGCACCAGCTCGAGCACCAGCGAGCAGGCGCCCGCGTCCTCGAGGTACTTCGCGTCACTCCGCAGCCGGTCGGCGGCGCTCCGCTCGCGGCCCTGCACCCGGTAGCCGCCGAGGAGGTGGACGGACTGCGGCGTCAGGCCCAGGTGGCCCATGACGGGAATGCCGACGCGCACCAGCGCCCGCACCGTCTCGGCCATGTGCTCGCCCCCCTCGAGCTTCACGCCGTGGGCACCGCTCTGCTGCAGCACGCGGCCGGCGTTCCGGATGGCGTCCTCGACCGACACCTGGTAGGTGAGGAACGGCAGGTCCACGAACACCAGCGAGCGCGCCGCGCCGCGGCGCACCGCGGCGGCGTGGTAGATCATCTGGTCGAGCGTGGCGTCGAGCGTGGTGTCGCGGCCGGCCACGACCTGGTTCACCGAGTCGCCCACGAGCAGGATGTCCACCACGCCGTCGAGCAGCCGGGCGAAGAGGGCGTCGTAGCAGGTGAGGACGGTGACCTTCCGGCCCTCGGCCTTGGCGGCGCGGAGGTCGGGAACCGTCAGGGGGCGGGCGGCGTCGGGGGCGCCCTCGGGGCGGCCCTGGGGGGCGGTGCTCATCAGTCCTCGTCGCGCTTCGGGGGCGCGAGCCGGTCGAGCTCCTCGATCTCCCGCTGCCACCAGTCGCGGTTGGGGAGTTCGGGGTGCGGTAGCTTGAGGTCGGGATCGCGGAGGCGGCGAGTGCCGAACCGCACGAGGTCGAGGTCGAGGGTGCGGGGGCCCCAGCGCTCGCCACGCACCCGCCCGTTCTCATCCTCGATCTTGTGGAGCAACTTGAGGAAGCGGCCGGGATCGAGCGTGGTGTCGGCCACCACCATCTGGTTCAGGTACGGTCCCTGCCCCGCGGGCCCGCCCACGGCCGCCGTCTCCTCGATGGCGGAGGCGGCGAGCAGCGTGGTGAGCGGGAGTTTCGCGAGCGCCTCCCGGGCGCGGGCGAGGATCGCTTCCCGGTCCCCGAGGTTGCTGCCGAGGGCGATGTAGACGCGTTCACGCGGGTTCATAGGTCGTGGGCAAAGTGGCGGGCGATGACGCCGAGGTGCTCGGCCACGGCGGCGAGCTCGCGGATGGCGCGCTCCAGCTCGGCGTGGCTGCGCGCCGCCTCGGAGGCGCGGCGCGCGGTGGTGTTGGCCTCCTCGAGGGTGCGGGCGGAGACGCCGGCGATCTGGTCCACGTGCTCGCGGAGCCGCGCGGCCGCCTGCTCCTGCCGGCCCGCGGTGGCGGCGATGCGCCGCGCGTGCTCCCCCGCGTCGAGGGTGCCGGTGACGATGCCCTCGAGCGCGCTCGCCGCGTCGCTGGAGAGCTGCTCCACGCCGCGCACCGTGGTCGTGCCGCGGTCCATCTCCTCCGAGATCTGCGCCACCTGCCCCAGGATGGCCGCCACCAGACCGCCGGCCTCCCGGGACGCCTGGGCGCTCTGCGCCGCGAGCTGGCGCACCTCCTCCGCCACCACCGCGAAGCCGCGGCCCTGGTGCCCCGCGCGCGCGGCCTCGATCGCGGCGTTGAGCGCGATCAGGTTGGTGAGGTCGGCGATCTCGCGGATGGTGCCGATGAAGCCGATGAGGCGGTTGCTGACCTGGTAGAGCTCCCCCACCTGCCGCGAGGTGGAGGCCACGAACTGCTGCAGCTCCACGAGGCGGCGGATGGCGTCCTGGATCGAGGCGCGGTTCCTCGCGGCCGTGGCCGCCGCGGTGCTCGAGGCGGCCTCCGCTGCCGCCCCATCGGCGGCCACCTCGCGGGCCTGCGCGGCCAGGCCCTGCGTGGCCTCGCGCCCCTGCGCCACCAGCTGCTCCTGCTCGGCCGCCCCCGCGCGGATGGCGAGCGCCGTCTGCGCCACGCTGCCCGCGGCCGCGCGCAGGTGGTCGGCGGTGCCGGCGAGGAGCCGCACCTGGTCCGCCACCCGGTCCACCGTCTCGGCCAGCGGGCGGCGCAGGTCGGCGATGTGGATGGCCGTGGCCAGCTGCCCGGCGAAGGTCACGGCGGCGGCCGTCTCCTTCTTCCCGTAGGTGCGCGGCTTGTGGTGGTCCAGCTCCAGGGTGCCAATGACCTCGCTGCCCAGCTTGAGCGGCAGGATCAGCATGCTGAGCGCGTCGGGCGTGGGCGCCAGGATGCGGGCGTCGTGCCGCGCGTCGGTGACGACGGCCGCCTCGCCGGTGGCCAGCACCCGGCTGCGCAGCTCCGCGGCGTCGAACGGCGGGTCGCGCCGGTCGGGCCAGCCGAGGGCGCCGCGATAGACCAGCTGGGGCTGGCCCTCGCGCGCGCGGTAGATGCGGAAGTCGCTCCAGTCGATGACCCGGTTGGCCATGGCCTCGAGCTGGGAAAAGGCATCCTCCAGCGAGAGGTTGCTGGTGATCACCCGCTCGCGCGCGTGGATCTTGTTGAGCTCCTCGGCGGCGATGGCCTCCTCGAGGATCCGCGTGGTGAGGAGCCCCAGCACGCCGAGGACGGCCAGCACCGTCAGCCACCCCTGCGGGGGCAGCGCGCGGATGGCGAGCGCCGCCATCACCGAGCCCACGATGGTCAGGATGTAGGCCAGCACCTCGTAGCGCAGGATCATCAGCCGCTCGTGCGGCTCCAGCTTGCTCCGCACCAGCAGCGTGAAGTAGAACAGCGCCCGGGTGAAGAAGAAGTAGAGGCCGACGAACGTGAGGCCGGCGGGGAGGAAGTCGAGCGTGAAGCCGGTGGGGTCGGTGGCGAGGAAGACCGCGGCGTAGCCGCCGTACGCCGCGAGGAAGCCGAGCACCTCGCGGCCGGCGTTGACCCAGGCCGCCTTCAGCAGCTTGCCGAGCCAGAAGGCGTCGGCCAGGAACACCCCGATGGCCAGCGCGAAGACCACGGTGCCGGGGCCCACGGTGAGCGCCCCGACGATGGCCACGACGCCGATCTGCGACAGGTAGGAGAACTTCGAGAGCTGGATCTGCCCGCGGCGGAGGACCACGGTGAAGCCGAGGACCCCGAGCGTCACCCAGGGATGGGCCAGCCAGCGCTGGTCGAGCGCCAGCGCCATCCCGCCGAGGAGGATGCCGCCCCACGAGAGCGCGCGGGCGTAGCCCTCCAGGAGGCGGCGTGGGCCGCTCACTCCTGCCGCTCCCGGTCGGCCGCGTCGAGGGCGGCGCGGAGCGAGCCCAGGAAGACCCCCGCCGCCTTGGGGCCCGCCGTGGCCAGGCACTCCACCAGCGCGCTCCCCACCACCACGCCCTCCGCCATGTGGGCCACCTGCCGGGCCTGCGCGGGCGTGCTGATGCCGAAGCCCACCGCGCGCGGCAGCGGGCTCGCCGCCCGCACCCGCGCCAGGTACCCCTCGAGGCCCTCGGCCAGGGTGGCGCTGGCGCCGGTGACGCCGAGCCGCGCCACCAGGTAGAGGAAGCCCTGCGCCCCGTCCACCACCGCCGCGAGCCGCGCCCCCGTGGTGGTGGGCGCCACGAGGCGGATGAGCGCCAGCGGGCTCTGCCGCACCGCGGCCTCGATGGCGGGATCGTTCCCGGCCGGGAGGTCGGTGAGGAGGAGCCCCGCCGCCCCCACGGCCGCCGCGTCCGCGAGGAAGCGGGCCACGCCGTAGCGGCGGACCGGGTTGAGGTAGCTGAACACCACGACCGGCTTCTCGAGCCGCGCGTCGGCGATGAGCTCGAGGGTGCGCGGCAGCGACATCCCGCCGGCGAGCGCCTCGAAGGTGGAGCGCTGGATGGTGGGGCCGTCGGCGAGCGGGTCGCTGAAGGCCACGCCCACCTCGAGGATGTCGGCGTGCTCGGCGGCGCGCTTCAGCGCCTCGAGGCTGGCCGGGCGCGAGGGGTGGCCCGCCGTGAGGTAGGGAATGAGCGCGGTGCGGCGCGCCTGGCGGAGCCCGGCCCAGGCCTGGTCCAGCCGCGCCTCAGACGAAGTAGTCGCCGACAATGAGCCCGTAGCGGTCGGGGTTGGTCACCTTCACGATGGAGCGCAGGAAGCTGCCGCTGCCGTCGCCCTCGGCGAGGTTCTCCTCGCGGCCGGGGTGGCCGAGCATGGCGCCGTCCTGGTCGATGACGACGCGGACGAGGGGCCGGTTCAGGTAGTTGGCGTCGGGGTTGGCGCCGGTGACGATGGCCACCTCGAAGGTGTCGAGGATGACGCACGTCCCCACCGGGTAGATGCCGATGAGGTTGATGAGCGCCTTCACCAGGATCTTGTCGTAGCCGCGGCGCGGGTTCTCCCACATCTCGCGCAGCACCTGGTCGGGCTGGATGGGGACGGTCTGGTAGCTGCGCCGGGTGGTGGCGGCGTCGTAGCCGTCGGCCACGGCCACGATGCGGCTGTAGATGCCCTGGTCGCGGCGGCGGATCACCTTGGGGTAGCCGGTGAGGTCCGTCTTCATGTGGTGCTCGTGCGCCACCACGATCTGCCGATAGGGGATCTCCCCGTAGCCGCGCATGTTGAAGAGCGTCAGGACCCCCTGCCAGGGGTGCGTCTGCATCAGGCGCCACTCGCCCTCGTCGAGGCCGGTGGTCTTGTTGAGCACCTCCACGGGGATGCGCGCCTTGCCCACGTCGTGGAGCAGCGCCGCCAGGCCCAGGTCGTAGAGCTGGAGCCGGGTGAGCCCCAGCTTCTTGCCGATGGCCACCGAGAGGATGCACACGTTCACCGAGTGGGTGAAGGTGTACTCGTCGTAGTCCCGGATGGCGGTGAGGCCGACGAGCGACGTCTCGTTGTTGAGCACCTGGTCCACGATGGCCTGCACCGCGCGCTTCACCTTGGCCACCGAGGTGGTGCGGCCCAGCCGGACGCTGTTGATCAGGTCCTTGGTGACCGCCACGCCGTGCGAGTAGGTGCGCTTGGCCGCCTCGCGCGCCTTCTCCGCCTCGGCCACCTTGTCCTCGGACTCCACCGGCGGGTGGACCTCGATGTGCGTCACGCCGCCGCGCTCGAGGCGCTCGCGCAGCTCGAGGAAGCGGTGCTCCTCCTCCTGCACGCCGCTCCGCCCCGAGAGCGCGAGCAGCACGCCGATGAACACCTGCCATTCCTTGCGCTCGCAGCCGGGGATCACCCGCAGCTCGCCCACCTCCAGCGCCTTCATGGCCGCGAGCAGGTTGGAGAAGGAGGCGTAGTTGTCGAGCTCGAGCCGCAGCCGCGTGCCGTTGACGAAGATGAAGTCCCCGGAGAGCCGGAGCTCGATGTCGCCCTGGGCCTGCAGGATGGCCGCGCTGGCCGCCTGCAGGTCGTCGAGCGACTTCTGCGCGGTGGCATTCTCGATGGGGTAGAGCTTGAGGCTCCGCAGCGCCGCGTACATGGCCAGCAGAAAGGTCCGCCCCGCCTGCCGCAGGAAGGCGTCGGACCCGACCTTGTCCTCGGGGTGCATGCCGTCGAGCCCGGTCATGCGCCGCCCTCCCGCAGGGCGCGGTTCACGGCGGTCCGCACCACGAGTTCCTTGTCGTCCTTGTACTTCTCCAGCACCGCGCGCGCCTCCGCCGACCGCAGCCGCCCCAGCGCGAACGCGGCGCAGGCCCGCACGTCCGTCGGCTCCTTGCGGCGGAAGAGGCCGCCCGGCGAGATCATGCCCGCGAGCGCCTCGAGCGCGCTCGGCCCCGCGATGAGCGCGTACGCCTCGAAGAACCGCATCCGCTCGGTGAGGTCAATGGCGCGCGGCAGCTTCCCCTGCACCACCGGCTCCACCCGCCGCAGCGCCCCCTTGTAGCCCCGCTTGCCCAGCGCCTGGACCGCGGCGATGCGCACCTCGCGGTCGGCGTCGTCGATCGGGCGCTCCAGCGCCTGCAGCGCCCCCGGCGTCCCCACCTGCTCGAGCGCCTGCACCGCGAGGAGCCGCACCGCGGCGGTGGGGTGCCCCAGCGCGTCGTTGAGGCCCGGCACCGCCGGCTGCAGCTTGAGCCGCCCCACCAGCGCCAGCACCGCGGGCAGCGCCTCGGACTCCGGCAGCCGCAGCAGCCGGAGCACTTCCTGCGGGCTCGTCTCCGCCAGCCGCTCGGCGGCGCTGGCGAGGAGCGGCTGCACCGGCGAGTTGGCGGGGAGCTTGGGGAGCCAGACCAGGACGGTCTCGAGTGCGCTCGGGCGCAGCTCGCGGAACAGCTCGCCCAGCTCCTCGGTGGTGGGGGGCAGCTGCGCCTCGGTCACCGACTGGAGCAGCTGCTGCAGCACGCCGGGATCGGAGAGGCGGCCGGTGAAGGCGTCGAGCCGCTCCCGCTCCGGCAGGGTGAAGAGCTCGGCCTTCCGCACCAGCAGCCGGATCTCGCGCAGGATCACCGCCACCGACTTGAAGTCGCCGGCGTTGAGGAGGTGCGGGAGGTAGGACTCCAGGATCCCCATGACCTCCGCGCGCACCGCCTCCTCGTCCCGCTGCTCCAGCACGTCGAACAGGATGTTGAGGATGTTGCTGCGCAGGTCCTGCTGGTACTCCCGCTCCACCGCCTCGTTGATGGTGCGGATCTCGTTTTCCTCGAGCCAGTAGAGCGTGGCGTCGAAGTCCTCGAGGTCGATCACCTTGGAGCCGCGGGGCGGCGCGTCCTCCGCCACCCGGGACCGGTTCTCCTCGGCCTGGCGCTGCTGCTCCTCCGGCTGGGTGGCGGGCGCCGTCCCCTCGCCGGAGAGGCCCGGCACGGCGGTGTCGGGGATGAACTCGGTGAAGTGGTACTGCACCAGGGTGAAGTCCTGCTCCCAGAGCAGCGTCAGCAGGTCGTCGCCGGCGTCGGCCGGGAGGCTCCGCGCCCGCTGCACCACGTCGAGGAAGCGGATGATCTCGCCCTCCTCGACGCCCGGCAGCAGCGTCAGCACCCGCATCCCGTCCTTGAAGAGCCACCACGCCAGGCTCTCGTGCTTGGCGGGCTGGTGGTAGACCACCTGCTCCTCCCACACCATGTCGGTCTCGACGATCTGCAGCACCAGCTGGTCGAGCCCGCCCTGCCAGATGGGCTGGAAGGCCAGGCGCACGTTCTGCACGGCGCGCTGGTAGATCGGGTTGTTGGGGAGGTACATCTGGAAGGCGCGGAGCCCCTTGGTGAGGCTCCGCAGCAGCTCCTCCACCTGCGAGGGCGGCAGCAGCGTCGCGGGCGGCATGCCCTCGGTCACGCAGGCGTCCCGAGCAGCTTGGCCACGTGGGCCACGTCCTTGTCGCCCCGGCCCGAGAGGCAGACCAGCACCGCGTCGCTCGCGCGCCAGCGGCCCGCCTGCTTCTCCACCCACGCCAGCGCGTGCGCCGTCTCGAGGGCGGGGATGATCCCCTCCAGGCGGCAGAGGCGCTGGAAGCCGGCCAGCGCCTCGGCGTCGGTGACGGCCTCGTAGGTGACCCGCCCGGTGTCGCGGAGCCACGAGTGCTCCGGCCCCACGCCCGGATAATCGAGCCCGGCCGACACCGAGTGCGCCGGCAGCACCTGCCCGTCCTCGTCCTGGAGCAGGTAGCTCAGGCAGCCGTGCAGCACCCCCGGCGCCCCCGCGGACAGCGTGGCGCTGTGGTGCCCCGTGGCGATCCCCTCGCCCGCCGCCTCGACGCCCACCAGTTCCACCCCGGCGTCGTCCAGGAAGCCCGCGAACATCCCGATCGCGTTGCTGCCCCCGCCCACGCAGGCCACCACGGTGGTGGGCAGCCGCCCGTGCTGCGCCAGCATCTGCTCCCGCGCCTCGCGCCCGATCACCGCCTGGAAGTCGCGCACCATGCGCGGGTAGGGGTCCGGCCCCACCACCGAGCCGATGATGTAGTGGGTGGTGAGGACATTGGTGACCCAGTCGCGCAGGGCCTCGTTGGTGGCATCCTTGAGCGTGCGGGTGCCGGAGGTGACGGGCACCACGGTGGCGCCGAGCAGCCGCATCCGGTAGACGTTGAGCGCCTGCCGCTCCACGTCCTCCGCGCCCATGTACACCACGCACTCGAGCCCGAAGCGGGCGCAGATGGTGGCCGTGGCCACCCCATGCTGCCCCGCGCCCGTCTCCGCGATGATCCGCCGCTTCCCCATCCGCCGCGCCAGCAGCGCCTGGCCGATGGTGTTGTTGATCTTGTGCGCGCCGGTGTGGTTCAGGTCCTCGCGCTTGAGCCACACGCTGGTGCCCACCACCTCCCCCAGGCGCTCGGCGCGCGTCAGGATGGAGGGGCGCCCCACGAACTCCTTGAGCAGGAGCTCGTACTCGGCCCAGAAGGCGGGGTCGGCGCGCACGCCGTCGTACAGCGTCGCCAGTTCCTCCAGCGCCGCCATCAGCGTCTCGGGCACGTAGCGCCCGCCGTAGTCTCCGAATCGTCCTGCGACCGCGCGCTCGCGCGGCAGGCTCAGCGCCATCCGACCGCCTCCATGAACCAGAGCATCCGCTGGGGGTCCTTCACGCCGGGACTCTGCTCGATCCCGGAAGATACATCCACGCCATGGGGTTGCACCGCCGCCACCGCCGCGGCCACCGTCTCCGGCGTCAGGCCCCCCGCGAGCACCAGGGGGTGCGCCCCGAGCCGCGCGCGGGCGGCCGCCGCCAGCTCCAGCGGAAGGGGCACCCCGCTGCCGCCGAGCTTTCCCTCCACCCGTGGTTCCACGAGCACCGGCGCGCCCGTGGCGCGGAGCTCGTCGAGCTCCGGGAAGTCCTCGACGCCCCGGAGCCGGAGCACCGGGAGGACGAAGAGTCCCGCCGCCCGGAGCCGGGCAAGGAGATCGGGGGTCCCGCGTTCGTGCAGTTGCGCGCCGGCCAGGCCCGCCTGCTCGCGCACCCGTAATATCTCGTCCCCGGTCGCCGATCCAAAGACCCCGAGCACGGGCACCCCTCCCGCCGCCGCCACCACCTCCCGCGCCTGCGCCACGGTCACCTGCCGCGGCCCCCCGGCGAAGATGACGCCGAGGTAGCTCACGCCGAGGCGCACCGCGGCGGCGGCGTCCTCGGGTCGCACCATGCCGCACATCTTGACCACGGGATGGCCGGCGGGCGCGCGGTCGGGCACGTGGCGGTTACCGGCCCCGGCGCGCCACCGCCGCACAGGCGGTGGCGAGGGCCAGCGGCTCGGGGGCGGAGGAGAGTGCGGTCCCGATGAGCACGGCGTCGGCGCCGGCTCCTGCGGCGGCCGCCACGTCTGCGGCGGAGGCCATGCCGCTCTCGGCCACCGCGATCCGGTCGGCGGGGATGCGGGCCAGCAGCCGCCACGCGGCGTCCACGTCGATCACGAAGGTGTCGAGGCTCCGGGCGTTGATGCCGATCACCGGCGCCCCGCTCTCGAGGGCCACGTCGAGCTCCGCCGCGTCGTGCGCCTCCACCAGCGTGGCCAGGCCCAGCTGGGTCGCCAGGCGCGCCAGCTCCCCGAGCCGGGCCGGCGTGAGGGCCCGGACGATGAGCAGCGCCGCCGCCGCCCCGGCCGCGCGGGCCTCGAGCAGCTGCAGTTCGTCCACGATGAAATCCTTGCGGAGCACTCCCACCGGCACCGCCGCCGCCACCTGCCGCAGGTCCTCGAGCGACCCGCCGAAGTACGGCCCGTCGGTGAGCACCGAGATCGCGGCCGCGCCGGCACGGGCGTACGCCGTGGCGTGCGCCACCGGGTCGAGTTCCGCGCGGATGGTCCCGAGCGACGGCGAGCGCCGCTTCACCTCGGCGATCAACGCCACCCGCGACCGGTCCCACCCCCCCAGGAACGACGGGGGCACGGGCGCCGCCTCGGCCGCCCGCTCGACCTCCGCGCGCCGGGCGCGGAGGGCCGGCAGGCCCTCCCGGGTGCTATTAAGGATTCGGTCCAGGGTGCTCGACATCTTGCCCTTCGGGAACTGTTCGGATAATATGGTTCGGAGTCCGTTCGGTCACCAGGAGAGATCATGGCCCTCACCAAGCGCCAGAGCGAAATCCTCAGGTACCTGCAGGAGCATATCCGTGCCCACGGATACGCGCCAAGCTTCGAGGAGATCGCGGAGCAATTCAACTTCCAGTCGCTGGCCACGGTGCACGAGCACCTGACCAACCTGGAGCGGAAGGGCTACATCCACCGCACCCACAACGAGAGCCGGGCCATCGAGGTCCTGCCGCCCAAGGGCGTCGCCGGCGCCACCGAGATCCCGCTCCTCGGCACCGTGGCGGCGGGCGTCCCCATAGAGAGCATCTCGAGCGGCGAGACGCTCGCGGTGCCCGATTCCCTGCTCCCCCGCCGCGGTCCCAACTACGCGCTCCGTGTGCAGGGCCAGTCCATGATCGACGAGCACATCATGGATGGGGACTATGTGGTGGTCCACGGCAAGCAGGCCGCCGACAACGGCGAGATGGTCATCGCCCTGGTCAACGGGGCCGAGGCCACGGTGAAGCGCTTCTACCGCGAGCCGGGCGGCTGGATCCGCCTGCAGCCCGCCAACACCACCATGCAGCCCCTGCGGTTCCAGGAGCGGGACGTCCTCATCCAGGGCGTCGTGGTCGGGGTGATCCGGAAGTACTGAGGTCACGCCTGGCGCAGTCCACGGACCGCGCCCTTGATCGTGCATCGCGAGCGGGCCGGCGCCGAGCCGGCCCGCTGGCGTTGGGGAAGCCCGCGCCCGCCTACTCCACCACCGCGTCGCCGCGCAGGCGCTGGAGGACCTCGTACCCCCGGCCCTCCCTCAGGGTCTGGTGCGCCAGCGCCACCGCCGTGTCGAAGCGGTCGGCCAGGCCGGCCACGTAAAGGGCGGCCGCGGCGTTGAGGGTCACGGCGCGGCGGCCTCCCTCATCGCGAGGGTCGCCCCCGAGGAGCCGCTCAATCCGCACGGCGTTCTCCGCCGGTTCCCCGCCCGCCAGCTCGTCCAGCCCGTCCCAGTCCAGACCGTGCTGCACCGGGTCCAGCACCCAGCTGCGCACGTCGCCGTGGCGGATTTCCCAGACCTCGGTCTTCCCGTGGGTGGAGATCTCGTCCATCCCCACCGTGCCGTGCACCACCAGCGCGTGCTCCGCGCCAAGGCGCGCGAGCGCCTCCGCCATCAGGGGCGCCCGGGGGCGGTCGGCGACCCCGATGACCTGGTGGCGGACACCGGCCGGATTGGCGAGCGGGCCGAGGAGGTTCATGATGGTGGCCACCCCGAGCTCCTTCCGGGTCGGCCCCACATGCCGCATGGCCGGGTGGTAGTTCGGGGCAAACAGGAAGACCATCCCGGCCTCGTCCAGGTGCCGGGCGGCGTCGGTGGCGCCGAGGCCGATGGTCACGCCGAGGGCCTCGAGGACGTCGGCGCTGCCGCACTTGGAGGTGTAGCTGCGGTTGCCGTGCTTGGCCACGCGGGCGCCGGCCCCCGCCGCCACGAAGGCGGCCGCGGTGGAAAGGTTGAACGTCCCGACGTTCCCACCCCCGGTCCCGCAGGTGTCGATCACCACGTCGTGGTCCGTTTCAACCGGGATCATGGCCAGGCGGAGGGCCTGCGCGGCGCCCGCCACCTCCTCGGCGGTTTCCCCGCGGGCCCGGAGGCCCATCAGGAGGGCGGCGATCTGGACCGGGGAGGCCTCCCCGCGCATGATCACGCCGAAGGCGGCGGCGGTTTCCTCGGAGGTCAGGACCCGGCCGTTGGCCAGGTCCCGCAGGGCGTGCTGGAGGGGGGACGACATGACCGGAAAAGTACGCCGAACCCTTCCCCTCCCGCTATATTCCGGGCCTCATGAGCCGGACCTATCTGGCCCTGCTGCATTACGATGGCCGAGGCTTCCAGGGCTGGCAGCGCCAGCCTGAGCGGCGCACGGTGCAGGCCGAGGTGGAACGAGTCCTCGAACGGCTCATGGGAACGCGGGTGGTGGCGCATGCCGCCGGCCGGACCGACGCGGGAGTCCACGCGCTGGGGATGGGGGTGAGCTTCACCGTCCCCGAGCGGTGGCAGGGTCCCGAGCTGCACCGGGCCCTCAACGCGCTGCTCCCGGCCGACACCTGGGTGGAGAGCCTGTCGGCAATGGTGCCGGGGTTCCACGCCCGGAAGAGCGCCACGGGGCGGCGCTACCGGTACGACGTCGGCACCGACGCGGCATCCGCCTCCCCGTTCCGGCACCCGTACGAGTGGGCGCTCGGGCACCCGCTCGACGTGGCGGCGATGCGGTGGGCGGCACAGCGTCTCCCCGGGACGCACGACTTCCACGCCTTCGCGGTGCGGAAGGCGCCCGAGGAGGACCGCGCGACACCGGTGGAGCATCAGTACCGCTCCACCATCCGCCTGGCCGAGTGGGAGGAGCGCCCCGGTGGGCTCCGGTTCCACGTGGCGGCCGACCGCTTCCTGCACCACATGGTGCGGTTCCTCGTGGGGACGATGGTGGACATCGGCCGGGGAAAGCGCCCGAAAGAGGACATGGCTACGCTGCTCGCGAGCTCGGACAACCAGGCGACGAGTCCGCCGGCCCCCGCCGAGGGGCTGTACTTCGTCGCAGCCGAGTATCCGGCCGCGTGTTACCTGCCGGGAGGCGCCGCATGACCGCCTCCCGGTTCGTCTGCCGGGCTGCGCCGCTGGCGCTCCTCCCCGCCCTCCTCTCCTGCCGCCCCCGCGACACCGGCGCGATGTTCGTCGAGACGCTCGAGGCCCAGCGCCCCGCGCGCACCGTGGCGGCCACGGCCACCACCGAGTCGCGCCGGACGGCCATCGTCACGGCGGCGGAGCGGGTCTCGCCGGTGGTGGTGTCGATCACCGTCACCAGCACCGGGCGGCCGCAGGCGCAGTCGCCCTTCGACTTCTTCTTCGTCCCCTCGCCGCGCGAGCAGCAGAGCTTCGGCACCGGCTTCATCATCAAGAGCGACGGCACCATCCTCACCAACCAGCACGTGGTGAACGGCGCCGAGCGGATCATCGTCTCGCTCCCCGACGGCACCGACCAGCCGGCGACGCTGCTCGGCGAGGACGCGGTCACCGACATCGCGGTGATCAAGGTGACCCGGACGGGCCTCCCCACCGCGCCGATCGGCACCAGCTCCGACCTCATGGTGGGCGAGTGGGTGGTGGCGCTCGGCAACCCGTTTGCGTACCTGCTGGGGAACGTGGAGCCGACGGTCACGGCCGGCGTGGTGAGCGCGGTGAACCGGAACGTGCTCCCGGGCCGCGACCAGTCGGGGCTCTACCTGGACATGATCCAGACCGACGCCCCCATCAACCCCGGCAACTCCGGCGGCCCGCTGGCCAACGCGCTCGGCGAGGTGGTGGGCGTCAACAGCTCGATCTTCACCCAGAACGGCGGCTCCATCGGCCTCGGCTTCGCCATCCCGATCGAGCGGGCGCTCCGGGTGGCGGACGACCTGATCAAGAACGGCGCGGTGCGCCGCGCCTGGACCGGCTTCGACGTGCGCGGCGCCGAGGGCATGCAGGACTGGAAGGCCCAGGGCGGCGTGCTGGTGACGGCCGTGGCGCCGGGCGGGCCCGCCGAGCGCGCGGGGCTCCGCGCCGGCGACGTGCTGACGCGCGCCAACAGCCGGGTGCTCCGCAACTACCTGGACTGGGAGGCGGTGAAGCTCGACAGCCGCGTGGGCGACGCGATCCGCCTCACCGCGCGCCGGGGCCAGGCCGAGCGCACCGTGACCCTCACCAGCGGCGACCTCCCCACCACCACGGCCGAGAAGGTCACCGTCCTCAAGGACCTGCAGCTGGTGACGCTCACCCAGCAGGTGCGGGCCGAGCGCGGGGTGCAGAGCGAGCGCGGGGCGCTGATCTTCTCGATCTCGCGGGAGCTCTCGCAGGCCACGGGCCTGCGCGCGGGCGACGTGATCGTCGGCATGAACCGCCGCCGCATCCAGGAAGCCGACGACGTGCGCGAGGTCATCGAAGGGCTCCGGCCGCGGCAGCCGCTCCGGGTGTTCCTGGAGCGGGGCGGCACCATCGTCTACACCGATCTCGAGTTCCGATGACCGACGACCGCTGGCGCAGCCCGCTGACCACCCGGTACACGAGCCCTGCCATGCAGAAGCTCTGGGGCGAGCCGTACCGGATCGGCCAGTGGCGCCGGGTGTGGCTGGCCCTCGCCGAGAGCGAGCAGGAACTCGGCCTCGACATCCCGGACGCGGCGCTGGCCGAGATCCGCGCCAACCTCGACACCGCCGACCTCGCCAAGGCCGCGGAGTACGAGAAGCGCTTCCGACACGACGTAATGGCGCACGTGCACCAGTTCGGCGACCAGGCCCCCGCCGCGCGCGCCTACCTGCACCTCGGTGCCACCAGCGCCTTCGTCACCGACAACGCCGACGTCCTCATCCAGCGGAAGGCGCTGGAGCTGGTGCTCGGCCGCCTGGTGACCGTGGCCACGTCGCTCGCGGGCTTCGCGCGGCAGTACGCCGGCATGCCGTGCCTCGCGTACACGCACTTCCAGCCGGCGCAGCTCACCACGGTGGGGAAGCGCGCCACGCTCTGGGCGCAGGACTTTGCGCTGGACATCGAGGAGATCCTGCACCGGCTGGCGAACCTCCGCCTCCGCGGCTGCAAGGGCACCACCGGCACGCAGGCCTCCTTCCTGGAGCTCTTCAAGGGCGACCACGCGAAGGTGCGCCGCCTGGAGCAGCGGATCGCGGAGAAGCTCGGGCTGCCGCGTGTCTATCCCGTCACCGGCCAGACCTACAGCCGCAAGGGCGACAGCGTCCTCCTCGACGCGCTGTCCGGCATCGCCCAGTCGGCCTCGAAGATGGCGGGGGACATGCGGCTGCTGCAGCACGAGGGCGAGCTGCTCGAGCCGTTCGAGAAGGACCAGATCGGCTCCTCGGCCATGGCGTACAAGCGGAACCCCATGCGCGCCGAGCGGATCGCGGGGCTGGCGCGGTTCCTGATCTCGCTGCAGGCCAACACGGCGCACACGGCGGCCACGCAGTGGCTGGAGCGCACGCTCGACGACTCGGCCAACCGCCGCCTGACGATGCCCGAGGCCTTCCTCACGGCCGACGCCATCCTGCTGCTCGCGGCCAACATCGCCGGCGGCATCGAGGTGCGGGAGGGCGTGGTGGCGCGGCACGTGGCCGAGCAGATGCCCTTCATGGCCACCGAGCGGTGGCTCATGCTGGGCGTCGAGGCGGGCGGGGACCGGCAGGCGCTGCACGAGGTGATCCGCCAGAACTCGCTGGTCACCGCCGAGGCGGTGAGCCGCGGGGAGCCCAACCGGCTGCTCGAGCGGCTGGCGGCGGATGCGTCGTTCGCCAAGGTGCCGACGGGGAAGCTGCAGGGCGAGCTCGACCCCATGAAGTACACCGGGCGCTCCCAGCAGCAGGTGGGCGAATTCCTGGCCGAGTACCTGGAGCCGCTGCTGGCGCGGGCCCGGGCGGTCGCGTCGACCGCCGAAGCCGCGGAAATCACGGTCTAGTCTTTGATTACGCTGTAGGGGCCGGAAATATCCGGCCCCTACGACTCGCCGGAGAGATCGTCGTGAGCGTACTGACGGAATCGAAACTGCCCCTCCCCCTGCTCCGCCGGGGCAAGGTGCGCGAGGTGTACGAGGCCGACGCGGGGCACCTGCTCATGGTGGCCAGCGACCGGGTCAGCGCCTTCGACGTGGTCATGAACCAGGCCATCCCGCGCAAGGGCGCCGTCCTGACGCAGATCTCCGCCTTCTGGTTCGACCGGCTCGGCGCCGTGGTGCCGACGCACTACGTCACGGCGCGCACGTCGGAGATCCTGCGCCGCTTCCCGGCGCTGGCGCCGTACCGGGCGCAGCTGGCCGGTCGCACCATGCTGGTGCGGCGCACCGAGCCGGTGCTCTTCGAGTGCGTGGTGCGCGGCTACCTCTCGGGCTCGGCGTGGAAGGAATACAAGGAGAGCGGCACGCTGGCCGGAGAGCCGCTGCCGGGCGGGCTCAGCGAGAGTGCCCGGCTCGAGCCGCCCATCTTCTCGCCGGCCACCAAGGCGCCGACGGGGCACGACATCAACGTCACCGTGGACCAGATGGCGGCCGTCCTCGGCCATTCGCTCACGGAGCGGCTCCGCGACCTGTCCTTCGCGGTCTACACCGCCGGCCGGGATCACGCGGCCACCCGCGGGATCATCATCGCCGACACCAAGTTCGAGTTCGGCACGGCGCCCGACGGCTCGCTGGTGCTGATCGACGAGGTGATGACGCCCGACAGCTCCCGCTTCTGGCCGGCCGACAAGTACGCGCCGGGGAGGAGCCAGCCGTCGTTCGACAAGCAGCCGCTGCGCGACTACCTCACCGTCCTCAAGGGCCAGGGCAAGTGGAACGGCGAGGCGCCGCCCCCCACCCTCCCGGCCGAGGTGGTCGACGCCACCAGCAAGCGGTACCTCGAGGCGTTCCGCCTCCTCACCGGATTCGACCTGCCGGAGGATGCCTGATGCGCGTGGCCCCCGAGGGTGGACCGTTCATCATCATTGCGTGGCTCGTGGCGCTGATCCTGGGCGTGTTCGCGCCGCTGTGGGCGTCCCTCGCGTGGCTGCCGATTGCCATCTGGGTCGTGGCGTTCTTCCGCGACCCGGTGCGCGAGGGGCCGCGCGGCGAGGACCTCGTCATCGCGCCGGCGGACGGGCTGGTGGTGAGCGTCCAGAACATGGACGAGCCGGAGTTCATGCGGGCGCGCGCCACGCGCGTCTCCATCTTCATGAACGTCTTCAACGTGCACGTGAACCGCTACCCCGCAACGGGCACCGTGGCGTACCGGCGCTACAACCCGGGCAAGTTCGGGCACGCGGGGACCGAGAAGGCGTCGCTCGAGAACGAGCAGAGCACGGTGGGCCTCGAGACCCCGCGCGGCAAGCTCCTGCTGCGCCAGATCGCCGGCCTCGTGGCGCGGCGCATCGTCACCGACCATGAGGTGGGCACCGCCGTCCAGCAGGGGGAGCGGCTGGGGCTCATCCGCTTCGGGTCGCGCGTGGACATCTTCGTCCCGGCCGGCATGCAGGTGCTGGTGCACACCGGCGAGAAGACCAAGGCCGGCCAGACCGTGGTGGCGAAATGGCCCTGACCTCCCCCCGCCTCCGCCCGCCCGGGATGCGCCAGGTGGTGGTGGTGATCCCGAGCGCGTTCACGCTCGGGAACATGTTCTTCGGGCTGTGGGCCATCGTCAGCGCGTTCCGCGGCAACTTCACCGCCGCCGCCTGGTACGTCATGATCGCCGGGGTGCTCGACATGCTGGACGGCCGCGTGGCGCGGCTCTCCGGGACGGGCACCAAGTTCGGCGCGGAGCTCGACAGCCTGGTGGACTGCGTGAGCTTCGGCGTGGCGCCGGCGCTCATCATGTTCTTCCTCGAGTTCCAGTCGGTGGGCAAGTTCGGCTGGGTGATCTGCTATCTCTACGTGGTGGCGGTGGCCGTGCGCCTGGCCCGCTACAACGTGCAGCACGGCACCGGCAAGCCGGGGTGGTTCACCGGCATGCCGTCGCCCTCGGCGGGCATGACGCTGGCCACGTACTACCCGTTCAGCCAGACGGAGTACTACCGCCAGTCGCTCGCCATCTTCGACTTCCAGCGCGAGGGGCTCACGATCCTCATCGTGCTGCTGTCCCTCCTCATGGTGAGCACCGTGAAGTACCCCCGCCTCCCCTCCGCCGGCTTCCGCTCGGCGAAGGGCCTGGCGGGCCTGGCGCTCACCCTGGCCATTCTCTACGGCGCGCTCTTCCACGCGCGCATCTTCCTCTTCCCGCTCGGGCTGGCGTACCTCGCCTTCGGGGTGCTGCGCCACGCCTTCCTCATTGCCATGGACCGGCGCGAGGGCGGACTGGCGGTGGCGGGCGGGGAACCGGTGGACTCGGACGACGCTGGCCCGCCGGCGGCCGGCGGGGATCGGTGAAGGGGGCTGACGGGGCAGGAACCTGGACAGGCCGACGGACGTCGGCGACGCGACACGAACCGGACGGAGCGATGACGACTTTCAAGGTGCATGTCAGGGTGGTGCCCCGGGCGGGGCTGCTCGACCCGCAGGGCCAGGCGGTGGAGCATGCGCTCACGGCGCTCGGCTTCGCCGAGGCGAGCGGGGTGCGGGTGGGCAAGGCCATCGAGCTGGCGGTGAAGGCCGACAGCAAGGCCGCCGCCGAGGCGCGGGCGCGCGCCATGTGCGACAAGCTGCTCGCCAACCCGGTCACCGAGGACTACCTGGTGGAGGTGGAAGGGTGACCATGAAGGTGGCGGTGGTGCGGTTCCCCGGCAGCAACTGCGACGACGACTCGCTGCAGAGCGCCGCGCGCGCCGGCTGCCGGTCGTACTACGTCTGGCACCGGGACACGGACCTGCACGGGGCGGACGTGGTGATCCTGCCCGGCGGGTTCAGCTATGGCGACTACCTCCGCTCCGGCGCCATCGCCCGGTTCAGCCCGGTGATGCAGTCGGTGCTCGAGTTCTCGCGGCGCGGCGGTCCCGTCCTCGGCATCTGCAACGGCTTCCAGATCCTGTGTGAGGCCGGGATGCTCCCCGGGGCGCTGATGCGGAACAGCCGCCTCTCGTTCGTCTCCCGCCCCGTGGGACTCAGGGTGGAGCGGACCGAGACGGCCTTCACCAACCGCTACCGGCGCGGCGACCTGCTCCGCATGCCCGTGGCGCACGGCGAGGGCCGCTTCACGGCGGACGCCGCGACCCTGCAGCGCATCGAGGGCGAGGGACTCGTGGTGGTGCGCTACGTGGGTCTCGACGGCGGGGCGCTGCCGGAGACCATCAACGGCTCGGTCAACGAGATCGCCGGCGTCTCCAACGCCGCCGGCAATGTGGTGGGCCTCATGCCCCACCCGGACCGCGCCTCCGATCCCGCCATCGGCAACACCGACGGCACCGGGTTCTTCACGTCGGTGCTCGAGTGGGCGGCGGCGAAGCGGTGAGCGGGGAGCGGCCCCCACAGCGGCACAGCGGACAGCGTAGCCAGGCAAGCGGTCTTCACCTTCAGGCAGCGGACCATGACCACTGACAAGCCCAGCAAGAACGAAGACGAATATTTCGCCAAGCTCGAGATGGAGCGCCTGGAGCGGAAGCGCCAGGAGGAGACCAAGCGCGCCGCCGACGCGGAGCGCGCCAGCCACCACATGCGCTGCCCCAAGTGCGGCGGGCACCTCAAGACCGAGCTGTTCAGCAAGGTGGAGCTGGACCGCTGCCCCGACTGTCACGGCGTCTGGCTCGACGCCGGCGAGATCGAGGCGGTCGTGGACATGGAGAGCCGCGGCCTGCTGGGCCGCGCGCTCGGGGACTTCATGGGGAGCCTTCGGCGCAAGAAGTAGATGACCACCGCCCATCCCTTTCCCGGCGAGCGCCCCGTCACGGCCGAGGTCGTGAAGGAGCACAACCTGAACGAGCTCGAGTACCAGCGCATCGTCGCCATGCTCGAGCGCACCCCGACCCTCACCGAGCTCGGCATCTTCTCGGCGCTGTGGTCGGAGCACTGCTCCTACAAGCACTCGAAGCCGGTCCTCAAGACGTTCCCCACCCAGGGCCCCCAGGTGCTGCAGGGCCCCGGCGAGAACGCCGGCGTGCTCGGCCTCCCGGACGGGTGGGCGGTGGCGTTCAAGATCGAGTCGCACAACCACCCCTCCGCCGTGGAGCCCTACCAGGGCGCCGCGACCGGCGTGGGCGGCATCCTGCGCGACGTGTTCACCATGGGCGCCCGCCCCGTGGCCGTGCTCAACAGCCTCCGCTTCGGGCCGCTCGACAGCGCCCGGAACCGCTACCTCTTCGGCGGCGTGGTGAAGGGCGTCGGCGACTACGGCAACTGCGTCGGCATCCCGACGCTCGGGGGCGAGGTGGACTTTGCCCCCGGCTACAGCGGCAACCCGCTCGTCAACGCCATGTGCGTGGGGCTGCTGCGGGCCGAGGACCTGACGCTGGCGCAGGCGCACGGCGTCGGCAACCTGCTCCTCACCATGGGCGCCTCCACCGGGCGCGACGGCATCCACGGCGCCAGCTTCGCCTCAGAGGACCTGTCGGAGAAGAGCGAGGCCCGCCGCCCGCAGGTGCAGGTGGGCGACCCCTTCACCGAGAAGCTGCTCCTCGAGGCCACCCTGGAGCTCATCGAGCGCCGCCTCGTGGTGGGCATCCAGGACATGGGCGCCGCGGGCCTCACCTCGAGCTCCGCCGAGATGGCGGCGCGCGGCGGGGTGGGCGTGGAGCTCGACATGGACAAGGTGCCGACCCGCGAGCCCGGCATGACGCCCTACGAGATCATGCTCTCCGAGTCGCAGGAGCGGATGCTCATCGTGGCCGAGCCGCACCGGGTGGAGGAGATCGTCGCGGTGTGCCGGAAGTGGGAGCTCGACGCGGCCGTGGTCGGCCACGTCACCGATGACGGCATGTTCCGCATCAAGGCGGGCGGCATCACGGTGGCGGAGATCCCCGGCCAGCGCCTCGTGGACGACGTGCCGATCTACTACCCGGACGCCCAGGAGAGCGAGAAGGTCATCGCCCTCCGGAAGGCGCCGGCCCCGGCCCACAAGGCCGCCATCGAGAAGGACCTCGTGACCCTGCTCGACCACCCGAGCATCGCCTCCAAGCGCTGGGTCTTCGAGCAGTACGATTCCACGGTGCAGGCCAACACGCTCATCGGCCCGGGCGGCGACGCCGGGGTGCTCAAGGTGCCGGGGACGGAGTTCGGCATCGCGGTCACCGTGGACTGCAACAGTCGCCTGCTCGCCCTCGATCCCTATGAGGGCGGCAAGGCCACGGTCGCGGAAGCGGCCCGGAACATCGCCTGCACCGGCGCCCTACCCCTCGGCATCACCGACTGCCTCAACTTCGGGAACCCCGAGCGCCCCGAGGTCTTCTTCCAGTTCAAGGAGGCCTGTCGCGGCATCGCGGACGCCTGCCGCGCCTTCAACACCCCGGTGACGGGCGGCAACGTCTCGCTGTACAACGAGAGCCCCACCGGCGCCGTGGACCCGACGCCGACGGTGGGCATGGTGGGCCTGCTCGAGCAGCTGGCCTCGCGCACGCCGAGCCACTTCGCGCAGTCCGGCGACGTGGTGCTCCTCGCCGGCCCCACCGGCGACCGCCGCCTCGGCGGCTCGGCGTACTGGGCCTTCGTGCTGGATTTCGTGGGCGGCGAGCAGCCCACGGTGGACCTGGACCAGGAGCTTCGGCTGCAGAAGTTCCTGGTGGCCGGCGCCAAGGCGGGCCTCTTCCGCTCGGCGCACGACTGCGCCGGCGGCGGCCTCCTCGTGGCCGCGGCCGAAGCCGCCATCGGCGGCCCGTATGCGGTGCACGGCCTCGGCGCCACCCTCGACCTCACGGCGCTCGGCGGCGGCGATGATGCCGCCCTGCTCTTCGCCGAGGGCCACGGCCGCGTGGTGCTGAGCGCGGCGCCCGGCAACGCCGCCGCCGTGGCGGCGCTCGCCAGGGAGCACGGCGTGCCGCTCGCCACCATCGGCACGGTGGGCGCGGTGGATGGGGAGTTTGCGGTGAAGACGGCCAACGGCGCCTATCGGTGGCCGGTGCCGGCGCTGCGGTCAACGTACTTCAGCGCGATCCCGCGCCGCATGAGTCACGTCGCCGAGAACCGGGCGGCCGTGTAGCCGCGGCCCACCGGCCGCGGGGTTCGGGAGGTCGTTGGGGCCAGTCCAACGTACTGGGGGGGATTCATCGATGTGCGGAGTCTTCGGCGTCTCGGGCGTCCCGGATGCGGCGCGCCTGGCCTATCTCGGCCTGTATGCTCTCCAGCACCGCGGCCAGGAGAGCGCGGGCATCGTGGCCGTGGACCAGGACGGCAAGGCGCGCGCCCACCGCGGGATGGGGCTGGTGTCGGAGAACTTCGACGAGGGCAAGCTCGCGAAGCTCGACGGCGACACCGCCATCGGCCACACCCGCTACTCGACGGCCGGCAGCTCGGTCCTCGCCAACGCGCAGCCGCTCCTCATTGATTACCGGAAGGGCCCGCTCTCCCTGGCCCACAACGGGAACCTCACCAACGCCGTCGAACTGCGGCGGGCGCTGGTGGAGGGCGGCTCCATCTTCACCACCACCAGCGACACCGAAGTCATCCTGCACCTGATCGCGCGGAGCCGGAAGGCCACCGCCGAGGAGCAGATCCGCGACGCGCTGGAGCAGTGCGAGGGCGCCTTCACCCTGCTGCTGGCCGTGGGCCGCACCATCTACGCGGTGGTGGACCCGCGCGGCTTCCGCCCCCTGGTGCTGGGCCGGCTGGGCCAGGGCGTGATCATCGCCAGCGAGACCTGCGCCCTGGACCTGGTGGGCGCCCAGATGATGTGCGAGCTCATGCCCGGCCAGTTCCTGAAGGTGGAGGACGGCCAGATCACCGAGCTGGCGCCGCTCAAGCCCCGCCCCGTCAGCCGCTGCATCTTCGAGCTGGTGTACTTTGCCCGGCCCGACAGCCGGGTCTTCGGCGAGTCGGTGGACCGCGCCCGCCGCGAGCTGGGCCGCCAGCTGGCCCGCCAGGCGCCGGTGCCCGGCGCCGACGTGGTGTTCAGCGTGCCCGACAGCTCCAACGCCATGGCGCTCGGCTACGCCGAGGTCTCGGGCGTGAAGCTCGAGAACGGGCTCATCCGCAACCACTACGTGGGCCGCACCTTCATCAATCCCACCCAGGCGCTTCGGGTGGCCAAGGTCAAGATCAAGTTCAACCCCGTCCGCGGCGTCATCGAGGGCAAGTCGGTGGTGATGGTGGACGACAGCCTGGTCCGCGGCACCACCAGCAAGGGCCTGGTGCAGATGATCCGCGCCGCCGGCGCGCGCGAGGTGCACCTGCGCCTCGGCTCCCCGCCGGTGACCGGCCCCTGCCTCTACGGGATCGACACCCCGACCCGCGCCGAGCTCATCGGGGCCAACCACAGCATCGAGGAGATCCGCGAGTACCTGGGCGTGGATTCCCTCGGGTATCTCGAGCTGGACCGGATGATCCAGGCCGCCAATCCCAACAAGGAATGGTGCCACGCCTGCTTCTCCGGGCAGTACCCGACGGCGATCGCGCCCGACCCGGTGACCCTGCGCCACGTGAGTCCCTCCATCCCCACGCACGCATGAGCGGCACGTACTCGCAACCCAGCGTCTACTTCTTCGGCCAGGGACGGGCCGACGGCACCGCGACCATGAAGGACGTCCTCGGCGGCAAGGGCGCCGGGCTCGCGGAAATGACCAACCTCGGCATCCCGGTCCCGCCCGGCTTCACCATCGCCGCGTCCCTCTGCATCACCTACCTCGAGACCCAGCAGTTCCCGCCCTGGCTGCGCAGCCAGGTGGAGACGAGCCTGCAGCGCCTCGAGGCGGCCACCAACCGGCACTTCGGCGGCAGTGAGCGGCCGCTGCTCGTGTCGGTGCGCTCCGGCGCCCCGGTGTCCATGCCGGGCATGATGGAAACCATCCTGAACCTGGGCCTCAACGACCGCACCGTCGCCGGCCTCGCCAAGGAGAGCGGCAACGAGCAGTTTGCCTGGGACAGCTACCGGCGCTTCGTGCAGATGTACAGCGCCGTGGTGCTCGACCTCGAGAAGGGCCCCTTCGAGAAGATGCTCGAGGCGGCCAAGCACAAGGCCAAGGTGGAGCGGGACATCGACCTGCCCACGGCCGAGTTCCAGGCGCTGGTCAAGCAGTTCAAGGCGCACGCCGAGAAGGCGAGCGGCAAGGCCTTCCCCGACGACCCCATGGAGCAGCTCTGGGGCGCCATCGCCGCCGTGTTCGAGAGCTGGAACACCCGCCGCGCCATCGACTACCGCAAGCTCCACGACCTGCCGGACTCGATGGGCACCGCCGTCAACATCGTGACGATGGTCTTCGGCAACCTCGGCG